>JBBRRP010000264.1:0-1870 GCA_038246305.1 Polyangiales bacterium | reverse complement strand
GTTTCTGCGTAGCGCCGCGGCGCAGATCAGGAAGTCCGTGTTGGAGCCCTGAAGTCCCTTAGCCCGGCATCGGTTGAAGCAGTCGGCGGCCTCCTCAAAATCACCGACTTCCAGGGGCAGGTCGGGAAATGCGCGGAGTGTCACGCTGGAACGCCCGGCTGGCGTTTGCAAGTCCTGTCGCGCGCGAAGCTTCATCCGCTCCCGGATCAGTCCGCCGGATGCGAGACCCAACCGCGAACTCGCTGATCTAGCACCAATGCCGGGAGCCCGTCTCGGAACATCCGCGACGAGCACTCACCGAGCACACACTGGCCCCGTGGAGGGTTTCTCGTTCGAGGACGTGTTGCGCCGACAATCTTGCGAAGAGCCCTCTCCGCCGCGCACAGCGCGTCTCGAGTGCGCCACTGTAAGTTTCCGGCGCGTGAAGCCCGGCGAAGAGGGGCTCGGCCGCGCGCAGCTTGCGAGCACGACCGGCCGCACCAGCTTCACGGTGGGAGGAGCATCGAATTCCAAATTAAAGATAAAATCCGGCGACTTGGCTCGATTCCAACTTCTAGTTTCACCGCCTAGATATTCTCCACGCTCTTGCGCAGCTCCTGCAGGAACTCGCTGCGCGGACGAATCAGAAGCGAGCTACCTGCGTTTCTGCGCACTCTGAGGGTTTGCCCACTTGGGAAAGCGCTTTGCCCTTGCATGAGATCGTCGTCGAAGACGTAGGCCTGGTGTTGTGTCGCCGTGGAGCTGACCTGGCGCATTTTTGGCTGGGCGTGGAGGGGGGCACACACGAGGGATAGGGTGAGAATGATACCAAGGGTTCGCATGGGGCCTCTGTTGTGGGTTGGCTATAGCGCAGGTGTTGCTGCGCATCTGAGAGACCTCCGAAGATGGAAAAGCTTTGAAAAATAAGTCGGTCGCCGTCGGCCCGGGAAGTGTGGCGTAACGGATTATAAGGCTCTGATGGGCAGGCTCAGAGGACTAACGCTGGCAAGCCTGGGATCCGCTCAAACCAATTCGGCGCCACTCTCGAATGCGTGCGCAGCGATCCAAACGTCATTGGTCGGGATCGGGGTTCCCGCCTTGCGGAGCGCCGCCGCAATCCTACCAAAACGATCAGCAGTCGTACGAGTTACTTGAAGCAAGCTCACCCAGGGATCACTCAGAAAATCGTCAAGCAGCGATACATTCTCGTCGTAGCGATTGCCGTTGCGAAACCCATAAAAGCTCTCCAACGACGCCCATGGAGATGACGAGCTCTTCGGAAGCGCGTACCAAGCCTGCTACTCTGCCATCACTCTTGAGCAACGCGACGTACGCATTCGTGTCGAGCAAACGAATCATCCCAAAATTTTTCGTCGAGTTGTTCCACGGAGTTCGTCGAACGTTCGAAGGCGCGAGCCCGCGCGGCGGTCCAGACGCCGATGAACCGATCTAACGAGCTTCCAATGCGGCGTTCCTGATCCACCGGCGCTTGGACGCCCGCCCCCCGCTCCAGAATGCTGAGCGCCGCCTTGTTCAGAGAGACGCCCTTAGTTCTCGCCACCCGCTGAATTTCCGCTACCACCCGCGCGCCGACGCCCGGTAATGTCAGCTGATTCGCGTGACTCGCCATGTGACTCACAATACCTCACTATGTGAGGCGGGCAAGCACCGGTCCTGAAACCAGAGGACTATTAATTGATCGCATCAGCGCGGCTCGTAAAGGGTGAGGTTTAGGACTTTGGAGAACCCGCGAAAGTCTTGATCGGTTGCTAAAATTGCTGCGTTTCTGCGTAGCGCCGCGGCGCAGATCAGGAAGTCCGTGTTGGAGCCCTGAAGTCCCTTAGCCCGGCATCGGTTGAAGCAGTCGGCGGCCTCCTCAAAATCACCGACT
>JBBRRP010000263.1:0-2424 GCA_038246305.1 Polyangiales bacterium | reverse complement strand
TCTCGGGATGGATCGTCCCGGAAGGTGGGACGATCCTTCCCGAGAAGAGAGCCTCAGCCCTTGATCTGGGACATGAACATCTGGCCGCTGCTGATAGCCGCTAAGTCCGCCTTTGTTGTCCTTTTTGGGATGAATCTAGGTGTGCTGTTAACTTGGACGGATAGGCGTCAGGGCGCCATGATGCAGGATCGCATTGGGCCTAATCGCGCAGTGATTTGGCTGCCGACGCGAATGGTCCAGGCAATTTTGGTGCTAGGGGCCGTGGGCGCAACTGGGGCCACGCTGTTCGGCGCCCAGGCTCTGAGGCCAGAGACGGGCTCACCCTCAACGCTGAGTGCGCTCCTATTTGGCGAGCTGGCGCTCTTCTTGAGCTGGTTCACGATGGTGCTGATCGCTACGGGTGCACACACGCGCGGGGCACGAAATAGCTTTGATCGCTTTGCCGAAGGTCTGGCTGCGGCCTTAGGTGGTGCGCGGTTTATTGCGCTTGCCGGGATGGTCGCGCAGGTTGCGCTGTTCCTATTGATTGTGGCCAGCGGCCGCGGTCAGTTTGGCGCGACGGTGCGTGAGGTGTCGTTTGGTGCTGGTGCGGCGCTCTTTGGGCTTGCTGCCGTTGGCGGCTCGCTCTACGCGGCCGTCAGCATGCACGCCGAGCCGCGCATCGGTCTGCGCCTAGCAGGGCTCTTGCACCCCGCCGCGGACGGCCTGAAAACTCTGTTCAAGGAAGATATCATCCCGCCTGGCGCTGATCGGCTGCTGCATAGCATCGCTCCGTTCATCACGTTCTTTCCGGCGCTCGTAGTGCTTGGGGTCGTGCCGTTTGGGGATGCTCTTTGTTTTGATACGGCACCTGATCAGCCCTTTACTGTGAAGTCTTTGAGCACCCTGATTTCGCACGTTGGCTCATCAGGTGTGTGTCCAGTAGGTAGCACCGGCTTCAAGCTGCAGGCGCTCGACATCAACGTCGGCTTGCTCTATTTCTTTGCACTAGCGGGCACCGGAATCGTCGGTGCCGCTTTGGCCGGCTGGGCAAGCGACAATAAGTTCAGCTTGCTAGGAGGTCTGCGCGCCGCAAGTCAAATGGTTTCGTACGAAGTAGCGCTCGGCCTCACTCTCGTGGGCGCCCTGATGGTGTACGGAACCATCCGCGTCGATGAGATGATTCAGTGGCAAGCTCAGAACGCTTGGGGCATCTTCGTGCAGCCCTTCGCGTTTGTGCTGTTCTTTGCCGCGGCGATTGCCGAATCCAAACGCATTCCCTTCGATTTGCCGGAAGGTGAGAGTGAAATCGTGGCTGGGTACTTCACGGAGTATGCGGGCATGAAGTTCGCGATGTTCTTCTTTTCGGAATACATCGCCGTCGTCTCGTCCAGTGCACTGATGGCGGCTATTTTCTTTGGTGGCTGGCATCTCCCGTTCGTGGGTCGGAGCGCCATCCATGTGGCATTGGGCAGCACGGTCTACCTTCATTACGCGGTCTCCCACGGAGCGATCGTGGTTTTGGGTGTGCTTGGCTTCATCATGAAGATCATCGCTCTCTGTTGGGTTCAGCTGTCGATTCGTTGGACTTTGCCCCGTTTTCGCTACGATCAGCTGATGCGACTTGGCTGGCGCAGGTTGCTGCCGCTGTCCCTGTTGAATGTGCTCGGAACTGGCGTCGTGATCCTTTTGCTGCAGGGCGCCAGTGATACTGTGGCATCAGCGGTGCGTTACCTCGCCAACCTGAGCATGGCGCTGCTCGCCGGTGGCGGTGCGTTAGGTTTCCTGCTTTTCATCAAATTCATGATGAAAGCCCCCAACAAGAAACAATTGCTGTCGAGCACGTCTGCCGAGTACGCGCAGGCTCGTGGCGGTACCCACAGTAGAAGGATGGAGGCGTAGTGAAGGCGAGCCCTCTTGGTCCCCGCGGTGTAGTTGGTACACCGCTCAAGCGACCTGACCGAACCACTTCTGTTCAATCCTACGTGCCTGAGATCGTCAAAGGTCTCGGCATCACGATGGGCCATTTCTTTACGAATACAAAAGAAATGGTACTCGGGCAGCGGAACGATCCGAATACCGAAGCGATCGCTGACGGTATCAATACTGTGAGCTACCCTGAACAGCAGCGCCCGTATCCGGAGCGCTTCCGTGGCGTTCATCGGCTCACCGAACGCGACGATGGCTCACCCCGCTGCGTAGCGTGCCTCTGCTGTTCCACGGCGTGTCCGGCGCAGTGCATTCACATTGAAGCCGGCGAATACCCGGAGGGTGATAAGCGGCGTGGCTACGAGCGCTTCCCCGATAAATTCGTGATCGACGAGCTGCGTTGCATCTTCTGCGGCTACTGCGTCGAGGCCTGCCCGTGCGATGCAATTCGAATGGACACTGGCATTCACCCAGTTCCCTATGATTCGCGTGAGCAGTTTATCTACGCCAAGGATT
>JBBRRP010000262.1:0-2552 GCA_038246305.1 Polyangiales bacterium | reverse complement strand
TTCCACTGAAGCACGCTTCATAGCAAAACGCCGACGGCCCGTCGCTCACACAGCGCCCGTTTGCGCTCAGCTTCTGACACACCGAGGGATCTGCCGTGCAATCCGCCGTACAGATGCCGCCTGCTGGCCCACCGCCACTGATAGCACCCGAATCACTCGTGAGGCACTTCAGACCGGTGCCGCATGCCGCATCGTTGGCGCAACGCGCACCGAGCATTACGTTGATGTTGCCCTGTGCAGCGCTCGTACCACCGGTGTTGGCTGCCCCACCGGACTTGCTGCCAGCTCCACCGAGCGAATTACCACTGCCACCGGTTGTGGTTGTCGCCGATCCACCCGTTGCACCGCCAATTTCATCGCTGCCACAGCCCGGCGCAATCCCAATGGCGAATAGACACCGGACCCCGAAAGACAACCATGGCAGCAACTTTTTCATGAAAGACGGCGCTCCTCAGGCTAACAGATTGGCGCTAGAGTTCCCCTTTGCTGCGCAGAAGGCAAGGGCAAACGTGCTTTGTCGCCTTCCTCTCCGGGCGGACCTTCAACAGCGGATTTTTCCTAAAACTCTGGGTAGTGACTCCCAAGGTTTCGATGTAAGGGAGGCCCTCGCAAATTCAGGGCCGATAGCTCAGTCGGTAGAGCAGTGGATTTTTAATCCATTGGTCGAGGGTTCGAATCCCTCTCGGCCCACCCACGATTCTCACGCTTAGCCGCGAGACAAACGCCCACGAACGTCGGGGGGACATGGGAATAGAGCTCCAGGAGCGCGCACGACGAGTCCTAAAGGAGCTACCTGTGGTGAGGGCGGACGTTCTGGAGTTGCTGTCACGGGTGCTCTACTTGAATCACCAAAGCGATTTGTCCGGAAGGTTTAGGTGGTTCCGACGAGCGTCCTCAGACGCTGTCAGAAACCGAATTAAAGACCAGCCGGAAGTGCCTCCGTTGTCCAAACACCCAAACCACCGAGGCCTTGGGGGGTCAAGTCGCGGGAAAATCCAGCGAAAAATCGACTCATCGAATCCCTTTTCAGCCCACCGGGCACCTCTCGATTGAGTTAACTCTCCTCGTGCCGCGCGGGAAAACTGAAGGGTGGATGGCGGAACAAGCAACACCCTATTGCATCTTTCGAGAAGCCTGGCGCAGTCGCAGTTCACTTCCGGCCCGTACGTCGGACGTCACCGCGGACTCACGTTAACGCTCGAGACAGGTTCCCCCGAATGCGATGTCAGTGCCAGCGGCGTTTGCCGCACATGCGGAGGCGTAAGTCGATCCATTGCATCCGCACACGACTGTTGACTCTGGTGCTCCAGACGGCGGCTGGGTCGGGCACAGCGTGGGCCGCTTTTTGCAAGCGCCTGAGGCAGTAGCGCCGCGACAGGCTCCGACTGCCCCATACCCACAGAACTCATCGACTCGGCAGACAGTTCCGATTGACGCGCCGCAGCTGCTGCACGCAACTTTAGTACCCATTGCCCCGGCCCCATTCCCGCAGGAACCAGCCACACCGGCTCCCCCCAATCCGACCGCTCCCCCGGTCTCGGCGCCCATCACCGAACTACCTGATTGCCCACGGGGCGTCGCTGAGTCTCCGACGCGGTTCCTGCCCAGCGCACCCCCGGTTCCCTCGGATTTTGACTCATAGCGGCCGCCACACGCAAAGAGGAGTCTCGCACAAGTTAGGAAGCCCACACACGTGGAGAAGACGCGGGTGTTATGGCCAGCAGCCTCCCTTCGCACCTTAGCGTCCTTCTGCATTGCTTCAATGGACCATGGCCGTTAGCTGGTGTCAATCGTGGGACGCACGCCCGACACCATTATCGGCTATCGGGTGATTCGCGGAGGATACTTCCGCACCGAATCCGGACAGCTTGAGGTGCAGGCTTTCATGAACTTTTCCTTTGCACTGGTTCGAGCGCGCGTTCGGTTACCGATTGCGAGAACCCTAGCGCACCGTCCGTTAGCCTTAAGCCGCGTATTGCTTCCGCAGAACCAGCAAGCGTCGCGACGCTTCAAATATCTGAATTAGGGTATTGACGGCTTGAAGAGTCCATCAATATAAAAGCGCGCGAGCTTACGGTGGCGAGCGAAACACGAGCACTTCAGATTCAAGACTGGGAGAAAAAGCAATGAGAAGTTGTTTTCATCACAACACCACCAGAGCAACGCTGCGGGCCGGAACGATGATAGGCTGTCTACTCGCCGCCAGCGGCTGCGGGACTGCCGTGCCGGGCGAGGCGGACAAGTTTGACGATCCGCACGGTGTCAGCGAAATTGAATCTGCACTTCTCGGTACCCGCATCGGAGACGAGCCAAGCCTCCCGTTCAATATGCAGTCAGAATCAGCCGTGGGAGCATAAGACATTCGAAGTGCAAAATTGATCGGAAGGAGGAGCAGAAGCAAGAGCAGGCCAGGTAGCCGACGACGCTCTGCACCCTCCGAACCACGTCACCGAAGCTCAAGGAGCGGTGAACCCGACTCAATTGGGGGCCAAGAGCCCGCGTTATGCACGCGCAAATAGATCTCCGCACTGAGGTGCTCACTTCCAGCAAAG
>JBBRRP010000261.1:0-3020 GCA_038246305.1 Polyangiales bacterium | reverse complement strand
TCGTCCTCGAACTCGTCGTCTTCTTCGTCGCCGGCGAGCGCCCGTTCGGCTCTGCGCTCATCTCCCAGCATCTCCTGCAATGCGAGCGCCACGCGGCTGGCATCTTCGCCTTCCAGCGCCACCACAGCTTCTTCACAGGCGTCTAGATTTTCTGCCAGCACTTCGAGCGCGTACGGGCGAAGCTTCGCAGCTTCCCCGAGACTTCGGATCCGCGCGTAGCGAACCTCTGCTGGTGCCATCGGCTGCCGGCTGGCATCGGTGATGAAATGAAATCCAAGCTCCTGGGCCCAGCGCTCACCTTCTTCCCACTCCCAAACGCCGAGCGGCTCCCAACCCAGCTTTCGCCCCGGTTGCGCTAAGCGTGCCTGCCATTCTTTCAGGCGGCGGCGCGTTCGATCGGACGGGAACACATTGGCCTGCGTCTGCAGCACCAGCCACTCAGCTCCCAACGTAGCCATCACCTTCTCGACGAACGCCAGGCTCTTCTCCACCTCGGCAGTTAGCTCCAAAGCTGCGCACGCGCGTGGCAACATCACGGCAAAGCGGAACTCTGCGGGCAACGCCTTGCGGGCTCGATTGAGCTCGCTGAGCTTCGGCAGCCGTGCTGGCTCGGCGCGCACTTCAGCAAAGTTGAAGCGCTTTGCGTAGTGCTCGGGCCGACGCGGAAACTGGGTTTGACCGACGTAGAGCTTCATGGGGATAAACGGGGCCCCGGTATACCGGGTCTGCCTCAAACCTCAAACTGAAACCACCGATCGCTGCATCTGCCTTGATTGATCCAGTTACCGAAGATCTGCTGATTGAGGGCGCGCCAGGGCTTTTTCAGCCTGTTCATGGCTTTCGCTTCAACATCGATTCGCTGTTGCTGGCGGCTTTCGCTGCAACAATGCCAGTTTCGGGTCTCGTGCTCGACCTTGGAGCAGGTGTTGGATCCGTTGGCCTCAGTTTGGGACACTGCCATCACTCGCTTCGCGTCGTCCTGATTGAATGCCAGCCTACACTCGCGGAGCTTGCCCGCCGCAACTTGGTCGCCTCAGGCTGCGAAGGCGAAGTTCTAGAACTCACGCTCGACCAAAGTGATCTCCCGGAAGCTCTCCAGCAGCAAGCCAACTTAGTGGTCGCAAATCCGCCATTTTTCGAACCCAAAGCAGGCCGTCCGAGTCACCATTCAAGTGAACGACAAGCGCGCTTCGGAGCTCTACGGCCTTTTGTGAACGCCGCAGCCCAAGCGCTAGCTGGGCCAAAAGCACGAGCCATGTTCGTTTATCCCGCACGTTCCCTTCAAACATTCCTGAGCACGGCTGAAGCGCATGGTTTATTTGCGAAAAGGTTACGCCTCATACATCCCCGGCACGACGCCGAAGCACGCGTAGCACTCGTGGAACTGCGTCGAGCCAACCCGGGGGGCCTCAAAATCGAATCACCTCTGTTCGAATGGGCTGCTCCTGGTCAGCGCTGCCCAGAACTTTTGGCCTTTACGAACTCAGTTCAAAAACGCCTTCAACGTTGACCTTGGCTACGCCATGATTCAAACACGCCTTTGACGTTAGCAACGCCACGCAGTTCAAAAACGCCTTCAGCGTTGACGTTCGCTACGCGACGCCCAACAAGCGATCCAGCGTGATCGCAACGGCGGCCCGCACACTTAAATGATTGTACCCATTTTCTCGCGCGGAAAGAATCGGCGCCAGCTTCTGGGCGGCATTTTGACAAACGCTGTCCGCCAATCCCCACCCAGTACCAAACAGAATGAGCACGGGAGGGCCAGCTTCAGCCAAGATCTCGCGAGCCGAGGCAAATCCAAGCTCGCTGCCGTTCGCGGACGCGCTCGTCACCCAAGATTCCACGGGCTCGCCTCGCCCGAACTCAGCCACAGCAGCTTCCAAATCATGGACGATCCGCAGCGTTGTCATCGCGGGCGTGCGATCTGGGATGCGCTTGGCCCCAGCACCCGTGATCCAATGATTTTTCACCTTTTCGGCGAGCGTGCGTTGAGCGGTGATCGGGTGAACGATAAATAGCTCGTCGATGCCATACGTGTAGGCGCTGCGCGCCAAATCATGCAGATCGATGTTGGTGATGGCAGTGGTCACGATCGCATGCGACCGATCGAGCACCGGATAATGCACCAAAGCGAGGCTCACGCGTCTCATCGGCTCGGCTCCTTTTTGGCTTTGGCCAGATCCGGACGTTGTGCACGAGTGCGTTGCTCCGCTTGCTCAGTGCGCCAGCGCCGAATCTTTTCGTGATCGCCACAGCGGAGCACCTCCGGCACCGAAAACCCGCGAAATTCCACGGGACGCGTGTAATGCGGGTATTCTAAGAGGCCGCCGCACTCCACGCTAAAGGATTCTTCAGCCGTCGATTCTGCATGACCCAAAACGCCCGGCAGCAAACGCACGACCGCTTCTAAAAGCGCCATAGCCACTACTTCGCCGCCATTCAACACAAAATCCCCGAGCGAGATCTCGCTATCCACAAATTCACTGACCCGCTCATCGAAACCCTCATAACGGCCACAAATTAGCAGCAAGCTCTCTTTTTCGGCAAGCTCTCGAGCCAACGCCTGATCCAAACGGCGACCGCGCGGCGTTAACAACACGCGGTGCATGCGCCCGCCTTGCCGCTGCTCCAACGCTTCGATGGCATTCACCACCACGTCCGCCCGAAGCACCATCCCAAACCCACCACCGTAGGGCGTGTCATCTACATTCCGGTGATTCCCAAGCCCGTGGTCGCGCAAATTCTCAAACGCAATCGAGAGCACGCCTTGTTCAATCGCGCGCCCCACAAAGCTCGTCTTCACGAAGGGGTCGAAAAGCTCCGGAAAAAGCGTGACAACTCCAGCTTTCAAACGCGCCTGGCTCATGCCTCGATCAAGCCATCCAGCGTAGCGAGCTCAATCACCCCCTGCACCGTATCCACATGCTTCACCCAGGGCTCGCCGAGCAGAAGCTCCCGCATCTCCCCGCTCCCACAATGGACAATCGCCGAATCCACGCTCGGATGATTGGCGATCT
>JBBRRP010000260.1:0-3127 GCA_038246305.1 Polyangiales bacterium | reverse complement strand
CCGCTGACGAATTGGATCGGCTCAACGAATTCCTCGACGACATAGGCCCATCGGCGATGAACGTGGAATCGCTCGACGGTTACTTCGCTGCGTTGATCTGCGGCCCGGAAATGGTGCTGCCCAGCGAGTATCTGCCACAGGTTTGGGGAGAGGAATTCGCCTTCAACAGCAATGGCCAAGCTACCGATATCTTGGGCCTGCTCATGCGTCACTGGAATACGATTACGGCCGAGTTGCTTCGCACCCAGAAGGAGCCGCACGTGTACCTGCCCATACTGCTTGAAAGCGATGATGGCATTGCATATGGCAACTCTTGGGCGCAGGGCTTCCTGCGCGGAGTCGCCGTCAGGGCGGCAAGCTGGGGCGAGCTGATCGATAGCGATGAGTACGGCGGCCCTTTGCTGCCGATCATGCTATTGGCGCACGAGAACGACCCCGATCCAACATTGCGGCCCAAGCCGGTCACACCCGACAAACGCGAAGAACTGCTGCAGATGATGATCGCGGGCCTCACCAAGATCTATCGTTATTTTGAGCCGCATCGCCAGTCGCCCGGGCGCACTGCGTTGCACACGCCGCTGCGACGCGAGGGGGCGAAGATAGGACGCAACGAACCGTGCCCGTGTGGTAGCGGGCGCAAGCACAAGCACTGCTGTACTGTCGGCACACCGACGATGCATTGAGCACGCTACGAAGGGGCGTGGCGTGTCGCAAGACCTCGACCATCAATGACTAGCGAACGTGAATGGCGACATCTTCGGATGACTTCGCGAGGCTTAAATCGATCGCTGTTCGATTGCTCACTGAATCCCAAAACACTACACCATCGCTGAGCGCTTTCATCCCATCCGCCATTGCGTGAGCCGACTTAAGACAAGCCGGCACCTGACGATCCACGACACCACACCCGCCAAAATTTTGGCGCTGGCCCAACTCGTGAAACGCATCACCTGGTCGGATATTCGTGATCAATAGCTAGTGAACGCCGCGCCCGAAAAATCTGCACGATGACGGAGCAGCCCATCTGAATCCAAGCGACGGAGCAAGCATAGTTTTTGTTGCTCAATTGAGATACAGTAAAAATTCTAATGAGGAACACACCATGACTGCAAATGCATTCGTCCGTGCTCGCATTGCCGAGGACATTAAAGCCCAAGCTACCATCGTGCTCGCCGAAATGGGCCTGACCGTCTCCGACGCCGTACGCATCCTGCTGACCCGTACCGCAAAGGAAAAGGCGCTGCCGTTCGATCTGAAGGTGCCGAACGCCACAACGCGCAAGGCGATGGCGGAACTCGATGCCGGCAACGGGAAACGCTTCGATAGTGCCGAAGCGATGTTCAAGGATTTGGGTATCTGAGGTGCTGCATCCTGTCCAAAGCTCTGCGTTTCGGCGCGACGTGAAGCGCGCAACAAAGCGGGGCACGGACACCAACAAGCTGCGGGTTATGCTCATGCTGCTCGTCGAAGAAAAGCCCTTGCCACCGGTCTACAAAGACCATCCTCTCAAAGGCGATTGGGTCGGCTATCGAGATGCCCACATTGAGCCGGACTGGTTGCTGATTTACCGCGTGGTCAGTGACGAGCTGCAACTTGCGCGCACCGACGTCCCCCCAAGATTGAGTAGCACGTCGCTTTAGAGTCCAATCCCAACGAAGGAGATTGGACGTGAAGAAACGTTTTTCGGAAGAACAAATCATAGGCTTTTTGCGCGAAGCGGAAGCGGGGCTTTCGGTAAAGGATCTGTGTCGGCGACACAGCTTCTCGGAGGCGAGCTACTACCTGTGGCGCAGCAAATTTGGCGGCATGACGGTATCGGAGGCCAAGCGCCTGCGTGAGTTGGAAACGGAGAATACGCGGCTGAAGAAGTTGCTGGCCGAGTCGATGCTGGAGATCGAGGTTACGCGGGAAATTCTGAGAAAAAAGTGGTGAGCGCACCGGCACGTCGGCTGGCGGTGCGAGAGATCGTGGACAAGGGATTAAGTGAACGCGTGGCCTTGCGGGTAATGCGCATGAGTGCCAGTGCATTGCGTTATGAGCCAGTACCGGACCGCAACGTGGCGTTGCGCGAGCACATTGTTCGCCTGGCACATCGGCATACGCGCTATGGCGCCGGGATGATCTACCTGAAGCTGCGTCAGGCCGGTCTGCGGGTCAACCACAAGCGGGTTGATCGGCTGTACGCCTTGGCGAAGCTGCAGGTGCGGCGGCGCAAGCGCAAGAAGGTGCCTGTGGCCGAGCGTGCGCCGCTGGTGCGTCCGCTGGCTGCGAACCACGTGTGGTCGATGGATTTTGTGTTTGATCGCACCGCCGAAGGGCGCGTGATCAAATGCCTGACGATTGTGGATGACGCTACGCATGAGTCCGTCGCCATCGTGCCGGAACGGGCGATCGGCGGACATCCGCTGACCCGCATCCTAGATCAGCTTCGCACCACGCGTGGACTGCCTAAGGTGATCCGCACGGACAACGGCAAGGAGTTCTGCGGCCGCGCCATGGTGGTCTGGGCGCACGCGCGTGGCGTAACCCTGCGTTTGATCGAACCCGGCAAGCCCAATCAAAACGCCTACATTGAATCGTTCAATGGCCGGTTTCGCGACGAATGCTTGAACGAGCACTGGTTCACCAGCATGACCCACGCCAAGGTCGTGATCGAGACATGGCGCCGGGAATACAACCAGGAGCGACCAAAGAAAAGTCTGGGCGGGCTGACGCCTGCTGCTTATGCAAAACAAATGGCGGAAAGAACAGTTACGATAAACACCGGACTCTAAAGCCGACTGCTACTCAAAGCGGGGGGACGTCGCCAGAACCACCAAGGTAGGACACGAAGTCGCTCCATACCTTCGAAATCAAGCGGGCGTATTCTGGGTTTGCCCCAAACGCGTCGTCGACGACAGCTTGAATCTCGGCTAAGTGGTCATCGCAGAAAGAGCTCTCGAATCCCAGATCAAAAGCGAGGGTGTCTGCCGCAAGCACGCGGGCCCCCACGCGGCCAAGGTGCAAAGAGAGAAATCGGTCCAGTTCAGTCGCTTGAGCTTCACCAGCCAAACTCAAATCGATTCGCTCGATCTCTTCCAATTGCAGGTGGTCCGCTCCATAGAGGCGTTGCCCCGCTTCGAGCGGT
>JBBRRP010000259.1:0-3141 GCA_038246305.1 Polyangiales bacterium | reverse complement strand
TCGGTCATCGGGCTCCTTTCATCAATCGCGGTCCTCCAGCCTTCTTGAGTTTTTGATCAAGGGTTCAAGAGACAAGGGCCAAGGGTTGCAGTTGGAGAAATTTCTAGCAATAATCATGCCTTGTATTTCTAGGGAGTCCTGTCGCAGCGCAGCCCGAGGCCGCTGCCGCGACCGCCGGGCGCGCCGCGGTCGCGGTAAGAGGAGAGCAGCCCCGACGCAACGTCGTAGAATGAGCCGCCCCGTACCACGCGGCCGGAAGCTGCCGTTTGATTGGCACAATTATTGCATTGTATTGCGTAGGGCACTAAATACCAGTCTAGGTTCCACTCCCAGACGTTTCCGGCCAAGTCCGACTGACCGTACAAGCCGTTGCCCTTCGGCGACACTGACCCGACCACGCTGGTGGAGCCGTTGGGGGGGGCCACGCAGTAGCTAATGCCACCCGCGGCTCCGTAATAGTTCGCGTAGGAGCAATCTATCGTCGTCGAGCTCGCGGGCAACGACCACGGATACTGCGGCTGCTGGTTGCCGCCCGCTGCCGCGTAGTTCCACTCCGCTTCGCTTGGCAGAAAGCCACCATCCCATATGCAAAACGCCGCCGACTGGTACCAGTTCACGCAGTTGATGGGCTTCGTCTCGTTCGCCCCGCTGCTCGGCGTCCAGGTTTGGTAGGTCGGGTTGCAGGCTAGAGAGCCCGTCCCGTCCCACGTGGTCTTCACGGCGGGTAGGTTCCCGTTCCAGGCCGTGTCCCAGCCCGGCTCGTTGCCGCCGCCCGTGTTGGCAAGCCCCGCCCCGCCGTTCAGGTGCGTGTGCTTGCCGGAGCCGGACCCGGGCGTCCATCCGCCCACCACCGCGGTCACGAAGTTCCTAAACCGACCCACCGTTACCTCGTATTTGTCTAGCCGAAAGCTGCTGACCGTGGCCGGATAGCTCGCGTCGTTGCTTCGATTGAAGGTGCCACCCGCAACCGTCAGGCTCGTACAGCAGTTTTCACCAGCGCAGTTGGCGGCGAGACCCTGGCAGCTGGGAGGAACGTCGCAGCTCGTGTTGCCCCCCGACGCATCATCTCCCGCCGCATTCGTACTCCCCGCTCCGCACGACACGCACGCATTGCCTTGCACGTACTGGTTGATACCGCACAGCGTCGCCGCACAGCTCAAGCCCGTGCCCGAATAACCTGGCTTACACACGCAAGCATCCGAACCTGTGTTGGCCGTGCAGGTGGCATTCACATCACAAGTCTTGCTCGTCAAATTCAGGCCATTCGCCGCGCATGTCTTCTGCTCTTGCCCCTGGCAGAAAACCGAACTCGGCGTGCACATGTGATTTTCACACGCTCCATTCAGACACGTCTGCGTCGTTGAGCACTGGATGCCGCCCGCCAGATACCCTGTCCCTTCCGGATTGCACTGCGCCGCTCGGTTCCCGTCGCACGCGAGTTGATTCGCCACGCATACTATCGCGGGTGCTCCGGCACCACCGCCAACTCCGGACATTCCCCCAGTCAGGGACCCCATCGTCCCTCCTGTAGCTCCACTGCCCCCTGTAGCTCCACTGCCTCCTGTGCCTCCACTGCCCCCTGTAGCTCCGCTGCCCCCCGTCCCCAGCACGCCAGCGCGCTCGCTCACGCCTACGCACACGCCCGCCACACACTCCTGACTCGACAAACACTCCGCTTGGCCACCACTGCACTCATTCCGGCACGTCCCCGCCGCCGTGCACACTGTCCCCGTGGGACAGCTCTGCCCCTCGCCCCCGCACGCCGCCAGCGTGGACGACACGCACGCCGAGATCCCCTCCTCACCTTTCAAGCACCGAAGCCCCGCCGCGCAATCTTGATCGCCCTTGCACTCCACGCTGCACGTCTTGAAGAGGCACTTCTTGCCCTCCGCGCAATCGCTGTTGAGCACGCAGTCACTTATCGCAAGCGGTGCCAGTCGATAGGAATCCTCCGTCCCCAAGATCGAATTGCAAGCCGCGCCAAGCGCTAGAATACCGAGAACAATAGCTTTCCTAATACGCATTTACCACGTTCCTTTTAGCTCAATCGAGCCCAAACCCACGCTTACTGCCGCCCCCTCGCGCCCATCGCTTCCAGGATCCGAAAACCACAAGATAACACCTGTCGCGACGCCGACTGCCCCAACTGCTACAAGCACCGTCGAAACGGTACCGGCCGAGCGCGCGTCGTCCCCGGCGTCGACTCCGACCTGACTCGTGCAATCCGACCCTGTGCAATACTTGTCAGCAGTGCTCTTCTTGGACCGCGCTTTTAATCCAAAAAAAGCGCCGCCGCCGAGCCCGAGCACCCCGATGCCCCCGGCCGTGATGGCCGCAATGCGTTGGGGGCCGAGCCCCTTTGGTTTCCCAACGTTAACCCTGCCGCCCACATCGCTGGCGCCTATATCGGCAGTCGGATCGACCTCCAACATTGGCACCAGCGCCCGGGTGATCGTGGCTTCACCTTTCACCACGATCGACCCTTCCCAAGGCTTGTAGCCCGGGGCCTGAGCAAGTAACTTGTGAGTGCCTTCGTCTGCTGGCAGCTCCAGACCCCACTGCGCAATTCCCATCAAAACCCCGTCCTTCCGGATCTCAAGCCCAGCCAATCCGTTCAACTTCGGATCCACCTCCACCACCACCTTCGCCAAACGGGGTGCGAGCGCTGCCGCGCGTTCCCTTGCCACTGCCTCACGCTCCGGGTTCCCGGCGGCCCGCGCTGCGGGTGCGGCTTCCAAGTACTTCGTCCAGGCAGAGGCGAGCTTGCCGGATTCTTCGTAACACCTCGCGAGATTCAAGAGCGTCCCGCTCTTTGGATCCAAGCGCTGGCTCTCTTCCAACTTGGGGCAAGCTTCGGCTGCGCGCCCCTCCGCCATCAGCACTCGGGCCTGATCGAATAGCGCCTGAGCCGCGGCCCCGTCCGCGCTCGACTGCGCGCCCGCTAGACGCGACAAAAGACTGATGCTTAAGAGGGCCAACGCCCCAAGGATTAACTTCGTGTTCATGCTTGGTTTCCTATCGATCGTCGAAAACGGTTGGTTTGACCGCCGCCTTAGCGGAGGCCGCTGGAGTCGCGGGCTTAGAACTTGACGTAGCTGCAGCAGGTGGCGCCAGCTGCGTCGCGACGGACACGGCTGATTT
>JBBRRP010000258.1:0-3384 GCA_038246305.1 Polyangiales bacterium | reverse complement strand
GGGAGAAGAAGCAGGCCGGCAACGCCCCACTGCCCGAAATCAGGCACGGAGGTGAACCTCTCTAGAACAGGCAACTGATTGATCCAGGTGGATCAATTCCTAATGCCTGAAAGTGGATCAATTCTAAGTGCCTGTTGACACCGAGCGCACCAGGCAGCCACGAGCGAGCAAACAGAAGGAGCGCGAGCACAGGTTGGAGGGCCTCTGCCGCGCGCAGCAACGCGAGCACGGCAGGCCGCACCATCTTCTCACCCTCTAGGGAGCACAAAAAAACTACAACTTCCAACCCAAAGCCCGCGCGATAGGCCGAAATGGCCGCGTGAAATAACGCGAGTAGCGTACGTATCTTTGCGGTTCCCCCTGCATTCCTGGGTACAGTCCTGGCATGAGCTCAGCGGCGGGAAACAGCGCGCGCTGCAGCCACTTGGCGATGGCTCCTGGATTGCCAAGAAGGAAGCTCGGCACAGTGCGCGTGTAATCGCGCTTGTCGCTATCAGCAGCGAGCTGGTGCGCGGGCAGGAGTCTTCGTAGGAGTTTCACACGCCGGCAGGTTCCGAGCGGATTGTGGTGAATCATTCCGAGATCGAGAGCTGTCGCGAGGGCGAATTCCAAGGCGGGGAGACACTCCGTTTGGTGTGCGAGTTCGTTGAGATCCGCGAGATCGAGGTTAGCTCCGAAGGCGTTCCAGGCGCGGGCGACGTCGCGCAGGATGCGGGATTCATGGAAGGAGTGCTGGAGATAATGGGCGGCGAGGTGAATCAACGTAAGCGTTTCATCGAAAACCTGCACAGGTTGGCCATCGATTTCGATGTGCCGGGTGCGTTGCCAGGCGAGGCCTTCGTCGACAGAGAACAGATCCGGGGTGAAGGCTTGCCAGTGCAGCTCGGCAACCATCGGCATGCCGTGGCGTCGCGCAAACAGGGCGTGTTGGAAATTGAACTTCAGGTTGGTGTCAAGGTTCGAGAAAGGACGCGCTTGGTAGCCGAGCTGACTGAGCAGCTGCACGGCCCGCGGGATGTCGGCTCGCTTGAGCAAGAGATCATTGTCGAGGATGCGGCGCTCATTCAGCGTGACGTTGAGGCGCTTGGCGAGCGGGATGCCTTTCAGCACGATGCACGGGATGTCCGCCTTCGAAAAAACGCTCAGCAGCTTGAGCAGCTCGCCCTGCAAGAGCAGATTGCGAACGGTGATCTGTTGCTCGGCTGCGGCGTCGGACGACGGTAACACTCAGGGTCCCTAGATACGCCAAAGCCCGCTTGCGCGGGCCTTGGCAACTAACACTATGGAGGAGGAGGGCAGCCTAACTCTCCCCGACGTGGGCGGCTAGAACTGTTCGAAACTACTTACATTTATCAATAATTACAGATACTTAAAGAAAGCTTCGGAGGCGTTTTAGGGACCCCCTCCACTACGGGGGCTCCAGACTACAAACAGCTGTTCAGGCGCCGCCGGCCATCTTGGCGACTTCGGTGGCGAAGTCATCTCCGGCCGCTTTTTCGATCCCTTCGCCGCGTTCGAAACGGACGAACTGCACCAGCTCCAACGTGGTGCCAAGCTTCTTCTCGACCTCGGCCCGAATGGCCTCGACCGTCTTGTCGCTCTCCATCACGCTCGGCTGCTCTAGCAGGCAGACCTCTTTCATCCACTTGCCAAGCTTGCCTTCAATGATTTTCGGCCTGGCAGCTTCAGGCTTGCCTTCATCAGCCAGCTGTGCGTCGTAAATCTCAGTTTGCTTCTTCTTTGCATCGTCAGAAACGACGCTGGCCTTGAGGAAGAGCGGACCCATGGCGGCGATCTGCATCGCGACGTCGTCCAAGAACTGGTTGAACTCCGGCTTGGCTTCGGCTGCTTTGTCGCCCAGGCGCGCGCCCAAGAGCACACCAATCTTGCCACCCATGTGGACATACGAGTGCACCTTGCCGGCGCCATCGATCTGAATGCGCTCCCAACGTCGAACGGTGATGTTTTCGCCAAGCTTACCCACGAGAGCCTGGCGAGTGTCTTCGACGGTGGCTGCGCCTCCGGGGAAAGCCTCCAAGCTGAGGTCAGCCCCTTGCTTGGCTTTTGCTGCCACACTGACCACGCCTTGCGCGAACGCCAAGAACTGCTCATTGCGAGCGGCGAAGTCTGTTTGGATATTCACCTCGGCAATCACGGCACTGTGCGCGTCGGCGGACACCTGAGTGACCACAACGCCCTCGGAGGCGACCGCCCCGGCGCGTTTCGCGCTTTTGGCGAGGCCCTTCTTTAAGATGCCCTCGACGGCTTTCTCCATGTCGCCATCGGCTTCGACGAGTGCGGCCTTGCAATCGTTGAGACCGGCCTGGGTCCGATCACGGAGTTCTTTGACCTGCTGCATGTTGACTGTGGACATGATTCTATTTTCTCCGTTTTCAGCCGGCGTTTTCGGTCTGACGCATGCGGGGCGCTTGATAGACCTGAGTGGTTTCGGGGCGTTGATTGCCACCGCCGCCAGTTTCCCCACGATCGCCACGCGACTGATTCGCTGTATCGCGACGGCGGAGTGTGCCGAGTGCACAGGCATCGGCGACGGCGCCCGTGAGCAGCCGCACCGAGCGGATCGCGTCGTCGTTACCCGGGATCGGGAAATCGATGGCATCGGGATCGCAGTTGGTGTCCGTGATGGCAACCAGCGGGATCTTGAGTTTGCGAGCTTCGTTGACGGCGATCGTTTCCTGCGTCGGATCGACGATGAAGATCACCTGCGGCAAAGAGCCCATGCCCTTCAAACCACCGATGTACTTCTCAAGCCGAGCGCGCTCTTTTTCGAGGCGAACGGTCTCTTTTTTCGGGATCTGCTCGTAGGTGCCATCTTCGCGCATGCGCTCAATGCTGCGCAGACGATCGAGGCCTTGCTTGATGGTTTTGAAGTTCGTGAGCGTGCCACCGAGCCAACGGTTGGTGACGTAAAACATGTTCGAGCGAATCGCTTCTTCTTTGACGATTTCCTGTGCCTGGCGCTTGGTGCCCACAAACAGGACTGAGCCGCCGCGAGAGACGGTATCGTTGATGAAGTCAAACGCCTTCTTAAAGAGGCGCGCCGTCTGATCGAGATCCACAATGTGGACGCCGCTACGTGCGCCGTAAATGTACGGGCGCATCTTCGGGTTCCAACGCTTCGTTTGATGGCCGAAGTGGACGCCGGCATCGAACAGCTCTCGCACTGTCATCGGTGCGTTGGGATCGCGCATG
This sequence comes from Polyangiales bacterium, assembly GCA_038246305.1. Classification (GTDB taxonomy): domain Bacteria; phylum Myxococcota_A; class Polyangia; order Polyangiales; family Polyangiaceae; genus JBBRRP01. The sequence goes on along the minus strand of JBBRRP010000258.1, from coordinate 171 downwards.
GTGCGCAAAATCTGTGAGCCTGCGGGGGCGGCGGGCGTGGCTTCTACTGTTTCTACGGTTTCGTTATTTTCAGTCATGACGCAGGTTTTTCCTTCCGGTTGTTACCTCCGCCCCTTTTCAGACCAACCCCAAAATCTTGGGGCACCGAATCTGAAGTCGCGTAGGGGCGTG
>JBBRRP010000257.1:0-3451 GCA_038246305.1 Polyangiales bacterium | reverse complement strand
TTCTTCGGCGGCGAGATTGCTGGAAAAATCGATGTGCTTGGCAACACAGGCACGCTCTGCGAAGTCCGCTGAAACCCGGCTAAGCCCGCCGCGCGCCGCGCGCAGCCACGCGATTTTTTGGGAAATAGCCGCCCGAGCAAACTCGCGAGCCCGAGACGCTAGACGCTCCAGCTGCTTATCGAGGTCACTCTCAGGGGTTGGGGAAGGAGTCGGGGGAGTAGTAAGGCGCGCGCTAGGCATGGAACACTCGAGTACCGACCGGGTAGGTTAGCGGAGTGTCCACCGCATTCGGCGTGAAAATCTATGTAAAGCACGGACGGCACTCGTTTTTTGGGGTATATACATAGGCTCATGCTTTCGAACTCAGGCAAAGAGGACGGGCCGAGCACCTCTGCCCTGCCTGGCGCAGAGCCCTCGCCCTACGCGGACGAAGGACGCAGTTCCCAATCTATCAGTGGAGTGGCACCCCGACCGAGCGCGACCAACATGCATGAGGAAGCTCACGCAGTGCTTCGGCAGCTGATGAAGGCGGTCGAACAGATTGGCTCGGGCATCGCGAGTGCGGGTGAAGCCGAACGCGCATTGGCCGAACACGCGCGAGAATTGCGTGGGGTGTTGGCCCGGTTATCCCCCTCCCCGTTCTCGGCGTTGTCCCCCCGCGAATTGAACGAGGGCGAGCTTCAGAGCCGGGTTGTGCGTTTGGAAGCACAGCTTCGCACCGAGCGTCGGCAGGCAGTCGCGGACATTTTACGCACGCTTGAGCAGAACGACGAATTTTTAGCGCTGCTCATTGAGGAGCACGATTCCGAACTGACGCAGGCCTACCGCCAGCGCGATGAAGTCTTGGCACAGGTGGCCAGGTTGAAATCCGGAGCGCCGACAAGCTCACCGCGCGCCACAGAGGAGCGTGCACAATTTAAATCTGAGCCACCCACCACACGCCGACATAGCGTCGCCCGACAGCGCATCAAGACCGATCCTGGGCTCGGAAGTTTGGCTAAGTTGGCTCCATCCACAGCCCACCAGGCTTCCGATGAGGCACCCACTGCCCGTCCCCCTGCGATGGATCTCGGAGATCGCCTGAGTGAGTTGCAACGGCAGCTCGTTGCCTCCAGTGAAAGTGTCGATAAGCTGCTGCTCGACAAACAGCGCTCGCTTGAGCTCATCCGCCGCCTGCAAGCCCAAAGGGATGAGGCCCATCGTGAACTCTTGCACGCGAAGAAGCAGGCACTGGATGGTTCAGGGCCGGCCCCGAGCCGTCCGCAAGCTAGAAGGCCTTCTTCCCCGCAGAACGAACGCCCCACCGATCCCGCGCCAGGCTTTGCGCCGCCTCCGCCCCCTCCGCCCCCTCCGCCTCGAATTTCTTCCTGGCCAGACGATAGATCTGACGGAGCTTGGGATCTCGGAGGCACTCTCCCATCACCACCACTTTCACTCGGCTCAACGTTGCCGCGCGACTGTCGATACAGCCAAAGTACCGTGCTGCCCGATCCTCCACCTGAGCTTCGCGCCGCAGTCCTCGACGCTACCAACCCTGCCTCATTCGAAAGCTGGCGCGAGCCCATCAGCTCCCAAGCTCACTCTCGACCTGTATTGAAGCCCAAGCTGAGCCTCGCAGAGCGTCCTTTGGTCACGTATTCTTTCCGCCCCAGTGATGCAGCAAGTGAGGCGGAGCATGGCCAAATCAGCCTGAAGCCGCCACGCACACCCAGTTCGTAATCACCAAAGGCTTGTGCCGGCAGGGCGCCTCTGGCACGCCCCCAACATGGCCGAGACCGTTGAGCGTACCGAGAGCTCTCCTTCCAAAGATCGGCTGGTTGCAGTTGCGCTCGCATTCGCAGGTTTCTCGGTTTTTTGGTCCCGTGCGGCTCCGTTCGCGCTAGCGTTTGCCTTCGTTGCCTATCTGTCTGCCGCAGGAGCCTCAGCACCCCGCCTTCGCCATTGGCTGGCCGTTGGAGCTGGTGCCCTGGCATTGGTGGGTCTGCTCAAATTCACGGTTCGAGAAGCGCTACCTGGCATCGTTGAATCCGGCAAGCGAGCCAGTGGTGAGCGCGCGGTGTCGCACTTGCGACAACTTCTATTTGCTGAAGATGTGATGCGAGAACAGGCCGAAATCGACCCCGATCGCGATCGGATTGGTTCAGCGGCCTTCATCGAAGAGCTCGCGGGCCGCACGCCGCTTAGGGGAAAAAATGCGCCCCTTTCCGCACCGATGACGATGGCGCGTGGAGCTTTGCTGATGCCGCTCCCCGAAGGTCCGTGCCTGAGGCTGGATGGCTACTGTTTCATCGTTTGTTTGCCAGCTCAAGCGGGTGGCTGGGTTTCCGATCCTAAACAGGCAGGAAAAGTAGACGAAGAACGGGCAGAGCGCCGATTCGTAGCGTACGCTTGGCCTGCAGAAGTTAAGGAAGGCCTCAACGAAAGTGTCTTTATCGATGAGCACGAACGCATTTTGGTGCACGTTGGCACCGGGCAAAATTTCTACGCAGGTCAACGCTACCCACACTGCGATGCAGCGCTGCTTCATCCCGAGAGCTGGAAGCCGTGGCGGAATAAGCAGGCGCGCGCGGGGCTCCCTGGCGACCAAGGCGGCTGATGGGAATCTTTGATAAAAAACCGCCAACACCCGCTATTTCGCTGACACGCTCGCAAGGAGCTCCGGGCGCGCTGGAAACCTCCGAAGAGCTCCCTGTGGTGGCACGGATGGTGATTGAAATCCGTTCGGATGGTTCGCGCACGGTGGCGCGCGGGGCCTTAGAAGATAGTGTTACCGGCGAACGCGTGGCGATTGAGGCCCATGGCTCAACGCCGATGGCACTTGCGGCCTCACTCACTGGCACCCTCACCAAAGGCCTGCTCAGCATCCCATCCCTAGCCAGGCATAGCGTCAAAGCACTCCTCAAAGGAGCGCTCCGGCGAAAGTAGCGCGGCCTGTTCCCTAACAACCCTGATGTTTTGCCGCAGCTTGACCAGCAGCACATCCTGCATACAATGCCGGCTCACCTCAGCATTACGCTCGACCCCGCGGTCTACGCGCGCCTGAAAAAGGAATTGCCCCCCAAGCGACGTCGTAATGCCTGTTACCAGCAACGTCACGACGCTCTACCCTGGCGAAGCCCGAGTCAAAGTGGGAAACCGCCCCAGCCGCGCGCTCGGAGATCAGCTGCGGTCTATCGATAAGGCGCGACTCGGTAAACGCATCGCACGCCTGGGACGCTGTCGCGGCGCTGCTCGCATTCGGACTCCTTGAGCGCTACAAACACCGCCATGGCGCGTGGTCCTCGCCCTGGCTGCAGAGGGTCTTGCGGGGATGAGCAGGTGCCGCAGCTCATCGCAAGTCGCAGCGGACTTCCCATGAGTGCGCAAGGAAAAAAGACGAAGGAAATGGGTGAGGTTTTATGCGGCAACAGTGACGGGAAGGCGCCGCTCTGAATCATAGAGCGTGCCACCT
>JBBRRP010000256.1:0-3627 GCA_038246305.1 Polyangiales bacterium | reverse complement strand
TCGACGACGACGCGCAAGCCTTCGCGCTCACGTTGGGCCACGAGCGGCGCGAGCCTATCTATGAAAGCGGCATGGCTCAAGATGACGAGATCGGCTGCGCCCGCCGTTTTCAATGCCGAGGACTTGTAGTGCTTGAGGTAAGCTGGAGCCTTCGTTGCACTCTGGGTGAAAGCGTAGAGTTCGCGGGGGCCGCTGTCGGGCACCGTTATCTTGCCGCTCACATCGCCCGGGGCGCCAAACTCCAACACGGAGAGCTCCAGGGGGTGCGCGGGGCGGGTGACGTCCACTACGCGCACTCCCGCTTCGTTGAACCCTCCGAGCGTCACCTTGTCGCCGCCAAGTGCCGAAAACTTGAGCTCGTTCCCAACCGCCCGGTACGCACGGTTGTAAAAGATCCTCGCGCTCTTGATGGCGGAGTAATCCACATCCCCCGCCTTACCCGTTAGGCTGAGGACGTTATCCGCGGCAATATCGCCGACTGGGCTCTCAAAGCTCGCTTCGTCTCGGTTCGCAAAGTTTACCGAGCCGAGCGCAATGCCGTTCCACGCTATTTCTACCTGATGCGGTAAGAGGCTCACTCCGCGCAGCTCCACTTGCAGGCGTAAATCCGTATTTCCCAACGCGTCCGGTGTAGCGAGCGGCAGCGTGAGCCCCGAGGGTCGAATCACCGGGCCCATGAAATTATCTTCTGGGCCGTTGTTCAGCGCAGCTAGGTAGAACTTCTTCTCCGCGTATTCGCTAAATGTGGAAAAACCCGAGGGCCCAAGGTCGCTCATCGCCGGCGTCGCCGTGAACGAATGTGCAACATTTCGCCCAGTCGGCCCATTCCAGCTCACTGCGTATACGGCTTCGTTCGCATAGATCCCTGGCTCCCCAACACCCCAAAACTCCAACGCATCCTGTGCGTCAAAAGTACCGTCCGCACCGTCGTCGATGAAGCGCGAAATATCAGCTCCGTCCTTCAGTATCGCGACTTGATTCGATGCCACGGCTAGAGGAAACCCAATCTCCGCCAGCTGGGATCCCGTTACACGCTGCCAACCACCCCGGGTGACGCCTACCTTAATCAGCGGTGGCCCTGACACTCCGGCGAAGTCCATCGAGCGCGCCGTCACAAAACTCGCTTCGAGTGCCGTACTCGCTTCGAGTGCCGTACTCGTGTCGGATGCCGTAGTTGACAAGGAAAGAAGCTTAGCCGGGGCAGAGGCACCCGCGCCGTCCGCTAGCCCAGAGCCTTGTTGTTGTGCAGACCAGGCATTCAGCAAAGGATTTGTGTTCGTGCGGGGAGCCTTGGGCAGGAAGGGGCCGTGAGTCACCTTGGTCCCGCTTTCATCGACATCCTGCACGAAGTAACGCACCGGGCCAGCTCCCCAGCCGTGCGAATCCAGCCAAAAATACGAAGAACTTCCGTTTCCACCAACCATCGCCCGCAACAGCGAGCCGCCCACTAAATCTTTCGTCGCTTGGGTGACGACGCCATTTTGTTCCCGCAATACGTGAAACCCGAGGTTGTCCTGCTCAAGCCCCGTTTCCCAGCCGAGCAGCACCTGCCCGTTGGGCAAAGTGACCGCACGGCCTCCCAGGAACTCCACCCCAAACATGCCCGCGGTGACGGCGGTTTCCGCCCCGAGTGTCCGAATGTTGCTCTGCGTGGCCCCTACATTTTGATGATTATAGACGGTTAGGAAGTAATCATCGTCACGAACTACGCTTGAAATACGGACTTCGTCTAGATAACTGTTAAACAGCAGATCACCGGTACCTGGGCTCGTTCTCCCGCCGAGAGTCACAGGTTTGCTGCTGGTAACTATAGTGCCCGTCTTTGCGTAGGTGCAACCGCTCTGAATCACGCCGTCGTAGTAGATCCTAACATTAGCCCCATCATAAGTGAAAGCGTAGTGATGTGTGGTACCGAAGGCCAGGCTCGCGATCACGCAGTTCTGCGCTGCCGTTGTTTGGCCTGTAGTATCGACGACGGTCGTCACGTAATTGGAACCGGGGGGCGTAGGGACAGCTTGGAAGGAAATATTGAACCCGAACACGTAGCTAGTGCTGGTGACCGTGTTTGTATTGCTCTGCGCCACCATCGCTTGACCAAAGGAATCGTCGTTGCCGAAGGTCCAAGTCTCGACGCTAAAAGTGCTGCTCCCAGACAGCATCGTAGACGTCGCGGTGCTCACGCGTTGCGAGCCATTAAATTGCAACCCTCTATTAACTTGGGCGGTAGCGGAGACGGGGGTTCCGGAAGTGGTGCCGTTACGGGCGTTAGGGCTGCTGTCGTAAGACGTTGCCGGGTTCCCAGTTTCGTCGAGATGCCAAACGGCCTGATAGTTTTTCCAAACATCGGTTTTTCTGGTAGTGGCCGACGTGATGCTCGAATCACCGTAATACATGTAGATCACGGTTTCAGCGGCATTTGAAATGGTTTTTACCTTGGGGATGCGGACCCACGCCAGCATCTGTCCGGTTGTCGGCGCGTAGCTGACTAGCTCGTGGCTCAACGTACAGCTGGCCGCGCCGTTGCAGGTCGTCGTGTCAAGCGCTCGGAAGACAATGTCACAGCCCGTCGCACAGGTAACACGCCCGCCGTTGGCGACAGTTTTGAAAGTCGTGGTTGTCGCAGTGATCTGAAAAGGGAATGCGTAATCAGTAATGGTCGTTGCGGAGGTGCCACTCACTCCGACGAGGGCCTTTTTTATCGTGATGGTCGCTCGGTACCCAAACGCCGCCTGCGCCGTACTGCAGCACAGCAACGCTACGCCCCCCAAAAGAAGTACACTCAGCCCCCGCCAAAGCTTGTTAATTCTTGCGCTCATCTAGGTCATCCGATTGTAGGGTGGGTGGAACACATCCTCGTGGTGAGTCCTGTTTCACATACAACGGCCATTTCGAACCGCTGCTTGAGGGGAAACAGTTGAGGTTGACCATGCGGCCTCTACCAATGGAACGCGGGGAGCATAGCCATTCGAACTGAGAAATCGGTCGGAACTGAAGAGCAGAAGCAAGAGCAGGCCAGGTTAGCCGGCGGCGCTTTGACCCCTGCTAAGCAGGTCACCGAAGCTCAAGGAGTGGTGAACCCGACCCAATTGAGGGCCAAGAGCCCACGTTGTGCAGGCACCGATAGATCTCCGCACTGAGGTCCGGGAATGGGCTTGCCGAGCTTGGGGTTGCCCACACCCTCATCAGTGTGGGCATTGAGCTTGGGGAACAGAAGCTGGTCGCCAGAAGCCGGAGGCAAGAACTGGCCGTGAACGCGTGGAATCACTCCAGCTGAGCGTCAAAACAGTCGATCGGCCCAGAGCTCACTTAAGACCTTCTTCCAAGGAAAGCCCTCGCACGGTCGAGCCAACAAAGTCCGAGAGTTTCTGTGAATAGGTGGCTTCAGCGAAAGTATAGTTGCTGGCGCCAAGCACCATGACGAAAAGCTCGACCTCGCGCTCGCTGGGGAGTGTCAGAAAATTTGTGTAAGTTGACAAAAGCGGGTGAGAGCATAAGACAATCGAACTGGCGAAATGAGGTAGAGGAAATGCCAGGCCAGTTGACCGAGGAGGCGCTGCCCCCTGCTCACCAGGACACCGATGGCCAAAGAGCGCTGAGCACGACCGACTGCTGAGCTCAAGAGCCAGC
>JBBRRP010000255.1:0-3655 GCA_038246305.1 Polyangiales bacterium | reverse complement strand
CCCCTCGACATTATTTCAACACTGCAAATTTCGCGCTGCCCCGCGTTGGATCATGAGAGCATGCTTACTATCTTGTGTTCGACTTTGAGAGCGAGGTCGCGGACAAGTTGGGGAGCGCACAAAAGTGCGCAAGGTAGAGTCCATGCCGTTGCGGTGCCCAAAAGGGAAGCGCTACACTGTCCTTCTCTGATTTTGGGGTGTGATTACGCGTGAGTTTGTTCGAGACACCACCTGACGTTCGGATCCCCAGCCTGGCTCCGGGTACCAATATCCGGAGTCTGCCGATCGGACCGGAAGAGGCTTTTGTACTCTCACGTGTGGATGGGCACACGAACGTCCTTGAGCTCAGTGCCGCCACGGGTGTCTCCGATGAACACCTGGCGCAGCTACTCGAACGGCTGGAGCAGCTGGGCGCGATCCAATACGGCACCGCGGACGCTTCCGAGCAGGCGGGCAGCAACCCTGTAGGCAAGCACCGTCCGCAGGTGTACCCCCCATCCTCACTTTATGATCCAGCAGAGCTGGATGAAGCTGTTGATCTTGACGTTGACCGGCGGCGAAAAGTGCTTGACACGTTTTACGGCCTTCCGGAATTGAATCACTATGCGCTCTTGCAGGTTCCGCACAACGCGGACCGCAGAGCGATCAAGTCAGCGTATTTCGATGCGGTGAATGTTTTTCATCCGGATCGTTATTTCGGCAAGAATCTCGGGAGTTTTAAAACCAAATTGGAGCGCGTGTTCGCCCAAATCACCGCAGCGCACGACGTCTTGACGCGAGTTACCGCGCGCACGGAGTACGACCAGTATCTACTGGCTCAGGAGAAAACTCGTGAGCTTGAACGTGAGCTCACAGACAGCCAGCGTCCCGATCGCGTGGCGCAAACCTTGCTCGATCTTGAGGCTCGCTTCCGGGATACGGGAGCGACAGCCCCTCCGAATCACACAGAAGACCAGCACCCGGAAGGCCAGACCCAGACTTATGACACGACTCCCGATCCAGAGGCCCGCCGCAGAGCCGCTTCTAGAAGGTTGAGAGCTGGGAGCAAGGGCCCAGCGCCTCGGCCTTCGCCTCGGCCGCTCTCCGGTGCAGAGCAGGGATCGAGTGCAGCGGAAGGCCTCCGCCGGCGCTACGAGGGACGCGTCAACCTCGTTCGGCAACAACAAATAGAACACTACGTCAAGCTGGCGGATGAGGCGCTAGCAGCGAATAAGCCCGTCAGCGCGACCTCGGCACTCCGACTCGCACTCAACCTGTCTGGCGAGGATCCTGTGCTGAAAGCACGCCTCGCAGAAGTGGAGATGACCGCCCACGCGGAAATGTCGGACACCTACCTCGCCCAAGCCAGCTACGAAGAGCGCACTGGCCGTTTTGCTGAAGCCACGCGCTCGTACGAGAAAGCCTCACGCGGCAAGCCCACAGGTAAGGTTTTCGAGAAGGTCGCTGCCTGTGCCCTCCGAGCGGGCGACGAGCTGCATACCGCCGTCGAATTTGCGCGCAAAGCCGTCCGCCTAGAACCCGACATCGTGCGCTACCGCCAAACCTTGATCCAGGCCTACCTCGCCGCAGGGCTGAAAACTAGCGCAATCGCGGAGATTGAGCGCGCCCTGGCCCTCGCTCCCGAAGACGAGCAAATCAAGGACTGGCTGAAGCGGGCGAAGCATGGTGAGCTTTAGGGAGCCCCTTTTTAGTCTTGCGAGAGAAGAGCACCATGGATCGCGTCATCGGAATTGACCTCGGAACTACCAACTCTTGTGTAGCTATCTTGGAGGGCGACACGCCTACCGTCATCTCAAACCGGGGCGGATACAAGACAACTCCAAGTATTGTAGCCGTCACGGAGGCCGGCAAACGCTTGGTGGGCCACATCGCCAAACGGCAATCGATCACCAACGCCGAGAATACCGTGTACGCGGCCAAGCGCTTGATCGGCCGCAAGTGGAAATCCCCTCAAGTGGAAAACGCCATCATGACGTGCAGCTACACGATCGTTGAGGGCCCCCACGATGACGTTCGCCTCAAGCTTCGCAACAAAGTTTTCTCGGTACCTGAAGTGAGTTCGATGGTGCTCCAGGAGATGAAGCTGATTGCTGAGGACTATCTGGGAGAGCCTGTGAAGAAGGCGGTGGTCACAGTCCCCGCCTATTTCAATGACAACCAACGCCAAGCTACGAAAGATGCCGGAGCCATCGCCGGGCTCGATGTCATTCGTATCATCAACGAACCTACCGCAGCGGCGTTAGCCTTTGGATACGGGAAAGATCTCGACACCAGTGTCGCCGTCTACGATTTAGGTGGTGGCACGTTCGACATCAGTATTCTGGAAATCGGGGCGCACGGGGTTTTTAAAGTGATCAGCACCACGGGCGACACGTTCTTGGGCGGGGAAGATTTCGACGCACGAATCATGGATTGGCTGGTTGAAGGTTTCAAAGAAGAAACCGGTATCGATCTGCGGCAGGATCGCATGGCGTTGCAACGTCTGCGTGACGCGGCTGAAAAAGCCAAGTGCGAGCTATCGCAACTTCAGGAAACGGAAATCAATCTCCCCTTCATCATCTCGACGGGCCGAAACGAAGCACTTCATCTGCAGCGAGTGTTGGATCGCGCCACCTACGAACGCTTGGTGGAAGATCTCGTCGAGCGCACGATCGATATCTGCCGGCAGGCATTGGTGGACGCCAAGCTCGGTGTGAAAGAAGTGGAAGATGTGATCTTGGTGGGTGGCATGACCCGCACGCCGGTCATCCAAGCCGCAGTCAGCGCCTTTTTTCAGCGGGCTCCCAATCGCGGAGTCCATCCCGACGAAGTGGTCGCGCTCGGCGCCGCCATTCAGGGAGCAGCCCTCGTCGAAGATCGCCAAGAGATGATTCTGCTGGATGTTACCCCGCACGCCCTCGGCATCATGACCTTCGGCAGCAATTTCGAAGAGCTCATCCCGCACAACACGACTGTCCCCACACATCGCGCCAAAATTTTCACTACCAGTCGCGATCACCAAACGGCCGTAAAAATCATCGTGATGCAGGGGGACAGCGCGAAAGCCAAAGAGAATGAACTGCTCGGCGAGTTCATCCTGACTGGGCTTCGGCGTGCCCCCAAGGGCGAAGTTGAGATCGAAGTCACATTCGAGATCAACACCGACGGCATTGTGAGTGTTTCTGCCAAAGATCTCGAGAACGGCAAAGAGCAGTCCATTCAGGTTACCGCCTCTAGTGGGCTCACCCCGGATGAACTGAAGAACATGCTGACTAACGCAGATCAGTACATGGTGGAGCGCCGAACAGATGATAAGTTCGAAGGCTTCCGGCAAGAAGCCGAGACGCTGATGGAGCAAGTTGAGCAGATGTTTCCTGAGATTGAGCGTGTCGTCGGCTCAGCGGATTTCGGGCGGGATGCGATAGCGAAGGCGCGCAGTGTCGTCATCAAAACGCGGGAAGCTATCACGCAAAAAGACTCGACAGCTCTGAAGGAGCAGGTCGAGCAGCTAGCACGCACGCAACGAATGTTCAAAGGCGTCGTTGCCCGAGCGGAATGAGTGGGCAACGGCTAGCTACGGGCAGTCATGACTGGCGACGATCCCAAGAAACCTCCGCGCCCTGGGCCGGCGAGCATCGCGCCGAGCGGCCCAGAATTGGATGGGATTGATTCTAGT
>JBBRRP010000254.1:0-3668 GCA_038246305.1 Polyangiales bacterium | reverse complement strand
GCGCCACCTTCACCGCCGTCCTTGGCCTGCACTTCTAAGGCACCGATGGCCAAGCCGTTGGAAGCACGAGCTCTGAGCGGGGTCACGTGAATCTTGCATTTGGGCTATTGCTTGGGCTCTTGCCGTTAGCCAGTGCAGCCTGGTTGTGGAGCCAAATCAGCCATACACAACGCTTTTTGCGCCGTGTGCTCGTCTCTGTAACCATTGCTGGAGCGTTGTTGGGGGCGCTCAGTTTTCATCTGGAGCAGCTGCTCCTAGGCTGGGCGGACCTGCCCACCTATCTTGAAACAGCACCGTTGGGCGCCGGCCTTTTGGCTATATTGTTAGTCAAAGCGCCACTGCAAGAAGGCCTTAAAGTGCTCCCATTGTGGCCACTCTTCGCCACCGGGCGCATCATGAATGCCCGCGCGGGCGTGTTGTATTCAGCCGTCGCCGCCGCAGGTTTTGCGAGTGCTGATGCGGTGCTCGGGGTTGCCTTCGCTCAGAATCTTGGGCTGGCGCTAGCGCGCGGAATATTCGCAGTCGCCGCGCATTTGTTTTTTGCGGGTCTGTGGGGTGCGGCGCTTGGCTTTGGGGGTCAGCAAAGGGGGCGCTGGTTCGCGTTAGCTTGGCTCGGCGCCACCTCGCTCCACGGTCTTTTCAGTTACCTTGTGTTTGCGCGCGGCCCAGGCGTGCTGCTGCTCTGCATCCCCCTGGTGCTCTTCATGGCCGTGCTCGCCTATGCCGCCCTTCGCGATGTCGCGCCTGAAGCAGTGTTGCTTCCCGAAGCACTCCGCTCTTGGACGCTTCAGCCGCCATCCTTGAGCCAAATGCGCGGAGCGCTCAAGCGCCAGAAGGAGCCACTCGCGTTGTTCTGGATTGCGGTGGGGGTGTTCGTTACCTTCGGTGTCATCCTGGGCTCCGTGGCGCTCTCAGTGTACGTGGGGCACCAATTGGGCGTGGATTTTAGCCTGGCCGATGAGGCTGACGTCCGCTCCTCAGGGCCACTTGTGCTACTCGGCGGAGCTGTTTTGAGCGCATTTCCGGCCGCTGGCTTTCTGGTCGCCCGCGCGAGTGGTCGCGCTACCGTCCTCGAAGCCGCGATTGCCACGGGCATCGCGATCACGCTCTTAATAGTCGTGCTTTCTATCACGGCCCCGATCGCCGTCGTCTTTGCTCTGGCCGTGGCCCCCGTCGCCTTCACGTTAGCTTGTGGAGGCGCCTGGTTCGGCGTTTCGCACTAGGGGGGTGGGGGAGGGCAGGGTCGCGCTCGAACGCTAGCGGCCGCGCTCACGTCCCGTGGGTGCCTGCGGCGCCACCGTTATTACCCGCACCACCGTTACCGCCGGAGCCCGTACCACCCGTACCAAGAGCTGGGCACGAGGGGCTGTTTGCCCCGGGCGTTATCGAATAGATGACACTCGCAGGAACGGTCTCAAACGTCATCGTTTGGCCAGGCTTGGTCCACCGGACTTCCCAGTGATCGGCCTGGCCTCCACCAGCTCGGTGGAAGAAATCGAAGTAATAGTAATTGTCCTGTACCATCGCCACGGCTTGAGATTTTTGCCCCGCACCGTTGAACGTGCCCTGCACCGTGTAGTCATCCACGAAGGCAACCCCTGTGGCCTTACTAGGATCGGACTTGGTATCACCGAGGAGGACAAACGTACTGATGTAAAGCTGGCTGGCGTTGTCGGAATCTAGCCAAAATGTGTAGTTGCCGGTGGCGGGTGCTTTGATGAATCCGCGCACACGTTCGCCGTAATTGTCCCCAAAATCATTGAACTTTGTGGCGTTGTCCAGCGCGTGGCCACGAAGGCCACCCAGGATTGGAACACCCTTAAAATTGGCATTATCTGGGAACCTCGGCGAGTATTGACAAGACGTCATGCTCGGGATTTGGACGCTATTGTCAGGGTAATTGGCGCCGGTGGGAGCCTCCCAAAAATCTCGATAGGCTTTGCCCACGCCCGCAGCGGTGAGGTCGATCGCACAACTGCCAGCGCAACCATTCGCGCTGCTGCAGCCACGCTCACCGGTGGACATGTATTGGAAGGAATCAGAGTTCGGAGGATCCGGAAACGGAGTACCGCCGGTTCCGCCAGCCATCGTTGCACCCGCTGCACCGCCTGCGGAAGCACCACCCGTGCCGCCAGCTGCGGTGCCCCCCGTCGCCTTACCACCGGTGCCACCCGCAATCGTAGTAGTACCACCTGCGCCGACGACGCCGCCCGCCCCAATCGTTCCGCCCGTGCCGCCCGCGGTACTTCCACCCGTGGTGACTGTGCTGCCACCCGTCTCAACACCACCGCGCGGCACACTCGGCGTCGGTGACGAACAAGCATAAAACACTGCTAAAGCAGCGGACCCCGAAGCAACCCAAGTAAGCTTTCTTGCCATGACATCTCCACGCGGCGGCCGCTCCACCTGGCGCGGCCCACCTAGCCTCGGCTAGGACGGCGGAACTATGCCCGATGCCATTAACCAGCGTCAAGCCGCATCGCACCGTACGGTTAACGACAGCAGAAACGTCAAACGGATGAGCGAAATCTCGCTTGGCTCGCTCCGGTACCAGGCCTCAGAGATGAACTAAACAACGGCAACTTATCTCAGGATGGGGTTGCAATTCGAAAACGTGATGTTCGTCGTCGCCTTGAAATTGGATGTCGTCGTGTGGCGCTCGGCGTGGAAAATGTTGAGATCGTACTCCTTGTCTTCCGTCAACCCAAGCGTGTCCAGCGCGATCGATCCGGCCTCCTGAGGGTGAAGGCCTCCTACGTCGACAGCCAGCTTTTTATCGATGAATACCCAAAGATCATCGTCACCAAAGAACGAGAAGACTTGGCCCTTTCGGTAGACGAACTTGGTATTGAGCTCGAACGTGAAATGATAGTTATGAAACGGCGCAATGACGGGATTGCCCTGGGCATCCTTCTGCCCCCAGGGCTTATCCTGCGCCTGAGTTCCCATGCCATCGATCGGGAAAAAACTGGTGGACGCGAATTCGGTCGAGCCATCCGCCAAAACCGTCCTAACCAACATGGCAGTCGCAGGCGGCTTGTTGAGATCCAACTCAAATTTAGCGTTGGCAGGGTGATTAATGCTGTACCAGAGCTTGAAGTTAGTCGCGTTAGTAAGCTGCGGATTCCCAGGGGGCTGCGGATCAGCATACACCGGTGCGCCATCTGCTCCTAGATTCGGCATCACGAGCCCTGGGGTGATCTTATCATTACCGAAGGATTCGAAGTCCGGATGGGGGTTCACCGGAGATTCGGCCGAATTGAAGTCTCGGACAATTCCGATCAACTGCGGATTACAATCGCCCTTGGGGGTCCCGAGGCCCGCGTTAGGATCGAACGCGGTACCGGTTGTCGGCGGCAGAGCAATCATGCCCCTCGATCCGCCGAGGCCACTTCCGTTGCCCCCGGAGCCCGAAGCTGTTGCGGCCGCTATGGCAGAGGATGAGTCGTCAGTGGAGCTCGCGGAGCACGCGCCCAAGGCGCTGCTGATTGCGAAAAGGCTCAGGGTGTTGACAAGGGATTGTGCTGTTCTCATAAGGTCCTCGCGGCAACGAACTCTAAACTCGTAAGTGGGTTTGGTTTGGGGCGATTGCGTTGCGGCTGGCGGAATCCGCAAGCGGCCAATCCCTGTTTTGAACTCTTCCGACACTTTTCGCAACCCTTTAAATT
>JBBRRP010000253.1:0-3687 GCA_038246305.1 Polyangiales bacterium | reverse complement strand
GGCAACGTCCACGTTGCCCGTGTATGAAATTTTCAGCAACAGCTGTCGCCTCCGCGCGCAGCAACGCCGTGGGTGCCGTAGAGGTCGAATGTGGCACTTCAGGGCTAACGCTTAACTTCTTAGGGGTGAGCGCGTTCCGCAGTGACTACGCTCCCGCCGCGCTGACAACGGGCCATGGGCTGCTCGTCCCTTGGGCGCGCTTGCTTCAAGCACGTGCGGAGGGCTCTCAGCTCTATCTTGAATTGGATCCCACGCTGGCTCCTCACAATCGACTCACCCTCACCAGTTTTCAGGCGGTAGTCCCTGCGGCCTTTAAGGAGCTTCGCCGGCAGCGCTGGATTGTCTTCACTGCTGTCCTTTCGATTGCGCTTTGCTTTGGCGTTGCCGCGATGGTGGTGGGGTGGAGAACGGGCAGCGTGACTCCCGCATCCGCCCTCTTGGTTTGCCTGGTGGGAACGGCCGTCATTCTGGGCTTGGGGCTCACCACACATCGCCGTTTGGCTTTTTCGCCAATCGATGCCGAGGCAGCTCGGATGATCTTTCTCGCCGAGCTTGAGCGGCATTTTGCCGGGTTTTTTCGCAGCGCTGCGGAGCCCGCCGGTACCCAGAAACGCCTTCAGCTCCCCACCTTCCAAGGGGTGCTGCCACGAACCACGCTGGCTATCGTCATCACGCTCACGGCGGCAACGTTGGCGACGGTTCTTTCGACGCACTGGCTTCTCACGGGTCACCCAAGTCAAACAGACGAGGCACGCTTACCAGCGAACGAAGCGCCTCTGTTTGGCGCTCCGACTCCAACGCATGTGACTGAAGGTACGCGCGGCGGAACACCCGCAGCTGCGAAAGTGCAACCCAAACCTAACCCGACTGAGCCGAAGGTGAGCGTGGGCTCAAGCTGCCGCTGCTTACGACCGAGCTCTGCATTATGGGATCAACCCATTGAGCGCATGAGCATTCTTGCGCTCTCTGAGAAAGGGAAAACCAAGGGGCGGAAGAGCCTGCTCGTGGTGGACGTTGGCATTGTGAACAACGGCAAGGAGGCGCTCAGCGAGATCAACCTCACGGTTCGCTTCTTTGACGGTGTCGGCAAAGAACGCCACTTCACCGAGGATAAAGTGCTGTATTACGCCGGACCGCTCGATGCTGGCAGAGCGATCAAGTGGAAGGTGGAAGGCGAAGGCAGCGAATTCGAAGTCGACAATCCGGTCCCAGGCGACATCGGACCCGGAGGCGACGAGGCCGCTTCAGCTGATCGCTTTTTCGAACTTCTGGCCGCCAACCATCGACCCGTTCGCATGCACGCGGCCATGATGCTAGCGTACCTCGGAGATCCTCGCGCCAAGGAGGCGATCCTGAAGCTTCGAGATGCTCTCCGCGACAACGAGGCCCCCTATCTCCAGCGCTTACTCTGGGCCGAGGGCAGCGTGATCGTCTGCGACACCACCGTTCACAACTCAAACGGGAAACGAACCGTGAGTGCTTGTGTGTTCAATGCGACCGGCACAGCGGCAAAGGACATGGCACTCCGCTGGCGCGCCCTGCAAACTCCGGTCAGTTACAAACGCCCCATCGCTCAACCGCCACTCGTGCTGGGAGAAATCACGGTTCGCCTGGAAACGGAGTTGCCGCCCAAAGCTGGGACGGTGCTTGAAGCACCCTTCGCACTCGACAACGTCGAGCCTTCGACTCAGTTTGAGGTTTACGCCGACCGGGTAGACCTTCTGCCCTAAGGGTGGATGTGCACCACCGTTCCACGTTCGAGATTAATGACCGAGTGCCAATCCTTCGGCACCTCGGGATCGGTCCAATCAAAAAGCCAAGCGGCGTCGCGCGGCGACAGATTCACGCACCCATGGCTCCGCACTTTACCGAAATCATCATGCCAATACACGCCGTGGAGGGCGTACCCCTTATGAAAATACTGCACAAATGGCACATCTCTAAGCTCTAAAGAATCGGCCCTATCCTCATCGCCGTCCATGGTAGCGGCGAGGTGCTTGGTGTGGATCATGAACGTGCCCGTAATCGTTGCCAGGCTCCGTTCAGGATCGGCAAGCACACCGCGCCCGGTACTCACCAGAGTAGCGTAGGTGGGCTGGTGCCCAATGTAGGCCACCAAGCTTTGGTTCAGAATGGAAATATCGATCCACTTGCGCGTGCCCGTGGCAAAACTCGGGAACACGTCGCGTTTGGGCAAGACGAGAAGCGCCTCCGCGGGCACGAAGGACCCATCCGTGACTTCGTAAAACGCTTGACGCCGATGGCCCGTTAGCTTCACCGTAGCGCGTTTCGGCAACGCTTCAGTGACTCGCATTTCGCCGCTTGGCAAGAGCACATAGCGAGTTGCCATCGCTAGCTTCACGAACCCAACAGGCAGGTCTTCGCCCGCGGCCAGTTGAATACCTGAAAATCGGCTTTCTGTAGCCGCCAAGGTGTTATCGAGAGCAATGATATCGTTCTCAGTGGTCAGGCCGAACACGCGAGCGTCGTGTTCAAAGGTTGTTTGCAGGGCGAAACCGCTGTCGCGCCCGGCACGGCCGGCGTGCAATTGATAACGCAGAGGTTGTTTGACTCCGTACGGCTTGATGAGGCTCGTGCCATTTTCCAAAAAGGCAGGCACTTGCCCCCAGCTTTCGGTGGGCCCAAAAACTCCGAGTGCACGAACTCGTTCCTTCCAAATCGCACTATATCCGCTGCGATCACCCTCGATCGCCAGACTCTCAGCCTGGGAGGGCACCTTAAAGTAGAGAAGTGGTGGCGGGTCACCGGCTCGGACATAACGAAACGGCAAAGCCGCACCGCGCACGGGGCGCACGTTGGACATAGCCAGCAAAGGATCCTGAAGATCGAGCGTTGCCCCCTTACCGACGCACACAAACCCCCGCGGATTGATCCGATACCAACCACCTTGGCAGCCCTCGTTCTGAGCCAGCGGGCCACGCGCATCCACAATTTGGCCCACACGCAAGTATCCGTAACGGGTGCGCTTGGGCCCGATATCCGTATAAATCCAGGTTCTCCAAGCGACACTTCCGAGCTTGATTCCGTTCGGAACAAACGGCAGGTTATCATCGATTGTACCCTCCCCGCGCTGCGCGCTCCGAGCGTTGGCACCCGCGCTTCCAAGCTCAATCGTGACGCTGGTCCGCGTATCGCTCAGCCCGGGTGGCTCCCCACGCGAACACCCAAGCACCATGCCGAGGCACACGAGGGCGCTCCAATCGCCGACGCCCATGGCGTGCTGTCCCCTCGCTAAAGGCCGCAGCCCAAGCCGAAGGAACGCGGAGGGGGGTGATTTCGTGAGTCGATCCGGCATGCTCAGCGCCGTGGCAATCATGCGCGGCGTGTGGGGTATCATCAAAGAAGTGGCTCGTCATGTCCTACGGCGACCTGTGGTCGGGATTGTTGCGGCCGCACGCACACCGGATGGTCGCTGGCTACTGATTCGTCGCGCTGACACGGGACTCTGGGCGCTGCCGGGGGGAACCCTGGAATGGGGCGAAACCTTGCGCAGCTCGATCGAACGCGAACTACTCGAAGAAACTGGCTGCCGAGTGGAACGTGTGGGGGCGTTAGCGGGCGTCTACTCGGACCCGGATCGGGACCTGCGTTTCCAAGCCGTTACGGTGGTGGTGTATGCTGAGGTCTCATTGCCGGAACGACCGCCGCTCAATGCGTTGGAAATCC
>JBBRRP010000252.1:0-3746 GCA_038246305.1 Polyangiales bacterium | reverse complement strand
GCTCGACATGATGCTCACAGGCAGACAGATCGATGCCCGACGTGCCAAAAAGATGGGCCTGTTGGACGACGTGGTGCCCGCGGCGATTGTCGTCGAGGTGGCCGCGCAGTTGGCACTGAAGATGAGTGAGTCCGGGCGCCGTGGGCGGTGGCGCTCATCGCGTCAGGGGTTCGACAAAGCGGCTGTCGTTGAGGCGCTGTTGGTTGAGAATCCAATCGGCAGGAAGGTGCTGTTCGATCAAGCCAGGCGCCAGCTACGCCAGAAAACCCACGGCAATTATCCCGCGCCCGAACGCATCTTGGAAGTGGTGCGCGTGGGATTGGCCAAGGGTTTTGAGCGTGGGCTCCAGGCTGAAGCTCAGGCGTTCGGCGATCTCGTGGTCACGCCCGAGGCCCGCGAATTGATGACTCTGTTCTTTGCTACGAACGAGCAGAAAAAGGACAGCGGCGTCGATGATCCGAGCGTTCGCCCGGTGCCCGTGCACAAAGTGGGCGTGCTAGGTGCGGGACTGATGGGGGCTGGTGTGGCGTATGTCACGGCGGATCAGGCTGGGCTCCCGGTGCGCTTGAAGGATCGCGATGATGTGGGACTGGGTCGCGGTATGAACTATATCCGCGGCATCTTGGAAGAGCGTGTCGCTCGCCGCAGGCTAACGCCGACTGCACGGGACGCACTGTTGGCCACGATCACGCCCACGTCTTCTTACGCTGGATTCCAAGATGCGGAGCTGGTGATAGAAGCAGTGTTTGAGGACATCGAGCTGAAGCGTTCGGTTTTGAAGCAGACCGAAGAAAATGGCCATCCGCAGCTGATTTTCGCTTCCAATACGTCTTCGTTGCCCATCGCCGAAATAGCCGCGGTCAGCCGCGCGCCAGAGCGTGTGCTCGGGATGCACTATTTTTCGCCCGTACATAAGATGCCGCTGCTCGAAATCATTGTCACTGAAAAGACGGCGCCCTTTGCCACAGCAACAGCCGTGCAATTGGGCAAAGATCAGGGAAAGACCGTGATTGTCGTGAATGATGGCCCGGGCTTCTACACGACGCGGATCCTGGGTCCGTACATGAACGAAGCGGCGTACCTCTTGAGCGAAGGGTTGGCGATCGATGCTATCGACGAAGCTTTAGTCGAGTGGGGTTTCCCGGTGGGCCCGATCACCTTGATCGACGAAGTGGGAATTGATGTCGCCGAAAAGGTGGGCAAGGTACTGCACCACGCCTTTGGCGATCGTATGTCGCCTCCCAAGACAGTCGGACGCTTGGTGGCTGAGGGGCGATTGGGGCGCAAGAATCAGAAGGGTTTTTACACGTACAGTTCGAAGAAGCTCAAAGGCAAACGGCCGGTGGATGAGAGCGTGTATTCCTTGATTGGGCAGCCGAAGAAGGTGACTCTTGCTAAGAGTGTGATCGCCCAGCGCTGCGCGTTTGCGTTCATCAATGAGGCAGTTCGTTGCTTCGAGGAGGGCATCTTGCGCTCCGCGCGCGACGGCGACATTGGGGCGGTGCTGGGGCTCGGCTTTCCTCCGTTCCGAGGCGGGCCATTTCGCTACATTGACGCTGTAGGCCCTGTGGCAATCGTGCGTCAGCTTGAACGCTTCGCGTCAGAATTTGGCTCGCGTTTTGCTCCCGCGGAGCTTCTGCAGCGCATGGCTCGCGACAACCGTCGGTTTTTTGGGGCCACCGCTGTGAGCCCGGTCCGCGCGAAGGCCTCTGGCACACACTGAGCAATGCTTCGATGGGCTTGCCCTGGTTTCGATGCCGACCCCTTCTCAGAATTTGTGGATTGGGCCCCAACTGGGGGTCTCCATTGAAGTTTAGTGCCCCGTGGACGTCTAAGTTCGTTACCTTTTTGTTTTCTTAACCCCTATCCAAAGGATCCTCGTGAACCTCAAACTCGCTCACTTAGCTATACCGTTGGGTCTAACCTTCTCTCTACTCGAAGCCGCTCCCGCGCACGCTTCGCTCGCCGATTGCGGTAACGTCGACATCCAGGCCAACGCTCAGTGCAAAGTTGAAGTTGCGGGCGGGTGCACTGCAAAGTGCACACCGATCAGTGTGGAGGCGTCGTGTGCTGCAGATCTCTACGTGGGCTGCCAGGGGATGTGCAATGCGTCCGTGGATGCTTCATGCACGGGAAGCTGCGATCTCTCGGCCTGCAAAGCTAAGTGTGATATCACGCCCGCTGCCTTCGACTGCTCGGCAAATTGTACGCTGCGTGCTGAAGGCATGTGCGACGCTTCCTGTAGCGCCGCGGCGGATAAGACCAAGTGTGTGGCCTCCTGCAAAGCCACTGCTTCTGGTGAATGCGACGCAAGCTGCACAGTTGTTAAGCCGGAAGCTACCTGCAGCGCGAAGTGTGACGCTGCCTGTCAGGGGGAGTGCAAAGCCAAGGCGAACGCCAGCTGCCAGTTGACCTGCCAAACGATGGGCTCGGCGAGTTGTGAGGCAACGGTTAAGGGCAAGTGCGAAGCGGAATGTACGAAGCCGGAAGGTGCGATCTTCTGCGACGGAAAGTACGTGGACACTAATAACAACGGGCAGAAATGCATTGATGCACTGAAGGCACAGCTGGCGATTTCTGTCGATGTCTCTGCGCGCGGTTCAGCTGCATGTGCAGGAAACGCCTGCAATGCCGAAGGCGACGCTTCGGCTAGCTGTAGCGCGAGCCCAGCGCGAAGCGACAAAGTATCACTCGGCGTATTGGGTTTGTTGGGGCTGGCAGTGGGCGGCACGGCATGGCGGCGCAATCGACGCTCGCACTAAGGCACACGCTGGCACTCACACGCTCGCACTCAGGCGCAACTAATACGCTGACGATCTGTGGCGCGATAGCGGAACACTAAAACATCGAAACAGGTAGTAAGCATGCTTACTATCTGTTTTGCGGCTGGAAGGGCGCGGCGAGCGGGTTGCGCCTCTCCGTTTTAACTCACAGCGGGTGCGTCGCAGATGCGCAAGCACACTTTACCAAAGTGATTGCCTGTAGCGAGGTGTTCAAAAGCGGCGCGGATCTCCGTGAGATCGAACACTTGGTCGACAACAGGCAAGATGTGATGCTGTTCGATGAACTGATTCATCTCGATGAAGCTTGAGCGCGGACCGATAAACACGCCCTGCAGCCGCACATCTCGCATCAAAATGGGTAACAGATTAACGTCTCCCAGGCTGCCAGCGAGTACGCCGATCAGGCTGATTTGGCCCCCGGGTCGCACGGCTTGCGAGGATTCGCTCAGGGTATTCGGGCCGCCCACTTCGATCACATGGTCCACACCTTCGCCGCCCGCGAGCACACGGATATGCCGGCCCCAAGCCGGCATTTCTCGATAATTGACGACGAAATCTGCCCCCAGGGCGCGAGCTCGTTCGAGCTTCTCATTGGAATGGCTGGTAATGATCACTTTGGCGCCAATCGCTTTAGCAAATTGAAGCGCAAAAATCGAAACGCCACCCGTGCCCAGTGTCAGCACGAATTGGCCTGCGCGTAGGGCTCCGTGTCGAAAGAGCGCACTGAAAGCCGTAAGCGCCGCGCACGGCAAGGTTGCCGCCTGCACATCAGAAAGAAAAGCCGGAGGTCGCACGCAATCGGTGGAGTCAATCAGAATGTAATCTTGGAGTACGCCATCCAGGGGGCCACCGCGTGTTTGGCGTAAGTTGTTGCGCTTGGGCAAATTTGAATGCCAGCCGTTCGCGACGACTGGGCACACACGTTCGCCGACTTGAAAGTCTTCCACATCTGCACCGCGTTGC
>JBBRRP010000251.1:0-3802 GCA_038246305.1 Polyangiales bacterium | reverse complement strand
GGTTAATCTGAAGCTGACTGAGTCACCGCGAACGAAATAATCGCCGGATTCTGAAAGTCACCCGCGGGTTCGCTGCCTTCGAGTAGCCGCCGCCACAGGGGCACACGGAGCGAAACACTGAGTTCTGTGAGGTGGAGCTTGTAGCCCACGCGTAGCGCGCCTAAGAGTTCCGTGCGCCCCAAGAGGCCATCCTGGCGGATCTCCCCATGCCAGCGTTCTGCGTTGTCGTGGCTGACCTCTGGGCCCAGGCTGGCGCTCAACGCAGGGGTGATGTCCGTCCCGGCGTGGGCACCCGCGTAAAACCGCGTGGGCGCTCGATAGCCGTGTGTGTTGTTGCAGAGCGATACTTGGCCTTGAGCAAATGCATCCAAGCTAACGCTTCGAAGCGCAGTGCTTGCCTCCAGTAGCAGCAGGGGATCGAAGGTTCCGGTTCCCAGCTGGATGTGTTGGTGTCGGAGACCCACGTCGCCGAGCTCGAACGGATCTTCCACGGTTCGCCCTAGCGGGACAGACAGCCCGGGCCTCGCCGCCAGCCAGAATTCTCCCACTTTCTGCCCAACTCTGAGCAGGAGCGACGGATCGGCGGGGCCGTAAATGGTTTCGTCGCGGTGGTGCACGTTGGCATCGAGTGGCGTGTACGCCTGGCCATTGAGCGTTTCGAAGCGGATCGTCGTGTGCACCGCGCGGAAGGGAAGCTGGAGTTCAAGCCCCAAGGGGCCGCCGAGCGCGTATTCGCCGAAGAGCCGGAGCTCGATGGGATAGATACGCTGGTCGTGAAGGTACTGCGGCTGGATGGGAACGTCCGTGCATTGAGTCACATCAACGCAGCCGGACGTATGGATGACATGAATGGCCGTCGCAGACAGGGAGGCGCCAGCTCGCCAAGCACTCGCGTCCAGCTCACCGCGGCTGCCTTGGGCGCTCGGCATCGACGGATTGCGGCAGCCAGCACACGCTAAGGCGCGCTGAGGCGCAGCGATGATCAGTGCCGCTACGACTGTGGACCACAACCAGCGCGCAACTGTGGTTGCACTGGCAGCCCCGCAAAATGCAGGTGGCGTCACCGTGCGGCCTCGGCGAGCGCTTCCTCCAAAGGGCCAAACTCTGTACCTGAAAAGGCTCTCACTTTTTGGCCGCGTTTCCCATAGATGATCACGTAGGGCAGCTCTGGCACCTCGGCTAGCCACTTTTCGGAAACCTTAGAATCCCAATCCACGATGTTGATCTTTCGGATTGAAACTGGGAGGCCCTGTGCGATTCGCGCGTAAAGATAGGTGTCCAGCTTGCGGCAAGCCGTGCACCAGGCTGCATAGAAGTCAAATATCGTAATCCTGCCGGGCACCACATGGGGCTCGAGCGCGGGCAGTGCCTCGCCGGCCTTCACGATCTCGCTCACGTCGGCGCCCTTGGGCGGTGCCTTGGGCGGGGAAAAATCAAGATCGGGATGGCACTTCAAGCACTGTGATTCAGGCACTGAGTGTTCAGGGCACCAATCCCCGCGGTCTTTGTAAGCCTGCGCCCGGTCCGGGTGGCATTGGACACACACCGAATCGGGAACGCCATGTCGGCACGCTTTCCAATCGTGGGTTGTGGCAAGGCTGTGTGCGCTCAGCTTGCCGTGCGCGGGGCTTGCTACGCAGCCAATAAGTGCGCTGGCAAGCAGCAGACATAGGAGAGCTAAAAGGGTACGCATTTGCCGTGAAGGTACTCTGCTCGGTGAACCGCCAGTTGGCAAGCCGACTCAATACCCAGGCGTCGCGGCCGCCACGGGCGAAAGGAAGAACACATCAAAACTCAATGCGCCGCGCAGGAACCACCCTTCCTCGCCGCCGAAACGCCGCCCACTCTGCATCATTATCCAGGGCCCCTGAGCGCTTTTTGTTAACGGCATTCCCAGCTCAAGCCAGAGTTCTCCACCGGTTAAATCGCCCATCCTCCCGTGTTCAGGTTGACCCGCAAAACCGCCGAATCCAAGACTCAAGGAATCCAGTGTCAAATCGAGGAGTGCCGGCCCTTGCTCCAGGTTCTCCTTGAACCGCAGCAAGAAGAGCGGACGCAGGGACACGCCCAGAGCTGCGGCCCGAACCAGGGAAGGCTGGCGGTTCGCGTGGCTCAGGCGTTCCTCGTAGTTCCCGTATACGCCAATGCTCCAAAAGAAATGACTTTCTGCTCCTAAAGCGAGACGTGCGCTCTGATTCTCCAAGTCAAAGTGCGGGCCGGCGAACAGGCGTAGAGCGAGATCACCGTCGAAGCGGTGATAAACTCCGTCCTTTTCTGGACGCGCTTGGGCAACGGCGCCGCACAACACGGTACCGAGTAGCGTGGCAAAGGCCAAGGTGTAGCGGCGGCGGAGCATGGTTACGGCGCTAGCTTGAGGGCGGCGAGCTCAGCCTTGAGGGGAGCTCGGATCTCGGGTGGGAAAATCAGGCGAATACGTTCCATACGTTCCCCACGCAGGCGATTCAGCAAAAAAGAAACTTCGCCAGGACGCCGCGTTTCTCCCTCGGGGAAAATGACCATCAGGGGCTCGTCGCCATCATCAAACGGTGCGATGGCGGCAGTATCCAGGCCTACGTAGAGGTCGGGGTCGAGCCCTTCAACTTTGCAAAGGCGGCGCGCGATCTCCAACGCCTGGCGCTTGGCACTGGGTTCGGTGGCGTCGCCGTAGAGCTCGTAGGTTTTGAACAATCGTCGCGAAACCAGGCGTTCGCACAGATCCGAAAGCACCGGATCGGGATCCGCTCGCCATTGGCCGATGCTGTACCAGAGCGAGCTATCATCCATGTCCAAATATTC
This sequence comes from Polyangiales bacterium, assembly GCA_038246305.1. Taxonomy (GTDB): domain Bacteria; phylum Myxococcota_A; class Polyangia; order Polyangiales; family Polyangiaceae; genus JBBRRP01. Next base: position 1,006 of record JBBRRP010000251.1, on the reverse strand, counting down.
TGAGAGTGTGGCCTCGCCAGTGGTGCAGAGGCTGGCCAACGCCGGAGGCACTGCTAAAATGCGTTTGCCCGCACACAAGAGGGTGCGGAGGCGTGCCAAGATCCCCGTGAGCATCCACTCGCTGGCTCGACAGGCTTTGTGAAAATAAACCTGCTGAAACATGAACAGACGCGAGAGCACGAACGATTCGATGGCCGGCAAACCGCGCGCACCGTCAACGGCCAACGGGGGCGCCGTGCGTTCATTGTCGGGTATTCCAAAGCGCAGGCTGCGAATGAACCAATCCAGGTCGAAATCGCCGTAACCCACACCCGTGAAATAAGCGTCTCGGAGCAGGTAGTCGCAACGGTCCACATCAAAGATCCCGCTCACGGCACGTGCCAGGTAGCGAAGCTCGTGCTGTCCGTTGACCAATTCGGCAACACGTTTGGGCAGTGTTGGCTCGTAGTTGCGCAGGACCTGATGCACTTCGCTCTGTTCGTCGAGCAGGATCCGCGTCGTCCACTGCTCGTGCCGCCCGCCTTCGGGTAGCGCGGATTCGAAGAGATGAGAGAAGGGGCCGTGTCCCAAGTCGTGTAACAGCGCGGCCGCGAGCGCCTCCACTTTTCGATCGGAAGTGATCCGTTGCCAGAATGGAAGCGCCTCGTGCAGCGTGCGCAAATGGTTAAGGAGCAGCTTCATCACGTGGGCGGCGCCAATCGCGTGGGAAAATCGCGTGTGCTCGGCGCCGGGGTAAGCCAAAGAGGCCAGGCCAAGCTGGCGAATATGCCTCAAACGTTGCATTTCGCGCGTCTCAAGCAGGGCCTCAACAATCGATTCCTCGGCCCCTTCGAAAGAAACCAAACCGTGAATTGGGTCGCGCAGAATCATCAAGTAAACCCTGGGTGTTGCCACCCAGGGCTCCTTACAGAACCGGACTTGCGAATTTCCCGCATCCGGCTCTTCGGTTGGTGTTTATTGGAATTGCGTTCAGAAGAAACATCGCGCAGACCTTGACCAAATGGTG
>JBBRRP010000250.1:0-3857 GCA_038246305.1 Polyangiales bacterium | reverse complement strand
GGGTCTCAATATCAATCGGCTCCGTCATCTGATCCTCTGATCATGACCACGCCGACTCGGCAAGCACCAAACGCTCCCCCTCGACATTATTTCAACACTGCAAATTTCGCGCTGCCCCGCGTTGGATCATGAGAGCATGCTTACTACCTGGTTCGACTTGAGAGAGACGTTACGGACAGGTTTGGGAGCACGACTCTACTGCGCACCCCAAAAAACCAATCAAGATCTACGCCGCCCTATGGTGGTCGTCAGTGGGTCGTCAGGCAGCAGGTTGACGGCGCCGCGCCTGAGCCGTAGGTGCCTCTCCAATCATGAGCGTAGAAATTCGCAGGATTGGCGTCGGGGGGAAACTCAACGATTTCTTGGGCGTGGTGGATTACATCTACCGAGACGACCCTCACTTCGTGCGCCCGCTCGATTTGGACATGTCTCAGCGTTTGAGTCACAAGAATCCATTCTTTGAGCACGCTGAGGCGGAGTTTTTTACCGCCCACAGAAATGGCAAGTGTGTGGGCCGGGCGACGGCGCAAATCGATCGCTTGCACCTCGAGCGCTACAACGATGGCGTCGGCTTCTTTGGGTTCTTAGACACTATCAACGATCAAGAAGTGGTGAACGAGCTACTGGCCGCGGCCGAAGGTTGGCTTCGAGCTCGCGGCATCAAGCGCATGCGCGGCCCGATGTCCCTCAGTATCAATGAGGAAATGGGTTGCTTGGTGGATGGCTTTGACATGCCACCGATGATCTTGATGCCACATCATCTTCCTTATCAAGCTGCGCTGATTCAGAAGGCAGGCTTTGCGAAGCTCAAGGATCTGTATGCCTGGCGCTACAGCGTCGGTGATGTGCCTAAGCGTGCCCAGAAAGCACACGACGAAATCGCAGCACTTTCCGAGGTGACGTCACGCCACGCAGACAAACAGCACATCGAACGCGACGTGGGCATCGTGATGGATGTCTTCAACGATGCGTGGAGTGATAATTGGGGATTCATTCCGTACACCAAGAGCGAGCTCAAGAAGATGGCAGAGGATTTCAAGCTTCTCTTGGTGCCCGAGCTCACTCAGATCTGCTACGTGGACGGCGAGGCCGCTGCTGTGGCCGTGGCGTTGCCTAATCTCAACGAGATCATCGCGGATTTTCGCGGGAAATTGTTCCCCTTCGGTTTACCCAAGCTGTTGTGGCGCTTGAAGGTTGAGCGCCCGAAGACAGCACGCCTCGCGATTCTTGGTATTCGGAAGAAATATCGAAATGTCAGAAAATACGCGGGCCTCAGCACCTACATGTACGTTGAGCTGAATAACGCTGGGGCTCGCGCTGGCTTCAGGTGGGGTGAGCTGTCCTGGACTTTAGAAGACAATGCTCCGGTGAATGTTGCGATCAAGTTCATGGGCGGCAAGATCTATAAGACGTACCGAATCTACGAAAAGGAGCTGTGAAGCGTGACCGTTCTTATCACCGGGGCAACAGGTTTTTTGGGCTCGCATATCGCCGAGAGCTTAGCGAATTCCGGTGTCCAAGTGCGTGCGCTGGTGCGGCGCTCCAGCGATACCAGCTTTCTCAAGAAGCTTCCGAATCTGGAACTTGTATTCGGTGCGGTTGAAGATCGGGAGAGTGTGTGCCGAGCGGCTGCGGGCGTGGAAGGGGTGATTCATTCGGCAGGCCTCGTGAAGGCGCGCAGCTCGGCCGAATTCTTTCGCATCAATGAAGGAGGCACCGAGAATGCGGTCGCGGCGGCACTCCAAGCGGGGCCGCAATTCAAGCGATTTGTGCTCGTTTCAAGTCTGGGTGCGCTCGGGCCAAGTGATGCCGCGGGCAACGCGGTGCCATCCACTCGCGTGCCGAGCCCAGTGACAACCTATGGCAAGAGCAAGCTAGCGGCAGAGCAAGTGGTGCTGAGGGCTTCGGATAGGCTTTACACGGTGATGGTGCGCCCGCCCACGATTTACGGGCCTCGGGATCGCGAGGTCTTGATCTTCTTCAAGTCGGTCAAGAATGGCGTGTTGCCCCTCACGAACCCGTTAACCTCGAAATTTAGCATGATCTACGGGCCTGATGCCGCCGACGCGTGTGTGCGTGCGCTGAGCGCCAATGTGCCGAGCGGAAGCGCCTTCTTTGTGGATGATGGGGGTGTGTACACATTCGAGCAGATGATAAAGACGACGGAGCAGGCGGTGGGCAAGCGGGCCTGGTTGCGGTTACCGATTCCGCAGCGAGTGGTGAAGACACTGGCGCTCGGAAGCGAGCTCTACGGCAAGGCAACGAAGCAGGCAGTGATGTTCACGCGCGAGAAGTGTAATGACCTATTCTCGCAATGGGTTTGTGACGGCACCGAAACGCGTCGCGCGCTGGGCTGGGAGCCAAAAGTCCCGTTTGCTGAAGGCATGAAGCTGACGGCAGAGTGGTATCGGCGCGCGGGCTGGCTTTAGCCACTTAGCCAGCCCGACGCGAAGAAACCGGTGGATGCTCTGGATCGGGAACTTCCAACGGCGGCTCATGCGCTTTGGCGCGCAGCCGATTGATGAGCAAAAGCACGCCGGGGCGCAAGAGGAGCGCACGTTGAACGCGCCGTTTGCCGGGAAAATCTAGAATAAACAGCGCCACCAGGATGCACAACAAACCCTGACCTGGCAACACGAGCATCAAGCAGCCTGCCGTTAATAAGATCAATCCGAAGATGTTCTTGAATAGCCGGAGCAGCAGGCGCGAGAGACTCCGTCGCTCGACAATGCCAAGCTCCTTCTGTTCGCGTCGTGTCAGGAAATCAGCCGGAACTTTCGCAAAAAACCAGGGGACGCCAATCGCGCTCAACACAAACGTACCGAGCGAGAAGAGAGCCAAGAGCCCCAGTGTGTGGGGATCCAGCAAGAATTGAAGGGGTGGCCTGAGCCCTTCAGGAACCCACGAAAGCGCCCAGTGTTGCATAGCGCTCAGCGGCGTGCCTGGCGTGCAGCATGGATCGAAGCCAAAGCTGCGCGCGCCTTATTTCTGGTTTCGAGGCATTCAAGCTCGGGCACGCTATCGGCAACAATGCCAGCCCCAGCTGTGACTTCAAAGCGCCCGCCACGCATAACCACAGTTCGGATCGCGATCGCAAAATCGAGTTCGCCATTCGCAGTGACGTAACCGACGGCGCCGCCATAGGCCCCTCGCGGGCGTGGCTCGAGCTCGCGGATGAGCTGCATCGCCCTAACTTTGGGTGCGCCGCTCAGTGTGCCTGCGGGGAAGGTGGCCCTGAGCACATCCCAGGGCCCAAGGCCCGCGCGGAGCTTGCCCTCCACTTCGCTCACGATGTGCATCACGTGGCTGAAGCGTTCAACAACCATTTGCTGCGGCAATGAAACGCTCCCCGCCTCGACCACTCGCCCTACATCGTTGCGCGCGAGATCCATGAGCATCACGTGCTCGGCACGTTCTTTTGGATCCGCTAGCATTTCCGCGGCGAGTTCTGCGTCCTCTTCCTCAGAGCGTCCGCGACGCCGCGTGCCGGCTATCGGACGCAGTGTGACTTTGCCACTTTCGAGCCGCACGAGTGTTTCCGGACTGGCCCCAGCGATTGCGGTGCGTTCGATATTGCCATCGCCTGGTAACTCCAAAAGATACATATAAGGCGCGGGAGAAAGCACTCTCAAGGCGCGATACACGTCCAAGGGGTCAGCGTTGTCGGTGGCCACCGAAAAAGTGCGCCCAATCACAATTTGGAAAGCATCCCCGGCACGGATGTACTCCTTGGCGCGCTCAACGGTGGCACCAATTGCGTAGTCGGAAGTGTTGACTTCAATGTCGGGCGGAAGCGCCGAAGCATCGGGGGGGGCCATGGGGGGAAGGGCGGGCACCTGGGTCAAATGGGCGACGAG
>JBBRRP010000249.1:0-4066 GCA_038246305.1 Polyangiales bacterium | reverse complement strand
GCGGCCACATCAAATACAGTCGCGATCCAGGTTGGATCACCCTCGCCCGTGGTCTCGAGAGGCTCGACGCCATGACGGAAGGTTGGGTCGCTGCTAAATTACAGTTACGCAGTGATCAACGATGAGAGCATGCTGACTATCTTGTGCTGGACTTTGACATAAGCGTCACGGATAAGTTTGGCCGCAATCGTGGATGCTCAAAATCTTCTGCGCAGTCGCGGCGCCGAATGGCTGCAGGACCTGTGAATGCAGGCGGATCTCTGTTAATGGACCGCTCATGTTGCTTGCAGCACGCACTAGCAGTACCAGCTATGTTGTCTTGACCACGCTCTTGTTCGCGACGAGCGAATTGGCCTCGGGGTGTGGGGGAACTCAGGTCGCCGACAAGCCCGATCCTGGGATGAATTCGAGCGCAACGGGTGGGGCGGGGCCTGTGAAGGTGACTCCGGTGCCCAACATGCCCAGCATGACACCGGCTGTAGGCAAGCCGCTCAAGCCGGCTGCGGAAGGCACGATTGATTGTGTCCCCACGTCGGTCGCCGCAGCTGTGCCCAAGATGGGTCACGTCTTACACGTTGCGATGAACGGGCTGGATACCAACGACGGCGCGGAAGCGACACCGTTGAAGACTGTGGCAAAATCTGCCGAAGTGGCCCTGCCCGGGGATACGGTCCTGGTGCACGAAGGCATTTATCGCGGGCGAGTCGCGCCGGCACGCGGGGGCGTGGCGGGCATGCCGATCACCTATATGGCTGAGCCGGGGAAAAAGGTCGTTTTGAAGGGATCGGATGTTTGGACGCCAACCTGGACGTCACCGAGTGACGGCATTTTTACGGCAGTTCCAGATCCGGCGCTCTTTACGGACAGTAGCCAAATTGATGGTCCCAATCCGTTGCTCATTAGGCAATCTGGCTACCCAGCTGGTTACACGCTTGGCCAGGTTTATGTGGATGGCGAGCGCATGGTGCAAGTGCAGGCGGGCCCGGACATCTTGATGCGGCCCGGAACCTGGCATTACGATCCCACGGATCAATCCATTTCCGTCCATTTTCCTGATGGCAAAGCCCCCACCACCTCCCTCGTGGAGCTCACCACGCAACGCCGGGTTTTCGCCCCGCATCTGCGCGGGCTCGGCTACATCACGCTGAGTGGCTTTACAATTGAGCACTGCGCCAACCAATATCCAGGCGGCTTTTACAACTCGAATGCCTTCGCTGAGCAACAAGCCGGCATGGTGGGCACGCGGAGTGGCAACCACTGGATCATTGAAAATAACATCATCCGAAGTGCTCAGTCTTTGGGTATTGATTCTGGAAGCGAGAGCGAAGTCAGGGGCAAGATGGATATCGAGGGGGTAGATCAGACCGACTTCCGCACCACCGACGGCCATATCATTCGCGGCAACTTTATCGGGGATAATGGCACGAATGGGATGATGCAGTTTCGCGGCGTGGGCATCACGATCACCAATAACGTCTTTGCTCGCAATAATTGGCTTGATCCTCCAGGTGCAGCTGAGGTGGCCGCGATCAAGGTGCACATGTCGACGGGTCTTCAGATCACGGGCAACCTATTTATCGACAACAATGCGACGGGTGCTTACCTGGACTCGAACAATCGTGGCGCACGCATTGGGGCAAATACCTTCGTAGGGAACAGGCAGGGTGTATTCGTTGAGCTTGGTCCATCCACGCCCACTCTGGTCGACGACAATGTGCTTGTCGGCAATATTGCCAACGGCATCTATGTGCACGACGGTGCGACATCACAGCTCGTGCACAACCTGATCACGCAAACCGTGGGTAGCGATCAATACGGTGCGAGTGCCGAGGGTTACTTCCTCCGCAAGGTGACCGATCGGGTGAAGAGCACACCCAACAACATCGCCGTAAATAGCATCTTCTTGAACAATGACGGCGGCAGCATCAGCCTGCCGTATCCCGGTGCAGGCAGTGTCAACAACCTCACCGACTACAACGTTTACCTCGAAAAAACCCCAGCGATTCTCAACGTCAACATCTTCACACCTTTCGCGCAGTACGACACCGGCACGCTGGCCGCGGCCGTCTTTGCGGACTTAGGCCCAGCGCAACCGGCAAGCGCCGCAAGCTTCCGCCATTTGGTTTCCGCGGTTGGCCTCACTCTAGAAGAGTGGCGCGCCTTCTGGCTAGTCCACAACGAATCTCACGACATGCACAGCATCACCTCGCCGGCCATGACGGCGGCGCTGGATCGGAAAACCTGGAAGCTCGCGCTCAACGTGGATTTCGATCCCGCTAGCGTCGGCGCGCAGATTGTGCCCGGTGTGGTCTCAGATTTCTTTGGGGCCATGATCCCTCAAGATGGCAAAGCCAAACCGGGGCCGTTCCAAAATGTTGTCCAGGGCGCGAATGAGTTCGTAGTGATGAAGTGTATGAATTAAACGAACAGTTCGGGCATTCGCCCTGAAATTTCGCCTAAAGTATCGGTTTGCACGCCGACGGCCTGCATGGCGCTGATCGTCACGTTGAGTGGGTGTTTCTTGTTGCCGGGCACGTGGTGGCCGCGTTTGAGTCCGCCCGCTCCGCCAGACATCAGCATCCACATGTTGTCACCTGTGTGCGGATTACCGGCGTCGTCACCGCCCTCGAACACCATGAACATGGCGGTGTTGTCGAGGACTGTACCCGTGCCTTCAGGCGTATTTTTGAGCAGCGTGACCAGCTCCGCAAACACTTCCACGTGCCAGCCCGTTGCATCCGAGGTCTGTTCGGGAGTGCCGCCGCCGTGCCCGAGCTCGTGCACATCCACCACTTTCTCCATGTTGAGGAGAGGTTGCGCGTCCATGCAACATTGCGCGTAGGTCATGAGGAGCGTGGAGGTGCGAGTGAGATCGCACGTAAAAGCCATGTGGATCAAAGAATTGAGCAGCTTGGCTCGTTCGCGCTCGTTCGAATAACCCACGATGCGATCGCCGTAGTACGCCTCGGCGGTGGTGGGATCGGCTCCCGGACGTGGGAGGGCACTGCAGCTCAAGGTGGCACCCTGAAAGGTGCTGGAAATTCTCAGCTCAAGCGCGCGGATCTCGTCGTAATGGCGCTGCATCCTTTTGCGATCCGCATCGCCCAAACGATTGAGCAACACCAGGCTGCGCTGGGAAACTTTGTCGAGCACGCTCTGGTCGCGCAACAGGCGAGCTTGTTCGGCTGGATCTTTCATCATGCCTGGCATCGCCGCCGGCGGCGTGAAGCCTGTGAAGAGACTGTCATAAGCCAGCATGGGGCTTGGTTGGGGTGGGTTCAGTTGTAGGCTGCCCTGATCCGTCTTTCGCATCGACATCGTGCCAGCTTTGGCATTCTCGCGATAATTGCGCAGCTGGACGCGATACTCGAGGGAGCGAAAGCGAGAATCAGTGGCTGTTAAGTCGGCCACCACCTGATCGGAGGTGACACCCTTTGGCGTTGGGTTGCCATCATTCGGATCCGAAACACCGCAAAGCAGCGGGCTATTCGTGCAATTGTGGAAAGAACCCGAACCTCCGCCGTAGCTCCCCGGGCCGTTGGGTGGGAGTCGAAGATCGGTGATGAGTGTGACATCATCCTTCGCGGCGCCAAGTGGCATCAGGGTTCGCTTGAGATCGTAGTTCGGGCCGATCACGGTGGGTGTCGAAAATTCTCCGCGAGCACATGTTACGCCTCCCCAACCCACAAAGAACCGTTTCGGAACCACCGCTGCTTGTGCCCGAGCGCCTTTTCCGATCATCGCCTCAAGCCAAGGCAAGGCAACCAACGCGCCCGCAGAACCGAGCAGCACCGAACGACGAGAAAGCGCTTTGGTCTTCATGGCATCACCTGCATGGTGTAGGGTTCAATTGTTCTGTAGCGGAACGCGCCGCTGCCGAGCCATGCGAGGAGCCCTTCGCGCAGCGAGAATTGCGTGCCGTCGAGATTCTTTCGGAGGGCTGCAATGGCAGGAGCATCTTCGGCGCTCTTCGGGCGCTGCACGGCGACCTCCACGATGCGATCGGTGAGGCACTGCCCGAGCTGGTCAGATTTCACGAGCAGCTGCCCTAACTCTGCAGGTCCCT
>JBBRRP010000248.1:0-4071 GCA_038246305.1 Polyangiales bacterium | reverse complement strand
TATTTATGTGGCTTTCATTGTGGATGAGAGATAGCGATCTTGGAAAAATATTCTGGTTCTCGAAAAATCCAAGCAAGGAGTGAAGCATGTCTGAAAATGAAAAGGTAAAAGGTCCGGCATCGTACTTCCTCTCAATAGAAAAGAAGTATGGTTTTCCTGTAAGTCATTGGTTTGATCTTTTGAAGAATCAAAAAAGCCTCAAGCACATGGAGATGGTCGCTTGGCTAAAGAGCGAGCACAAAATGGGGCACGGCCATGCAAACGCACTCGTTGGTTACTTTCGAAATCAAGAAGGCATATGACGCGCATTCGCCTAACCACTCGGTCAACCGGACCCGCTACGGCAGGCAGCGTAAGCCTGGCGCGCAGCGGCTTCGCCACTGTCGCGCGCCAGGCTTACGCTGCCCGCCTCCGCGGGCCGGTTACCTCGAACGTTAGGTTTCACAACCAATTCCCACATATTTCCATCGCACGGCTCACACCAATACGTGCGCCCGATCAATCCTTTCGCCCTCATTTCATAAAGGATGCGAGAAAAGTACAGACGATTTAGCGGAGGCTTATTTTCTCGACTACGCCAAAAATTTACATGAAGCCACAAATGTATTTGTTTCACCGGCACTAAACGATCAGAGAAATCATAAGACGTTCCCAAAACAAAGCGGACAATCTCATTTGTTTTTTTCACTAAATATTCCAATGCTATGCGTAAGTGAAACCTAACTAGTTATTCAACCGGACTGCTTCGCAGCCGGTTAATAACAACGTTAGCCCCAGTCGGAGATTGCCAATGACTGTAATTGTTGATTTCACAAACGAGTGGAAGCAGTACATTGAGCATGAGATTGCTTCACAAGGCTATGCCGTTGATACAGGCGAAGACTTGCGCTCCTTGTCATACAAGTTTTTTAATCTAAAAAGGCGGCGAATCAGCGTAACTCCTAGAAATGTTCTTGAAGCGCAGACCTTTTCTTGCCCGGCAACCCTAGTGAATGGCTATGCTCTCCTCAAGAAAAAACTTGAGGATGGTCATGATGTGTGCCCACATCTCAGCAAGTTCCTCTTACGAGATGACTACGAAGACCCACTGCTTAATGATTGGGGAATTCATCATTTTCATCTTGGCCAGAACCCAGATAAATCTGGTTTCATTGAACGAACCGGCCCCTTGTTGTTCGCTCATGTAACGGTCGACTCCGTGTTTTGTTTGGGCGTATACCCACATGGGTCGTGGACTCAACAAGACCTAATTCGGGTAATTCACGAGAATTGGCCAGACGTAATTTCCGCAAAGAAAATAAACGGCATTATCGGACTGTCACATACCCCCACAGATGACGAAATCGCTCAGTTGAGGCAGGCCGGTGTTCAAACCATGGTGCAAGTTGCCCCCGGAGTTGTGTACGCACCTCTGGGTGGTGGCTACTCGACTGCTGGAACTTCTGTTGAATCGACAATGCGAGTCAATTGGTACATGCGCTTGCTTCGCAACTTAGAAGACCACATCAAGGCAAACACAGAAAAGTTCACGGCGAGAATTACAGAGCTTGGGTACACACATGGAAGTCCACCATCGTTCGCACTAATGATCGATGACAAAGGCTTTTTCGCAGTTGAAAAAAGTTCTGGCGTCGCATTCCTTGTGCATCCACATGCGGGCTAACCCTGCATTCGAGAGGGACGCCGCAAAAGCGCGGCGCCCCTCAATTTTACGTTAGGGCTCAAATGCCGCATTTCGCACTCACCAGGCAAGGCTACGATCAGCTCGTCAAAGAGTGTGGCTGCACTCCGCCGTCACCACTCTGGGTTAACGCTAGCGTCCTCTCACCTTCAGAGCTTGCCGCGTTGCGTTCGCAAGGACTCGACGTCACCGAGTTCTCGCGTGCAGTTCCTTTGCATGGTCAAGGTTTAGCTGATGCAATCGGCACCATCGAAGAGCATCATCCAGCTTTGTCTATTTGGGTTGAGCGTGTCGCGCAGCCCTAACCAGTCATCCAAGCGGACGGCTGCGCCGCCGCTTAATTCCAGCGTTAGAGAACACTATGACACCACAACAGATCGTAGGTCTTTTTGTCCGTATCCTTGCCATATGGCTTGTGGTTTCCGCACTTCAGTTAATTGGAGTGGGTGCGGCCCTCGACGACCAGCAGATGCCGGAGAAAACACTCGTGCCATACATCATTTCCGCTATCCTGGTCGCCTTTGCAATCGCACTTTGGTTCTTCCCAATGGCTGTCGCTAATAAACTAATTCCGCGAACACAATTTGACAACACCCTTAGTGTTGCTGCTCACGAGGCAGCAGCCGTAGCATGTATTGCGCTAGGTTTGTGGCTATTTGTTGCTAAGTCACTTCCGTTATTGACCCAATACATCTCAGTCGCAGCGCTTGTTAATAACAACATTCAATCCCTTGCTATCGAAATGGGTGCGTCCTATAACACCCGCTTAATTTTAGGTTTGGTTGAATTGGTGGCTTCGGTAATTTTAACTTTCAAAGCGCGTAAAATTGCCGCCTACTTTTTAGCTCCGAGCAAAGATCGAAAAGGTAACTAACCGTGTTCTCTAACCCTACGGTCAAGTTCGCTCCGCTTCGCTGCGCTGGGACTGCGCTAAAGCGCAGCCCCTTACCTTCACGTTAGCTGTCTATGAGCAAATCATGCAGAGTAGTTTCACTTTTACTTCTCGCACTTTGTGCGACTACTGCTCGGTCACAGGATTTGCCGCCTGGATGGCGATTCCCATCAGCAAAGGAGATCGCGGAGCCTGCGCGAAAGGACAATCCAAGTGCCTATGCCAAAGCTGTCGCTGACTTCAATGGCGACGGTGTTGACGATGAGGCCATCTTGTTGAAAAGTGTCCGCTTCAGTGGCGAAGCTCTTTGGGTAAGGCTGTCTGGTGGAAATCACCAATTCACGTGGGTGAAACTCGATGAAATCGACTGGGGAAAGCAATATCCCAATGTTGATCTCTCGATGGGGATAGACGTTCTCCCTCCGGGGGTATATGCATACGGCTGCTTTGACGGTGCCAAGGAATGCAATTTTGGCCCTGACGAGTCGCGGCCGAAACTGAACTTGCACAACCCGAGTCTTGCTTACTACAAAATGGAAAGTGCTGGCTCGTTGTTCTTTTGGAGCAAGAAACACAAGAGGTTTATGCGGGTATGGATAAGCGATTGACAGCTAACCCCACAGTCAAGCGGGACTGCGCAAAAGCGCGCAGCCCCTTACTTTTACGTTATGCGTCTTGCTAATTCATCCCGCAACTGGGCTGCTGCAGGCTTGATAATCGTATCGGCTTTTTGTGCTGCTATCGTAGGCATTTGGTTGGCAACCGACCTATCACTTTCCGATCTCGTGGCCTCTGGCAGCCCGCTTCGCGAAACGACAATATTTCTTCTTAGTGCATGTATCATTACACTCATGCTAGCAATTTTGCTCTTCACGTCATTACCCGTTTCCAGGACACAACGTTTCTGGTTACTCTCTGCTGTAATTGCCATAACGTTGTTGAGTCTCGGTTTTGCGCAGCTAGTATTTCTCCCTTCACTGTTTCCGCTTTGGAAGGTATGGAGTTTCTATCGTGAGTCAACAGCATAACCCTGCGCTCAAGCGGGACTCCGCAAAAGCTGCGCTTTTGCTTCGCCCCTTAGCTCCACGTTAGACATGGCTACTGATTTCGCGAGTTCTTGGAAATTTGGACTGAAACTGAGTCGCTGGCTGGTCATCGGTGTTGCAACTATTCAGCTTTCACTAGCTGGGCTCGAAGCAATGAGTGCTATTGAATGCCACCGTTCCAGCACGGAATGTTGGCCTTGGTTTTTTGCGTTTGTGGCTAATATCCCATTCTCTATTTTCATCGAACGTGCCTTTGGCTTATTCCCTAGCTCCCTGGTCCTCGAACATTTTTCCCTTAGCACAGGTGTTCGAAGGATAGGAAATTCAACGCCACTTTTTGAAGTATCCAGAGTTTTTCAGTCACAGTCAATCCGGGAATTTGTGTCGAGGAATCTGAAAACTCGCCTACTTGCCCGTTGTGCATATCTGCGACCACGAGCGCATCAAAAATT
>JBBRRP010000247.1:0-4280 GCA_038246305.1 Polyangiales bacterium | reverse complement strand
TGATCGTGACCGCTACCGGTTGGCCCTGCTCGGTAAACTCGAAGCCCTTGGACCGGTTTTGAACCTCCGCCACGAACGTTTCCACCGTCCCGCACTCAGCCGGAGCGTGGAACGCCAGTGCTACCGGTGGTGGCAAGGAGTGCCGGGGCTCAGCAACGACGGGCTTAGCGAGAGCTAGAACCAAACCTACACAAGCTAACTTCCAATTGCCCATGACTCACAAGCCCACCGGAGGGCCACTTCCGCGCCGTAGTTCATCTTGGATCACACTCGATGTGGCGCTGGAATCACTCCGAAAAAGCCCCTGCTTCACATACACCGATCTCCCCGCAAAGAGCGTCGCGCCCCGCGTTGGCATCACCATCTGGGTACCATCCAGCCACAATTCCACCAGCCCCTGGCTCGCGCTGGCCGACCAAACAATGTGCAGCAGAAAATCATACCAACGGCCCCGCTCCACCTTTCCGAGGAGAAACGCCGAAGCTGGGGGCGACTCACAAGCCGTCGCGGAGACCGCGGGAACCCCACCTCGCACGAGCAAGCGTAGGTTTTCCGTTCCATCACTGGCTACATCCAACGCCACCGGTGGTCGACAGCCAGCATACAGATCGGTGGTGCTCACCCAGTGCATAAAAATGGTCCACTTGTTGGCTCCTTCCTCCACGACGAAGTCGGCCGGAAAGTAAGTGGACCATGCCCACCAGGATTCGGTTCCTTCTTCTTCAAAGGCTGATCGCAAGAGCTCGGCGCGTTCACCGTCGAGGCCGATGGGATCATCGCCAGGGCGCAACGTGAAACGAACTGAGAAGCCACCTGCACGCACCGGAGAGCTGATGACTTGAATTCCATTTCCAACGACCTCTGGCTCGCGATCCCACTGAGAGAGATCGCCGGTTTCGTAATCGGCGCGCCAGGTGAGGCCCGTCGGATCCCCCACGGTAACACTTGGACCGCCAGCAACACCGCTTCCTTGGCCGAGTCGGCCGAGCTCGACGCGTTCGCTACAACCGAAGGTCGCGAGCGTCGCCGCTGTCAACACCGTCGCCACCGAGTTGTAGAGCCAGCGGCGTGTCAAGAACCTTGCCATCCTGAACGTTGTAGCAGCAATGCCGAGTTGACGCGCCCCAGGAACAGCCGTCGCAGAGCGTGAGCCCCACTGCTGGAGCCCCACTCCGGGGCACTGGAAGGGCACACCGTCGGCAACAAGCGGTGCATTCGCCTTGGCCGCCGAAATGCCCGACGGTGCGAGCTGCTGAGCCACTCAGCTCATGGGTGAATGAGGAACCGACAGACATACGAAGTGTCCGTCACGGTCGGTGACATTCCTTGGGCGCTGACTTTCAAAAGCACGCTGGTTGGGCCTGCAGGGAGCGCGGTCGCGGGGATCGCGTTGTCGGTTGCGGCCGACTCTGTCTGGGCGGCAATCGAAGTTGTGCCGTCGCTGCGCAGAAGCTGGTAGTTGAGGCCTTGAAGGCCAGAGCCTCGGCGCTGCGCTTGGCAGGCGCCACTGATCGTGGTGATTCCGGCAGGAATCTCCATCCGGTACCAGTCCATGTCCGCCAGCCCCGCATCGATGTGGCCGTCCACCTGGAACCAGTAAGTTCCGTCCGAGCGGTTGATGGCTGCGAGCGTCTCTGCGGTCGCGCTGACATCGTTGGAAGCGCTGTCAAGCTCGAGCGAAGGGGCAGGCGTGTCAAGGCTGCCTCCGAAGTGCTGGATGAAATAGAAATCGTTGGCGCCGGCCGACTGAGACGAACGCTCCACGACGAGGTAGTATTGCTTATTGAGTTGCACCGGGACCGACAGGTTCGCCGGGCCGCTGGTCGCGCTTTGAGCGTTGCCATAAAGCGTGCCGTCGAGTTCCGCCATGTGCGTACTGCTATCCGCTGGATCGATGACATAGACTTTTCCCGGCGAGGCGGTGGAGCCGTTACCGTCATCGAGCCCGGAGCTGGTAATCCAGAAGTCCGCTCGGGCGCGCGATACCGCCGGGACGGGTGCGTCGAGCGGGACAGTGAACGAATAGTAGTCTTTGTCTGTCGAGGTTTGGAAGAGACCATGCAAAACGGAGAGGGCATACGTCGCCGCAGGTTTGCTGTACGCGACGACCGCGGCGCCAACGGGGAGGTCGTTCGCGGGCTCAGGCCCTTCGCCGGTCACCGCGGGGGCGCCGACGTGGGTCACCTTGATGGTGTAGCCGAAATTAGTGATCGTCGATGGATCGCCGCACGCACTCACGCTGAACAGTGCACTGCAGTCGTTGACGACGATGTAGTAGGTGCCGTCTGCCGGAAGGACCGTGAATAGGTCCGCAGCGTTAGAGACACGCGGCCAAGGATCGTCATTCAGCGCGAGCTGAATGTGGCCTGCGTCATACAGCGTGGCCACGAGATTGGTGTACTTCGGGTCAAAAGGCGCGCCCGCCGTGGCAGTGAGTATTTCGATCGCCTCGCCCTTCTTGCCAGCGAACGAATAGTAGTCCTTCGAAGTGGGTGGAGCCGGGAGCATGCCGGCGGTGGGGCTCGCGGCGTCCACTGCGAGCGGCAATGCTGTTGCGAAGGAATGCGTGTCCACGCCGCCCTCTCCGCCGGAGCCGCCGGTGCTCCTCATGCCCCCTATCGACGCGTCGGGGCCTCCGCCAGTGCTGAGCACCCCACCTGTGTTTTGGCCTGTGCCACCGCTCGTCGCAGAACGCCCTCCTGTTCCGGTTGTTCCGCCCGCCGATGGCGCCCCTCCGATGCCGGTCATCAAGCCCCCACCTTCGGGTGCGCCATGCGACTTGCTCGAGCCGCTGCTCGAACATCCCGACTGCATCACTAGCCCCGCGCTGAGCGTCATGATCGCAACCCACCCAGCACATCGAAATCGAGCCATAGGTCCTCTTAACTGACGATATCGAGCGCCGCAAGGTAGATCTTGGCGCGACGAACTGCCGCAGCAAAAGCTTTCCTTCGGTGGGCCCGGCAAACCGCCGCCGCAGCGGACGTAAGGGAGCTTGGGGAACTCAAGCTGATCGCCGGAAGCCGGACACGGCTTGAGAGCGGAAGAATCCTGTGGCGGCTTAGGGACGACTTTTAAGCGAAACCTGGAGTGGCCTGAGGAGGACGCCAAAAAAGTGCGAAAGCGGTCTAAGGCAAGTCCCACGCTCACCTGCAACTGTGGCGGGATAGTCTAGATTTCAAGCGCAGGTTTGACCCGATTTTCAATCCCACGTGGGGTAGCGTTCAAGAAATGAAGCTAGCGCGATGGATCGGGTGTCTCGGGCTGGTGGTGTTAACTACTGCATGCACCAGTACCGCCATTGAGTCCGAAGAGCTTGGTGCTGCGGGAGCTCCAGCTGCGGCTCCTTCCGAAGTTATGAGTGACACTCCGGCACCCACGCCTAGCGGGACACCGTCCGCCGCCCCCCTTCGGCAGTGTGCGCCCGGCCCCACGCTACCTATTGCGAGCCCCGACATGAGTCCGGAGGGCGACGGCAATCGTACCATCGGGCAAACACCCTACGGGGCCACACGCGAATTTTCAGTCAACCCAGACGTGCCGCACGGTGCGGTGATCCCATTCACCATGAATTCGGCGGACAGCAAGATCTTTCCCGGGCGAAATAACGTCCCATTCACGCGCAGGGTCTGGGTCTACGTGCCGGTAGGCTACGTGCCTGGTACGCCTGCGCCGTTTATCGTTGTGCAGGATGGAGTGGGTTATTCGGACGACATTCCGAACCTCTTGGATAGCCTTACTCCCGGCAAATGTTTGCCAAAGATGATCGGAATTATGGTCGAAAATGGCCCAGGCGGCGAACGGTCGCTCGAATACGACACGGTGTCGGATGCCTACGCGAGATTCTTGGAAACCGAACTTTTTCCAAGAGTTGAGAAGGAAGCTAACGTCGTATTAACAACCGATCCCGAAGGTGGCGCTACGCTCGGCGGGAGCTCAGGCGGGGCGGCCGCGTTTACGCTCGGCTGGTTCCGGCCAGAGCGATTCCGGCGTATCATCACCTATTCCGGCTCGTTTGTCGCCCTGCGCAAAGACGCCCTGCATCCGAACGGTGCGTGGGACTACCACGCTTCCCTGATTCCCAATAACCCAGCCAAGCCACTCAGGGTGTGGCTTGAGTCGGCCTCGGGAGACACGGGCCCCACGAACGCGAAAACGCCTCAGCTGGATTGGCAGACCGCCAACCAAAACATGTACACCTCGCTGAACGCAAAAGGCGTTCATGTGCAGCACAACTTCGCGCCCGGCGCAGGGCACAACGATCCCATAGTAGAGGGCAC
>JBBRRP010000246.1:0-4943 GCA_038246305.1 Polyangiales bacterium | reverse complement strand
ATCATCGCCAGCACCGTGATTACCTGAAAAGCGCGTGCGCCGAAGCGTGATCTCGCCCTGGATTTGATTGGCCGGCTCAGCATAGTTGGTGTTGTAGTCGCCCGGTCCCCCACCGTCCGCGAAGAAGGCCCCGCTCCCACCCGTCGTGCGCGTCGTGCGATTATTAAGAAAGAGTGAATCTTCGATCACCGGATCTGAGTGAATCGCGTAGACGCCACCCGTAATAGGGCCGCGGTTCGCCTCAAAACGGCAACGTGAAATTCGTAGCTTGCCGCCCGTGGCGGAGATGGCACCGCCGCTGAAGCCATTTCCGTTCCCCGCGACTGAGCCGTCGTTATCTTTGAAAGTGCTGTCGTGCACGTTGATGGTGGTGCCCCCTGCATAGCCAACACGCACCGCTCCGCCCTCGCTCGCCCGGTTCCCTTCAAACACGCAACCCCCAATTTCTAGGTCAATTGCCCCGCCATTGAGGCTAATCGCACCACCCGAGCCGGCGGCACTGCCGTGAGCTAACCGCAGGTTAAACAAAGCGATACGAGTCGGAGCATCACCGTTGAAATGAAAGATTTGTGTGGTGTTGGCGCCATCAATGCTCAGCCCTGGCGCCAGTGCCCCGTCCAGGATGACTCCCTGCTTCAACTCAATCACAGTCGCGAGCATGATTGTCTTACCCGCCAAGCTCGCATCAAATCCTATCACGGCGTTCGGAGCGGCAGAATCAACTGCAGCGCGCAAAGAACCAGGCCCTGAATCGCTTTCACTCGTTACCGCCACCGTGGACGGCAGCGTCGTGGACGTGAAGCTCGCGATGGGATCAAACATCTCTCCAGGTGGCGCCACGCAGCCACCTCCTCCGGTACCAGCGCCAGCTCCACCCAACGACGCAGCTCCGCTTCCACCCAGCGCCGCAGCTCCACTCCCACCCAGCGCTGCAGTTCCCCTGCCACCGGTAC
This sequence comes from Polyangiales bacterium, assembly GCA_038246305.1. GTDB lineage: Bacteria > Myxococcota_A > Polyangia > Polyangiales > Polyangiaceae > JBBRRP01. The sequence continues at coordinate 3,990 of JBBRRP010000246.1, read as the reverse complement.
CCGTCGCAGCTGCGCCCCCAACCCCGTTTGAACCGCCCGTCGGCGCGGCACCGCCAACCGAAGCCGCGCCACCCACACTCCCCGCAGCGTTCGCGCCTGAAGATCGTCCAGAGCACGCGGCGAGCTGCACACAACAGATGGCAAGCGACAACCAGCGCAACGGAGACGGAGACGGAGATGGAGACGGAGACGGAGACGGAGACGGAGACGATATTATAGGAGCAGCAAGACTTCGCACGTTCCCTAGAGTGCTTCACCTGGGGCTCGCGGGCAACCAGAGAACCGTTGGCGCGCGGTTGACTCGGAACCATCGAAGGTGAACGCTCTCGGTGGTGCCCATTTTTTGCCGCGCTTATAAGACTCCTGTGCTGATCGCCCTGGGCCTCGGCGCGTGCAGCCACGCACCATCTGACATCAACTCTCCCGGCGGAGGAGGCAACGCAACGGCGGGTTTTTTCTCTGTTGGCGGGAGCGGAGGCACGGGGGCTGCCCAACTGAGCACCGGCGGCTCGGCTTCATCCACAGGTGGAAGTTCCGGTGGCGCAGCGCCGTTTGGGGGATCGCCTGCGATTCCTCCACTACCTGCTGCGTGCGCTGCGATGCTGTCAAAGGGCGCGGCAAGGAGCCAGTGGGCGATGCCGACGGCCGACGGTCTCAGCTATGCGACGCTGCCTATGGGCGACCATGTGTTGGATTTTTCGTATGCCGGCTACGGCGGTGGCGGTGTGCCGATCCCCAAGCTGCCTGTGGCGCAAACCGTGAACCCTTCAGGCACCGATGACACGCTGGCTGTGCAGGGGGCGCTCGATGCAGTTTCACAATTGCCGTTTCAGAATGGCGTTCGCGGCGCAGTACTCTTAGCGCCAGGTTCCTTTCTGATCTCAGGTCAGCTCAAAATTTCGGCTTCAGGCGTCGTGTTGCGCGGTAGCGGTTCAGGCACCGGAGGAACCACGCTCACGTTTTCCGGCACGCCTCGTACCGGCATTGCAATCGCAGGGACCGGCTCGGCAAGCAGTGTAGGGCAATCCGTCGCCATCACAGATTCCTACGTTCCCTCCGGCGCACACAGCTTTCATGTCGAAAATGCGGCCGGCTTCGCCGTTGGGGATACGGTGCACGTCGATAGGCCGGTGACGGATGCCTGGCTCCACTTCATGGGAATGGACGCTCTAGTTCGCGACGGGTTGCCGCAAACCTGGCTCAGCAACACCACAGTGATCCATACCGATCGCGTGATCACCGACGTTCAAGGGACCGCGATCACCGTCGACGCACCGCTCTCAGATTCGCTCGACAGTGCGTACGTGAAGCCTCCCGGTGCGAGCCTGGTTCACTACTCGTTCGCGGGACGCATCGAGCAGGTCGGTATTGAGTCGCTGCACCTGGTTGCGCCAAGCCTAGTGGTCTCGCTGAACGATCCATACTTTACCGCCATCAGCGTGGGTGCCGCACAAAACACCTGGATCAAGGATGTCGCGACCGATGAATTCACTTCGGGAATCGTCGCGAACAGCGATGCTAAGTGGCTCACAGTTGAGGATTGCTCCATCTCGCGCAGCTCCGCGATCAATAATGCGGCAGGCTACCCTTTCCAATTCTCGATCGCAGGGCAGCAAACGCTCGTGCAACGCTGTCATACCTCCGGCAATGACTCCTTCGCGTACGCTTCGCAGTCGAGAACTCCAGGCCCCAACGTGGTGCTAGGCCTAGTAGCACTTGGCACCCACGCTGCCCTCGAGCCCCACCAGCGTTGGGGCACCGGGCTCCTAGTGGATTCGGTGCACGCGAGCGAAATTCATCTGATCAACCGCGGGTATTATGGGAGTGGTCACGGTTGGACCATGGGATTTGGTGTGGTGTGGAACAGCGTTGCTGACACCTTGGTGGTGCAGCAACCCCCGGGCACCACGAATTGGCTCATTGGCTCCCAAGGAACGCTTGTCCCGCAGGCGGCTCCAGGTTCCGCTGACCCAACACCACTACCTAACGGCACCCTTGATTCTCCGGGTGTGCCCGTGGCCCCTGAGAGTCTCTACCTTGCACAGTTGTGCCTGAGGCTTGGCCCCCAATCCCTCAAGAATATCGGCTATTAACTTTACAGACCGGCATAAACAGCGCCGACTTCCGTCAAGCTGCCATCTTCGTTGAAGAGCGCGGACGTTCCCATGTTCACGTCGGTCGTGTGCCGCGTTTTCCAGGAAAACCGCTCGATAAACGGGCGATTCCGGAACTCAGGAATGATGGCCCGGAGGAACGCTTCGACGTCCGCGACGCTGTATTTGTTAGGTGTGGTAGCTGTGGCGTTCCAATCAGCAACCGCAAACTCAGTGATCCAAGCCGGAAGTTGGTAGAGCGTGTGAATGGCGTCCAAGTAGTCCAGGAACGACTGCGGATTGGGCGACGCGTAGCGGTGAATCGCGATAAAATCGACACGCAGGCCCTTGTTGTCGAATCCCTTGCATGAACGCTGGAAACCAGGTTCCCGTCACTACATTTTCGGCTGTGGCGGGGCTCCCCAGGCGTCGCCCAGTTGCCATGAGGTCAGGCCAGCGCAGGAGGGCCTCCTCGACCGTAAAATTAGCCTGCTCAGGCCGATCTGGCTCGTTGAATCCAAGCAGGGCCATTTCAGGATCGGTCATCGTGGGAGCGGAGGGCGCGTACCGGTTTTCCTCCGGCCCGTGGTTTGTGGGCGTGGGCGGTGAGCTTGGCTTCGGGCAGCCGGCGCTGACTGCGAAAAGGGCGGTGCCGAAATCGCGTGTGTTCTCCTCGATTACAAACGCAATCGCCCCTACGGGCAAGCCGTGGTCAATATCGGCATGGCGCTCTTCTAGGCTGGCACGCCGCGCCATCCTCCTCAACCCCCGCGACCTCATCATCCGCCTCATCGCCGCAATTCCCCCTCCGCGCTTTCATCTCGTGCGCTACTTTGGAGTGCTTTCAAGCCACTCCAAGTTTCGCTCAGAGGCAGTCCCAGCGCCGCCACAGGAGTCTACCTCCTTCAAGCCGCCTCCTGCTTCCGGCGACCAGCTCGAGTTCCCCAAGCTCAACAACCACACGGACGCCCCCCCTTCCCGCAAACGTTGGGCCTGGCTGCTGGCTTATGTGTTCCGGGCGGATCTTGAGACTTGTGTGCACTGCGGTGGACCCATGCGCTGGCTCGAAGCCGCCACCACCGAGCAGGCTGCGGCCTCCCTGCTGGCCAAGCTGGGGCTTGCTCCTCTGCCTCCGTGCCGTTGGGCAATGGTGTCGCTATCTGGTTCGAGGTCACCCATTTCGTCGCCGCGGTTGCCCGCATCAGAAATGCTGCAGCTACGGTCGTGACGTATGTTCACGTCAACCCGAACGCAGGCCACCGCGAAATCTGGTTGCGCGATCTGGACGGCTACCTGGTGGTGCTCGCGGGGCGTTAGCTCGCCCTGCCAAGCCAGCGCGCACGGCCTGTATCATTGCGGATAGCAACGCGCCGAGGTAATAAGTCGGGGGATTCACTTTGCCGGGATGTATGCACGAAAAAATTAGACGTTGGATGTTGTTCGGCTTGGCGACATTGGGCTCCGTTTCAAGCGGTGCGTGTTCGCACGGGTTCGACAGCTGCGTCGAAACGCGAACGTGCCCTCCGCAGCGACCGTCCGGCGTTGGTGGTAACCCTACGACGACCGGGGGAGCAGTCGGGATTCCGATGGGCGGTTCAACTTCAACCCCGAGCGGGGGAATTGCTGGAGTGAGCACGGGGGGGGTTGGTGGGGGAGGCGGCAATGTTAGGGTGAGCACCGGTGGTGTTGCGGGGGGAGCTGCGAATGCTGGGGCGGCGGGACTGGGCGTGCTTGGCATGGAGCCGACGTCGTGTGCCGTGGACAACGAAGTGCGCTGCGATGCGGTCGACCTGAGCTCCCGCTCGATATGCGTCAATGGAAAGTGGGAGCAGCACACTCCTTGTGCGAACGGACAAGTGTGCACCTCCGCGGCAGAGGGGGCTTGCAAATCCGCTAT
>JBBRRP010000245.1:0-5046 GCA_038246305.1 Polyangiales bacterium | reverse complement strand
GTTTATCTGGAAGCGGGTGCGCTCTCCATCTTAGAGAATCGCCTCTCGCAGGCGACGGGGCTTTTGGATCTTGCGCGGCGTGAGCCCGGAGCTATTGAGCAGCGAGCGTTGGCCCGCGCGCTCTTTGCCACAGCGCTCGAGATTCAAGGGAAGACGGAGCAGGCGGCGAGCGTTCGGGCTGAAATTAAGGACATTTGGGCGCTTTTGGAGGGGCCGCTCACGCTGAGTGTTGTGGCAAAAAGCCCACTCTCTGGGCGGCGACAGCCCTATATTCAGGAGGCGCTGGCTAGCGCGGTCTCGGCGGTCCTGCTTTCTAAAACTGATCCGAAAGAATCCCAGGCGCTCCTACGCGGTCTAAAGGATGATTCGGCGGCGAGCGAAGTGTTGCGGACCTTTGCGGCTGCGAAGCTGAAGCTAGGCTCGTTGTGAGGGCTCGCGGTCCTCATCGGCGAGCCTTTAGTCGATGGTGGGTGGGGATAGTGACGTTAACCAGTACTTTATTTGTTGCCTGGGTCGCACACGCTGATTCGAGCTTTTGGGATGACGTTCGTGACGAGCGTAGCCTGGTTCGTGCGGCGTCGCGGCGCCTCGTGCTCGGCTACGCCGCAGAGCCAGAATTGCGCGAGGTGATGGCGGCTTGCTTGACCGCCCTGCCGTTTGCGACGGCGGAGCTCAAGTACGTTTGCGGAGCCAGGATAGGTCGCGGCCAAAGCGAGCAAAAACAGCGTGCTTTCGAGCTATTGCAGGAGGCGCTCCGGGAGGAACCCGAAAGCCCTTGGGCCGGCAAGGCCTGGTACGAACTCGGCGTGGTGGGTGCCGAGCTAGGAAAAAGCGAGGTGCTCGTCGACGCATTCTCTCAGGCGCTCACCCAATTGTGGCAGCCGGCTTTTCGCGCACGGGCCTACTACAATCGCGGTTTAGCCTACCTGAAGCAGACGGAGCTTGCGTACGCCACTTCAGATTTTCGGCGCACGATTCTGATCACAAAGAGCGGCGACGTGCGCCGCTTGGCACAGTTTGCTCTCGGTGTCGCGCTCGAGCGCCAAGGGGATTTGGCTTCTGCGCTCTCATCGTTCCAGGACGGACTGCAGAGCCCCGCAGGGACGCCACTCGCTGCGACGCCAGAGAGCCTGCGCTTGGCGACGTTTTCTCTGATCCCAAGCTACGAGCAACACTATTTCGCTGCGCTGGCCGCCATGGCGGCCGCCGATCAGTTGCCTCGGGCCGCAGAAAAGCTGCGAGCTTTTGAGCAAGCGATCCAAGAATGGAACGCCTATCTCGACCAGGGCCGAACGTCTGCTACCGCGTGGTCGGGGCACGCCGAAGCCAATCGCGCCCGCTGCATTGCCCAACGCGACGAAGTTTTGCGTGGGAAGCTTCGCCCGCGCTAGGCGGCACTCTTTAGGGGCGTTTCGCGCAGGATTTTGCTGGCGCCGTCAGCATCGACCACCGCAAAGAAGACGGGCCTCAAATCGGTGCTCCGTCGCAGTTCCCCGAAGGCTCCGCTCAGCGCGAGCGCCCGTGCGCGTGGCCCATCCAGCACGATGAACATGTTGCTCAACCCTTCGCCGAGCGGGGCGTCAATCACATCGACGATCTTTCTGCGATCCAGGTGCAGCTCTTCATCCGCACGCTGGATGAGGACGCGCTTATTCGTGATCAGGTACTGCGTTTGGCGCAGCAAGCGACCCGAGCGAATGAGGGCATCATAGACGAGATAGCCAGCGATCGAAAGCAGGAGGCCAACGGTGATCGCGAGCGCGACAGCAACCGTGAGCATCGTCCACGAATACACGCCCAAACCGCCCGCGTGCAGGCGTGCCAGCGCATGTGAGCCATTCACAACTAGCCGTTCGGCCGCAGCTGCCAGGAATGCGCACACGAACAGCAACATCCATTCGCGATGCCCATGTGGCAAATAGGCGCGCCATTGTGGGCGTGGCGTAGCAGACCAGAGCACGCGTTCATCTTGATCCATGCGCTGGCCGAGCGGGCGAGCCCCTAAGCCGATCGGTGCCACGCTCTCTTCGCCGCGCACGATGGCCCAAACGCGATCGGGGGAATTCACGCCCGTGAGCCGTAGCCGAAGGCGGCGCCTGAGTGCACCGGTGGGCACTGCTCTCACCAATTCGAGATCCCCCATCCCCGGATGATTCGGATCCCAAAAGATGCGCGCAAAGCTAATGGAAGAACGCTCGATGCTGCGGCGAAAGGGACCGCGCCGCCAAATGACTTGATGCTCCGTGACGACGTACTCCACCTTCGCGAACCAGATCTTTGGACCCTGCAAGCTGCCGATGGCGCAGGTTCCGCACCAGAACGAAAACGCTAGCATGGCCGTCGGCGACTTTTCGAGCACGAGGACTAAGACGAACGCAAAGGCCAGCGAGATGCCGCAGGTGAGAAAAAGCACGATGGCGAACGCTCGCAGAATTGGGGGCGTCACCAGCACGCTGGGCGTGCCCGACCAAACGATCTTCTGATGAAACAGCGAGTCTCGCTCGGACATAGGGACAGGTTTCGCTAAGAACGGTCGTTGCCCGCTCGACGATAAGTATTGGTACCTAGCTCAGTGTCCGCCAGTGTGGATCCTGGCTCACGCGTGCGGCTATTGCCTAAGGCGAGGGGGAAACGAAGACAATTTCGACGCGTTCGTTTCGCTTTGCGGCCCCGGGCTCGCTTTGCGGTGCCACCGGAAGCGTACTTCCTGCGGCATCCAGCGTGACATTGCTGGCTCCGGCTTCGTTGAGCTTTGTCAGCAGCATCCCACCATCCCGGGGCTTATCCCCCGCTGTGTGTAGCACCACGAGAACGGGGAATTCAGGGTGGGCTTTGGCAATCCGACCGAGCGCCGCCAGCTTCTCGTCAGTATCAGCTGCCAGTAGATTGCCGCTTCCGAAAACTTCTCGGAGCGTGACGACCACACCTCGGTCATCCCGAAACGGTCCAAATTTGGCCTCGCTCAGCTCGGTGAGCAGCCCTTCCGCCGCAAAGCCCTGCGGATTCTGCCGCACCTTGGGCCGCCGCACTTCGCTCAGCAATTGCAGACATCGGGCGCGCACACGTCGCGCCTGATCAATGGGTGCCGGTGCAGCGACCAGCTCCAGCCGTGTGACTTCTTCGAGGTCTGCCTTGGGAGCATCGGGGTGGCCCGGATCGAGCAATCGGGCCGAAACGCAGAGTAGCCTCGCTTGAGTGAGCAGTGCTTGAGCAGCTTTTTGGCGCGCCCTTTCGCGCTCCGGCGTCGCAGGCTCACTCTTCGGTGGCGGCAGCGCATCGCGAGCCACTTTGGCGCGAGCCTCGAGATCGAGCACCTCAACTTCCAGTTCCTTCGCGTTTTGGTCGAGCGACAGAACCTCTTTCTGTGCCCCGAGCAGCGCCGAGCTCGCGGTTGAACTGCGACCGATCGCGGCCGCCAAACGCGCTAAGACGACGGCGTGTTCGTAAGCTGCAATTGCCTGCTCGCTCAGGAGCTCCGACTGTGCCATGTCGCCATTTTCGTAGGCTTTTTGGGCTTGTTGCCAGAGATCTTCGGCCCCTAAGAAAGCTTGCGGTGCTCCCTTCTCGGAGGCTTGAACGCGTGGCGCTAGGCGGGTGGCGTCCGCTTGGGAGAGCAAAGCGGGGCGGGGCGCTGCGGCGCAGCCAAATAAAAATAGGAGTGCACTTGCGAACCATCCGAAACGCTTCATGGACGCACCTTGTTCGGTGCTAAGGGCTTGGAAGCAGGCGGTGCTGAGGGCTTGGACTCCACTTCCGTGAGGTGAGCCTGGGCACGATTCTTACGCGCAAGCGTTTCCTCGATGAGCGCTCGCGCACGGAGTGCTTTCTTCTGTGCGTCCGCGAGCTGAGCCTCCAGCTGGTCGGCTTGTGCTTCGAGCGCAATGGCTCGCAAGAGGTCCCGGGCTGAGATGGCGAGGCGCAGGGCGAGCGATTCTAGCAGCGTGGCGCGTGCGGTCTGCGTTGGTGCGTTCGCGGCCGTCGCCCGCTCAAGAGCTTTCCTCGCGCGCAACGTGTAGTCCGCGGCAAGTTGAGCTTGGGGCTCTTTGGACAACCTGGCGAGGAGCGCCTCAGCCTGCTGCCGGGGGGCGGGAGAGAGGGCGGTGGGGGCAAGAGGAGGCTCGGCATGGGCAAGCTTCGGCCCTACGACGACACACAGCGCGAGCGAAAGTCTTACAAAAGTGAGCTTGGCTTTCACGATGGGCAGCAACCAAGCCATGCGCCGCGTCCAAGGTCAAGGCTCTCGTCCTAGGCTTGGCTTCGGGCTATACGAGGGCGCTTACAGGAGCCTCGATATGACTGCACGCCGCGCTACTTGGGACGAGTATTTCATGGCGATTGCTGGAGAGGTGGCGACCCGTTCCACCTGCGATCGAAAGCACGTTGGTGCGGTGATTGTACGGGATCGAACGATCCTGGCCACCGGCTATAACGGCTCCATTCGTGGCCTCGCGCACTGCGACGACGAAGGCCATCTCATGGAGGATGGTCACTGCGTCCGCACTGTCCACGCGGAGGCCAATGCGATCGTGCAAGCGGCCCGAAATGGCATCCGATTGGAGGGGAGCGATATCTACGCGACGGCTTCGCCTTGTTTTCGGTGCTTTCAATTGATCGCCAACTCAGGTCTCGGGCGCATTGTGTTTGCAGAATTTTATCGAGATGAGCGGATCTTCAAGTTTTCCGCTGAGCTCAATATTTCGTTGGCCCATCTGCCCAAGGGTGCCGAAGTGGCTCAAGTGCTCACGTACGAGGCGAAAGAGCCCTGAGCGTGGACGCCCTTCGCATTGCGGTGTTGGCAGGGGGGCCATCTGCGGAAGCTGCTGTGAGTCGTGTGTCGGCGAGTGCTGTGGCGGGTGCACTCGCGCGGAGCGGGCATTCAGTTCAAATCATCGAACTCACCGAGAAGCTGCCGCTGGCGCTGGCAGCCGCGGGGGAAGCGGGGTTTGACGTGGTTTTCCCCGCGTTACATGGGCGTCTCGGCGAAGATGGCTCAGTGCAAGGATTGCTTGAAGTCATGGGGCTTCCGTACGTGGGCTCTGGGGTTTT
>JBBRRP010000244.1:0-5091 GCA_038246305.1 Polyangiales bacterium | reverse complement strand
GATGGCGTACCAGCCGAGCAGGCAACGCTGCCACTGGTTGACATTCGTGGATTAACGGTAATGTTTCCGGGCGGTGAATTTGCGCTGAGAGATGTGACGCTCACCCTCCGAGAAGGACGAGTTCTTGTTCTTCTCGGCCCCTCAGGCGCGGGCAAGAGTACCCTCCTAAGGGCTATTTTTTCGCCAGATGAACTCAGGCGTTCTGGGTTTCCCGTGTCTTGGACGACTCGCAACGTGACAAGTGACCCCGCATACGTGCCGCAACGAGGTGCGCTACTTGATCATCTTGACGCTACTGAGAATGTGGAACTCGCGCAGGCAGCCGCAGGTGCTCCCTTGAATGCAGACACTTGGTTGCAAGCTGTGGGGCTGGACAACTCTATCGGCGTGCGCGGACGTGGAGTTGATACACTGAGCGGTGGGCAAGCACAGAGACTTGCGGTTGCGCGGGTGCTAGCGGCGGGAAAGAAGATCGTTGTGATGGACGAACCTTCGGTCGGGCTGGATCCCGTCGGCGTTCGCTCATTGGCCAAGCTCTTGGTTACACAGGCGCGTAGCTACGGCCTGGGCATCATTGTCATCACGCATGATCTTGCGCTTGCTGGAGGAGCCGCAGACGAGATCTTCTTCCTTGAGCCAAGTGCTCACATCCTCATTCCGATAGAATCCTGGGATGGGCCGAGCGAACTTGCTGACGCTGCGGTTCGGCAGAAACGTCAACTTGGCTTGGAGGCATCCGTTGAGCAGTTGCTGCTCCGGGAACGCCCAGCCAGGGAAGGTAGCGCGGGTCAACAATCGGTTCGTGACGTCCTGGCGCCATTCCGTGTTGCAGGTGACGCCATGCGGAGCCTTCTTAACCCTCACTTATTTCGTGAGTCCGGAGTCGTTCTGCGACGAACCCTCACCCAAACCTTACTCCGACCTGCATTCTTCTACGCCACTGTGGGGGGTCTCCTCGGGTTCACGGTCCCCTACGTGATCTCAGGCATAAGCAAAGATTTGGATCCGGCGGCGGTCTTCACTTTGATCAAGGGAACGTACATCCTGTCCTTAGCGCCACCGCTCTCAGCGATCCTCTTTGTGGCGACAAGCGGTTCCGCAACGAGTGCCTGGCTCGGTAGCCTGCGTGTTAACGGCCAAGTGACCGCGCTGGAGGGTCTAGGCGTGGCGCCCAAACGATACTTGTGGTCCCCCGCGTGGCTTGGGCTAAGCGTCGCATACCTCGCAACGTTCGTAGTATTCACGCTCGCAATGACCGCGGGGGGTTACGTGCTTTATGCTTCCCGCGGAGTCGAGCACGCATGGGAAGTACTGCTAACGGATTTTGTCGCACGGCCCCCTGAGCGCCAGCCTTACCTCATTCGGGCGATTTGGTCCGTCTTAGTCTACGCCCTCACAGTGGCCTCTATCGTCGTGGGACACGGTATGCAGCCGAAGTCACGATCTGAGCAAATTACTGCCGGGATGACGACATCGGTAATGCAGGCGACCGTGTTCGTCGTTTTGACGGAACTCGTAACAATTATTCTGCTCAACTTGTTTGGGGTATGAAGACATGAGCAGTTCGCCGTTCGCTGGAATTGGGTTGACCGTGCTGGCTGGTGTGGCGCTCGTTGCGTTGCTTGCTGGAAGTCATCCAAGTGACCTGACGGTCGCGGTGCGGAGTTCGAGGCCCTATTCTTCCGTGATTTCCATCTGGGACGCCGAGCAGCCAACCATACTTCAACAAGGGCTGCGGCCTAAGCATGAGCCGTTGGGCTTTCTGGGCTCAGGTCTGACTTTAACAACTTGGCAGGTTAACTACGGACCTGCTTATCATAGAGAGGTGACTTGGCCTGTGCTCATTGGGCCGTTTCACGGTCGTGACGATTTTATTTGTGGATATACTCTGAATCTGGGAGCGGCGCTGTTCGATCCTGATGGAGCAGCGCGAGGTGTTGCCGCAGCAATCGAACGAGCGCTTCGCAGCCAGCTCACGGGGGACTTTCAGGAAAGCGTCGACAGCTGTGACATCAATGTTACATATCCCGAGATCCGCTCGGTGGTCACCCGTATGCAAATGGACGAGGGCTTCGTAACTGTCGGGATTGCGGTATTGTTCGCAGACGAATCGCGCTTTTCCGTGAGTGCTGATTTGGTGATAGACGAACGGAATGGAGCCCTAGGCCTGGGGCTCCGACCCGATATGGAGCCTAAAGTCGAGCTATTGGGACCTTTCAGACGCGCGATAGTCGAACAAGCTGCAGGTTGCGGTGCATCGGCGGGTGCCTTGTTGGCGGGTGCCGCAGGGCTCGTTCTTTTCGGGCCGGCGGGTCTATGGGGGGCGCTGGCGGGTGCTGACATCGGCGCCGACATGGGCACTGCGAAAGCTGAACAAGCAATCCCTGAGGCTGCGCAGCGCAAGGTAACCAGCGAAGTTCGCCAAGCATTGGACAACATCTCCCGGGGCATGGCGGGGATGACACAACCTATTGCTCTTTCCAAGTTCCGACCAGAGGATTCTCTTCAGGTGCGCCTGGCGTCGGAGCCCATCGTTTCCAAAGCTGGAGTTAAGCTACCGATATGCATCCTGCTAAAAGTGCCAGGTGCAGCACATGTTGGCGAGGACCGCGGCCCCGTCAATATTCCTGAGCTTCCGACGCTGCAAGTCGAGTCCCCTAGCGATTCACTGGCCGTTAGCCTCGATGCAAATGCGATAAATCAGCTCACGCACTACCTCTGGGACACAGGGTTGTTACGCGATCTGGGAAGATCGCCGCCTGTCTTTGATGCGTTAGCGCAGCGACTTAAGGTTGCTGCCTTTAGCTTTACCGGCGTGGATCCGATGCTGCCTCCCACCGTTACCTCCAGCAATACCACGCCCACCTCGATCGGTGTGGGCCTTGGGGCGGTGCGCCTCGGTACCCTGGGAGATCGCATTGTGTTCGGGCACGCAAAGTTCGGTCTCGACGTGGCGCACCAGCTGGACACGTTCTCCCTTGTAGGGAAGGTTCAAAGCCTCCACGTAAACTGCCTTGCAACTCGCAAGAACGGGCAAGTATTGACACCTTGCCTCGGGGACCTCTTGCCGATTGCCCTGAAAATGTCCCGCAAGGCAAACCTGACTTATTCGTTCAAAGGGGAGGACGTGCTCGCGACACTCCCAAGGCTTGAATTCGAGGGAATGCACGTCGACCTTTCGCGTCTTCAGGTATCAACCACTGGATCGCCCCCGAGTATTGCATTGAGTGCCAGAGCCGAGGTGAAGTGAAATGATTGCCACTCCCCGTGTTCGCCGCAAACTCTCAGGCATTATCTGGATCGTAACGGATTGATCTTTTACCGGAGCCGCTAGAGCAAAATGGCAGAACACGAATTATTGGCCAAGGCGACTTGGAACCAGGATGATTTCGAAACGATGGGCTGGCACGACGCTCGCCTCTATGGCGTGGCTGCGTTTCCTGGTTCATCTGAGTTCGCGCTGGATCTCGACTACATCGTGAAGTGGCTCAACCCGGTCCCTCCAGACAACACGTTCATGTTTTGGATTTCACCCGTAACACTCGTGTTCCAGGACGCGCGTGACATCTCGCTCGCGCTCCCCATGCTGAGCCAGACCGTGCATGTCTTGGACCTTGTTCGTACCCCGCTACCTAACAATCAGGTGGGATGGAGCTGGGCTCTCGAACTTGACTCGGGCGAGATCTCGCTAAAAGCCCGCGGCTATATCCAGCACTTTCGTCGTGAACCTGTTCTTTGCCGACACCAGGAGATCCCGGAGGAGGAACGAGGAGGGGTCTCGCTTGCACGATTTTCATTCGATGAGCCCAGGATTACTTAAAATGGCCAAGCAGAGCTTGACGCTCGGATGGGCATGAAACGATCCCCACTCCCCTGGCAGAAGCGACCAGCATGTCTTCACAAGACGAATCCCAGCTACCTGCGGAACCGGACGATAGCGAGACCGTGTTGGCCCAACAGCTTGGCCCAGCAGGGTTAGAGGCAATTGATCACAAGATCATGACCCACGCTCAACCCCATTGGCTCAAGCTGGCGAGGGTCCTGTGGGATGCGATGCAGGCAGGCGACCTTGCAGAATCCGATACCTGCATGGCCCTGCATGTTCATCGTGCGATCAAGTTGGTTGAGCCAGGCCTGCTCGAAGGTCAGGGGAACCTGCTTAGACCGAGGTGGAGTGAGATCCGGCTCCCTCGTTAACTGTTGACCCATTCGAAATCCACAATCCATGAGGGGTACCCACAGATCCCCGACCCTGATATGCGTCACGCATGACAAAAAAGAAAACCCCCGCAGAATTCGGAGCCAAAGCAGCGTTCGTCCGTGCAGCACCAAAAACCCTGTCTGCCAAACAAGTGGTCGAAGCCGCAAAGGTGAAGGGCATGATTCTCACGGATAGCTACGTCTACACAGTTCGATCAGGCAGCTCAAAAAGTAAGAAGGGCAAGCCGGGACCGAAACCAGGATCCGGGCAGCCCGTCCAGTCGACCACCATGACCCCCGCTGAGGCCCAGTTGAGAAACGCGATCGCGGATTTGGGGCTCGTGAGGGCTGGCCAAATCCTGGAGAGCGTGAGGGCGACCATCCGGGGCCGCTGAGACGGAGCGTGACCTACTGGTCAGGCGCCCTGTAGGTCAGGACTGTCAGACGGTCAGGACTGTCAGGAATCAGTAGGGCCCCAGGCAGGCCCAGGCAGGCCTTGACCTGCGGGCCCTGCCCGGCTAATCCAGTTTACGAAACCTCGGGTCTGTCCACTAGGCCTCGCCCGAGCCTCACCAAGCTTCCCAGATTCGCCGTAGCGCGACCCACGTGGCTGATGAGACCCCTACCGGAGGTCCATCGTGTCGACGAATCGCAAATCTGGTCAGAGCGCAATAGGTCAACAATCGACAGCCCTGCCGCGTACCTCTGACGTGCAGGCCCAAGCGTCATCGGCGATTCACGAACCTTTGCGGTGCGATGCTCGCCCGAAAGTCCTTTCGCTCCGCCCCCTTCCCTCGCCGACACCTGGTGTTGTCGATCTCCTCATGTCCGAGCTGCTCAGCAGCTTCGTGCGGGTCGTGGCCCAGGATCCAAGCCTAGCGCAGCGCCTTT
>JBBRRP010000243.1:0-5174 GCA_038246305.1 Polyangiales bacterium | reverse complement strand
CACCGGCTCGCCTAGGCCCGTCTGATTCTTCACATCGTGCGCCAGGTTGGCTAGGGTGTAGCGCTGGGCGTGGCGGCGTTCGGGGGTGACGGCTTCATCGCGTCCGGTGAAGGACACCGGCTGGAAGCTGAGGAATGGGATCTTCTTGGGATTGTCTAGGGCGAAGCGCACGACGGCGCCGACCTGCTCGTTGTTCACGCCGTTGATCAGCGTGATGACCGGGACGATGTCAACGCCGGCGCTGTAAAGGTTCTCGATGGCGCGCAGCTTCACGTCGAACAGGTTGCCCACGGCGCGATGCGAGTTGGCTTCGTTGCCAATGCCGTCAAACTGCAAATACGCGTAACGCAGACCGGCTTCGGCCGCTTCTTTCGCGAACTCAGGACGCTTCGCAAACTCGATACCGTTGGTGGCCGCCTGCACGCTCTGATAGCCGATCTTCCGGCAATAGCGAACGGCGTCCAGGAAGTGGGGCGAAAGCGTGGGCTCGCCGCCGGAGAACTGGACGGAAAGCTGGCGCCGCGGCTTAATCGAAATCGCGTTGTCGAGCAGGGTCTTGATGTCTTCCCACGTCAGTTCGTGTACGAAGCCGACCTGGTTGGCGTCCATAAAACACGGATCGCACATCATGTTGCAGCGGTTGGTCAAGTCGATGGTGAGGACCGAACCGCGGCCATGGGTAATGGTACTGGAGCCGTGGTCGTGCAGCTTCTCGTCGTTATGGGCGCGGATGTCGCGGCCAGGGAACACGTCTTCGAGATGCTGGCTGAATGCGGGATCGATCGACATCAGGTCTTCGAAGTGGCCGTGAATGGCACACTCTTTCACCATGACGATCTTGCCGTCCTTCTCGATGATCTTGGCTTTGATCTCGCCCAGCTTTTCGTTCTTCAGGATCTCGACCGGCAGTTTGCCGTCCAGGATCTGCTGGCGGATATCGGGGATGCACTTGGGGCACAGCGAATCAGTCTCGCGCGGCCAGCCCAGCTTCGGCTTCTGCTTCTCCCAGCTCTTGAGCAGCGGTTTGTCGGACCACTTCGGGGTAAACGAAGCGTTCGGGCTGATCGAATTCAGCTTGTCGAAAACGAACCAAGCCGCGTTAGCGGCCACGGCTACTGCTTTTTCAACGTGTTTGATCGGCTTAGTCAAGGGGCGATCTCCAGGAATTAGAGTGGGTACGATTACAGAAGTTTCATTATAGGGCCCCCGGTACTAGGGAGCTAGACTATTGAAGCGAAGGGCAGTTAGCGGCATTGGACGGGGTTTTGCGGGATTGAATGGCGACACGCCTTAGGCCAATGATACCAATGACATAGCTAAACAAACGGACGCTAATTGGCTCTCAATCCCGAGGCATATTCGCGATACCGCGCCCGGTTCGTCTCAAGAGCGTCGGAGGCGTAGCCTTGCAGGGTGGGCCACGCGTGTTGGGCTTCGTATAACTTCGTGGCACTATCGAGCGCATCGCTATGCCAGTACTGCAGCGCCGCTAGTACCACCAGGACACCATCGGGAATGCCGCCGCCGGTTGCGGTGGTGTCCATCTGCGGATGCGGTACCCTCCACAGTTTCTCCCACAGCGTGCGATCATCCGCCAACCGTTGTCGCTGGCGCATCGCAATAAAACGGACTTTGTTGACGAAGCGTTTTACGTCGCGCGGAGTGCGAGGTCGCGCGAGAATCACCGGCAGAGCCTTATCCATCGCGATCGTGAATTCGTCAGAGTCATCCGGTTCGAGATCGGCGCGCCAGGTCGCGATCCGATACGCGACCCAGCCCAGCAGTGGCAGCATCAGCAGCGCCGGCCAATTGGGGTTCCACCGGTTGGATTGCAAAGGGAGCTTGAAGTCAGGGGTGTCAAGGCCTTCCTCGGCAGGTGTCACGGCGATGGGAGCGGTTGATTTGGGTTGGGCGGCGGTAGCGGCGGCGGAAAGGGCAGGTGTCGTGATCTTGGTGTCATCCGGCTTTTGCACGCCGGCCGTCTCAGCTTGCTTTACGCCCTCGAGAAGCCAGCGCATGGTTTTGGTGCCCGCCTGGAAGCCTCCGACGATCAACACTCCTGCAATCATGAGCGGGACAACCAGTGCCACCGCGGCGCGCAGGCCCTGTCTCACGAAGTCCGTACCGCTGTTGGCGACCTTGGGCTCACCCAACGAAGCCACCAAATTGGTCAACTGTGTTGGGTCCGCCTTGGGGACCGGCACTTCAATATTTATCATCTTTTGCAGATATTCGTCCGCTAGGTCATGAGCCGACTTAGGCGGTTCGCCCGAGTTGGCGTTCAGAGCCGAAGCGGTTCCAACCAAGCTATTGGCGACGTATTCGGTGACCAATTCCTTGGCCATCCCCATGACCACGAAACACTCACCTGACGAGCTCAGGAAATTAACGGCCTCCAGCACGTCCAGCGTGTTGATGGGCTGGCAACGGTCCAGATCGTCGATGAAGATCACCATCTGGCGCGGACCCAGCGCCATCGTGACCTCGCGGAACTCCTTGGCGAAACGATAGCGGAAGCTGGTTTGCTTTTCCAGATCTGCAACTCGCGCGCCTGCGCTGGTGGAACTCAGCAGCGCGGCGGGCGCCACGCCAAAGGCCGAAAGCCATTTGTAAATGGCGGTCAAGAGCGCCGCGGCGGAGACCAGAAAGGCCCCGTGCGTGCCGAACTCTTTGAGAAGGCCCGCCAGGTCGCCAGTGAAGCGGACGCCGGAGGGGTTGGCGGAATTCTTGTACAAACTCGCTGCGCTGAAGACGAACGCCCCCAGAAAACACACCGCCAACACCATGAACCACCCGTGGACGCGAGCGCGCAGTAAGCGAAAGCGGAAACCGATGCCACCGGGATCCCACAGCTTCGGTACCGCCTCCTGACGAATGGTTTCGAGCAGGGATGGCAGCAGGTAGTCTTCCTTTTGATGGTGCCAGGCGTTGAACCACACGGTGCGGAATCCGTGCTTTTCCAGTTCGAACCGCAGCAGGCGCATCAAAGAAGTCTTGCCGCCTCCCCAGGGTCCGGTGATGGCGAAATTTAGGGGCGGATTGGTGCGCCGGTTGCGAATGAAGTAAGCCAGTCCGCGGGCGATGGGGCCGAAGGAAAGCGGGTCGGGATCCTTGTCGTTTTCAAGCGGACGGTCCGACGCGCCGATGACTTCAATGGCTGGTGTGACGACCGCGGTGGGGGGTGGAACCAACGCAATCAGCAGCAGGAAGCCGGTACCGAACAGGCTGAGGATGTACCAAGGCGCAGGTCCTGCGGAGTACGGAGCCTGATAGGGAGCGTCGCTGATTTTTGTCCTGGGCGACCAGTGCTGGCCGCCGTCCGCCGTGCTTAGGATCACGCCGGTGCTACCGACCGCCCAGCCGCGCTTGCCATCGGGCTGGAAGAACAAGCCGTTGATGCGAGCTTTGGTTGGGGCGTTGCGCTCCTGCCAGTTGCTAGAGCCGTCTCTGGCTTGAATGCTTCCGTTTGCGCCTCCAACCCAGACGTGGTTCAGATTGAGCCTGAAGAGAGTTTGTGGGGACGACAAAGAGTGCGCCGGCGCCTTGAGGTAAAACGCAAGTTCAGTGCCCACGGATTGGCCCCAGCATTGAGAGCTGCCTGAGACCTGAGATCCAATGCATCCGCCACCCCGCGGGAATTGAAATCCGCCGCGTTCCAAATTCCAATGGCCGCCGCCATCCTTGGTTCCGAAAGCGCCGCCTCCACCGAGGTCGATTGAGCCTGATCTTTCGTCAGAAAAAATCACCGAAAAAATGCTGGCTCCTGGCGCTGTCCCCTGCGCGCTGATGGGCGGTTCCGCGGCGTAGACACTGGGAAGGCGCCAAAACAAAGCTGCAGCGGATTTGGGGCTGGAGGCCACCACCGTGAACTCCACCGTGAGCTCGTAACCGCTGCCCTCTGGCAGACGCGCTCCATAGATTTTGATGGTGTAGGGGCCAGGAGGAGTCCTGGGGTCGACGGTTAAAGGAACGTAGAGAACAGAAGGGTCTTTAGCGAGCTCGGGTGAACCGGGCTTGATGAATATTGAATTGACAGACGCATTCGGTTTCTCGATCCGGAAGTTCAAGGTCGTGATTTGCATCCGAACGGTTGTACCGACGGGCACAGTACTCGGGGCTGCGACTCCTCGGGGGAGCGGGGCGGGGCGGGGCGGCGGAGCGTTTGGAACACCGGCATTCAGCGCCGTTTGCTGCACGGGATTTTGCGCTGGCGGAAGCTCTAGGCCTTTGCCAAGTGAGATTGCGGGCGGGACGGCGTTCGGTGTCGGAGCGGGCTTCTTGGCATTGGGTGGCGGGGCCGCCGCGGGTTGGGGCACCGGCATTTCGCCCAATTTGATCTGCTCCCAGATTCGCCCTTCGTCGTGGCTGTGAAGCAGAGTCGCGAAGTCGCCGCCCACCCAAACGTGTTGATTGTCGGGCAGCGCCCACACAGCGCGCAGATGGGCGCCGACTTGGGTGAGATCCGACGGCGGATTGCGCGGCATCAGCCACCAGTTGAGTCCGGAGGGACTGCGGTACGGATCATGCCACGTCTCTTGCGAAAGCATTACCCCTGTGGTGCCGACGAATAGAGCCGCTGCGAGAGCCAGAAGGAGTGTCCGGTTCCGTTGGGTAGACCATGCCGAGAGGGCGCCTAAAGTGCGCTGCGATGCGCGCTTCCCAGATGAGCTTGAATCCGGGCTCTGCATGCGTCACAGATTACGCAGAAAGTGACTCGGCGTCAAGTGCTTGGCGGAATTTGAAAGGCAGACAGGAGTTAGGGCGCGATTGTGAGATTGTCGATCAGCTGGGTGGAACCGAGCCAAATCGCACCGGCAATCAATACGGGACCCTCAATCTGGTCGATAGGAGAGAGGGTTTCGGGATCCACTAGCGAGAAATATTCAAGCTGCACGGCGTCGAAGAGGGGGGCGACCGAAGTTCGGATGGTTTCGGCGTAGCGCTCGCCTGTGAGGATCAGATCGCGGGCGGCGAACAAGGCTTGCGAGAGGACGACGGCGCGTTCGCGTTCCTCAGCCGTCAGATGCCGGTTACGCGAGCTCATCGCCAGGCCGTCGGGCTCGCGGACCGTTGCCACCGGCACAACGGTCACGGGGACGTCCAAATCTTTCACCATCCGGCGTATGATGGCGAGCTGCTGAGCGTCCTTTTCACCGAAATAGGCACAGTCAGGT
>JBBRRP010000242.1:0-5177 GCA_038246305.1 Polyangiales bacterium | reverse complement strand
CCCCTCCAATGATCCAAGTTGAGCTGCGGCGGCGGAGCCGCCGTCTGCTCCAACTCTCCGATTGGACAGCAGCTGTGAGATGAGTACCTGTAAAGGCCTATCATTTCTCCAGCGCCTGTGTTAAAGCCTCTCGAATGCGAGCAACGCAGCCTTCCAGATTCTGGATGACTTCATGATCGCGAAAGCGAAGCACCCGATAGCCCCATCTTTGGAGCTTGCAATCACGACGTGCATCCAACTCGACGCGCTCCGCATGATAGCCACCATCGACCTCAATGATGAGCTTGATTCTGGGGGCCAAGAAATCGGCGATAAATGGCCCCACGGGGACCTGGCGCCGAAAGGCCACTCCAAGCTGCTGTGGCAGAGATGGCCTGCCACAGCAGCTTTTCCGAGGGCGTGAGATTCTGGCGCATGCCCTGCGCATAGGCGGCCATGAGCGAGGACTTCTGGGCGGGGAGCTTAGGAGGCTTAGCTTTGGACATAAAGGCTCGAGCGTCGAGCGAAGGACTCGGACGCTGCTGCCCAGAAGCGCAGGCTCTATGACGCGGCCACGAGAAATTGCGGCGCCTGCTGCGCACCAGAAAGTCCGTGGCGGAGAGCGTGCGCGGCCAAGCAGCGCCCGTGCCCTTTGCTCGACGCGGTTGTTTCCGAAGCGCGAAAGCGAGATAGTGCGCACTGCGCATCATGTTTGCAATCGGCGAGTCAGTTGAAGAAGTCAACAAGACTCCGCGCACGCGCTGCGCGCGTGCTTCCACTCAACAAACACCCGAGCTTAGCCACGCTTTCGAAAACCAGTGGCGGTCTCACCATCGAGCCGATCTAGCCCCCACTCGCATCCTCCAGCGAACACCAAAAGCCGCGCAAATAGCAGGAAGCACCGCGTCTCCCCCACGCGCGCGCAGCGCAGCGAGCACGCGTAAGGGGAGAGACCGGCCGCCGGGCAACGCCCAAGGCCGACATGCGCAGCCACAAGCTTTCAGCGGAGCCCGCCGGACGAGAGGGGGCAGGACCACCTTCACCCCCTTCGGAGCCAGCGCCACGATCAGCAACCTCGCCAAGCTCCTAGACACGGGCTACACGGGCCACCACGAAGACGCAGAGCTCGGCCTCGTTAACATGAAAGGCCGGATCTACGATCCATCGTTGCGGCAGTTCCTATCGGCTGATCCGTACGTGCAATTCCCAGCGTTAAGCCAGAGTTGGAATCGGTACAGCTACGTGCTGAATAATCCGATGAATTACACGGATCCGACTGGATTCCAATCGTACAATGATGGGGATGGGGGAAGCGGAAGTGGGGGTGGCGGAGGCGGAGGAAGTGGCGGAGGCGGAGTGGGGGCGCCTCCGGAGGGTCCGGGTAGCGGAGGCCCTGGGTCGACCGGAGGAGCCAGCTCGGGTCACGACACTATTTTCGGGAATGACTTCAGGAAGCTACCGCCTGGCTGCGCGTTTGGCGTCGATCTTCCACTGACATGCTCGGGCTCAGGGTCGGGACCACAAGCATCGGGTGACCCCTATGACGACTTCGATCCTGACGAAGCGTTGGATGAAATTCAAGATTGGTTTAGCTACGCGGGGTACTACCCGGGGGCGGGAGCGGTGCCTGATGTGCTCAA
Source organism: Polyangiales bacterium (assembly GCA_038246305.1). Taxonomy (GTDB): domain Bacteria; phylum Myxococcota_A; class Polyangia; order Polyangiales; family Polyangiaceae; genus JBBRRP01. The sequence goes on along the minus strand of JBBRRP010000242.1, from coordinate 3,558 downwards.
CGCCGGGATCTATGCGGCGCGGGGAAAGCTGGCAGCATTGTCGGCAATCGTGGCAGTGCCGGTCATTGGCGATGCGATTGGGGTTGGAAAGAAGCTTGGAAAGGCTGCGGAGAAGTTGGCTGCCGCAGGGGCGGGAACGGCGGCGAAGAAGAGTTTCTTTGAGGGGACTCGCTATACGCAGAAGGTGCTGCAACAAATGAAGAAGGGGGCAGGTGAATTTCACTCTTTTCCGGAGTCTGCAGCCGCTTTCGAGAAGGCCGGGGCGGTCAGAACATGACGGGAGGTGACGGTGTTGCCCGGCAGATCCTCGAGATTCCTGGCTCCTATGGTGGGCGCAACGGAGTATTTCAATTCATCAAGGAGGCTGACGGTGCAATTAACCATCGGCTGATCGTGCCAAGCCCATGATCTCGTTAGAAACGTATGAACAGATTCTGGCGTCGAAGGGCGTCTCGCTCGGCAAGCTAGGACTTCAAGACGTCGCGCTTCGACGGGCGGATGCGCTGCGCGTCATCCAACTCTTGAGGGATTCGTTGGTGCCAATTCTCGGTGGCGACGTTTACTTGGAGCGAACGGGAGGCATCGACGTGGGTTACGCCAATTGGCATGTTGATCGGCAAAACGGGGAAGATCCGGACGAATTCGTCACACGAAGCTGTATTCGGGCGGAGAGGTACGTCGCTGAGTTTCCTCAACGAGTGGATGAGAAGCCGCTCTTTGTATTGGTGGTCGCGTCGGCATGAGCGACCCGAACGCTCCACCCAGCAGTTCAACAGATTGTTTGGAAGGGAGTAGCTCATGGACTCAAAATGTTGCCGACTTCTCATCGGAAGTTTAGCCAATGTACCGTCCCCATTCTCACGCATTGTAGCGACTGACTATTACGACGGGCCAACCGACGGACTCGTCGAGTGCCGTGTGTGCGCGACGATTTATTCCTTCCGCAAGCTTGACTGGGGCGAGATGCAGAACGTGCGAATCTTCTCCCTATCTCCAGTGGCGGGTCACTTTATCGCGGATATTGAGAAACATTTAGGGGGCGAGACACAGCCTCGGTGGCCCGTTTGGGTCATCGGGGGCGAAAGTCCGACCGCAGTGTTGAAAGTGGTCGATGATCTTCTCGGCGGCGCTTCGCCTGCCGAGTTCGTGGTCGCCACTCAGAATTTGCTCGGTACCATCGAGATATGGAGACCCATTGGTTCGTTCGAACATGTCGATTGGTTTCGAGAATTGAACCTTGAGCTACAAGGCCCCTCCAATGATCCAAGTTGAGCTGCGGCGGCTAAGCCCCTCCAACTCTCCAATTGGACGGCAGTCCTTGATTTGCAATTTAGCCGATTTTTGCCCTGGTTGCGGTGTCTTCAGTGATGCGAGATGGTGCCCGCTGCAGGACATGTTTACAAATAGAGAGTCAGTTGGAAATCTCAGCAAAACTCTGCTCGGACGCGTTGCGGGTACGCACGCCGAAACAGAAGGCAGCGCGCAAGGCATTTCCACGGCACCACAAGCTTTCTGCGTAGGCCGGACGAGAGGGGGCAGCAAGGATGCGCGTGACGGTGAACTCAGAGCATAGCATCGCAGCGTCTCCAGCCGTGCACCTCTTTTCTCGCCATTGGAGTCGCTGGATCGCGCTCGGCGTCGTAGGTATTTTGATTGCGCAGATAGCCGCGTTGCATTCACTGCGCCACGATGATGCATACATCACTTTTCGATACTCACAGAACCTGGCGAACGGAGAAGGCTTGGTTTTCAATGTGGGAGAACGAATCATGGGCTCTACCGCTCCAGGGTACGCCTTGCTTGGCGCAATCTTTTACCGGTTTGTGCCCCGCGACGTTTTCCCGAGCCTGATGTGCGCGGTTGGCTGTGTCGGTTGGACCTTACAGTCTCTTGCTCTCGGTAGTATCCTCGCCAAGGACTGCAAAGATCGAGCGGCCTTCATTGCGCTCTGTGTTGCGGTGGGCGGTGCTTTGTCGTACCGCCTCGTCGCACTGGAGACGAATATCGCGGCGGCGCTTGGGCTTTGGGCCGTTGAACGAGGGTTGAGGGGCAAGTGGTTGGCCGCGGCGGCGCTGTGTTCGCTCGCGGGATTTACCAGACCGGATGCGTACTTGTATGGTGTGCCGCTCGCGGTTCTTGGCGTTCGGGATCTTGGCTGGCGGAGCCTGTGGCCTGGCGCGGTTGGTGCGGCAATCTCAGCACCTTGGTTCGTGTTTTCCTGGGGTTACTTTGGGACCATTATTCCGCAGTCTGCGGTAGCTAAGTTACAAAGCGTCCCGGCGACGGAGTACTCGCGCATCTTACTTAACTACACCACAAGCAGCCTGAGTTCGATGAGCATGTCATTGGACTACCTGTCACCTATTGTTTCACCGTGGAGAGCTGGTTTGGTAGGAGCGCTAGCCGTCGCGGGCGCTGTGTTTCTTGTCCGCACGCGCACGCGGCTAATTGTATTGCCTGTCATCCTGTCTCTGCATGCTGTTGCGTACATGTTGTTGCGTGCTTCAGTGGGGATCGAATGGCATTTGTATCCGATCGGTCTCATGACCATTGTGTTGGTGCTTGCGACAATTTACAAATTGGCATCATTGATTGCCTCTGGCGAGCGCGCAAAATGGGTCATACTTGCGTTGCCAGTTGTGCTTTTTTCCTACCGTACGGCGCAGTTTGCCCGTGCTCAGCCCGATGCGTATTGGTATGGCGCGCGGGATCAAGCCTACCGAAACGTGGCGGACTATTTGAACGCCCACGCATCGGCGAACGACGCCGTGGTGTCCGATGAAGTCGGAACTGTTGCCTATTACACGGGCCTCAGGATGATTGACACAGCTGGGCTCGTGACGAGAGATTCCGCTTTCGCCTTAGCCGGAAGAGCACCACGTTGGAATTTGTCATCGTATGGGGAGGCGTCGCCGTTCCCGCGAATGCATAAGGTCTATCGAGCTCGATCTGCTCAGATCTCAAGTGAAGAGATGCATCTCCCCCGAGCCAAGTTTTTTACGGTCTGCCTATTCAACGATAGTGTGCGGACGCACTCACAACCTTAGCGTACACCGCTGCACCAAGAGCGGCCGTGCAGGATCCAATCGGGACAAATCAGCCTGAATATGCACACCGATCGGAAGTCTAGATTCGAATTCTTCGTGCCAAGGCAGGCCGCTTGTCAGCGACTTGCGGCGCGGGACCCTGTTCGCGCCAAAGACGCTCTCGGGAACTGGAAAATGAGGGGCTTTGGGTAAGGGGATGGTCAGCACGTTCTGACATTGGGTTGTCAACCGGTAGTCGAGTGGCTCACTTCCAACTGGGGCAAGGTAGTAGAATTGGCTGCCGCCCCAGCGTTTTAGCTCCTTGGCCAGGAGCCACATGCGTGTGTCACCCGTTGCCGCGCGGAATACCGCAAGGCGCTTATCGTCGCGGCGTAACCGTAGCGTAAAGTGCATGTCCTAGTCTCACCGGAAATTCGGGTAAAGCCTGGGCATGAAGGGTCAACGAGATAGCAAGTTTTGGGGCGAAGTCGTCGCGGAGTATCGGGCCGGTGGTGCGACGTATCACGAGTTG
>JBBRRP010000241.1:0-5197 GCA_038246305.1 Polyangiales bacterium | reverse complement strand
TTTTCATGCTGTGCATTTCCTTTGACCGGTGGCTTGATGCGGTCGGGTTTTGGGTGCCAAGGCCGGGCTCTTGTAACACCTTTTCTTCGCCGTAGTACCCCAGGGTATGCCCTGGTTTTTGGGATTTCAGTGCGCTACAGGTGTCGGGAGCTGTCGCACACGGGTCAACCGTTCATGGCAGCAGAATTTCCCCACCGGCCTATTAGCCAAGGGGCATGGTGAAAGCATCGCGGTGGGCCAAGGGGCGCGTAGCTCTCGCGATGGGTGCTCCGGCTCGGCTACACTTGGCTTCAACCAGAGGTCCCATTGGCTGATTTGCTGATCACCGTTAAAGACTTGCGCAAATCTTTTCGCCAGGGGTTCTGGATGCGTCGGGTTGATGCGGTCAGAGGAGTCTCCTTCGATGTCCCGCGCGGTTCGATTTTTGGATTTCTCGGGCCGAATGGCGCGGGGAAGACCACCACTATCAAGATCCTGACTGGCCTTATCGCTCCCACGTCAGGTCAGGCCTCTTTGTTTGGCGTACCCGTCGGCACCCGCAAAGCACGAGCTCGTCTCGGGTTTCTACCCGAGAATCCGTACATCTATCCCTACCTTTCACCGCGTGAGTTTGTTGAAATGTCGGCGCGATTGAGCGGAATGCCGTCGCGACAGATTGCCGCGCGCACGCGCCAGGTTCTCGACGAAGTGGGGATCCTATACGCGGCAGAGCGTCCAGTACGCCGACTCTCAAAGGGCATGTTGCAGCGTGCGGGGCTTGCGGCCGCGCTGGTTGCCGATCCGGAGCTTCTCGTGCTGGATGAGCCCATGAGTGGCCTGGATCCAGTGGGGCGGAAAGAGGTACGCGATTTGATTTTCGATCAGCGTCATCGCGGGCGCACTATTTTCTTCTCAACCCACATTTTGTCGGATGTGGAAGTTCTCTGCGACCAAGTCTCGATCCTCCGCAAAGGCGAGGTGGTGGTGAGCGGTGAGCTGCGCACGCTGTTAAAGAGCGATGTGCGCCGCATCGATGTGGCGCTCTTGGGCGCGGACGCAGGCTTTGAAATACGGTGTGAGGCCTCAGGTCATAAAACACGTAGGGTTGCGGAGCGACTGATTGTTGAGGTGGAAGGCGACGAGCGATTGGCTCCTTTGTTGAGAGATGCTCTCGACTCCAACTTGCGGATCACCGAGGTCAACTCGCGTCACGAAACGCTGGAAGATTTGTTCTTGCGCGAAGCCATCGAGGAAACACACGGCTAGCCGCTCAGCTGTGGCGCCGTCGCGCCAAGATTTTCCGGAGAACTTCGAGATCAATGCGCGAAAGCTCCTGCGTTACGATTAAGGCGCCGAGGTAGGCGAATACTACAATGCCACAGAACACGAGTGTTCCCAGCTTCCCAACGTCTGGCAGCATTCGTGCGAAAGCGATCGTGGTGGCAGTCACTAAGAGCGTTCTTAGGAACGTGACGGGCGAAACGATGCCCCCCACAACCCGCTTCACGTAATAGCCCGCAGCCAGAGCAGCAGCAAACAGACCGACGGAGGTCCCTGCAGCAACGCGAATCAAGAGCCCCTCGCCAAACGGTTGTCCTTCGTTGAACAAGAAAGCAGAGAGTGCGCCTAAGACGAGTGCGCCCAGCGTGATGATAAGGCTGGCTCGCTCCCGGCGGAGGCTGTTCAGAACGCTCGTCAGTACTGAGAAAATGGCGAAGAAACCAAACCCAATCGATAACAAGCCCAACGATCGAGTCCCAAGCTCGGGGGCAGGTGAGGGAAAGACAAGCCTGAGCAAAGGGCCAGAAAGGCCGGCGATCACGCTCAGCATGCCGCCCACGACGATCAAACTGATGCGCACGCCGTTTTCAACGTAATCGCGTATTTTGATGGAATCTGCCTCGGCATCCGCGCGGGCTAACATCGGGAAAATCACAAAAGTGAGCGCGACCAGTAGCTGAAAAGGGAGGAAGGCGAAGAGCTGAATGGAGCGATAGGCGCCCACCAATGAATCCGCCGAAGTGGGCGATAGGCCAGCCGCCACCGCTCGGCTGGAAGCGAGGTAGCGGAGCAGAGTGAGATCCGCCTGCAGGAGCAGATTGAACAGCACTTGGCCGATCCAAAGGCGTAACAGAAAGAGAAGGTGCGGTTTCGACTGAAAACTTCCCGTTTGGTTCCTGCCCACGCCCACCACGAGGAGTGCCGCGGTCAACACCAAGGCACTCGTGACAACAAACCCGGCGGCGGCGCCCTCCACGCGGTTCCCGTCAGAAATACCCCCAAAAATCCCCCTCACCCAGACCGCCCCACCCAGCAGCCCGACCGTTCTTAGCGTGGCTGCGAGAATGTCGAACGCCGCCTGGTGCACGAACCTCCTCTCGGCGTTGAGTGCCCCAATCAGCGGGGTGTAAATCGAATAGATGAAGAGCACTAAGCTCAGAATCCGCAGCGTGCCGACGATGTGCGGTGCACCGATCACAGAAGCCAAGCGTGGAGCGGCAACGAAGAAACCGAGCGCGGCGATCACGGCGAGTAGGGCGTGCAACTCCAGCAAGCGGCGGAGCACGAAGGGCTTGCTCTCCTCGGGCGCGTGCGAGAGCGCTCGGCTAACGCTTTGGATCGAAGTCGTTGTGATGGGGTTGTAGGTAATGCTAGCCAGCGAGAGCGCGCTGGCGAAGGCACCGTAACCTGCGATGCCGCCTAATACGTGGGGCAAAAACATCTGTTGCGCAAAGCCGGTCAGCAGGAAGTAGAGTTTTGCGAAGGCTATTGCGAGGCCTCCGCGCCCGGCACTCTGGACAACGCCGTCATTCTGTGTTCCGGAGTCCGCTTGCGGAGGTGGAGGTGAGCCTGCTTTTTCTTCCAGGACATGCATGCGCGGTGTGTCATGCCCCAGCTGGCTCTAAGCGTCGACCAGCTGGGCAGGGCGGTTCACTCCCGACGCTATTTATTGATGAGCGAGGTGACGTACTGATGGATTTCCTCGCGATAGGCGTCGGAAAGCTGGGTGAATTCAAGACCGACGGCCGATGCCATGCGAGCGCTCCGGACCCAGCGGCCTTTAACCGGAACACTGACGAGTAGTCCGCTCATCGGTAGCGCAAATTCGGCAAAGGTGATGAGCTCCGGCTTGCAAGCGAGCGGCAGGAGAACCAAGAGGCCGCCCTCCGAGAGGTCTTGATTGCGGCCGGAATACTGCGCGCCATCGTGCTGGATCGTGGTCACTGGTGTCACATAGGGTGCGCGAGCAAACCGCCGCTTCGGTCCTTCGGCGGGCGCGGTGACTTCCGCGGGCTTGATGCCCAGCAGCGATTCGTCTGGACTTGGCAGCGTGCGCGCTATCGCTGCAAGCGCATCCCAAACCTTGCCAGCGTTGAGCGGGCGCTCCGCGGCATTCTTGGCGATGCAAAGGTCCACCAACGTTTGCACTTCCTGAGGAACTTCAACGCACTTCTCGGCGAGCGAAGGGGCGGAGGATTGGTGCACTTTTAGCAAGACCTGGCCGAAGGTGCCTTCGAATGGCACAGCGCCGCTCAAGCACTCGTACAGGCTGATCCCGAGCGCATAAACATCGATTCGCGGATCGGGATCGGTGCTGCCAAGGAGCTGCTCCGGTGCCATGTATTCTGGCGTGCCGATCAGAGCACTTTGATGGGTGATCCGCTGACCTTCTTGCAGATCAGTCAGGCTAGTGGTGCCGTAATCCAAGAGTTTGAGAATTTCCTCACCGGATTCGGTGTGGGCGACAAATGCGTTGCCAGGCTTCACGTCGCGGTGCACCAATCCCAAGCGATGCATGCGTGCCACGGCAGCCGCCATTTGCTGCACCACCCAGACCGCTTCCTCGGTTTTCAAACGCCTGCGGCTCGCTAGGAGGCCATCGAGAGAACGACCATCCAAGAGCTCCATCACCAAGTAGGGCCCGCCCGTTTCGCTGATGCCCGCGTCCAGAACCTCGACCACGTTGCGATGCCGTGCCACGGTGAGCGCCTGAGCTTCTCGTAACAGACGTTCCCTGTGCTCAGAGCTCACCAAGTGCTGACTCGTTAGTAGCTTCACCGCGACCGGGCGTTTGGTGAATTGGTGCACGGCTTGGAAGACTGCGCCGCCGCCGCCGCGCGCAATTTCGCGACTGAGCGTGTAGCGGCCATCGACAATGTCACCGACTTTGGGATCTGCGAAAAGTTGCACGTTCTTAGGGGCCGAGCTGGAGGTGGTGTCTCGCCCGGCGCAGAAGGGCGACTACGTACTCGCCGACATCCGGGCCCACGTCCACGACAAGGAGATCGCCGAGGCCACCCGCCTGGGATCTCTCACCGAGATAGGTAGCCAGGAGCTGGTACCGGAGCTCGACCGGGAGCTGGAGAGCAAGCGCAAGGGCGACATCCTCAAGTTCAACGCCGTCCTGCCGGAGGGGTTCGGCCCCGAGCTGGCCGGAACGGAGGTGGCCTTCCAGGTCCTGGTCAAGGAGGTCAAGTCGAAGAGGCTGCCGGAAGCCGACGACGAGTTCGCCCGGACCGCGTCCGAGTTCGACACCATCGATGAGCTGCGAGAGGACGTCAGGACGAAGCTTCGGGAGCTGAAAGGGGCCGAGTCCAGCAGGATCGTTCGCGATCTGGTCATCCGGCGCCTGATCGACAGCCTCGACATCGATCTCCCCGAACGGCTCGTCGACGAAGAGACCGAGCAGCGGATCCGTAGCGCGGGCGAGCGCGCCGAGCGCGCCGGCACTACGCTGGACGCCGCGCTCGCCACGCAGGGCTGGGACGAGCTCCGGTTCCGATCCGACGCCCGAGCCCACGCCGTCCGTGCCTTGAAGGCCGACGTGGTGCTCGAGGCCGTCGCCCGAAGGGAGGACCTGAAGGTCACCCAGGAGGACATCGATGGCGAGATCCGCTCGCTGGCCCAGGCCGCGGGCCGAGAGCCGCGCGAGGTGCGCCGGATGCTGGAGCGTGCCGGTCAGGTCCCGTCACTGGCCGGTGATATCATCCGATCGAAGGCGCTCGACATACTCGTCGAGTCGGCCGATGTATCCACGGAGGGGATCGCGAATCCCGCCGCGCAAGAGCCGGACTCCAACGAGACCCAAGAGGACAGCGATGAATGAGATGAAGAGCTACCTCGTTCCTGTGGTGGTCGAGCAGACGAACCGCGGCGAGCGGTCGTTCGACATCTACTCCAGGCTTCTCAAGGAGCGGATCGTGTTCCTCGGCACACC
>JBBRRP010000240.1:0-5257 GCA_038246305.1 Polyangiales bacterium | reverse complement strand
CGCCGAGGCGGCGCGTTGAAGGCGTTCAAGCTCTCGCCGATCGGCGGCGGAGACTCGGATGGATCGCAGATGATTGGCCATGGGTTCCCTCCCGGAGGATGCCATAGCCATATTATCACAATTTCAGACTCACGACACTAGGCGAGCTCTCGGCTAGCGAAATCGAGTTCCTGCCCATCACCACCAAAGCCTACCTGTACCTCTCCGGCACGCCGTTCAAGGCGCTGGCTACCGGCGAGTTTATCGAGGAGCAGATCTTCAACTGGACATACACTGACGAGCAGCGAGCCAAGAAGGAGTTCGGGGCCAAGAACCCTGGCAGGTGGAACCCTTATGGCGCGCTATCACAGATGCGCCTGTTGACTTACCAAATGCCGGACGAGCTGCTGGCCATCGCAAGCGGCGGAGAGTTCGACGAATTTGATCTCAATGCGTTCTTCGAGGCATCGGGCGCGGGAGCAAAGGCGGAGTTCAAGCACAAGGGCGACGTGCAGAAGTGGCTGGATATCATACGCGGCGGGCACGCCCCTAGGGCCATCGAGCACCTGAAGACGGGCTCGCGGCCGCCGTTTCCGTATTCGGATGTGCGCCTGCTGCCCTACCTCCAGCACGCGTTGTGGTTTATTTCCAGTGTCGCGGCTTGTCACGCGATGGCGAACCTGCTGGCTGAGAAGCACAACACCTTCTGGCACGACTATGAGGTGGTGGTCGCCGCTGGGGCCTCGGCGGGGATCGGTCTGCAAGCGCTGCCGCCCGTGCGCAAGGCCATCGGCAGCGGCTTCGGGACCAAGACCATCACGCTCTCGTGCGGCAAGCTCACAACGGGCGTCACGGTTTCTCAGTGGTCTTCCATCCTGATGCTGCGCAACCTCAAGTCGCCGGAAACTTACTTTCAGGCCGCGTTCCGTGTGCAGTCCCCGTGGGTGATCAAGAACCCCAACGGGGACAACCCGAACGAGGAGGAGATCCTCAAGCCAGTCTGCTTCGTTTTCGATTTCGCGCCCACGCGCGCGTTGCGGCAGCTTTCCGAGTACGGGATAGGCCTGTCGCCGAACGAGTCCAACCCTGAGACCGCCGTAAGGGACCTCGTGTCATTTCTACCGGTGCTGGCCTATGACGGTGCGAACATGACGCAGATCGACGCTGGCGGCATCCTCGACATCGCGATGGCGGGGACCTCGGCTACGCTCCTGGCTCGCAAGTGGGAGAGCGCGCTGCTCGTGAAAGTGGACAACGACACCCTGCGCCGCATCCTGGATAGCCCCGAGGCGATGGCTGCCGTGGGGCGCATAGAAGGGTGGCGCTCGCTAGGCGACAATATTATCGAGACCATCATCAACAAGAGCGAGAAAGTGAAGGAGCTCAAGAACAAGGCCAGGGGCAAGGAGCTGACGGAGAAACAGAAGAGGCTGCTCACCGAGGAAGAGAGGGAGTACAAGTCCAAGCGCAAGCTCGTTCAGGAAAAGCTGATCAAGTTCGCCACGCGGATCCCCGCGTTCATGTACCTGACCGACTTCCGTGAGAACACACTGCAGGACGTGATCACGAAGCTGGAGCCGGAGCTGTTTCTCGCTGTAACTGGGCTGACGGTGAAGGACTTTCACCTGCTCGTCCGGCTCAAAGTGTTCAATACAGAGCAGATGAACCAAGCGGTGTTCGCTTTTAGGCGGTACGAAGACGCGTCGCTCAGGTACACGGGCATTGAGAGCCACTCAGGACTGACACACTACGGTCTGTACGACACCGTGGTGGCGAGGGAGTCTTCAGCCTGAAGCGCTCTACGCCTGCACACCAACCGCATCAGGCGGGGCACATCCGCTGCCGAGTGGGGCGCTGAAAGAAGGCTTGAGTGACAGTCGAAGAAAATCGCGACGGGTCAGCGTCATTGGCCCACCCGCGGTGCACTGCCTCGAAGGAATGCACCAAGACGTGCTATCACCGCTCGCGGGTCGCCACACTCGCACTCCCAAACGACGAGTACCTGCCAGCCCATCGCTTCTAGCGCCGCGATGTCGCGCCGGTCGCGCAGCACATTGCGTGTCAGCTTCTCGCGCCAGAAAGCTCGGTTGTCGCCGTTGAGCCCTCGAAGTTTCTGTGCGGCGCACTCAGGGTGGACGTGCCAGAAGCAACCATGGACAAAGACCGCCTTCTTAGCGCGTGGGAATGCGATGTCGGGTGTGCCGGGTACACCCTTGAAGTTGATTCGGTAGTGGAGCCCCATCTGCAGGAGTGCCTGGCGCACGCGACGCTCGGGCCGTGTCCCCTCGGTCCTCACCGATGCGTTTGTCACCCTTCCTTTCACACAACGCCCTCGGCGTCTGCAAACGGTTTGACGCCCTTTCTTGATAGCCTTAGCGCGGAAGTTGGAACAAGCTCAAGGCCCGCCGTCTTGCGGGCGCGATTGACCGCTCGGAGGATGTTGAGGAGCTGGCGGCGAACGGGCGCGTAGGGCTCAAACGGAATCCGGCGCAGCTCGTAGGTCAGCGCCTCGACCGTTCGGTGGGTGGCCCGGTCGACGAAATAGGCCCTGAGGTCCCGATAGTTCTCGGGGTGGATACGCACCGACGGGTGCCACTTTCCGTCGACCGCCCCGCGCTTGACGCTAATCGAGTAGCCCGCAAAGCGGATGGGCTCCTCCCTGGCGTCTTTGAAGTCTTCCTCCCCGGCAAAGAACGGGTGTTCCCCGTGAGAGGCAAGGAGCGCGAAGAAGTGGCCGTGGCGCAGGTACTGGCAGTTCGCGAACCCTGACGCCTTGCGCCTCGCCTTCGCCCATTTCGAAATCCCGACCTGGTACTTGGCCAGGAGCTTTCGGTCGACCGCCGAGGGATCCTTGCCCTCAGGGACGTAACCAGTGGCGTAGAACCAGTAGCCGTGGCCCAGATAGCCCACCGCGAGCTGCTGCAAGAAGCCGCCGACGCTCGTCGCCTCGCACTTGTACGTACTCACTGCCATCACCGCAACCTCCATCAGCGGTTATGGCGCACAAGGTGGAGGGTGTTTCGCTTTCTTTGAAGAAAGCAGGCACACCCTCAAAGCCATTGAAATCCTTCGGGCGCAGCGGCTGGTTCGAAGGCTTGTCCTTCGAACCAGCGCGCGGGCGTTAACCTCGTCGTGTTTGAACCTCCTCCTTCGTCGTCGAAACCTCCTCGGAATGTTCGCTACGCTTGGGGCCCCTGACGTCGTGTCCAGTTACCCCCACTGCAATTCATAGCGGTTGCGCTCCAGAACCTCCGACCGCGCGCTCGATACACTTCAAGCGTCGGCCGTCATGTGCGCCATCAGAAGACGTTTGCCGCCAGGCAAGCCTCTTCTAACCACGTGTTCTTCCTTCCGGAATCTTTCTTGCGAAAGAGCGTTAGAGCCTCCTTCGCACGCACACCACTCAGTTGGACTTTTCATCGTCCGTCGTTGCTTTCGTTCCCTTGTCTGCGCCCAGCACCACCTGTTAGCGCGAGGACGGGCCATGACTACCTTGCCATGCGCCAATGAGTTGTTTGGACCCATTGCACGTGGAAGAGTTCTCCTCCAGCACCGCGAAGCTCCCGCCTCGTTCTACTTGCAACACTCTCCCTCGCTGCGGCGTTTGAATCACCTGTTCGACAAAACAGGCAGCGACAATCAATCGCAGGCCGCACCGATTCCCCAATTAGCAGCAATCGTTGAAAACGAAGTCACGTCGCTAAGGGCTTTTTGGGCCCGGGGTTTTGCCGTACGTCCAAACCTCCCGGCTTGGCGTAGTCTCGAAACACGTTTCCGCGCTTCATTTCTGGGGGTAGACACGACAGCACCCCCCTACCCGTCGGCAAAACTTCTTCGCAGCTCGGTAAGCGTCTCTTCGTTTCCTGACCGGCAATCCCTTGGTGGGACTTTCATCGTTGAGCTTTTCATGGCGGTTGTTTTCGAACCGTCCCCGAGTGTTGTCATCCACCCGGTCCCCTTCGTCACCGAAGAAGAACTCCCGACGCCGGACAACGTTGAACGAACCTGACGAGTGTTTCACCCGAATTGCCCGAAGGCTTTGGTCCGAACCCCGTGTGAGGATTAGTCGCATCGCTGCGGCGTCACCTCTTCAAATGCTGCAGCTCGAAAGCACAATCATCAGCTTCGAGTCTGTCTTGGTCGCCCCGGGTCCACTGCGCCGGGGGCGCCAGGGAATGGAGTAGAATCAGCAGATTGTCCTCGAACAGAGGCTTTTATTGCTGAAGCCCTCCTCGAACTGGAGGAGCCACTCTCGTGGCGAAATCCAGCTCTACGGACCGTGCGAAACTAGCGGGCGATTAACTCCGCTGGACCCTTAGCCAGGCTGGTGAGGCTTGGTTTACCGGGTACGCACGACCAACTGAGATGGTGTCAGAAACCGCGTTGAGCGTTCACTGACAACAACGAGACGTCGAGCCTCTAACCCCTCGCCAACCGGCGTGGGAGGCTCTAAACCACTTCGGGTTTGTTGCTCTCCTTTCGCTGGAAGTTGGTTTGTGGTTGCCCCATGCGGGGTGGACCCTGCACTCGCACTCCCGTCATAGCACGAGGCGTCACGGTAATCACGCATCAAGCGAGGGTCGGTGACGGCTAGCGATCAAAGCTTGCCTGAAGCGCTCGTAGCAGCTCGCGCACGCGGGAACGTTCCTCGTCTGACGGTTCGGGCTGAGGTGATGCGGGCGCCTGCTGCCTCGGCTTTACGACGGTGGCAGGAGGCGGCGTAGAGGTTCTAAGCCCGAGATCTATCCTGTGCGTGAGGGCGAGCTGCTTGACGATACCGCCGAAGTATTTCGAAGGGTCCTGCCTCACCCCACCTCGCCCTGCTCGCCGGTCGTCCACGCCGTCCCTGGTGGCCCTAAGGGCCTCGTGGACGAGATGCGCGGGCATCAGAAATGCCACCCGTCGATGAAAGCCCAGGCTCGGGTGCGCGCCGCCGTCCCGTTCGCCGCTCATTCGATAGAGGGTCTCGCCGATTTCAACCGCGAGCTTCGCCCGTTCACGCTTCTCCGCGGAGCTAAGTCCCTTCACGGAAGGATGCTCGCGAAGGGGCTTCTTCCGAGAGGGATCTTCCCTAACGTTAGATATGTTATCTACGTTACTAACGTTAGGTGCGCAGATCTTGAACTCAGAGGAGCTATGATGGGCGACAACTATTTTTCCCGGACGACGACAACTATTTCTACCGTCGTTTGAGCGTCAGTTCTTGTTCGCCTTGCCCTTCTTCGACGCCTCCAAGCGGTAGCTGGCGAGATTCAGTTCGAGGATGACGCTGTGGTGG
>JBBRRP010000239.1:0-5263 GCA_038246305.1 Polyangiales bacterium | reverse complement strand
GGCCCCCAATTGAGTCGGGTTCACCGCTCCTTGAGCTTCGGTGACGTGGTTCGGAGGGTGTAGAGCGTCGTCGGCTAAGTGGCCTGCTCTTGCTTCTGCTCCTCCTTCCGATCAATTTTGCACTTCGAATGTCTTATGCTCATCGACTCAGCTTCAACGGCGTCAGCTTCACTTGCTTCCACGCTCTTGCGATGAGACTTGTCCGAGAATCGAGCTTTGGTGTCGACCACCGCCGGCTCAGGAGTTGCGTCGATGCCAGGCCGCCGCAAGGTAACGAGTAATTGTGGCACCTGCGTGCGTGGATCAATCGACACTTCTACGCCGTCGATCAGGGCCAAGAAGTTGGGATTTTCATCGCCCGATTCAACTTCAATTTCGCGACCCACTTTCAGAAATTCCAGATTGGATCCCACCTGAACGCGACGCCGACTGCTGCCCTTCACGCGCGCCTTCATCGGCGCGGCCAGGCCTTCAATATGTAAGCGCACCTTCGTCCCGGCCTCGACGTCGAGGAGGCCTGGGGGGCTCGCTTCGCGGACCTCAGCCACATGAAGCGCCGCCGGTGTGCACAAGGCTTTCAGTGCATCGACGCTGCTTCCGTCGAGCGCAGTGAATTGCACACCAAATTCGCCATCGCCCTCGGCCGCATCGCGACGCCAAATCACTTGGCCTTCCACCACAATCTGCCGGCCGTGGCTCTCGAAGCGACACACGAGAGACTGGCCCTGCTCCGGTACGAAGTGGGTCCGAAGCTGCATGCCGCGGGAGCTCACATTGATAGATTGAGCCTCAAAAGCTGAGCTCTCGGGCTCCTGCCCACAGATCTCCACCCTACTGTCCACGTGAACTCGTGCGGCGTTGGGGGAGCGGCGTTCCTGGTTCTCTAGCATCTGAATCAAAGCCTCCGGGGGCACGGTGCACGAGCCCTCACCTCCCGAACTACGGCAAACCAGCCAAATCGGGCAAATTTAGTGCGGATTGGAGGGGGCTTTAGCGAGCTGGACGATCTTGTTCAAGCGGTAGATAACGCACGTAATGAACTACCGTGGTCCGATCGAGGACGGGACCTGGACATCCCAGCTGGAAGCTGTCGCATTCGATTTGGGCCCACCGCTCCGGCTCCACGGGTATGCCTTCGCCAGCGATTTGCTCCGACACTACTCCTTCACGGAGGTGGTGTTCACATCACTGATCGGCGAGGCTCCAACGCAGGCCCAGGCGAAGTTATTTGAGGTAGCACTGATTCTGCTAAGTCCGTTGACAGTTGCGGAGGCTCCCTCCCACGCTGCTGTCCTTGCCAAGCTTTGTGGCTCTGAAGACGCCGGCGTTCTCGCCGCGGGCGGCGTGGTGCTCTTTGATCGCGCTAGGGTGCTAGTTGAGGAACACGCGGAACTGACGCACTGGCTCGACGATCCGACGGGCGCACTACCTGAACGATTTCTGGCCAAAACGCCCTACGAACGCGAACTGGTGGGAGAAGCGCTCCGAAGGTTCGGGGAAACTCTTCCACCATTCGCTACCGAAAAACTCGCACCCAATGCATTGGCATTTGCGTTGCTTCTATCCCTAGGATTTCGGAAATCACTGGCGCTGACAAGCGTCGTTGCCATTGCCAGTATGGCGTCCATGGTGTCTGAGGCCTTGCCCAGGACTGCGGAACAGCGCGACAGGTATCCGTTAGATGTTCCACCATTCAGGTACGAGGAGGATGAATAAGGTGATACCGACACGCGTGGGACATGCAGGGCACGGGGACAATCGCTTCCGTGGGCATAGCGTGAGGGACGAACTCGCGGGTCGCGCAGGCTTCTGGACACTTGCGGTCCTCGCAGTCGGCGGAAGGATGATCGACGGGAGCGACGCCGTCATTCTGGACGATTTGGAAGTATGTTTAAGTGCAGCAGATCCCCGCATCTGGCCGATGAAGATTGTTCGCCTTGCAGCTGCTTATGGCAGCGTACAGACCGGCGTGTGCGCAGCCCTCTTGGCAATGGAGTCAGCGGCTATAGGCCCCTCTAATCTACGCCGCGTGGCTGAATTTCTGACCAGGCTACAAGCGTCAGTTCCCGAGGATTGCAGTGATGACACCTTCGAGACCCTTCTCGGAGCCCACCTGACGGAGCGCATTCCTGGCTTTGGCGTGCCTTTTCGGCCGCGCGATGAGCGGGTTCTCGCGCTGCAAGGTTGTTTGGCGCGTCGCGGTCGCGCTGAGGGAAGCTATTGGCGCCTCGCCCACCGAGTGGAAAAAGTGCTGCTAACCCGACATCGTGCTCCCCTGAATATCGTGGGTGCTTGCGGTGCCGTGCTACTCGACCTGGCGATTTCACCACAGCAGATTGGGAGTCTTCCGCTGATGGTGACGAATCATTTGGCAAACGCTTTTGAAGGCGCGTCCCAGCGTTCGCCGGCGTTACAGTGTCTCCCTCCGGATTCGATCCTGTTTGTTGGTACTCCCGCAAGACGGAGTGCCCGCGCTATCAACACCGGAGAGACCTAGCCAGTTGCAGTCATGGGTGGGCTTCGGCGTTCTCGAGCCTCGTCGCGGAGCGCCTCGAGGACTCGGGCAAAGCCTGTGGTGGAGGTTGGTTCGCTCGGCGGGACCTCAGCGAGAATCCACGTCGCCGCGGCGTTGAAGGTTCTCAACGCATTTTGGCGAATCCGGCTTTTCCGGGATTGCAAGATCGACGTCGCGATGATGATGAGTGAGGAAGCCCAAAAACCCATCCCATCAACAACAACCGTCAGCGCTTTCATACCCGGCGCCAATTCGTCTTGATCCTGCGCAACCACCTGCCGAAGATGCTTGTCCGGAGGTTGCGCGTCCTTGTCCAACACACTCACCACGCCAACTCCTTTGGGAAATCGCTCAATGAGGCGGGCAATTTCTTGCTTGATCAGCTTCAGCCGTTCGAGGCTAACCTCCCCATACCAAACCATAACGTAGAAGTTCTGGTACTTCGCGCGAAGGAGAGCCTGATCCTGTCCGAGTATTTCGAATTGCTGAGAGCTCATCTCGTGTGTACAAGGGGAACCCATTGGTCCCGAAGCCCGCAGTACGGCCGTTTGACCTGCGCACATAAGCTTCGTGCTCGCTTCGACGTCGGACTCGTAAGGTACACTGCGTGCCTGTTCAGCTAGAAACCCAGCCCCGAAGCTGATTTTGGCGCTATTTTTCGCCAGTTCGCTAGTCCCGCTTGAACCCAGCAACGCTCTTTGCGCGATCACCCAAAGGCGGAGAAATGCTTGGGTCAACCCGGATACGAATCAGGCTGGGGCCTCGATTTTGGAGCGCCTCCCGAAGCGCGATGGTCAGTTGCCCTGGTTCGCTCACCTCGTGAAACGAAAGGCCCATGGCTATTGCAAGAAGCTCGATCTTCAGCTCGCGGCGGTTCACGATGCTTTGCATGGGCCTGCCGCCGTTCACCAGTTTACTTCCGTGAAAAGTGATCCCGTGCATCTGATTGTCTTCGACGATCCAAATGACCGGCACATCGTGCTCAGCCGCGGTGATCAACTCCAGCCCATTCATCGTTAAGCAAGCATCGCCGATGATGGCAATCACGGGGCGTTCAGGGTTGGCCATCGCTGTTCCAATGGGAGCCACAGTGCCATGCCCCATCGATCCAAAGCCGAGGTTGAGGACAAAACGCTGATCGCGAGTGATCTTCAGGTGGCGAATATTGAAGAGCATGTGCCCTCCAATATCCGAGTACACCACCGCATCGGCTGGCAACACTTGGTTGAGCTCAATTCGCCACTCTTCGGGGGTGAGGCGTCCTTGCATTGGTGAAGCGACCCCAATCGGAGGCGCCAACTCGTTCGCGCGAGGCCACTCTGTCCAAAGCGAGTTGAGCCTCCTGCCATCTCCAACATGCCGACGAACTTGATGACTGAGCTCCCACAAAATGGTCGCGCAATCACCGACTAGGGCGACCGACGTTGGGTAATTCCTTCCAATGCGATCGGGATCAATATCCAGTTGTAGCAACGCGCGCCCCGCGACAAGCCCCGGATGCCAGTTCAGAGTAGTTGTTTCGTTGAGACTCGCTCCGATCGTGAAGACGAGATCCACGTTGTGATCATCTGAGAGCAGAACGGCTTTCGCCACCTCTTGGCCTGCGAAACCTAGGACCCCCAGCGACTGCGGATGGTCCTCCGGGAAAACACCCTTTGCTCGAGGCGTCGTAGCAACCGGCACCTTCAGGTGCTCCGCAAGCCAAAGTACCTGCTCACGCGCCCTCTGCCCAGAAGCTCCGGATCCCACAAGAAATACGGGACGCTTTGCTTGCAGCAGCGCCGTGGAGGCACGTTTGACAGCGTCTCTGTCAAACAGAGAATTGCCCGCGCGGTAACTCTCGGGCGACGAACAGTCTTCCTCTAATGTGTGCAACCACAGGTTCACAGGGATGTTAAGGTGTACTGGGCCCGGGCGACCGCTATGGGCGGCCCGCATCGCGCGACGGAAGTGGTGGGAGAATCGTTCTGCGGAAGGAACCATGGCCGAGTATTTGGTAATCGGCTTGAACATTCCGACGATGTCGATGTCCTCTCGGGGAGTCTCCTGCGCGGCGCCTTTGCCAAGCATGTGGCTCGGCGCCTGACCCGTGATCACCAGCATTGGGATCCCATCCGCGAACGCCACGCTCACACCCGTTATCAAGTTGGTTGCGCCAGGGCCGGAGGTGGCCGCGACGACGGCAAAGTGCTCGCCGAGCCTCGCGAATCCATCCGCCATAAAGGCAGCGCTGCCCTCATGCTTGTTTACAATGAGTTCCAGTTCGTCATCGCATTCGACAGCATCAAAGAAGGGGTGAAGCAAGCCACCCGGAACTCCAAAGACAACGGTGACCCCCTCGGCTTTCAGATACCGAAGCATGAGATCCACCATTGAAAGCGATGCGGCCGCATCGGTGCGAGCCGCGACTGGAACCACCATGCTTTCCAGCAGCTCTGCGTTGGTATGCGGTTGGTCTATCGGAAACGGATCGGCCATAAAATCCTGTCTGCCTTATGTCAGGCAGATCAACGCGGAACAAGCGCAACTTCTGTGTGACAAAGTTGAATCGAAACCCAATCGATCGACTGCTGTGCGTGAAACCAAGGTGCGATATTGTGTGATCGCCCACAGAATTCTGCCGCTTTCAAGCCACCTCCAGCTTCCGGCGATCAGCTTGAGTTCCCCAAGCTCAACGCCCAAACTGACGACAGCCGCCCTTCCCGTAAACGTTGGGCCTGGCTGCTGGCTCATGTGTTCCGCGCAGAT
>JBBRRP010000238.1:0-5428 GCA_038246305.1 Polyangiales bacterium | reverse complement strand
TAGCGCATCCGTCACTTCGGGCTTGGCGAGAAACTCAGTTCGGGTCAGCGTGTCCATGGGGATCCTCTGTCGTTGTGTGTGAACAACGCTTCGACGGAGGACCCCGCCTACAAAGTCACGCCAACCCGCTCAAAACTGCGCTCCGAGCGCGATCCCCACCCACTGGGTCGCGCGTGACGGGTGAAGGTCGTCACGGGTGAAGGTGGCGAGTCGCAATGGCACCTGCGTCGGGAAGGTTGGGTAGTGCCTCACTCCGGTCCGCGTCGCGCTGAGTGCGCGTGAGCGCTGTTGGCGATTGCAGCCCGCCGCCACTACCTGCATACGGAGCGCGATGCGTAGGTCGCGACCCAGGTAGGCGCAGGCGCGTTCGCTTGGGTAGCCCACGTGTCTATGGCCTTCACGTCACCGCTCAGTTCGGTAGTGAAGTAGGAGTAGGCATGATCAATGCACCCGCCGGGACAATCTCCCGATGCGGCGTCGAAAACGTAGTGCCATGTGTTGGAAGTCGGGGTCACGCAAATGGTCGGACCGTCGCCACCGCCAACTCCACGCGTGGCGGATACGACGTCTGGCAATCGCTCATAGTCCGCGGCGAGCAGAGTAGTGGCATAGATGCCGCGGAGCTCGAGGGTTACGCTTGCAGTCGACCCCTGGCTCGAATGTGTGAACGGCTCTTTGGCGTGGTACGTCGCATTGAGGCAATCCCAGGGGTGATACTCACCTCGCTGCATTTGGGCTAGCGTTCCGGCTGAAACCGTCAGTGCAATCGTTCGTCCATCTTCGGCTGGAAAAAAACCTATGCCCTTCAGCTGCGGCTGCTGATTCCGGATCGCGCCCACATCGCGAATCACTCGCTCGTAAGTGGCTTGATTGGCGATGATCTTTCCGGGGCTCAGTTTGAGCGCAAGAAGCTCAAGGTTTTCGTCCTTCCGAGGCGTTGCCGCGAGTTCTGCTTGGGAAGGCAAATCTGGAGGACATGCAAGTTGTCCGCCCGGCGTCGCATCGGCCCCTGCAGCGCCCTCTGTGCCACCAGCACCCCCGCTGGAGTGTCGAGTCTTCTCTGCCGAACGTCCTCCGCAAGCAGAGCTGGCGGCTCCGGTGAGCATGAGTATCGATAAAATTACTAGCCGACGACGGTTGGTCACACCAAAAGCTTTCATCGCAAGTTGAGCGTGCGCACGAGAATTGAGGGGACCGTTCGCACGTTTTCTGAGGGGCCTCCTTCCGTGCCAAGTCCGCGGACGCTCGTCAAGGCCAAGCGGCTGAGCCGTCGCAGGGCGAGCCTTGACGACCATCCGCGGCCTCGGCGTGCGGCAATTGCGCGGGAAAGCATTCGCATTCCCGCGTTCGGGACTGTGATCACGTTTTTTGAGGGATGAGCGGGTCCCGCAAAGAAGTTGATCAGAATCGTGAGAATCCCCCTCAAAATAAAAGTGCGTTCTCAAAGTTAGTCTCGTCAAATTTTTTGCAACAACTTGCCACGGAATCTGTTAGCTTCAGCGCCCGATCGGGTGGGGCAAGCACGCACCGCTCTCGGTGGGAGCGGTAATGATGCATCAAACAGTTCAATCTGGTTTCGCTTTGATTTGTCTTGGCAGCATGCTGGGGGCATGTTCTGCGCAGCATGACCGTGAGCCTGAAGGTGCGACGCTGGCCGTGCAGACAGCGTTGACCGAAGATGAATTGGCTGCCCCCGAGCAGCCGCTCAACGTCGTTTACGCGCAAGAGATCGTCGACGGTAGGGTCGCTGTGAACCATGCACCGACCACACTACCTTCATCCGCGTTTTCGAAGGATGAGGAACCGAGAATCATCAAGAAGGACCAGGTGCGAGCCGCTCCTGCCGCGCCCAAGGTCTCAACGCTGCTAGCGTCGCAACTCGCTCAAGCGAAGGCTGGCGGCAGCAATCCGACCGTTACGGTGATGGTAACTTTCCAAGAAGACACGAAATTGCCTCGTTTTCCGTCCCTCCGCGGCGACGAAGCTCGTAGCTCGTCCTTCAACACGGCCATCCTCAGCCGCAACGAGGCTCTCGTTCAACGCGTCCGCGACGCGCGCGCGGCGGGCTACGCTCAGCGCGGCGGTGAGATTTTGGCCAGGCACGGGGCGAAAGTGAGGGAGACTTTCTGGCTGATCAATGGGATGACAATCGATATCCCTGCGGACGCTGTCGAGGCGTTGGCTCAGCGTGCGGACGTGCTCCACATCGAGCCGCTCGTTGGTGGCGGCGCCAACGGTACGATGGCGGACGCGCGCGGGTTGATGGTCACCGATCCCTACTACAACGTCGGGCTCGCCAGCGGCTATATTGGGTCGATCGACAGCGGTGTGCGCAGCAGCCACTGTCTGCTCCTTAACGCACTATCGTGGGTTAGGGACTGCGTAAATGGCACCAGCAACAACTGCGGCACCGGCGTTGGCATCGACCCGAGCGATTCATTGGATCATGGCACGGCCGCTGCTGCGATCCTGACCGGCCGTCCTCACAACAATTGCTTCACTTGGACCGAGCGCGGCGTCACCGGAATCCAGGTCGACAGCTTCAAGGTGCATGTGCCCGGTGGCGGCACCAGCGCAGACGGCATGACTCGTGCTTACTCAGCTGCCGTCGCCGGCGGCGATGACGTCATTACCACCAGCATGTGGCTGCCGGGTGACGCCTGGCCCGAAACGAGCGGAGTTTCGCTCGCCGCCAACCACGCGTTCGACGCGGGCAAAGTAATCATTGCCTCCGGCGGCAACACCGGCCCTGCCGCTGCTCCAATCGAGTGCCCCGCGAATGCTCGCAGAGTGGTTGCGGTCGGCGCGGTCGACTCGGTGTCGCCGTACACGTACCAGAACTACACCAGCCGAGGGCCAACGAGCGACGGTCGGTTCAAGCCCGACTTCCTAGCTCCAACGAATGTCACCACCGCGAACAACAGCAGCGACACAGGTACGGGGAATTTCGGAGGGACCAGCGCGGCCGCTCCTAACGCAGCTGGTGCGGCTGCGCTCTGGCACAACTGGGCTAAGCAAGCTGTGCCGGCTGTGGAGCCCGGCCAAATCTACGCGCATCTAATCGCCATGGGCGATTCCTATGACTTCAGCAACACGGCTGGAGCGGGCATCCTCAAGTTGCCGCTCAACACATTCTGGACTGGCGGCAAGACGACGGTTAGCCAAGGTCAAAACGTCACCATCCCGGTGACCATTGGGGGCACCTTGAGCAGGATCGACGCCGCCATTTGGTGGCCGGACTCGGATACGATTCAGCACAGCGACATCGACTTGAAGCTGCTCGATCCCAGTGGTGCGCAGAAAGCCCAAAGCGTCTCGACGGGGAGTATCTTCGAGAAAACCCGTGCTGCTACCACCACCACCGGAACCTGGCAGCTTCAGTTGAAGGGCTACTCGGTCAAGGCCGGCGTCAATCAGACCGTGTATTGGGTGTTCCACCAGCTCTATTGAGCTGACGGGAATGAAGCCAACAACGTCCGAGCGTCACGTGAGTCGGTCGGCTTCGACGCCAATGTGACCTAGTGCCGCGTCTCAAAAGTCGTGAACGTCAGGCTTTGAGCACTTTGCCGGTGTAGGTCCACGCGAACGGGTGACCGATGACTTCGTTCCAGTGTTTCGTGAAGGCGAGGATTGCTCGCTCGAGGGCCTTGACGCTGTCGAACGAGGAGTACCGCAGCGCGCTGCGGGTCAGGATACCGAACCAGATCTCGACTATGAGTCGGGCCTGAGTTCAACCGTCGGGTTACTCTTTTTTTAGTTGCTGGGTCGGGCTTGGGTGGGCTGGTCGGAGGAGTGGGCATGGGGGTGTCCTGTCGGATCGGCGTCCGGTGTTGAGGGTACAGCGAGCGATAGCGACGAGAAACGAGCTAGCTTTCGATCGACTATGCGCGGTCAGCGAGCCAGTCTGAGGACTGTGGTGGCTCGGCCGCAGGAGGGGTTCCGAGGAGGAGGGTGGCGACGCATTCTATCCGCCGGGTTATCGGAGCCGGAGCCCCGCACCACCGAGATCTTCGCGTTCATCCACCGACCGATCTTGCCGCTCTCAGTTGTCGCGCTCGGGCGCAGGTTGTGAGAGGGGGTTAGGCTGGGAGTGCCACCTCCGAAGTGGGGTCGAGCCTGCGTGCTGCAGCACTCATGGTTTGAGCTTGCTCTTTGAGGGCCTGCGACTGGCGGCGAGTGCCGCGACTGCTGGCCGAAGCCAAGACTGCGGGATTGTAGGGAGCGCTATCGCGCCACATGGCCCAGAGCACGCCGACCATGCGACGGGCGAGCGCGATGACGGCAATTTTTCGGCCGCGGCGCTCAGCCACTGCCTCGGCCCACAGCCGCAGCGGGTCGTTTCGGTCGGCATTGCGAAGCACCGACCAGGCTCCTTGGACGAGCAGCGAGCGTAGGTAGCAATTGCCTTTCTTGCTGATGGCGCCGAGCCGCTGCTTGCCGCCGCCGGAGGTATTCTCGCTGGGCACCAAGCCGACGTAGGACTCGACGTGGTGCGGCGAACGGAAGCGCTTGGCGTCGTCGATGACGCTCACGAAGCTGGCCGCGATCGTCGGGCCTACGCCCGGCGAAGTCATCAATACCTTCACGATAGGCTCGGTCTCGCACAGCTCGGCAAGCTTAGTCTCGACCCCTTCGAGCTCGGCATTGAGCATGTCGAGCTGTTTGAGCAGCGGCTCGACGACCGAGAGAGCTTGCTCCGCGAATTGGCGAGCCTTTCTGGCGAAAACGGGCACCGTGCACTTGGGGATCAGCACGCCTTGCTCGCGCGCTAAGCCCCGAGCTGTCGTGACAAACTGCGCTCGCGCTTCGACCAAGGCGCGCCGTACGTTGAGCCAGCGACGCAACTCGCGCCGATGCGGCGAAAGCACGTGGGCTATCGGGATGCCGCCTCGCTCGAGCGCCAAGGCCAAGACCTCCGCGTCGATCCGATCAGTTTTGCGGCCGTGCTGGCCGATGCCCAGTCGCCGGCTGCGCGTCGTGTCGACCAGAACCACGTCGTTGTCCCAGCTCCTGAGCAGGTCGTGGACGTGCCAAGCCTCTCGGCACGCTTCGATCGCGACCACCGCCGGCGGCTGCTCGGGTCCGAGCCGCGCTGACAACTCGTGCACCGATGTGACGGTTGTCCGCCGAATTACCGCGCCGTCCTGCACCTCGCAGTACGACGTCTTCCGTGCCCCAAGGTCGAGTGCTACTTTTCGCATGGCCGATCTCTCCTTTGGCCTCCGTTGGATTGCGTCTTCTGAGCGCGTGGAGGCACCGGTAGGGAAACCTGCCGGTGAGAGGTCGGGCGCGTAGGTCGGATAAGCGCCCTCTCTCGGGCTGCCCCCGTCACTCGGGCGGGCTCCGGGGTGCTCGGCGGGGTAGTCGGTGGTAGGACTGGGGTGACTTTGGGCCCGCCGCCTCGGGGTCTGGCCTTGCACGGGCCTCT
>JBBRRP010000237.1:0-5444 GCA_038246305.1 Polyangiales bacterium | reverse complement strand
CTTACCTGGGGCGCTGTCTGCTGTGGGCCCTCTTGCGGGCAGAGGCACGAAGGCACTCCCAGGCACGGTGGCCGAGAGACCTCTCTTTTATGTTCCGGTTGGCCGATCCTTGCCAACAAAAACCTTTCCGAGAAGCCTCGCCAGGAAGCGTATAGGAGGCACGACGGCTACCCGAGCACTGGTTCATCCGTGCGGCGGCTGGTGCAAGAAGACCTTCCCCTAACGGCCGCACAATACTTCATGCAAGCCAGCTCTCACGTCGCCACTGCAGGCTTTCAGGTGGTGATGAATCTTGGCTTGTACGACGCGAAGTACTGCTTGCCGGAGGAAGCTGGATAATGGAGACACCTCATGCTAGCCTGCGAATCCCCACCAATTCGGAGACTTAACGGATGTTCGCAGTCAGGTACTCGTTCTTGATAGCCATTGCAGTTCTCTCGACGGGCTGCAGCAACGCGGACGGGGCAGCCAACAAGACGGGTGGGGCTGCTGCGAACACGGGGGGCAAGCTGGGCGTTACCGGCGGCACCTCAAGCGGCGGCGGTGGCCCCGGCAAGACAGGAGGAGCGGGAACTGGTGGTGGCGTGGGTGCCGGCGGCAGTTCGGCCAATGCAGCAAGTGGTGGGGCGACAAACTCTGGAGGCGCACCCGGGAGTGGTGGTAGCGTCGCCACCGCAGGTAGCGGCGGAGTTTCCATCAGCAGTTACAATCCGTGCCCCGCTGCAGGCTCGCCCTGCGTCATCTTGCCGTTCGGTGATTCAATCACGTGGGGCTACCCGCACCCGGAGACCGGGGGCTACCGAGTGCCGCTGTTCTCGTTGGCGCATCAAGCTGGCAAATCGCTCACTTTCATAGGTTCGATGATGGACGGGCCGGCCACGGTAGACGGCGCGCCGTTTCCCGCGAATCACGACGGTTGGGGCGGCGCTACGATTGCCGATCTGATGGGACGCTGCGCGCCGCCGCATCCCGATTGCGCGAATTTTCAGGCCAACATTGTGCTCATGCACGCAGGTACCAATGATATCGAGCAAGGGATTGATAGCGGTAACTTCGCCGATCCACAGACCGTCGCCACCGCCCTCGGTGGCCTACTAGATAAGACGATTGGCGAGCTCCCGAACGCGCTGATCGTGGTTGCACTCGTTATCCCGTATCGCACCCCGAGCCACACACAACAAAACGCAGCCTACAATGCGCTCATCCCGGGCGTCGTGGCCCAGCGCCAAGCTCTCGGCAAGCACGTGGTACTCGTCGATCAGTTCGCCCCGTTTGTGCAGGACGTGAACTATGGCGTAAACCTTATGGAGCCTGGATCGGAAGGGGAAGATCACCCCAATGCAGCCGGGTATGCGCTCATGGCGCAGGTTTGGTATCAGGCTATCAGCCCGCTGTTACGCTGAAGGGCGAATGCGTTCATCACGCGATCCTGGGCTCTCGTCCATCCCGGTGAGATTCTCGCTCGGCCATTCTGTGACAAGTGCAGCGGCGGCTTGGCTATTGTTCGAAGAGCAATCTGGTGGCTGACCACGAGCTGAAGCTTCAAAAAGATGGTGATTGGGAGCGTTTCCAACACGTAGCCCGTGAAGTGCTGAAGAAGGACTGGGCGCCGCGACAATCCGGGAACACGATCTGGGATGGCTTGTCAGACTAGATCAACACATCCCCGAACTAGGTAATGCGAGTACCCAGATTGCCCCTCCGGGGGGTCGTGTCAGGAAATAACGTCGAAATAACGTCGAAATTGTTGACCTGGTTGGTCAAGAATGGGTCTGAGCAGGACCCCAATCCTCAATGATATCAAGTATGTGCACGAGAAAGGACTTGAACCTTCACACCTCACGGTACCGGAACCTAAATCCCACGAGTTCGTCGCGAACGGCAGCGAACCAGCGTGAATGAAGCCATTTATTGATCGCGCAAGCTGTCGTTCACGCTCATTCGGACCCAGTTTCGACGCTATTTCGACGTTATTTTGGAGAACTTGTCGCCCTGTTAACGGCTTTGTTTTCGGCGAGGCTGGCGAGGCTTGTGAGGGTGCTTCGTGAACGTTGCCTCATTTACTGGGACGTCTCGACCAAGGAATAATTGACCATGCTTGTGACCGCGATCCTGGGAGCGAATTATCAGGATAAAGCGAATACGCGTTTGGATGAGCTCATTGCCACCCCCAATTTTCGGAATCCCACATACCCTCCTTGCCTTGCAACACCGGATCCAGGAAACAGGCTGCGGCTTCGTGGACGTCCGCGAGCGTTCTCCAGGGAAGCTCGTCTTGCCGGGCCATTCGCTCGTAAACGGGGGCCCAGTCTGCTGGGGGAGCGGGTAGTGCGGCGGGC
This sequence comes from Polyangiales bacterium, assembly GCA_038246305.1. Lineage (GTDB taxonomy): Bacteria > Myxococcota_A > Polyangia > Polyangiales > Polyangiaceae > JBBRRP01. The sequence goes on along the minus strand of JBBRRP010000237.1, from coordinate 3,105 downwards.
ACAGGGTGTGTGGCCCGGAACGAAAAGGTTGCGTCGATGGCCTGTTGAAGATCGGTCGCATTGAGCGAGCCCGTGCTGGCGAGGAGCGCGAGGTCAGGCAAGTCCTTCACCCGAGTGTTGCTTCGGTCACGAGGTATTGTATACGCGTGCAGCTTCTCAGCCACATGAGCATGTCGGGGGTAGAGCCGAAAGGTAGACGGCTGCACACCGGCAAACTCCAGGAATCCGCTGCTCTCTGCCGAGTCGGGCTCACCCGTTAGCACGTCAGCAAAGCCGATATCGACACCAAAGGGATCACCGTACAGCCTGCCCCCAAGCCGGGCTTCAGCGCGAAATCTGAATCCTTCGAAGACCATGCCGTGCCCGATGATGCGCGGCATGTCGGTGTCGGGTTCGATCGTGAACGAGAGCCAGTCTCCCAAGTCCAGAGCTCCAAGCTCGCGGAGGCGACCAACAATATCCTCACTGTGACCGGTGAGGCGGAGGTCGACGTCTCGGGTGGTTCGCGCCCGCTGAAGCCGAAGCTCCAGCACGAGACCACCCTTCAAAATTGCCTCTTCACCCCAGCTTGCAAACACCCGAGCCAGAAAACGATCAAACACCAGGAGCTGGCGGAAACGGTTAATCTCTCCGCTCGGTACGGCAGTGCGGATGCGTTGCTCCAAAGCCATTCTGAAGGCCTCTGGGGATCGATATTCACTCAGTGCCACTATGACCCCGTTCATCAAGTGATCGCCGTATCCCCTGCTTCAGGCCCGTGCGAGTGAAGTAGTGCCGCCGAACACCCTGCCGAACCGCTTGTTCAATGAGATCTTGGGCAACGCGATGTGTTGAGCAGTCGACGACCGTTCGAAGGGGAGTTGTCACGCGAACAGGCCCCTTCCATTCGCACTCGCCTGCATCAAGATCAGCATAGTAGAGAATAAGACCGTGAGGGATCTGAATGCGGCGCTTCCTCCACCGCAGCGACACGGTCAGATGCAGCTTGGCCGGTAGTGCATCTGAGAGGTGATGCAGAGCAAGTGCGGTCTCGTGGCTGAACGTTCCTTCACGGCGAGACCAGAGCCACGCAGGGACAAGCCCCTCCTGATCACTCGGCGGAAAATTCACGAGCCTGAACACTCCGCGCTGCGATCGTTCGACACGACCAGAATCAATATGGTATTGAAGCAACGGAAGCGAAAAGCCAACCTCGCTCGCGTCATCCGCCGTGAAGTATCCGGCTTGGCTCGCCGCCACCTGGTACAGGCCATTCCAATCGGGATGGGTTCCTGAGGCAGCTTGGCGAGACATGCTGAAATATTAAATCCTATTTAATGTAAATGCAAACGCGGGTCACTCGAAGTCTGCGGCAGGAATAGAGGGATGCTGCTATTTCCACCAATTTTTGACTTCTTGAAGGTCTGCCGTGGCTGCATTATAATGATCATTATTATTATTATTCGAGGTTCTACGTGACCACACTGAAGCTGACGACGATCGGTACCTCGACGGGCGCTGTGATCCCCAAAGAGATGCTATCCCGCCTGAAGGTGGGCAAGGGCGATACCTTGTATGCGATCGAAACGCCGGATGGATATCTGCTCACTCCGTTTGATCCCTCGATCGATGAGCAGTTGAAGGCCGGTCAGGACTTTATGAAGGAATACCGCGATACCTTCAAAGCCCTCGCAAAGTGACTTCGGCGCCGAACTGGATCAGCAAGAAGGCGCTGCTGCTGTTGCATGCGGAGAGCCTCGCGTCATTCGGCGGAGCGGACGGTATGCGCGATGAAGGCCTGCTCGATTCCGCTCTCGCGCGGCCTGAGAATCTGTATGCCTATCAGCCGGACTGCACACTCGCCGATCTGGCGGCCGCCTACGCCTTCGGGCTCACGAAGAACCACGCCTTGGTGGACGGGAACAAGCGCATTGGCTTTCTTTCCATCGGCGTCTTCCTTGCGATCAATGGGCATAGCCTGACTGCAAGCCCGCTTGATGCCATCAGAATGATGCTTGCTGTGGCCGCTGGAGACCTCGGTGAAGGCGATCTGTCTCAGTGGATCGCTCACAACATGACGGCTCGCACTGAGCCGGTTAGGTAAAGGGCCTGGAGCCGCCTATTGGGTGAGGGCTCCACAGTCTTCGGGGCAGTCGCCTACCGAGTTCGACTCACGGTTGCTTTAGATTCTTTCGCAATCTTGCCCATGTACTCGGGCACAGACCACCCATGTGCATCAGCGAGCTTCTTCAGAGTGTCGGAATGGGGCAACACCTCGCCTTCTTAGAGCCTAAAGGGGACCTGCAGGGGGCTCAAGAATTCAACGTTGGGAAGCATCGTCGGCTGCGAAACGTAAGTGGGGGGCCGGCTGCGCTGGACGTCTGGCGAATCTCGGAGGAAGACTGCGTGGGGTTCCCGTCAGCATCGGTTAGCAAGGAGTGGGTCTATGATCACGAGGGCATGCATTGGTTACGGTCTGATAGCGATTGGGCTAGGTTGGTTGACTGGGTGCGGAGGGGGTTACCCCGGAGCATCTTCCGGAGGCACTGGCGGAATTTCGCCGAATAATACGGCGACGGCAGGTGCCGGCGGCCAAGCGAGCAGTTCGGCGGGAAGCGGAGGCGCCGCTGGGCAAAGCGGTATGCCGTCGGATCCCGGCCTCGACTGCGCCAGACCCAACGGCGATTTCAAGACGGGAATGCCAATAGCCTGCAATGGCGCATGTCTTCAAGATCCGGGGGATCAGAGCGCGGGTTGCCGAATCGTGTTGCGGAGCTTCAATCAAAAGCAGTTGGTCGTCGACGCCAACGCGATCTTTGTGACCGATCAGAGCATCGTGGGTCGGGATGTGTTGGGATTCGAAGCGTCCGGCCCTCTTCGCATTGCCGCCGTCGATCGGGCAACCGCCAAGGTGGTCGGAGAGGTGATGTCGCACGACCCAGAGGTGAGAGCGGTGAGTCCCTCACAAATCGCGTGGATCGAGGGCTGAAGATCCCCCGATTCCGTGGACAGCATGACTATACCACGCTGAGCTGAGTTTTTGATCGCAATTCAAACTCGATGGGGTTGAGGTAACCGAGGTAAGAATGGCGACGTTCGATGTTATAGAAATTGTCGATGTAGTCT
>JBBRRP010000236.1:0-5614 GCA_038246305.1 Polyangiales bacterium | reverse complement strand
TTCATGCTTGGTTTCCTATCGATCGTCGAAAACGGTTGGTTTGACCGCCGCCTTAGCGGAGGCCGCTGGAGTCGCGGGCTTAGAACTTGACGTAGCTGCAGCAGGTGGCGCCAGCTGCGTCGCGACGGACACGGCTGATTTCTTGCGCTTTCCACCTTCCGGCTTGGGCGACACCACAACAGGCGCACTCGTCGCCACAGGTTCCACAACGACCTCGGGACGCTTGACGGGGGGCGCCACTGCGCTCGGCGCAGCGGATGGGTGCGCCGTGGGTGTCACCACCATCGAACTCGCCGCCAATACAGGTGCGGGCCCAGCTGGATCACTCCGACCCAACACCACATAGAGAGCGCCGGCAACCACCAGGATCCCCACGGCGCCCACGCCGCCAAGAACCCACGTTGGCTTTTTTCTTGACCTCACATCAGCCGTCTGACCCCAGCTGGCCTCGGTACCCGCACCGGCCAGCGTACGCACTGCAGCGTCCGACGAGGGGGGCAATGCTATCGCGGTCGCCGAAAGACCCGCTGCCTGCATGATCCCGGATATGCGCTCTAACGATACCTTCGAGCGCCGCGGCGCGAAGGGCAAAAGATCGGCGGCCAATGCCGCCACCGTCGGATAACGCTGCTCGCGATCTTTCGCGAGACATTTTAAGATCACCCGTTCTAGGCCCTGCGGAAGATCAGGCCGGCGACTCCGCACCGGGTCCGGCTCTGCGCTCATGATCCCCACCAGCACCTCGGGCAAGCTGTCTCCCCCAAACGGCACCGTTCCAGCCAAAATCTCGTACAGAATCACTCCCACGGCCCAAATGTCGACACGCGCGTCCACTCCTTTGGCGGATTGCATTTGCTCCGGCGACATGTAGAGCGGAGACCCCATCATGGCGTTCGTCTTCGTCATGTCCATGTCGGAGCTCGGAGTCACACCCGGGCTTCTCGTCATCTTCGAAATCCCGAAATCCAAAACTTTCACCGACAGCTGCCCGTCGCGTGTGCGGATCACGAACAGATTGGCCGGCTTCAGATCGCGGTGCACAATCCCGAGCGTGTGAGCCTCAGCCAGAGCCTCTAAAGCCTGGAGCACCAAATCCACAGCTTGCTCGATGGGGAGGACGCCGCTTTGCTGAATCCACTGTGCCAGATCTCGCCCCTCCAGGTACTCCATCACCATGTAGGGCGCGCCATTCTCAAGCGTCCCCACATCCGAAACGCGCGCTACATGTTCGCTCTTGATCTTGACCGCGGCCCGCGCTTCACGCGCAAAGCGACTCACAGCTTCTGCGTTCGACAGCGCATGCGGCAACATGAACTTGATCGCCACCCGATCGTCCAAGTGGATGTGGTGCGCCGCAACCACCACTCCCATACCCCCCACGCCTAGCACTTTATCGATGCGATATTTCCCAGCGAGAACATCGCCTTCACTCACTCCTGCAATGTCGTTCTCGTTGTGCATGCATCCTACTTCCGGGGGCCCGCGAACCCCTAACAGGCCACACTACATCAGCCCAGCTCTCGCTGGGAAGCACAGGCTACACTTCCGCACTCGAGCGGCAGAAATACCCATCACCAATTCATGGCAGTGTTCGTTTCCGCGTCGAGCAGCCGGCGACAGCGCTCGTTTCCAGGCCAAACCAGGGCCCTGGATGCTACGTACAAGGCTCTACCCTCTCACCGTTAACCCACTAGGCCCTCCTCGTTAGGCACGCTGATGGCTTAAGCGGTGACGGAGTACAGGTGGTCCTAAAATAGGCGGTCCTAAAATGGTTCTGGGCAGCGCCAAGCGGGATTGAGCGCGTGCCGTCGAGCCGCGTTGGCGACCGGCGCTTCTTGGGCGCGTTCTGCGGGCACCGCGCGGTGTGCCTGAAGCTGGCCCCCCAACCCGATGGTGACGACGTAACTGCGCCCGTTCGCAAGGCCCCGCGTCAAACCGTATCGCCACAGGAAGGCCGAGCCGTCGCGAGATCGCAGCTTGGAGCACTGCTCGTCGTCGTCCTCGGCAGCGAGGACATCGACCTCAAAGCGCACTTGTTCACTTTTGGTTCGCGCGGAGTCGTGCGATGAGGATTTCACGCGGACGACGGTCAGCGGTCCCCCCGTGAGCAGGTCTTCGTCCGCCAAGAGGAGCTCCGTACTCGGTAGGCGACTTTCCGGTCCCAAGGAGTGTCGGAGGCGCTGAAGGCGTGGAGCTCGCGGGAAGCGGAAGAGGCGCGGAAGGCGCAGTGAGCGGGGAGCAAGCGGGTGACGCCGCCGTCCTCGCGGCGCTAGGCGTGGTGGCCGCGGCGGGCAACCGGTTCGCCGCAGCAGCGGCGAGCGTCGCGGACAAGTGCGCCACCGTGGTGGGTGCCGGCGCGGCACGCGCGGGGGCAGGCTGGCATGATGCGCACCATCCGAGAACCACCACCAGGGGTCCGAACGCGTGCGAGAGGGGGGAGGAGCCTGCAAAGTTAACATGCGGCATTTTTATCAGACACCATGGTGCGAGGCTAAAAGCCAATTTGAATGTACCATCTGCGGCAGGACAACGATCAATTTTCCGAAGTAGATGCCGCGCCTGTAACTCCAGGCTATCACGGAGGCATTATGCGACACATCATCAAGGCAATCGGATTCTCTTCTCTCTTTTTGGCGGGCGGCACGGGGTTATTGAGAGCATAAGACATTCGAAGTGCCAGTCGGTCGGTAAGCAGGAGCAGCGTCAAGAGTAGGCCATCCAGCCGGCGGCGCTCTGAACCCTGCTTGCCACGTCACCGAGGCTCAAGGAGCGGTGCTTAGAGCCCCCTCGGTGGGAGGGCCGTGGGAGGGCCGTGGGAGTCCCCGAGCAGTAGTTGAGAGCCGTCTGGCAATCGCCGAAATTGACCTCGAAATGTAAGCCGGATACTCCGCCAACTGAGCCGCCGCTTGCTCCGCCAGTACCAGCGAACCCGCCAGCCCCAGCACCTTGGTAATACTGGGTGCAAGTACACGTAGAGGTCATGCCGAAACTACTGGGTTGGCATTGAAGCTCGAACTTGGTGCCCGAACAGCTGAGCTGCGAGTCGCAATAGCCTGGCGCGTTGATATTCACGCTTCCGAAGCAGCCCTGCGGCGGAGCATCATCTGCGGCAAGGTCGGGTTCGGGGTCGATATAGTTATGATTTTCGAGGATAATCTGATTTCTATGTCTGTTAACAAGTCGCCGGGCGCGTCGCGTGCGACAGGCGTCCAGAATTGGTCAGCCGCCGCACTTCTGTTGCTAGCGAAATCCGAAAAGAGTTCTCAGCTGGACGAGCAAGGATTCCGGGCAAGTCCCAACCCTGTGAATGCAGTCGTCATCAGTTCTCAGGCGTCCGGGAAACGTGGCCTTGAACCACGTTATCTCCGTAAGGCGTAGCTCATCGAATCCGATATTACCTGCACCAAGGACGACCGATTGACGGTCTTGCTCGGCACCTTTGGGGGCAACCGTGCTCCCAAACGCAATGAACGCCCACTCCAAGCCGTCAACAACGTGAATGCGTAGAATAACCCCCGGACGGCCAGGCTTGCCCCCAGCAGTCGCCTTTATCGCATCACCCTCGCGGAGCGGCACCTTCACTGATCTTGCGGCACTCCGGTTCGGCCATGCCTAACATCATCCTCAAAGCGTCTTAGGAATGCTTGGTCAGCGTCTTGAGCCTCTTGGAACAGCAGGGCAAGGTCGACTGCCGTGTCCGATGATCCAACCCCCGTGGGATATCCGAGGCCGGCGGCAAGCCATGCAAGTCGCCTCACGGATCCCTCGAACGCTTCCACTAACGCGCTCGCAAGCCACGGTTCAATTCGGTTCCCCTCAACACAAGCAGCCATGGCCGCAAAGAAGGCCACGCTTCCCTTCAACACGTCTAGGTATGCAAGGCTCAATTGCCTGGGTACAGCTTTGCCTGCCCGCAAGACAGCGGGTGGGTCACTCAGCACCATCTCAAGGAGATCGCGTCGCCGTGGCGAAGTGCTGGGAGAGAGCATCTCCTTGGCTGCAGCCATAAGGACGGACGACACAGCAATGGAGTCTCGAAGGGAGGCTGCAAGCCTATTTGCAACCGCGACCCCGAGGCTCACCGATGTAGAATCATTTTCGTCAGGATCCTCAATCGCCGGAGGATTGTTCGAATTGAACTCGAGATCCTGCAACAGAGGTGTAAGAGCGTTGATGACGGAGGTCGAGTGCCGCTCAAGTAGAACATGCAGATTTGCGCGATCACGGGCGCCAAGGACATCCCGCCCGATGTCGAAAAGAGGTCGCAGTTTTGCGGGTATCTGAAACGTGCTCTCAGGGGCCTTTGCCCCCATCATCACTCTGCCCCAGTTCAGACAAGCCTCAAAGCTGGAACTCCCTGCCTGAAGCGTCAATGCGTGCATCACGAACACTTTTATAGCACCGTCTTAGAGCATTGCCGAATGTAATCAGCGCCGGGCCGGGTGGGGGTTGCTGACCACTGTGGGCAATTCCCCGGCCTTTCAATGGGGCATGCATGCCGACGAAGATGCAGCGATAACCGCCAGGCGCTACCTCATCGTGGGGAACATTGGGCGGCTGCGCCACGATCGTCCCCGGTTTGAACAAGATGCGTTGGTCACCAACCGTGAGCACCCCTGTGCCATCGATGTAACAAATCAGTTCCCAGTGCTCGTGAGTGTGGGCAGGAAAGCTAGTCCGGCGCTGCGCCAAGACGCCGGCGAAGATGAGATCAGCCATGAATTCGTACGCGGTTCGGTGGGAAAACACCAGGTAGCGTTGGATATTGCCATGGACAAGCCCTCGCCGACATTGGACGCATCCGCGAGTTCTCGGACTCGTGCAGCATGTGCTTGGTCGTCCATTTTCATTGTCATCGCTCAATGCGCGCGAGCCTAAGCCGGGGCAGGGACAGCAGAGCCTTCACGCTGAAAACGGCGGAACCCGCCTCGTCCCTGGTAGTCATCTGAGCTCCGGTGCGATCGCCGATCCCGATCCGGCTCAAATGGTTCCGAACCTTCAGCCCGGCGACGTGCTCGTGCTCAATGCCCACTGTCGCCACGGTGGCACCAGCAACACGAGTGGTCGCCGTCGGCGCGTGATCCACGCCTATTTCACCGCTGTCGAGCACCCTCAGCAGTGCGACTTCCCCGCCCTCGTGTCGCCCTCTAAGAAGAAACGCTTGGGTCGAGCCGAGCGTGAGTTTTTGCGACTGCTCGAGTAGGTTGATCATGGCCGTGTAGAGGCGATCAAGACGTCGTCGACCTCCAGGAAGTCGGGGGGGGGCCCGGGGCGCTTGCCCGCGGGCACTGTTCGTGGTCGCGGGCCGCCGCGATCACCCGGAGCGGCGGGGTGGACTGTGGGCCGTCACGCTCGCGTCGTCATTCTGGGCGCCCTGGCGGGTGCAGGGATGCCACCGTCTTGGCGCAGCGCAGCCCGATGTTGTTGTTGCGATGGTCGGGCGTGTTGTTGTTGCGGTTCGAGGAGAGCAGCTTCGACGCATTGTTGTTGAATGAGCCGCCCCGTATCACGCGGTTGGAAGCTCCCCGTCACTCCGGTCGGGCCACGGGCACCCGCCGAGGGAGCTTAACGGCGTTGCACGCTGCGCGTCCAGCCGCCGAGGCTGCGACCGATG
>JBBRRP010000235.1:0-5690 GCA_038246305.1 Polyangiales bacterium | reverse complement strand
GTGCATCCGCATAAGCAACGTAAGGCTTGATGTCGAGCACCGGAGTTCCATCCAGAATGTCGAGTCCGTGCACGTGCAGCTTCAGCCCAACGATGCCGTCGAGTATCAAAAGGCTCATCCCAATCGGATTGGGGCGATATGGGGAACGCGTCGCGAACAAACCGCGCTTGATTTCGCTCCTCGGTGGACGCACCTTCGGGCGCCACCCCAGATTACGGTCAAACCAAAATAGGACCCAGATGTGGGAGAATCCTGCGAGGTCGGCGAGCGCATCCTCAAAGCCTTTCCCGGCCAGGAGTTCGATCACGCCCGCGGCATCGGGCCGTACTAGGCCCTGGCGCGGCGCCTCCACTCGTTCCGTAAACGGGGAGCGGACAACACCGATCGGATCGAGAATCAGCTCAGCCACGCGAATTGGCGAGGATTATAGGGGAGTTTTGCCCCCTAGCCAAACAAGCGCCCCCGGGTAGTATCCGCGCCGTGACCAGAATCGTCTCCAAGTTCGGTGGTTCCAGCGTAGCAAGTGCGGAGCAGCTCAAGAAGGTGCGCGCGATCATTCAAGCAGATTCACGTCGACGGGTTGTCGTGGTCTCGGCACCGGGCAAACGCCACAGTGCGGAAGCCAAGGTGACGGACCTCCTTTACCTTTGCCATCGGTTAGCGGCGATTGGTCAGGATTTCTCTAGCCCCTTTAGCAGTGTTCGCGAACGCTTTGTCGAGATCCAAAAGGATCTTGCGCTCGGCCAGGGCATATTAGCTGAGCTCGACGCGCTCGAAGTAAGTCTGCGTGGCGAGTGCACGCCAGATTTTGTAGCGTCACGTGGTGAGTACTTACTTGGGCGTCTGGCGGCGGAGTTTTTAGGCGCGAAATTCATCGAACCGGCCGAGTGTGTTCGGATCAGTCCGAATGGATCGGTCCATCCCGAGACGTATGAGCTGCTCGGTGCACGTCTGCAAGATCTCGACGCTCTGTACGTGATGCCTGGGTTTTACGGCTCGGATCTGGAAGGGCACATCAAAACGTTTTCGCGTGGGGGCTCGGATATCTCAGGTTCCATCGCAGCGCGTGCCATTCATGCTGAGTTGTACGAGAACTGGACGGATGTTTCCGGCTTGCTGATGGCCGATCCACGCGTGATTGAAAACCCGAAGCCCATGGTCGAGGTCACCTACCGTGAGCTGCGCGAGCTTTCGTACATGGGCGCTTCGGTGCTCCACGACGAAGCCACGTTGCCGGTACGTGAAGTGAACATTCCCATTCGCATCATGAACACCAATCACCCGAGCCACCCCGGAACGCGAATTGCGGAACACCTGTCGGCCGAGGTCGATAAGTCGACAGAAATTGCGGGAATTGCTGGCAAGAAGGGCTTCTCCATGATCGCCCTCGACAAGAGCTTGATGAACAAGCAGGTGGGCTTTGCCTACCGACTGCTAGGTATCTTCGAGCGCCACGGGCTGAGTGTCGAACATTGCCCCTCCAGCATCGATAGCATCAACGTCATTTTGGACAGCGCGATCCTCGGCGATAAGCGCGATAGCGTGATGGACGAGATCAAGCGCTCCCTTCAACCCGACAAGCTCACCTATGAACCAGAGCTCGCCCTGATTGCTGTGGTGGGCGAGGGGATGAGCCGTACGGTGGGGATCGCGGCCAAAGTATTTGTGGCGTTGCGCGACGCCAACGTGAACATTCGCGTGATTAATCAGGGAGCTTCCGAACTCAACATCATTGTGGGCGTCGTACCCGCCGATTTCGAGAAAGCGCAGCGCGCCCTGTACGCGGCGTTCGTTCCTTTTTAGCGTCCAGGTGGCGCGAAACGGACGGGTGGCGCGAACGGGCGTTTTTTTGGAGGCGCGCCCGCTGGAGCGGGGCTGATGCGCACATCGGGGTCGCGCGCGTCAGGACGGCCTGATTTCTGGGCGAAAGCGTTCGCGACTGCTCGGTTCACTTCCAGCGTTGTGAAGCCTTCTTCAATCCGTATCGAACCCACATCCGAGCCATGGATCCCGCCTCGGCGGCACACCATGCTGAGGATCCGTTGCGGCGTTGCGCCGTGCCGATTCCCCATGCTCACACGAAAACGCGCAAAGCCAACTTCTCCCCCGTTTCGCTCAAGAGGGCTCTGCGTGCCAGGCTGAAACGGTCGCTGAACTGGACCGCGCGGGCCATTCATCGGAGCCGGTGCTCGAACACCGGGAGGCAGACTTTGCACCGGGGGCCTACGAGCTGGAGTTGGGGGAGCAACATTGCGAAGTTCGCGTGCCTCACACGGGCCTTGGATTTTCGCGGACGCCAGAAGCCGCGCAACCAACTCAGCCGGCTCCGACTCCGCGAGCAATTCCCGGGCGAGCGCTAAATAATCGAGTGGCCCCGGCACAGGAGCCTGAAGCTGCTCCTGAATTGCCGCTTTAATCCCTTCGAGCTGCAGCTTCTCAATCGCCTTCACGTCGGGCGTTGGTAAAAAGCGACCGCGCACTCCCGCCGCGGTGAAGAGGCGTTCGGCGCGTGCACGTGATCGGGCAGGCACGAGCAAGATGCTCCGCCCCTTCTTGCCTGCTCTGCCGGTGCGTCCACTTCGATGCACATAAAGCTCCGCATCCGACGGCGGATCGACATGCACCACGAGTTCGATGTCCTCCACGTGGATCCCGCGTGCCGCGACATCGGTTGCGACCAAAATGCTTGTTTGCCCGTTCTTAAAAGCTGCGAGCGCGCGATCGCGCTGCCGTTGCTCGAGTTCCCCGCTGATCGGAGCCGCGGAGAAACCCTGTTCATTCAAGAAATCAGAAAGGTCCCGAACATCCTGCCGAGTTCGCGCGAAAACGAGCGTTTTCTGGCCGAGCGAGGCGAGAAGCGTGTTGATGAGCGCATTCTCGCGATCATCGGGATGGATCAGGTGCGCGATGTGTTGAATGTCAGCGTTGGCGGAGCCGAGTGGCGTTCCCTCAAGCTGCACTGCCTCCCTCTGATAGCGTTGAGCAAGTCGTTTGATTTCGGGTCGGAAGGTCGCCGAGACGAAGTGCGTGCGGCGGCTCTTCGGGGAGCTTTCGACGATCTGATCGAGTTCTTCTCGAAATCCGAGATCGAGCATTTGATCGGCTTCGTCGAGAACCAGTGTTTCGAGAGCTGACAGATCAAGAACCTTGGTCCTCAGGTGATCGCACACTCGCCCGGGTGTCCCCACCAAGATCCCACGAAACTTGTGCAGCAAGCGGCGATCTCCGGGCACGCTGGTGCCGCCCGTGACCGAAACAACCTGTGCGTTGAGGTAGCCAAGGGCCCAGCGCAGTTCGCGCTCCACCTGGGTCGCGAGTTCGCGGGTGGGAACGATGACAGCCACGCGGGGGGCTGCTCCCAAGAAATCCGGACGCGCGGGCTCGCGCGCGGACTCAGTCGGACGCTCCCACGTTTGGGCCAAAACCATCGCGATGGCCAGCGTCTTGCCGGAGCCCGTCTGAGAAGAAATTCGGAAGTCGACTTCGGAATTTCCGTGCGCAACCACAGCTTCTTGCACAGTTGTGAGAGCTGTAAACCCCTTTTCGCGGAGCGTTTGGGCGAGTCGCCCGTCGATCGAGTTAAAAGCGTCAGTCATGAAAGTGCGCGGACCCTAGCAGCTTTTTTGCAATTGACGAGAAAAGCTAGCGCGTTTACGCCAGATGTTCCGTTCTTGCCAGAATCTCACTGCGGGAATCCCCCGAATTTATCGCTGCATGACCTGCACGAGTAGGAGTGAGGCACGAACGCGCTCCTCCGTAAGGCCAGCCCGAGCCGCTACTTCCCCCACACGAGCGGCTCTTCCAAGTTCACTTCGAAGTTCACGCGCAGCATCGATGACCTGACCTAGGACGCCGGACGCAGCCTCTGATTTATCGCCCGCAATGCTCCGCCCAGCGCTTTCGAGTTCGACAAAGAGCTCTTCAAGCTCGGCGGGTGTGATGGCCAGCGCGCCGAGGCTCTCCCCGATCAAATTGAGCCCAATCGGTTCTTCCTCGCTCGAAAGGAGAGCCTTCACGACTAATGCTAATTCCTGTCGTAGCGCCACGCGGGCGGAACCTTAGCATCTTTCCCCCGAGCTGCTTCAAGCCTATATTCGGGCCATGGATCTTATCCCCCTGCGCGTGTACGGGACCGGCGTCGAAGCTCAGCTTGCGAAATCCTTATTGGAATCCCACGGGCTGAAGAGTCACGTGGATGATATGGACTTGCTGCAATCAGCCTTGGGGAGGGTGACTCTCTACGTGGCCTCCGAGGACGTTGACCAGGCGCGGCGCTTACTCGGCGAAGAAGACGACGAAGACGTAACGATTCGCTGAGTAGCTTCGCAGACCCATGCTCGACACCTCGCCAAAAGCGCTGTTGCTAGTCGTGGCTCTGGTGTTGTCAGCGTGTCGAAAGCCAAATCAGGCAACATCGCAAGTGATGGGTGCGTCGAGCGGCGTGGCGCCCAATGTGCCGGCAATCGCGGAAAAAGTGGGCAATGGCGGCGCCGGGAGCAATAATAACACGGAGGGCAATGGGGGCGCTGGGAGCAATGCGGGCGCCCGAGCAACGAGCCCAGACCCGGCCGAACTCCCACAGACCAACGATAAGCCTCAGCTTAACTCCGAGCACTTCAAGAAGCTTGGCCCGGCCCTCTTCGCGGCGATTGTCAACGATAACCCGGATCCTGCGCTTCCGTATTTCTTCCCCAAGGCAGCCTACGCTCAGGTCAAGGCGATCAAAGACCCCGCCGTGGACTGGGAGCGGCGCTTGGTCGCAGCATTTCGGCGCGATATTCACGAGTATCATCGGGGCCTCAAGTCTGGCTCGGGGCCAAGCTTTCTCTCCCTAGAAATCTCGCAGCCGAACACGCGCTGGATGAAGCGCGGCGAGGAAGGTAATCGCATTGGCTATTTTCGCACGGTTCGAGCCTCGCTTCGCTATCAAGAAACGTCGGGGCGCGAACGCTTCTGGCTGGTCTCCAGCATGATTTCGTGGCGAGGCGAGTGGTATGTCGTGCATTTGAACGGGTTCCATTGATGCCCACCCCGCTGCCGCGGAGCGCGGCAGCCGCCCCTCCCAGGCATCGCCCATCGCTGCGCGAGTCGCTGCGGGAGGTGCACGACTGGAATAGCGCTGCGGGACCGCTTGGCAGGCCCGCCAGGTGAGCGGCCCTTTTCGCTCCTTCGAAGATAGTAAGCATGCACAACCCCTGCGCGGGCGCGGTGCCGAATCTCCACTGCTGCTCACGCAATAAGGAGTCAAAATCTATGCCGCTGGATCAGGTGCTCAAGTGGGCGCTTGACAGGCGCTGGCCGTTCTAAGTACAGAACCGCCCCTCTCGCGGGAGTAACTCAGTGGTAGAGTGCGACCTTGCCAAGGTCGACGTCGAGGGTTCGAATCCCTTCTCCCGCTCCAAGAAAAGATCCGGTTCTTCTCGGTCGGTGGTGGGTGCTGGTGGAAACCTGATTAAGCACAAGCGTTTAGAAGTCTGAGACGGTAGTTGGTGAAGCTCCTATAGCCGTAGGCGCGGCGTTTGACGAGCTTGGCCTTGCAGTTGAAGCCTTCGGTCATGCCGTTGGTGAGGCGGGTTCGGAAGTAGGCAAGGACCTGGTGGCGCCAGCGAAGGAGAGTTGAGCGGAAGGTTTTTAGCTCTGGCACCGAAGAGCGGGCGAGTTGGTCGGTGATGCCTGTGAGGACACGCGAG
>JBBRRP010000234.1:0-5757 GCA_038246305.1 Polyangiales bacterium | reverse complement strand
GGAGAGATGCCCGAGTGGCCGAAGGGGGCGCCCTGCTAAGGCGTTATATGGGCTTAAACCTGTATCGAGGGTTCGAATCCCTCTCTCTCCGCCAAATTAACTGCCAATGCCTTGAAAGCAGTTGCATTTTAGCTTGGGGCTTCAGCGAACCCACACATCTACCCATTTTTAGCGCAGAGGACTGCATCAGCGAACTAACTGATGAGTGTGAGTCGAAACGCACCATGCCCATGTGGAAGTGGGCGGAAATTCAAGCGCTGTTGCGGAGGCAAGAAGCCCCGCTCGATTGTGGTTACGGGGTCGTTTGCAGAGCCTGTCCATATTCATTCCGTTGAAATATCCCTCCGCGGGGACATTGTGATGCGCGGGCCAGATCTGCGACCTATTTCTCCGGGGCGGGTAGCGGTTCAAACCCAATATGCGCGGGAGAAGACCCCGAAGATTCTAAATGCGCTGCCTGGCGATCCCCAGCGAATCACAGCACAAACTAACGCGATTTTTGGACGCTTCGATTTGGCGTTTGCCATGGATACGAACACGCGCGTGGTCCGAGACGCGGCGATATCGGCTACAGCCGTTGTTCTCGGAAAAAAGATCTATGGCCCAGCACCGGCGGATTTCGCATTCGGGCCGACGCAGGCGCTAGAACACCGGAACGTCGTATGCGATCCCGAGCTTCTGGGTTGGATGTGTGTGATTCGCGGGATAGAGAGGAATCCGCAGATCTCTTCCAATAGTGTTGCGCTGATCGTTGATTCGCATCTTGGGGACATTGCGGCTATGAATGACCGAAGTAAGGCGATCCTTGACGGTTTCCTATTGCCGTCCCGATTCACGTTGCTTTACGCCAGCGCAGATGCCGGCAGAGAAAACGTTCTAAACGCCATGATTTCAGCGGCCGATAAGTACTCGTCTTCGTTACTTGACCAAATCGCCGAATACGACGAATGGGGTCATCAATCCCAACCGTTAACCCATGGGTATGCCGAGTACGTAAGGATGTGGGAATACGGCGGTTGAATGTCCGTAATCGATGGGTTGGCCTCGCCCGGCTCGGTGCAACCGCGGCCTTAGGGCTGCAGTCTTAAACGAGTCGCTAGTGCGGTCATCGCTCGAAGAAAGACACGTTGTGCTTCTTGTTCGCTAGATACATGGCCCTTCCACGACGGCTGCGCCGAATCTTCCGATACATCGCCTGTCGCGCCTAAACGAAAGCGATACAAGGGTTCATTTTCTTCTGGCAGGTAAAAGGCAACAATTCCAATTCCGTTGGCACCGGTCTTGATCTCATCAATCATGATTTCAAGGCAGAGCTCAACTGTACGACCAAGGGCTTCGAGCCGTCCGGTAAACGCAAGCGCGAATGGTCGCTTGGTTTGGATCGATGCAGGGAACTGTAGCGTCTCTAGCATCTCGCGGAACGTCGCGGCATGATGTTCGGGCCAGCTGATAGTCGCTCGATCGCTTTGCGCCGATTTGATCAAAGTACTAAGCGCGGTGCGAATCCTTCCGACGTCCTCGGCTGCACCTAAGAAGATGCTCATATTAGCTCCTAGGTCTTGACTACGGGGCCACAAGAGGTAGTCAAGGCCGGGACGATAAAGAAATGGAAACGGGGCGCCCATGTCGGAAACAAAAACGGATACCGCGGTAACCCTCGCCGACTTTCCGCCGCCCCCTGGTCAGTTTCCCTCGTTCTCAACCAATCTCGCGCCGTTGCCACCGGAGTATGGACGCCTGATAGCCGAATTGATGTCTGCTTACTCGCTGATCGACGTTGGCCAGTCAGCGGTGTTCGGCGCGATCTTCAATACGCAAGCTGCCGTGGCAGTGTTCGTTTACCACGAGCTGATAGCCGAAGGCGCGCAGACGCGAAGGATGGTTCGGGCCGCGGCAAAGGGCGTGCTGACCGAAGATCAATACGACTATTTCGAGGCAATCCAGGAAATGTCGCGGAACACGCCACGCAATGACATGGCACACGGGATGTGGGCACACAGCTCGCACGTAGCCGACGCTGGAATCCTGTTGGTGCCACCTCAGCAATGGATCGGTATTCACGGCGCGGGCCTGGCTGGCGCGCAGGGGGCGACATTCAACGCGGCAGGGATTAAGGTGTACAGCGCCGAGATCCTCGAGAAGCTGGCACGCCACGTCATGGCGATCGTGGATGCGTGGCTCATGTTGGCGGCCTGGATCAGACCAGAGGCCGCTCCAGTCAAGTTCGACAAGCCTGAAGAGAAACTCCGCACGATCACGCCGCTGACCGTGATCGTGCAAGGAAAGCAAGCCAGCCGCAGGGCACGAGCTGAGCGCGAAAGCCGGAAAAGCGCCGGGGGGAGGTAGGTATCCGGCTTTTCCCTTCCGCCGCCAAGCGTTAGGCCCATTCCGTTTCTGTTGGCAATCGGCGCGCATTTCTAGAAAGACGGGGGTCTGGGCACTACTGACAAAACCCGCCTGGCGGGCTACTTTTTCGCCCTGTGATGGGGAGCGATCCCGTTTGCCAGTGCGGGCGACCGTTGGGGTAAGAGTTCGCGCTCTATGCGGCGGGTATCGGTATCGACACTAAAGCCGTGGCTTCGATACCAAGTCGCCTGCCGTACAGGGTCACCGCCGCCAATTTGCCCCCACACTCGTCTAACGCCCCGCTCGCGGAGCCAATCAAGTACTCGGCGCAAGAAGATCGAACCGATACCTCGACCTCGATAGCTAACACGTGTCCCGGGCATCCGGCGCAGCATTTGATTCCAGTGTGGTAGCGATGCCTGCAGCACAATGTCATCGAGCTTTGCACAGTCGCCGTTGATCGTGAGATACGCGTGCCCTACGGCTATTTCTCCGATAAAGACCCGGGCGATGGACCACTCATCATCGCCGTCAAAAGTGAAGTGGCAATCCTGCGGGGTGAATTGCTTTCGGGCCGTGAGGCGCTCATATTTTTCGAAAATAGTCACAGGTTGGTCGCATCAGTTTTTGATACTGGAATGTGCCAACAATGCCCTGCGCATAGCACCAGGCGAACACCAGAGCCAATCCGATACCAGCCGGCCTCCCTGTGTCGGCCCACATGAGCAATTTGCTAACTGCAAAATACGCGAACAAGAGGATTGCGCACGTTCTGCTCTTTCGCCAGACGCCGTAGCCAAGTCCGAGCACAAGCACGATATCAATGGATGCCCACGCGTCAATTCCAGCGATCGCTTTCCCGCTAGACAGAAGTGGCTCCGGTTGTTTGAACAACTTTCTCCGATTTATAAGTGGGCTCTGGGCGGGTTGCAAACGGTGCGCAGCGCACCAAGGATTGCATCTCAGGCAGCCTGCTTCAACTGCGGCAGCGCCGCAAGGTACTTTTCGTTGGGCGTGAGCCGCTCGAGACTTGAATGACTGCGATGCGCGTTGTACCAGTCCAGGTACTCGGCGATGTCGCTGCGCGCCGCGCTCACGCCGTCGTAGGCCTTGAGGTACACCCGCTCGTACTTCACGCTGCGCCACAGGCGCTCGACGAAGACGTTGTCGCGCCAGGCGCCACGCCCGTCCATGGACAGCTTGCAGCCGCGGGCCAGCACGACGCCGGTGAACTCCTCGGCCGTGAACTGACTGCCCTGGTCCGTATTGACGATCTCGGGCGCACCGTAGCGCGCAAAGGCCTGCTCGATCACCTCCTTGGCGTGAGTCGCTTCCAGCGTGATCGCCACCTTGTGCGCGAGCACGCGGCGCGACGCCACGTCCACCACGGCGGTGAGGTAGACGAAACCGCGCGCCATGGGAATGTAGGTCGTGTCCAGTGCCCAAACCTGGTTGGCGCGGGTGATCGCGAGGTTGCGAAGCAGGTACGGGTAGATCTTGTGCCCCGGCGCGGCTTTGCTGGTGCCGGGCTGCGGCGCCAGGGCTTCGATGCCCATGCGCAGCATGAGCGTTCTGATGTGCCGGTCGTGTCCCGAGACGTGGTGTAGAAGCTCAGCGTGAGGTCGGGGTTTCCGCTGGTTGCCTCGTTCAGGCTGCCGCTGCGATTGCGGGAAGCCTGAGTGCCGGATTGTCGCTCATCGGCGCGAGCGATTCCAGACTCATGTAGCGCTTCTGGATTGCGTATTCATCGTTCTGCTCGAGCAGCAGCGCTCCCACGAGCCGCACGATCGCCGCGTCGTTGGGGAAGATGCCCACGACGTTGCTGCGACGCTTGATCTCGCCATTGAGCCGCTCGATCGTATTGGTCGAGTGGATCTTGGTGCGATGCTCGCGAGGGAAATCCATGAAGGCCAGCACGTCGTGCTCGGCCTCCTCCATCATGTCCGCGAGCTTCGGGAAGCGGGCTCGCAGCTGATCGGTCACGGTGCGCCATTGGGCGTGAGCGGCCTCGGCGGTTTCCTGCGCGAAGATCGTGTTGATGAGCGCGAAGACCATCTGGCGCTGGCCCTTGTTGGCGTAAGCCAGGGCGTTTCTGAGGAAATGCACGCGGCAGCGTTGCCACGTCGCTTTGAAGACCTTGGCGATCGCCGCCTTGAGGCCTTCGTGGGCATCGGAGATCGCCAGCTTCACCCCGCGCAGCCCGCGACGCGTAAGCGAGCGAAGAAACTTGGTCCAGAAAGGCTCGGCCTCGGAGACCCCCACTTCCATGCCGATCACCTCGCGCCGGCCTTCGGTGTTCACGGCAACGGCGATTATTACGGCCACAGGCACGATGCGTCCGGCCTGACGCACCTTCACGTACGTCGCGTCGATCCAAAGGTACGGCCAGTCGCCCTCGAGCGGGCGATCGAGGAAGACGTTCACCCGCTCGTCGATCTCCTCGCACAGCCGCGACACCTGGCTCTTGGAGATCCCCGTCATCCCCATCGCCTTCACGAGCTCGTCCACCGAGCGCGTCGAAACGCCCTGCACGTACGCTTCCTGAATCACCGCCGTGAGTGCCTTCTCGGCCGTCCTGCGCGGCTCCAGGAAGCCCGGGAAATAACTTCCCCGGCGCAGCTTCGGAATCTTTAGCGGCACCGTGCCGGCGCGCGTCTCCCAGTTCCTGTCGCGGTAGCCATTGCGCCAGTTCTCACGCTCAGCGCTGCGCTCGCCATGGCCGGCGCCGCACACGCCCTCGACCTCCAGGTCCATCATCCGCTGCGCCACAAAACCCACCATCTCGCGCATCAGATCGGCGTCAGACCCCTTCTCAAGAAGCTCCGCCAGTGCCATCCTCATGTCGGTCATCGGTGTTCTCTCCGTTGTTGGTTAAGGTCTCGCAACCGCAACCGTAACGGAAAACCCGGTGACCCCCCGAAAGGGGCCCGCCTACGCCTCAGCTCTTACACCACTTCCTGGGACACGACCGATGTGCCGGCGGCCCGCGCGGATGCCTTGCCGGGCCAACGGGTCGCGCAACATCCGCGCCCCCATGAAGGGGTGTTCCAGATGCAGCTCGTCGAGCTTGCGCATGAGCGCCAGATCAGCAGCGCTCACAGGCCGGGGCAGGTAGTACACCGCCCCCCGGCTGATCCCCAGGAGCTTCGCCTGACGGGTGATGCTCAGTTCGTGTTCACGGTCGATCATGGCTTTACGCTCAGCAATCCCGCTTTGGTGAGCGCGCCTTCCAAAAAATCGTTCTCCAGCGCCAGTTGGCCGATCTTCGCGTGTAGCGGGGCCAGATTCACCGGCTCCGGCCGTGCGCCGGTGTCGAAGACCTCGGCCGCACGCTCAAGCAGTTGCCGCTTCCAATCCGTGATCTGGTGGGGATGCAGCTCAAACTTCGCGCACAGCTCGGCCATGGTGTGG
>JBBRRP010000233.1:0-5820 GCA_038246305.1 Polyangiales bacterium | reverse complement strand
CCCCCAATTGAGTCGGGTTCACCGCTCCTTGAGCTTCGGTGACGTGGTTCGGAGGGTGTAGAGCGTCGTCGGCTAAGTGGCCTGCTCTTGCTTCTGCTCCTCCTTCCGATCAATTTTGCACTTCGAATGTCTTATGCTCCGGGAACCGCCGCGGCGATGAACGAGCTCTTGTATCAATCGCTCAACTGTGACCTGACGCGCGTAGCTACGATTCAATGGCTCTCTTCAGGAGATGACACCGTGATGTATCCGTGGTTGGGCGTGAACGAGTCCCACCACAGTATGGAACACGGTTGGGTGGATTCGGCCGAGAGCCACGCCAACTACGACAAAGTGCAGACCTGGGTGGCAGCGCAAATCGGAGTGCTCCTCAACCGAATGAAGGCTACTCCGGAGGGCTCCGGCAACATGCTCGACCACTCACTTGTGCTCGTCATGTCCGAAATGTGGGGTACACACGAACACGATCCGGTGATTGGCCTCATTGCGGGCAAGGCCAATGGCGCTGTGCGAACGGGACGCAGTCTGAACGCTGCCCGCGCACCCCACAGCAATATGCTTCTCAGCGTGGCGAATATCATGGGACTGAATCTGCCCAGCCTGGGCGATCCCATGTATTGCACGGGACAGCTAAGCCTAGGCTGAGTAGGCAGCGACGCTAGCTTTCTCCGTCCACGTCAGCTTTGCGGAACTCGGCGGGCGTTCCGCCGGTCGCCTTCTTGAACGCGCGATAGAACACGCCAGGGCTCTGAAATCCCACAGCGAAGGCGATGCTTTCAACCCGTTGCTCTGTAGCTAGCAGCGCATCAAGGGCCCGATCAATTCGAATCTTGTTGCGGTACTCAATGGGAGAATACTGCATGACCTCGGAGAACAGATGGCTGAGTCGTGATGGGCTGAGCGAGCAATGCTTGGCAATTTCGACGACACCTATCGGCTCGTGAAAATGCTCATGGATGAATTCCACCGCCGAGAACACGGCTTCATTCCCGGCCGGCGTCGCTAGCATCGTTTGGACCGCATGGGGCAACTGCTGGTTTCGAACGACTTGAACGAGCGCGGCAATGGTCTTTGACCAGGCAATCGCTCGATCGAACGGATCGGCTTGGGATTGGAGCACGAAAGCCTCAGCTAGGAGCTCGGCTATTTGCGGTTGGCGCTTGAGAATGAGCGGCGTGCGAGAGCGCGTGGCCCGAGCCAGAGCTAGTCCGCTTTCGGGGGGGTGGATGCTGAGCACCGCCGCGTGCGAAAGATGGGCGTACACATAGCGAAAGCGGCCGCCAGCGACAGGGCCCACCTGGTGCGGAATCGCCGAGTCCAGCACCAAGCTATCGTCCTCTTGCAGGTCGTAGTGTACCCCGTTGGCATACAGCACCGCAGGTCCTTCCGTGATGGCCCCGAGCTCCACGCCTCCGTGAATGTGAGCATCGGATGGACCACTCGGACGCCCAGGGACGGAAACCAGCTGATCCGAGCCAATCACGAAAGACCGTTCATTCGAAGCGACGTTGCCCGTGCTTTGCTTCCAGACCTTGAGTCGAGCGTTGGGTCGCGGCATCGTTCTATGCTGGCGCTTTTTGGAGGCGGTTTCACCTGACTCGCTGAAAGGTGGCCTGGCGCCAGCAGGATCCAACCAATCTTTGCCAGGAAGTGAGAGCCGCAATGCAGGCTACGACTGCTAGATTAGGAGACCTAGACATCAGCAAGGGCCGAAGCGGCCGTGTTGAGCGGGCTCAGGTCGGAGGTTTGTCCACATGCATCGACTCCATACATCGGAACTATTTCGCCACCCCGCCATCCGGGATCCTAGTGAAACCCTAGTCCGGCTTGGTGTCGCTGTTTTGACCTGCCTGGCCGCTGCCGGATGCACCGCCAATGTCGGCTCGGGCCAAAAGCAACGCGTGCCGTCTGATGGGAACAACGTCCCCGGCTCCAACGTCTCTCCCGGCTCCGGCGGCTCGGTGGGGACCACGGGCGGGGCGGGCAATACAGCCGCGGGCGGGGCTTCCCCTAGCACGGGGGCTCAGCCTTCATTCGTCATCCCGGCGGGTGCTCCTGGTCCCACCGCCTTACGACGCCTGACTAACGACGAATATCGCACCACCGTGCAGGATCTTTTGGGGCTAGCGGCGCCACCCGCTGATCCGTTGCTTCCAGATATCCGCGCGCTCGGCTACAGCAATTTCAGTTCTGCGCTCACGGTGTCCGCCGTTATAGGTTCACAATATGCCACCATGGCCACTCGCCTGGCCGGCGAAGCGGCATTTTCAACCCTAGCTCCCTGCGCTTCCCCTGCGGCGGAGTCAGACTGCGCCAACACGTTCATCGACAGATTTGGTAGGCAGGTTCATCGTCAGCCACTGAGCGCCAAGGAACAAGGGGCCTATCGTGCTCTGTACGATCTCGTGCGCACGACGGACACGTACGAGGCCGGCATCCGTGGCGTGCTGGAGGCGATGCTCCAGTCCCCAGCCCTCCTTTATCGAATGGAATACGGCGCTGGTGCGGCAGCGCGGACGCTCTCTCCGTACGAAGTGGCCTCAGAGCTCTCCTACCTATTTAGTGGTTCCAAGCCCGATCTGGAGCTGATGCAGGCGGCAGACGCCAATGCCCTGAGCACTCCCGTTCAAATCGAAGCGCAAGCGCGACGGTTGCTCGCCTTGCCGCGTGCCCAAGCTAACGTTGGGAAGTTTCTCGAGCAGTGGTTTTTGGTTTCGGACATGAGCGGGCTGCTGAAGGACGTGAACCTGTTTCCCGCCTTCGCGTCGGCAGAGAAATCTGCGATGGAAGCCTCGACAGACCGCTTCGTAGCGTCGGTGATGTGGGAGGGTGACGGCACCGTAAAGACCTTGCTCTCGGCACCCTTCGCCTTCGTCAACAGCAGCTTAGCGCCGATTTACGGGGTTCCCGATCCGGGCATGGGGGACACGTTGGTCAAGACTGACGTGAGTTCCATGGGGCGCGCCGGGATGCTCACACTCCCTTCGCTGCTCGCCCTGCAAGCCAAGGAAGATGAGTCGGCCCCGGTGAAGCGTGGCAAGTTTGTCCGCACGCGCATGCTCTGCCAAACCCTCCCGCCGCCACCACCTAACGTCAAAATTGACCCTCCCGCGCCCGATCCCAACCTGACCACGCGTGAACGGTTCGCCGCACATTCGGCCAGCCCCGCTTGCTCGGGTTGCCACAGCATGATGGATCCGATTGGCTTTGGGCTCGAAGCGTACGACGCGATCGGTACCTATCGAACCGTGGAAAATGGGCGTCCCGTGGACTCAAACGGTGAATTGACGGGCACTGACGTCGACGGAAAGTTCACCGGCGGCGTTGAACTCGCCACGCGCCTGTCCACGAGCGCAATGGTTCGCAAGTGTGCGGCGATTCAGGCGGCGCGCTACACGTACGGGCGCGACGCGATAGAAACCGACACACAGCTCGCCGCAGCGCTCGACACACAGCTTGGAGCGTCGGGGATGGATGTGCGCGAGCTGCTCGTCGCCATCACCCAATCAGCAAGCTTCACCACGAGGACCTTCGTACCATGAGCAAATCCCTCATCAAACGCCGATCACTCCTGAAAGGTCTGGGCGCTGCCAGCTTCCTCGCCGTCCCGGTGTTCCGCGCTTCGTTGGCTGAGGCTCAAGCGGCGCCCGTGCGTCTCATCGTTCTTTACTTCCCGGGTGGCGCGATGATGACCAACGGCAGCCAGGGAATGTTCAGCTACGACAAGATGCTGGCGCCACTCGCACCGTTGAGTTCAGATATTCTACTCTTCGAAAACATTGTCGAGCCACCTGGCCCCGGCGGCTCTGATCTCGGGCACGGCAGCGAGAGCACCATCCTCACCGGCAACGCTGGACCTGAGCAACCGGAGGGAGTCGTGATCGTTCCGGCCGGATTGACCTCATTTGATCAGGTTGTCGCCCAGCGTATCGGGAAAAATACAAGATTTGCCTCGCTCCAGTTCGGAGTGTTTTCGGATACTGCCGACTGCAACGGCTTCAAATCTTCACGTATCGTTTACTCCAATGGTGCCTCGGTCCCGAATGTGCTGGATCCGGCGATCATGTTCAGCCGGCTTTTCAACGGTGCGCCCCCGGGGCCTGCACCTTCGGATGCGGACGCGTTAGCCAAGCAGCAAGCACTCGCCGCAAAGCGTCAGAGTATCCTGGATCTCCTCAAGGGTCAGGTTACCGACATCCAAGGCCTCGTCGGCTCTGCCGAGAAGCTGCGCCTAGAGGAACACCTGGCTTCGCTCCGCGAACTTGAAAAAACAGTCATGGGCCCCTCGGGCGGGACCGGCGGGGGAATCGTGTCCGCGCCGGGCGCCTCGTGCGGTGCACCCAGCCTTGGAGCAGGGACCGACGTCCCAGCAGTGAGCGCCGCCATGAATGAGCTCCTCTACCAATCGATCAACTGCGACGCCACGCGCGTGGCTTCTTTGCAGATGCTGCATAGCGGTGCCGAGCTGTACTTCAGCTGGCTCGGCCTAAATAGCCTAGGACACCATCCCATGCAGCACGCACCAGGGCCGGATTTCGTGGTCGCGCAGAATTGGCTGCTTGCCCAGTTGGCGGTCGTCATCAAACGCCTCAAGGACACACCCGAAGGCTCGGGAAGCATGCTCGACAACAGTTTGGTGTTCTTGAGTTCGGAAATGGGCGACGGATCGGTACACCTCAATCACCCCGTCCCCGTGCTGCTCGCGGGTAAGGCCGGAGGCCAACTCCGAACGGGACGCACCTTCAACGCGAATGGCAACAATCGCGCCAATCTAGCACTCAACATTGGAAACCTGATGGGCGCACCGCTTACAAACTGGGGCGACCCAGCGTGGGTGACGGGACCCTTAGATCTCAGCTAAGTCGGGACCCGGCGACCTGGCGCGGAGTCAAGACAGGCGTGGACGGAAACGACCCTCCCAGTCATCCTTGACGATCAACGAGCACGCGCCGCTAGGCAACTCTGTGGCGTCAAAGGCTCCGCAGACGTTGTCGACGCATCCGTCGTGCTGTGCGCTCAGGCGTGCGAGCACCACATCGTCACCTCAGATTTAGCAGATCTGCGCACCCTCGACCCTAAGGCGCAGCTGATCGTCGTTTAGATTAGCGGTGTCGGAGTTACCTCGCGCAGCAGGATCCAACCAATCTTTGCCAGTAAGTGAGAGCCGCAATGCAGCTTACGACTGCTAGATTAGCTGACGTAGACATCGGCAAGGGCCGAGGCGACGCGTGTTGAGCGGGCGCAGATCGGAGGTTTGTCCACATGCATCGACTCCAAATATCGGAACACTCTCACCACGCAGCAATCTGCGGAGGCGAACACCTAGCGCGGCTTGGCGTGGCTCTCTTGGCCTGCTTGGCTGCTGCCGGATGCACCGCCAATGTCGGCTCGGACCAAAGGCAACGAGTGCCGCTTGATGGGAACAACGCCTCCGGTGGATCGGTTGGGACCACGGGCACTGGCGGCGTTGGCAATACCGCCGCGGGCGGGGCTTCCACTACTAGCACGGGGGCTGGATCGAAGGCGTCAACCAGGGCAAGGGCCGGAGCATCCAGGTGGCCTCTCGGAGCACGGGCATCATTACTAACAGCACGACGCTAGTGACTGGCATCTCCCTGGCGGAGCAAATTTGGTTTTCTGGAGATAAGCTGTTCTTCCAAGCAGATGTGGGATTTGGTTCGGCGCTTTGAAGCATACCGCTCGCCGGAGGGAGCGTGACATCTTACGAGGGACTCGTTGACGACAAGGTGGCTCTCGACCAACTCTTATTCTTTGGCATGCTGGATGAGTTCGCTTCAGGTGAGGCGCGAAGACTCGTCT
>JBBRRP010000232.1:0-5822 GCA_038246305.1 Polyangiales bacterium | reverse complement strand
GATGCTGGTGGCGCCGTACACGGACGCGCAGGTTCTGGCGAAGGGCAAGGTTACGGGGGGTATCTTTTCGAACGCCCTTCTTGTGGGTGCTTCCGCCACGATCAACTTTCGGCCCTTTGAGTGGGCGGGCCTCTTGGGAGACCTGACGGACACGGATGGCGATGGCATCGACGATCGCCACGACGCTTGCGTTCTAAACCCCACAAAGGCGGCGCCACTGCTCTGCGGTTGCGCCAAGACGGAGGCAGATAGCGACGGGGACGGCACCCCAGACTGCTTGGACGCCTGCCCCCATGATTCGAACAACACCTTGCCCGGTGCCTGCGGCTGCTCGAACGAGAAAAGCTTGCAGCCTGCGGGCATTCCATGCGTGGTGGAAGCCTGCAGCGCCAGCCGACAAGAGGCCACCTGCGATGCTCATGGCCAGTGCGGAGTGCCCAATTGTGCTCCTGTTGCCGGAGGTAGCTGCACCTACAAGACTTTCCGAGACAGCCTGTATTGGTTCTGTAGCGGCGCGAAAACCTGGGACGAGGCCAATAGCCTTTGTAACGCCGAGCCCGGCCGCGCTCTCGCTAAGGTGGATGATCGGATTGAAAATCTCTGGATTTCAGGTGTGAGTAAGCTGCCGACGTGGCTCGGTGGGAATGCACGCACTAACCCAGACGAATGGAACTGCCGAATACGCCACGATCGAATCCAGCAGGGGCAACATCAGCATTCAGCTTCACCGATCCCGCTCGACAGGGTGGCGCTCCGCAAAGCCGCGCTGTCCGTCGACAACCCGATCTGTGCTTCCCTCGCAGAGATGTACGCACAACAAGCCGATAACTCGTTGGGCCGAGGCCTCACAGGTTACCATTGGTCAAACCGTGGCGATGGCGAATCGTTCAGCCACGGCGCCGCTCATCTACTTGATTGTGAAGGCGTCGGGCAGCACGTGAGCAAAAGGCCAATGAGCGCAGCGAACGTCGATCCGAATTGGTGTGAGAGGATCATAATACACGTGCAGGCGTGGCTCTGTGCGGCTGCGTGGGCTAAAACCTCTGAATGTTGCAGGCCTACTTTCAGCGCATCGGATATATGGGCCCGCGCTTGCCGGATCTGGCAACGCTTAACGGGATCATTGCCGCACACGTCGAAACCATACCTTTCGAGAATCTGGACGTGCTGTTAGGGCGACCCATGTCGCTTGATCCGGAGGCGCTCCTGCAGAAGCTTGTGCACCAAAGGCGCGGCGGATACTGTTTCGAGCAAAGCGGATTGCTGCTGGAAGTTCTGCGCATGCTCGATTTTGATGTTGTGCCGTTGAGCGCACGCGGGCGCCTACAGCAGCTCCGCGATTTTACGCCGCCTCGCACGCACATGTTCTTGCAAGTTACGATTGACGGCGAGCCTTGGTTGGTTGACGTGGGCCTTGGAGGTTTATCTCCAACAGCGGCGTTGGCCATGAACAGCCCGCTGCCTCAAGCGACACCGCACGAACCCCGTCGTTTGTTGCGCGAGGGCCACTTGACTTTTCATCAAGTGGAATTGGGCGGAGATTGGCAAGACGTGTCTGAGTTCACGCATGAACCAATGCCCCGAATCGATCGCGAAGTGGCTCACTGGTTTACGGCCACGAGCCCTGCCTCGCATTTTCGCAACCGCTTGCTGGTGGCGCGTGCAGGCCAAAATGGCACACGACACACTATCTTGAACCGCGAGTACAGCGAGCGCGATGCCAGTGGGCACGCCACCAAACAAACGATCGGATCGCCCGATGAGCTGCTGCGCGTGCTCGACGAAAGATTTGGCTTGATGTTTCCCCCCGGCACACAGTTTCCCTGCGAAGGGCTTGCATGGTGCTGACCTTCGTTCACCCCTGCGCGGAGAGAAATTCGAGCAGCTCGTCGATTATTTGCTGAGGTTCTTCTTCTTGAAGAAAATGTTTAGCGTCGGGCAACTCAAATACTTTGGCGTGGGGGAAATCGCGCTCCCAGAGGCGGCGTTCGGTTTCACCCAGCACCACGTCTTGTTTGGCCCAGATGATCAACGCGGGGCGCTCCGAGAGCTTGGCGAGATCGGTATGCAGTTTTTCTTCGAACTCCGCGACGGCTCCGTCAGGTCCATTGGGAAATTCGCGCGCGAACTTGAGCGCCGCTGTGCGTGAGGTGCGGGTGGGGTGCGGAGCCAAATACGCTGCGCGATCGACCGCGCTCAACGGCTGGCTAACCCCGGCTTTGAAGAGAAAAATTTTCACCAAGCCGTGAAGCATTTTGACCAAGAATTCCCCCAACCAAGGTGCGCGAAACATTCGCAGTGGCAATGGCATCCACACCGGCCCGGTCGGGCGATGAATGAAGGTGTTGAGAATCACTAGACTAGCGATGCGTTCGTGGTGACGGGTGGCCCAATACAAACCGATCAGCCCGCCCCAGTCGTGAAGTACCAGCGTCGCCTTTTGCAGCTGCAACGATTCAAGGAGCGCCTCGAGTCGCTGCGCGTGGCGCTCAACGGTGCACGCTTCTGGGCGGCTGGGTTTGTCTGAACGGCCGAAACCCAAATGATCAGGCACTACCACGCGATGTCCGGCGGAGATCAACGGGGGAATGATTTTACGCCATAGATACCCCCAGGTGGGGTTGCCGTGCAGCAACACCACGGGTCGCCCATTTCGCGGCCCCGCATCGATGAAGTGCATGCGGCCCTCTTCGGTGTCGAACCACTTCGGTGCGTACGGCCACTGTCCACCAAACGTCCAATCGATTGTTTGCATCTGACGACGGTACCGAGCCGTGCGACGCGAAACACTTCCCTCGGAGGGAAGATCAACGCGACTGAGCTGTTGTTCACCTAAACTAACTTAGGTCTTGGCCCGAATTTTAGGGTCCACTTCAGACAGCTGGCGCGCTGTCGCTTGGTCTGCAGGAAAGAGCGCTTCGATCACCAGCTCAGAAACGGTGACGTCGAATGGCGTGCCAAAGGTAGAGAGGGTGGTGAAAAATGCGAGTTCGGCCGAATCATGCTTGAGTCGCAACGTGAGGGCTATGGGCTCAATGGTTTCATCTCCGCTAGCGACGTTGGGGTACTGTTCGACTTCGGCGAGCAACGCATGGAGCTCAGGCGAACCCGACGTCTGCGCATCGCGTGAAAGCCGGGTCACCAAATGGCGGCTGTACGCGGCGAACCCAACGATTTGCGGTGCGAGCCCATCGGGGTGAAGCAATAGCCGGTAGATGTTCTGCGCAATCTGCGGTGAGATCCTTTTCGCGAGCTTTCGCGCCGCGCAGTTGGCCATCACGACGTTGCGTTGGCGATCGAGTGCGATGGCGGGGAACGGCAGATGCTGCTCGAGCACGTGCGCGGCGGCGGCTTTGACGGCGCTCAGTTCGGGCGTATCGAGCTCACGGTGCGCAAACGCGGGAGCAAATCCAGCCGCGAGCAAAAACGCATTTTTCTCCCTCAGGGGAACGCGAAGCTGCTCCGCTAATCGCAACACCATCTCTCGGCTCGGCTTGGATCGGCCAGTCTCGATGAAGCTCAAATGGCGAGGCGACACCTCGGCATCGACTGCGAGCTGGAGCTGGCTCAGGTGTCGGCTTTGCCGCCACGCCTTGAGTTTTTCACCTAACGCATTCATTCGCCTCACCTTAGCGCTGGTGCAGAGGTTTTTCGATGACCTGCGAGGTAAGGGCGAATGGTAGCGTCGAGGCCGATGCGTCTTGCCGAAGAGGGGTGTGGCGGTCGGAGTCGTCGCCAGGTCGGGACGCAGATGGATCTTTGATTCAGCGCCCTGATGTTGGAGCGGTGGCCATTCGTCCAGCGAAACGCGTCGGTGCGGCAAGTGTGTCGACACCGCCGAATATCCCCGCGCGCTTGACGGCACAAGTGTCTAAGGATATCCAAACAAAGTGTCAGAGATCAGCTCAGCGTTGTCAGCCTTCTCGCTCCCGCGGGCGCTCGCGCTGCCGCAGCGCAAACGACGAAAAGATTCTGGCCAAGGGCGCCTGCATCCCGCCGTGGAGGCGAAGCTTCATCGGTTGCTGTTAACCAACGAGCGACCTCCCATGGCGTGGGTGCATCGGCAGCTTTCAGCTTTTTCAACCAAGCTCGGGTGTGCGGCACCCTCCCGAGCGTCTCTCTACAATGCGATAGCGCGGGTTCCAGTTCCGACTTTGCGTGTTTCATCGTTGCCAGCCGCCGTGCGGCTTTCTCTCTACAATCTGGCGCCCGAAGCCCGAGGCGAGGGCTCCGTCATCCCTGGCGATCAGATCGTCTTCTACGCGTTCAACTACGGAGCACCTGAGGCCATCAGCTTTGCCTCTGGCCTTCCGTGGGTCTGTTTGCGTCGGGCCCGTGAGCGAAGAGGCTGGCGCCCCAAGAGTCGATCGCTGTTGGAAGCCGTCATCGCCTATCGTGGAGCTTGAGCATGGGCGAACGCTTATCCCCGCTGAAAGTCATGCCGAAAGCTGTGGCGAAGGCGCTCGGGGAAACTCCGTTTTGGTTTGTTATCGGTGGCCAGGCGGTGCGCTGCATCTGTGCGTATCGGCCGAGTCGGGATGTGGATTTTGGGGTTCTCACCGCCAAGGATGCCAAAAGCTTGCTCGATCGATTGAGAACCAAAGGCAAAGTCGAAATCTTCGAACACGGCAAGAATGAGACGCACTTCAGTTTTGACGGTGTGGACGTCTCGATCTTCGTGTTGCCAGAGCTTCAGGCCTACGTCGAAGACCACGCGCTCAACATTACCGGCATCTTGGCTACTAAGGTGCACGCTATTCTCGATCGGGGCACCCGCCGCGATTTTTTTGATCTGTATGTGATGTTGGCGGTCCATCGTCTCGGGCTCTTGGAAGCCCTCAACGCGCTCTCCAAAGTCTACGAACAGGACATCAATCAAGGTTTATTTCTGAGGGCGTTAACCTATTTTGAGGAAGCCGACGCTGAGGCCAAGCTCCCCAACGAAGGACTCGCTGACTGGGATACGGTAAAGCACTTTTTCCGTTTGGCGGTAGCGGCACTCTTGGTGCCCCCCGTACGCGAGCTCTCGATTGCCAAACGAATAGTTGGCGTGGAGTCGCGGAAGGCCCCTGCCGCTCCCCGAAGGAAGCCATTGGCAAAGAAGAGCCCGGTTCGGCGCTAGCGTAGGCCGCGCCACGGATGTTTATCGGAGGAGAGGACTTCGTAGTGCGAAGTTGACTGCCATCGCCACGAGGTGCGCAGTAGCTAGCCGGTAAGGCGCATCATGCGCGAAGTTCAGGCGCTCACGGTGCAGACAACAGCTCGACTTGGCGCCGCGTTGCCGATGAAGCTATGGCCGGCAGGGTCGTGGTAGGTGAGGATCGTTTCGGCGGACCACTTCGAGATCGTCCGCCAACAGGTATCGACCAAGTTGGCGTTGCCCGACTTTGCGCGCTTTCTTGCCCTACGATTCGCGGCCGCAGAGCCCCGCCCGTTCGGCGACGCCGGGGCAGAAACGGGCAGAAAAACGGCAAGCGAGCCTGCAAATTCGCCACGGAATGGCGAATATTTCGCCACAGAATGGCGAATTAATCAACGTGCTCTCGCGTTTGCAGTGCTTGTTTTTAAGTTCACGGAGGCAAAGCGCGTCTTACCCGCGTCCCCTGCGCATTGCCGTGCCTCCTATACGCTTCCTGGCGAGGCTTCTCGGAAAGGTTTTTGTTGGCAAGGATCGGCCAACGGCTCTGTGAACCGGATACGACAGACCAGCGTTTCGGCGTACAAGCTTGGGCGATCCTTTGTTGATACAGCTGCGTGAACTCACCCGTGCCTATGACGACCTTAAAGGAGAGCGCATCGCCCTGGGCAACCGCATCCGAGAG
>JBBRRP010000231.1:0-5865 GCA_038246305.1 Polyangiales bacterium | reverse complement strand
TGATCTCAGTCCAAGTCATGCCGAGCTCGTGGCTCCAGAAGAGCGGCATGATCGCAATCGGAAAGAGCGCCATGAGCAGCGCCTGAAAGACGCACAGCAACACCAGATTCCGTTCGAGATCGACTTTCTTGGACATGACTTGGTGGGGGGTTGAAACGGGGGGTTGAAACGGGGGGTTGAAACGGGGGGTTGAAACGGGGGGTTGAAACGGGGGGTTGAAACGTTTGAGGCAGAGTGAAGAGGGATGAAGGAGTGGAGACAAAGGAGCGCCAAGCCCAGACACGCGTGCATGGAGAACCGCTCAAACCCAAACGCGCGGCACCCCTGGGCAAAAAAAAAGGCCTTCTGGTTTTCCCAAAAGGCCTAGAAATCAGCTATATTTCTCGGTCCTATTAGGGGGCGGCCTCCGGCGTGATCATCGAATGGCGACGACGACTAACGGGGGATGCCGCACATCCGCGCACCGATGCCATCGGGCAACGACGTTGGAACGATGGGTGCTGCTGAGACATGGGAACTCGCGGAAGATACCCGCATTCGAGTCCGAGATCAACCCTCGTGCGGCGGCGTTCCATCGATGCGCATGCCTACCGGGCGCGCTGACGGTGAGAAGCTATTCCGAGCGGGGCTCTGCAGGCTTGGCATTGCAGCCACGTTGGCGAGCTCACCCAGGGTGACACTCAATTCGTCCTTGACCACCTGAATTAGCTCTTCTGCCGCACTCCGAGAGAGGCTCTGCCCGTCGCACAAATCCTGAAGCTCCTTGCAGGTGTAGGCCAGGCGCTCAGCTCCAATGGCCAAAGCGCTACTCTTGGCGCGGTGCGCACAGGTTCGGAACAACACCGGGTCTTGCTGGCGGAGCGCCGCCCCCATCGCGGAGATCTCGCTACCAATCGTGCGCTGAAAAAGATCGATCGCTCGGGGTGAGCGCCGGACCGTCGGATCGATGAGGGGAAGATGCCCGCGCTGCGTGGGCAACCAAAGCCGGAGGAGTCTGAGCAAAGCGGACTCGGAAAGCGGCTTACTCAAGTAATCGTCCATCCCTGCCGCAAGCGCACTCGCACGTTCGCCCACCAGGGCGTGAGCGGTGAGCGCAAAAATAGGGATCTTGGAGAGCGCCCCAGGCAGCGCGCGAATACGTCGCGTGGCTTCGTAGCCGTCCATAGCGGGCATTTGGCAGTCCATGAGCACGGCATCGAAGTGGGCCTTCTGAAGCGTTTCTAGAGCAATCGCGCCGTTACCCACCACCGTGCAGCGATGCCCTAGCTCCTCGATGATCTCAGTGGCAACCAGCTGATTGATTGGGTTGTCTTCAACCACGAGCAATTCGAAAATCCGATCTTCCTCTTTGGAGCGTTGGAAAGCTCCGGACTTTCCTGCACCGCGTTTTCTAGCCAAAAACAGGTGCGCCAACGCGTTGTAGAGTTCTGAAGTCCGAAGCGGCTTGCGTAAGCAAAAGGCGGCGTCGACGGGTGCGGCTTCGGACGTCGGATGTGACAGCAGAATGAGCGGCAGCTTCTCTTGACCAGGCTGCGTGCGCAGGGCTTGGAGCAGTCGTTTCGGCGCTTCGGCTACCACCTCGACGGAGAGCACGGCCGCGGCAAAAGGCATGTGAGTGCGCCCTGCGTATTCCGATGCTGCGACGGCACCTGGCATATCCGCCACTTCCACGCATTCGAGACCCCAATGCTCCAGATGCACACGCACCACTTGGCGAACCGTGGGATTCGCGTCGGCTACCAAAATCCTGCGCCGCTGAAGTGGTACCTCGCGCACAGAAACCGGTGAAATTCCGAAGGGGAGCTCGACCCAAAAAAGACTCCCCTTCCCGAACGTGCTCTCGAAACCCAGCTCGCCCCCCATGCGTTCTGCCAAGTGCTTGCAGACAGCCAGTCCCAAGCCGGTGCGCTGCCGACGCTCTTTCGGCGCCGCAGTCACGAAGGGTTCAAACAGCTTGTCCCGATCGCTCGGGCGGACGCCAATCCCCGTGTCCTCAACCTCGAAGCGAAAGCGCCCACTTTCGGCATCGCTGTGGACAACCTTGAGACGAATGGCGATCTGCCCTTTGGGCGTGAACTTCACGGCGTTACTTACCAGATTCACGAGGATCTGCCGGGTTCGTTCAATATCACCAAGAAGCACCGGGGGTACCTCATTGGCGACGCTGGGCAGCACCAGCACCGTCGTTTTGTGCAACGCCGAGGCCGCAAGCTCTGCAACGTCCTTCACCAAAGGCCGCGGCTCGAAGGTATCTACTACGATGGGCAAGTCACCCGCTTCGAGCTTCGACAAATCGAGAATATCGTCGACCACAGCCAAGAGCGAAGTGGCGGAGATGTGCGCGCTCTCCAAGAATTTGCGATCTTCTGACTCAAGGCGGGGCGAACGCAGCACGAGCGCAATCGTTCCCAAAATATTGTTGAGCGGTGGCTGTACCTCGTAGCTCATGCGCGTTAAGAAATCTGTCTTAAGCTGAACGATGTCTAATGGGACGCTAGGTGTCGTTGCGGCCGCGGTCAGGCTAGGAGGTTGAGGAAGCGGAGTGATCTGTTCAGCCACCACGGGCGATGACAGGCTAACTCTCAGGCGCGCTATGGCAAGTAGCCCAAGAAGAAACGTGATCCCGGCTACCGCCGCCACGACGGACTCCCCCTGACGAGCGCTGCTCACGAATAGCCAACCTGAAAGGGCCACGACGGCCCCGAGGGTAAATGCCCAACGCGGGTGCTCTTGGGCGAAGAGTTGCTTCACTGGGGTTGGAGAGGCTGGTGACGCCGCCAGGCCAACGTCCACACTTTGGTTTTCCTGTTCGTCCATCCCGCAACCCAGACGGACGAACCTTTCCGTTCCGTAAGGTCCTCGCTGGTACCAGGTATATTTCGGGAGTTTTCTTCTGGCCGGCCGACGGTCTGACTTGTTTCACCTACGAAGAGAGAAAGCGGCTGAACGGCATTGGCTACACGCGTCAATTCAACGCAGCGGACAGCTTGCTATCAATGGCGAAACCAAAGATCCCCAAACACATTTCTTCGAGCGAGCTCTCTCCAAGCCTCACATCCACCGGTGCCTTCAAACCTTGCGTATCGAGAATACCAGGCAGAAACGGATTGTTCAGGGTGTTGTCGAAAGTGCAACGCAGATTGATCACATCGCCTGGACTCACAGTGGGAAGATTGGCGAGCGGGGCATCATAGAAGTAAGCGCCTTGCCAATTGAAGTTCCAACTCGGCGTTTGAATCAGGCATTCCTTGGCGGGCTGCGTGGCGCTCGGGTTGGGACGCTCGACATCGATCTTCATGTCACGGCCCACGTAATGCATATGCGTTCCGGCACCCCAGACGAAGAGCTTCACGGCTTGGGCCGCAGCCCCACCGCCTCTCACGAGAAAGCGTTGGGTTTCCGTGTGATTCGCGGCTCCCGCTGGAATAAAGAATTCGACCCCGTTCGGATCATCTGGGCCCGCCAAGAGTCCGTAACCTTTGCCGCCGGCCGACACGTCATCGGCGTGTCGAAAGTTGCCAATCAAGTTGAGCTTCCCAGTGTATTTGGGCGCGAGCGTTGTCCAGCGGAGAGCTACTCCCGTGCCCGAATCCATCTCTGTTGAGGCGCCGGTGGGATGGTAGTGAACCTGCATCACGAGCCGAGAGCCGGCCTTCACCGGCAAGCCAACTTCGGCCGGTGTTTCTGCAGCCGTGGCACCCGGTGTCCAGGCGGCAAGCAACGAGCTGCCCGGAATCCCACTACCTCCCAAGCACTCATAGTAGCCATTCTGCTGAGCCAACGCGACCGAAGACCCCTGGGGATCATCAAACACGAGGACGTGATGAACGATCTTGCGGTTGCCTGGGATCACCTGAGTCCCCGTAAGCCAAACATCTTGGGTGAGCTTGGGATCCAGGCTCATACAATAGAATTTGTCCACGCTTCCGCTCACACTGGGTTTCGCGTCGGTGAGGATGGTGGTGTTCGTGTTGGTCAAGTCTAGATTAGCCGCGGGAGGCAATACTGCGGCCGTGGTCTTGTCGCCCTCCTGCATCCCGGTGCTAACCCAAGTGTTAAACAGCGCCTTCTGCTCGGTGGTGAGACGCCGATCATTCTTGAAGCCCAAGCGCGGCTGACACTCACTGGTTTCCGCTTCGCCCCACGGCGGCATCGTGCCCTTCCCAATAGCATCCACCATCAACGGTCCGAATTGCATCGCTTGCGTGTAATCGGACAACGAAAACGGAGCGATCGCGCCCTCTTGGTGGCAGCCCAGGCACTTAGCGGCTATCAGCGGAGCAATGTCTTGGTAATAAGTCACAAGCGTTCCCGGTGGGAGCATGGGCGCTGCGCCACCGCTAGCATTCGGCGTTCCGCCTCCGCCTGTGAATCCGCCGGAACCTGTCGGTGCTCCCCCACTCACGCCGCTCGGACCTGCGCCGCCGAGCATCGCACCCGCACCGGCTATGGCTACCGGCGTACCATTCGAGTCGGTGCTGGACGTGCAACCGCTGATCGCGAAAACCAAAGAAATGATAACGGCGAAAAATTTTTCGTGGGATGTGCGCATGAGGGCGGGCTCCTCGGAGCAAGGGTTGTGCCGAACCTTCCGGCTCGAAGGAGAGTACAAAAATCACCTCGATTTCGGCGCCGAGCAGCGGCACTGTGACACTTTCCGTGTCTGCCAGCTTGGCTCCGGCTGTGAACGATGGGCTACAGCTGATAGGGCCCATTCTGGCGGTTTCAGCTCGCTGCTAGACGACATCACACGTTAGAGAGAAGGAAACAAGGAGCCCTGATGAAACACTTCACACCTCTCACCTCACTCGCTGGCGGAGTTCTGATCGGTTTGGCAGCTGCGGCGTTGCTGGTGTTGGATGGGCGAATCGCGGGAGTAAGTGGGATCGCCGGCGGCTTGCTGCGGGGTCGACACGCGGGTGCCTTGTGGCGGGCACTCTTCCTCACAGGCCTCGTGCTCGGAGGGTTCCTTTATTCCGTGTGTGTGCCCGAAGCGTTTGCGTTCACCTTAGCGCGCAGCCGTGGGGCACTCCTTGCAGCGGGGCTGCTCGTTGGATTCGGGACGCAGCTCGGTGATGGTTGCACGAGCGGGCACGGCATTTGTGGCCTCGGCAGATTCTCTCCGCGCTCCTTGACGGCGGTGTTAACCTTCATGCTCAGCGCCGCCATCACAGTTTTCATCGTGAGCAGGTATTTCGGAGGTGTGCTGTGAATCAGAAGATGCCCAAAGCAACGCCCGCACATGGCGCACGCTTTCTCGCCACGGCTTTTCTGAGCGGTCTCCTGTTTGCATTCGGGTTGGCGCTCGGAGGCATGACCCTACCCTCAAAAATCGTGGGATTTCTGAATTTTTCGGGTGGATTGAGCGGCTGGGACCCAAGTCTTGGCCTGGTGATGGGGGGCGCATTGCTGGTCTATGTGCCCACTTGGTTGTGGGTGAAACGCCGCTCACATCCGCTGTTCGACGTCCGCTTTCACGTACCAGAACGCCATCAGATCGATCTGCCACTCGTCGCGGGCGCAATAATTTTTGGAGTGGGCTGGGGGATCGCGGGATTCTGCCCGGGCCCCGCTTTCGTGAGCCTTGGGGCGCTTTCCAAGCCCGGCCTCCTATTAGCGCTGGGAATGACAGGAGGGATACTTGGGTATCGTCTGTTTCAACGAGTTCTCAACAGAGGTGCGGGCTGAAAAAATATGGCTAATAACAAACGTTAGCTTCGCAGAGAAAAACCATGTCATTACCTGAACGAATGGTGGGTCTAATGGCCCTGTTTGCTTGTCTCGCGGCTGCTCCCGCGAGCTATGCAACCACCGTGGATGTCGATTGGACGAAGCCAACTGGCACCCAATGCGCAGCCACCAAAT
>JBBRRP010000230.1:0-5940 GCA_038246305.1 Polyangiales bacterium | reverse complement strand
TTGTTGCCCTTGGGGATGCTGCTCCCTTTGCTGGAAGTGAGCACCTCAGTGCGGAGATCTATTTGCTCCGATGTCCTGCTGGCTCTTGAGCTCAGCAGTCGGTCGTGCTCAGCGCTCTTTGGCCATCGGTGTCCTGGTGAGGAGGGGGCAGCGCCTCCTCGGTCAACTGGCCTGGCATTTCCTCTACCTCATTTCGCCAGTTCGATTGTCTTATGCTCAAGCACCACCGAAACTGCCCAATATCTGCTTGAGCGCGCTGGCATTGAGGCCAAGCCAGAGAATGTTCCCGGTCCGCGCCCGGAGATGCGGCTCACATCAAAGGCCGATTATGGTGCGTTCCATATCTTGGGATTTGCGGGGAACGACAAGCAGGCTCACGCTGATCAGTTGCATGCCTTTGGCGATACGTTGTTGCCCTATTTGCGTGAACGCTGGCACAAATAGGAGGTCGAATCGCCGTCGATGGCGGCTGCCAATCACCTTGCACTAGCCTTTTTCGCCCGCTGCATTCTCCGCAATAACTTAGACGCGTGGTGCGTGCCTTGATGTCCCTCAGCTGAGCCACGTCTAAAAGATCCTGCGCTCTGCCTGCCTGCTCTTTCATTGTTATAAGGTCATCGATTGACGCTACAAAGAATGTCCGCCCATCAACCGCAACCTTGACCGCTCGCTGCCGAAGCTCATCAAATCGATCACTTTCGCTGACAAGAAAGTCAAGCTCGGTACCGCCATCCGGCGACCGGAAATTCAGCGCTAACATGTTCTTCTCATTCCGCCAGCGGCGAACCTGATCCACGTCACGGACCCGTTCCAAAGGCTCCGGAATGCGGGGGCGGGCACCGAGCGACCACAAGAGGTCAATGGCCGCCGCCCACGAATCTGGCGTCAGCCGGGGGACAACGTCGAGGTCGAATGTGACCCGTGAGTTGCCATGCAGGGCAGCGGCAACACCACCGACAATCACGAAGTCAACCTTATTATCGTGAAGGTGACTTAGAATCTCGAGAAGGTTGAGCGTCATGGGATTGTTGTCGTGCTAACGCTTCGCGCAAGATCCGAAGACTGCTGGCGCGCTCACCGAGCAAATGCAACCGGGTCACGAACGACTGGGAATCGAGGGGAGCAATGGTAGATCGATCAGGTTCGACGCCCGTCCAATCGACATCGGGGGTGTTTGGCCGCTGCATTGGACTCAATCTTAGCAGGCTTCATCCTAAATAGCCGTAGCAAGCCGCCCGTAAGCTACGCGAAGGTTGTATCTTATTCGAGACAGCGTGCTAGCTCGGCAGCGCGAGCTTTCACCGGACCTTTGGCACCCGTCCACGCGGGTGGAGCAATGGGTGGACCAGCGAGATAGACGTAGTTGGGCTCCGTGTCGCAGCACCACCCAGGCCGGGCATCCCGCACAATGGCGTACTTCGGGGTGGGCCTACCTGGACCTGGCCAAACCACCTCCACGGGCCAGCTCGTAACCGCAATCAAGAGGCCTCCGATGGCTTCACCGTGGTCAACGTTCTCCTTTCGGAGGATGCGGCCGCTCCGACGAATTGTTTGGTAGCTACCGACGAGCATCGCGCTGTCGACGTAGACCCGCAGGGAGGAACACTCGGAGGCCCTCCACCGAAGCAGGTCTCCGTACCAGAGATGAGCGCGTTCGTTCCAATGTAGTGCTTAGCAGTATCGGGAGGGCCATGGGGCAACCAGCGTTACCCCGAGACGCGCCCCGCGTTCGCATGTACCCGCCCGACAATCGGCCGATGCATTTCGCCATATGCGCGACGCCTTAGCGCTTTCCTTCGCCGCGCGCCAGCGTGGCCGCCTCCCGCACGTGCGGGTTCACGTCGTTGTTCTCAATTTCTTTGAGTGCCGGTAAAAGTTCAGGGTGAGCGGGCAGCCATTTTTGAATGAGGCCGACTGCTCGGAGGCGCGTGGCGGGTTTCTCGGCGTTGGCCGCACTTTCTGCAAGCGCCTTGACGAGCAACGCCGAGGGTTCGCGAACGATCATGGCGTCAATCGCAGCAAGCTGAGCTTCTGGATTGTTCCCTTTGAATTGCTCAGTAAGGAGGCGTTCCACTGCTTCGCCGGGCATCAAGCGAATGGCGTCGACTGCGGCCGCGCGCACTTTGCTTGTTGGCGAGCTGAGCCAGGGCTTCACTGCTTCAAGCGCGGCGGAATCGCCGGAATTCGCTATCGCTCGCAAGACGTGCACTTGAACAGAGGGAGATTGGGCTTTGCCCAACAGCTCCACCAAAAGGCTCACAATGGCCCCAGCTTCGCTAGCCCCACTGGTTTCACCAGCCTCTCTCAGATGGCGACTCATCGTGCCAAGCCCGTAAAGCGCGTGGACCATGAGTGGCCCGCCTTTGGTTTGCTCCTTCAACGCCTGAAGTGTCTCCGGGCTTGGCGTGGGTGTTCGGATGAGGCTGAAGGCTGCTGCCTGACGTGTCGATTCGCTGAGCTGGGCGTCATTCATGATTGACACCAGCGCCTGTTGAGCGCGAGGGGTGCCAGTTGAACCCAGTGTGTCGAGCAGCAGGTTAGCGGCGTTTGAGCCCGCGCGAATGCGTCGCTCCGCTTGAGCGATAAGTGGCGGCTGCGTTCTAAGGAGCGCTGTCATTGCGGAGAACGCAGCGCTCGTGGCTTGCACGTTTGCTTTGGCGCTCACCGGATCTTCTTTCGCGGAGGCACCTTGGGTACGAGCTTCCGCTTCGAGCGCGCGGAGGGCCGTATCAAAGGTGAAAGAGCCTATTCTCTCGCGGTCAAAAGAGTCTGCCGAAGAGGCGCCTGCCTGCCTTGGATTCAGCGGCCCCGTTCCGGCAAGTTCGGAAGCCCAATCCTTAAGTACAATGGCGGGCTCGCGGTGTTGCAAGCTCAACTCCAACGTGGTCTTTGAATTGATGGTTGAGCTTGGCCCCATCGACGTCTTCAGGTGCTCACGGTATTCGACGTTTCGCAAATCTCTCGCGGGCGTAGAGCCGTTTACCGAGCCAAGCCTCAGCGAACCTTCCGATTTTGCGATCAACGTATTGAGCTGGGTATCGACGCCTGGGATCGTCGACTTGCCAAGGTTCATTAAACCATAGCTTTGCTTGGTGCGTCGGATCTGATCGGGACTGGAGCCCACGGCGTATTCAATCTGATAGGTCCCAGTGCCGTCGACTTCTTCGGCGGTCCAGCGCGCAACGCCTGGTTTCGGCGAACCCGAGAATTGAAATGCCGCGGCGATCGTGTGCAGGATACTTGTGGCGAATCGCGATGCTCCGGAATGCCCGCGAACCTCGGCGAGCTTGCCCGCCGCGATCGCAAAAAAGAACGGAGCTTTGAGCTCGGTGGCCAATTGATCAAATTGCCCATCGGCGCCGCCACTTTCTCGCCTGAACTTTGGCTCGACCAAACGAACCCAGAATTGCAGCGTTTTTTCAGGTAATTCGCGCACTTCTAGCTCGGCCTTGCTGGCTAGGTCGAACGCCACCATAGGTTGCTGATCGCCAATAGCGAGGCCGCTCTCGAGCTCTAGCCTGTAGGTGTACGTTTGCTTTGGGAGCCACTCAGGACCGGCCGCGCTGGCGTTAGCACTCTGCGCCAGCGACGTGTGGCCCGCATCCGCGACCACATCGTGCCTCTGCTGTGCGTTGTCGCAAGCCGCGGCCCCAACCCCGACCAACAACGGCAGGACTCGTTTTAGGCTCGCCGCCCACCCCAGGTAATCCATGGCAGGAGGCCATAGTGGTTTCTCTTCTACAAATCCAGCGCAGGGTTGCCTCTGGAAACGGATCCACTGGAAAGCGAGGGCTGGCTGGCATAGGCTTCCGCCATGACGCGACTTGCTGTTCTTGGTTTGCTTCTAACGGTTTCTGCGTGCAGCGACGGGGGTGGAACGAGCACGCCAATCGGGAGTTCGGGGGGAACGATGGGAAGCACTGGTGGCAAGGGGAGCGGCGGGAGCGGAGCTAGCTCCATGGGTGGCAAAGTGGGCTCCGGGGGTGCAACGGGCTCAGGGGGAGCTACTGGGGCTGCGCGCGGTGCGGTGTCGATGCACATTATCGCGACGCCGGGGTGTTCCCTGATGGATCAGTATCAGGATTTCCCGATTGTTCCAGGCGGGAGACCTGTGACGGCCGCGGGGGTGGTGAGGATGCTAGAGCACGGGACGATAGAGAATGGGCAGGAGGTGTTCGTGTCGTGCTCCATTCGCGGGGCGGCGCCTCCATACCAATTCCAAGCATTTGTCTCGACGGGACAAGCCATCGGGGAACGCCAGATTAATCTTGGAGCAACCCTTTCCGTGGGGACGCCTGGCGTAGATTCATTGGTGATAGTGGTGCCAGATCTCCCAGAACAGTACAACGGCGCGCTACCTGACCTGTGTACCTATACTGCCACTTCAATCGATCAAGCCGCCGGCCGCATCTCGGGGCATTTTGCCTGCGGAGTACTGGAGGGGTCTAAGTCGAAAGAGATGTGCAAGGCCGCAGAAAGCTACTTCGCCTTCGAGAACTGCTCGCACTAGCTTTCCCGCATGTGCTCGGCCGGGCTGCAGTTTGTCACACGCCCGAAACCTCGCCGTCTCGCACGCCAAACGTGCCAGGCCCGCTTGTTCAGCCATAGGCGTGAACTCGGTGCTCTATCGCCGAATGGGAGGGCAAACCAAGGGTTGCGTGAGGGCAATCCGACATGTTAGGGCGTGATAACTCCGGGCCGGGTGCGTGGAGGGGAGCGTTTGGAAATGAGCAGGGTTCGGTTACTGGTTCTAGCGGTTGGGTGGGTGGGGTTGCTCTCGGGCGCATGCAGCAGCCCGCCTGAACAGTCGAACCACCTCGCGCAAGGCGTTAGCCTCACTGATGGTCAAAAGAAGCTCGTTCCGGTCTTGGAGTGTGTGCGTCCAATTCCACAGGGTTTTGCGGCGCAGTTTGGCTACGAGAACACAAGCGGGGTGGCTCAGGATCTGGTGGTGGGCGCGAACAACGGCTTTGGGCTTCCCGAGCCGGAGGACGATCAGGGGCAGCTCATTCGGTTCGCTCCGGGGCGCCAGCGGAACGTCTTTCAGGTTCCTTTCGTTACTTCGCTGACGTGGACGCTGGGCCAGGCCACTGCTACAGCCACGGCCACGAGCGCTCCTTGCGGATCTTCATTGCCGCCACCGCGGGAAAGTTTTGCGTTTCACGTGCCACAAGGCGTCGCGCTGGAGAGCATTGTTGTTGGGCAGGAAGAGAATCTGCTTCTCCAGTCAGATAGTCGCGTGTTACCTGCGACCGCAAACTTTTTCACAACAGCCTTCGGCACCACTACGCTCCAGAGTCGTGTGCAGCTGGGCAGCCTCGTGGGGAAGGGTGCGGTAACGATCGGAAAGAGCAGCGTTGTGGCGGGCAATCTACGCTCAGAGACCCAACCACAACGCCTCAGCGGAGCCGTGGTGAAAGGCACTACCACTGTTGGGCCCGTTGTTGCCAACAAGGTGAGCTTCGGAGTCGAGAAGCGTCTTGGAGGCGGGGGGTACGTTGGCGTGACGAGCGCCAAGCCGGTAACGCTTCCGCCGGGCTCCTATGGCAATGTCGAAGTGTTGAGCAACGGCGCACTCACATTGCAAGCTGGGCGCTACTATTTTGAATATTTCCGGATCGCGGCAACCGGGACAGTCACTGTTCTGCCGGGTGGCGGCTCCACAACCATCATGGTGGACCACGTATTCAAGGCTCCGGGCAAATTTACGCAGCCGGAGGCCGCCAAAGGGCGCGTGCTTGTTCTTGTGGGGAGCCAGGCGGATGCAGCCGAGGCCGTCGTAGGCGGCGAGTTCTCAGCGATGCTGGTGGCGCCGTACACGGACGCGCAGGTTCTGGCGAAGGGCAAGGTTACGGGGGGTATCTTTTCGAACGCCCTTCTTGTGGGTGCTTCCGCCACGATCAACTTTCGGCCCTTTGAGTGGGCGGGCCTCTTGGGAGA
>JBBRRP010000229.1:0-5947 GCA_038246305.1 Polyangiales bacterium | reverse complement strand
GCCGCAAAAATGTGCGCTCGAGCTCGAGCCGTGCGGCATCCACACGCACTACCTCGTCTGCAGGCGTGAAGGACTGATCGGCTTCCAGC
This sequence comes from Polyangiales bacterium, assembly GCA_038246305.1. Lineage (GTDB taxonomy): Bacteria > Myxococcota_A > Polyangia > Polyangiales > Polyangiaceae > JBBRRP01. The sequence continues at coordinate 5,858 of JBBRRP010000229.1, read as the reverse complement.
CGGTAACTGGTAACGAACTCGTGCGGCGCAGCGCCCGAATGATCGTCCGGCGACAACATCGAAAAATAGAGGCAGCTTCACGTGGGGCAGCCTTCAAGCCGCCTCCGGCTTCCGGCGAACAGCTTGGGCTTGCACCTCAACCTCCACCCGCGCCACCGCAGGTTTCGGACGCGCAGCTGAGGTTGGGGTTCTGTTGATGGGCTGTCGCTGGGCTTGTTGCCCCCGGGGGTGCCGCTCCCTTTGCAGGAAGTGAGCACGTCTGGGCGGAGATCTATTTGCGCGTGTGTCCTGCTGACTCTTGAGCTCAGCAGTCGGGGGTGTTCGGCTCTCCTTTGTGCCGCAGTGTCCGGGTTTGCACGGATCAGAGCTTCCTCGGCTAGCTGGCCTGGCCTTCTTTCGATCTCATTTCGCCAGGTCGATTGTCTTATGCTCCCATCAATGACATCCCATGCCCCTCCTAGGCACCCAATCCTGTTTTACCATCGCGCCCTGGCGGCGGCGCTGGCGTTAGCCCTTTGCCGCTGCGCGTCGAGTGCCCCTGGTGTGCACCAACCCGCGCGGGATCCGGCGGCGGCGCAGCCACTCCCCTAAGCCCAATAAACGACCCGCCATTGCAGGTTCAATCGCGATGAACGGTGCCCTTCCCATTCCCTCTTAAGAGCCTCGTCGTTAAAACCCTTGATAGCCAAAATCCCTTGGGGTCCTGAGACCCTCACGATCGCCTTCCATAGCTCGTACTTCTTGCGGACTTGCATGGGGACACGCGGCAAGACCTTCTGAGCTTCACGCGACTCAAGAATGGTCTACATATCCGTTTGATAATATACACTATAAAGTATATAACCAACCACAATTTGGGTGAAAGGAACACTTCAAGGCGAAAAAGGCCGTCGGGCTTTCATGGCGTCCCGCGTGCCAACGTTCGCGTGGGAGGTGAGCGTCGGCGCCGATGCCGTTTCCAGTTAACATCAGCTGCTCCTGAACATTATTGCAGTACCAACTGGCCGAAGCAGAGCCTGTCCACGGGACCATGTAATCGTCTCTCGGCCCGCGGTATGGGACGAGTCACCGGGTCCGTGGCTCGAGGCTGCCTTCAGCTTAACTTCAACGAAGTCACCCAGCGTCAATGCCAAGTTCGTTCAGCATGTCGCGAACGGAAACAATTTTGACTCCCTCGACCGCTCGCAACGCAAGCATCGCTTTGTCGCCTGTGATAATCCTGTCGGCGTTTGCTGTGATGGCGCACTGAATGACCCAGTCATCATCCCGATCAGTGAGCACCCACCGCTGGGCAGGTTCGACCACATCGACGAACGTCACAAGCGTACCGAGGCGTACCACTTGCCGTTCCGGCGGTGCGACGCCTGCAGACAGAAAAAGCTGCTGCACGCTTTCGTATGTGAGGGCCCGATGCAGCTCTTTCCAAAGGCGATCATCACTAAAGATCGTCAATTGTCCTGCGAGATAGGCGTCGATGATACGGCCCGGTAGGCTCGATGGCCTTGCCAGCGCGCTCAGCCAAACGTTGGTGTCGATGACAACATTCATGCACGGCCGCGCGCGAACGCGACGGCTTGGGAGACTATGCTGTCGGCATCTTCTACTGAAGTAATAGGTGCACGTTGCTTCCAATCGTCCCAAAAACGCGCGAAGTCAGCCCGAATCAATTCCTTCGTGCCATTCGGCGTGCGGAGGTAGGAAACGAAATCGTGCACAGCCTGAAGCTGTTCGGCATTCAACCCTTCGACATCCACGGATGGCGCGTTCGGCAGCCCGCGCGAGGGATTAGATGAAGAGGCCACGCTGCGAGCATACTCTCAGGTGGCAGAGCGTCAACCGCAGGCAACGGATCCGAGCACACGGCCGCTCCCTCGACCCGGCGATGCAAGACTCGCAAGACGGCGAGCCGCCCAAGCTCTGCTCCGATGAGCCCGGCCTTGCCGCCTGCTACGCCGCTGCGGCGCGCGGACTAGCGGCTTCTGGGGACTGCGCAGGGCAAGCCCCGCTCCGCTTGCTCGTCGCGCTCGCACCGGCCGCCGGCGAAGTTCCCGATGCAAACGACCCGTCGCTCGCATCTTTTACTGAGTGATCAATGATCGTTCGTCTAAGGTGCTGCGTGGCGACGAAACCGAAGCGGCGTAAACCCCGTCGCGGCGCGTACCGCTTTCGAAAAAATCTTAGGCGTGTTGAGACCACACATTTCGCCCACGAGAGGCAAGGGAACCTCATCTTCCGCGAGCAAACGAACAGCCTCTTCAGCACGAAAACGCAGCCAAGCGTTCGCCGGAGCCAGCAGCGTTGTCGCCTCGAAGCGCCGCTCCAGCATCCGCCGTGAACAATCGAGGTGTTGAATCAGCTCGTCGATGCCATGGGTTTCGCTGAGATGCGCCCGCATGTACTCGAGCGCGCGTTGTGTGAGCTCGTCGCGCGTCCCCATGCTGTTGGTCGATTGCCGAGTGACGACCCGAACTGGGGGCACTCGCAGCGTTACGCGGCGCCGACTGGTACCGTCTATCAGCTCTTCGAGGATCCGCGAGCCCTCGTAACCGATCTTGCGTCCCGCCGTTTGGACGCTGCTTAACGCGGGATTTCCGAATACACAGGTGACAGCGTCGTTGTCTGCACCGAGCACTGCCACATCCTCTGGAACTCTGAGGCCTAGGCGTTTGCCGCGATCCACCACGATCCATGCGTCTTCATCGCTGGGGGAGAAAATCCCTACAGGTTTTGGCAGACTCCGCAACCACTCTGCGAGCAGTGATTCAGCCTTGCAATCCGCAAACGCACTGTGGAGTTTCTTGCCGTCGAAGAAGCTGCAGCTTTGCCCGAAAGCCTTCACCTCCGATCGAAAACCAGCTAAGCGTTCGTCTCGGATTTCACCATCCTGGCGCCCAAAAAACGCAAAATGCACATATCCACGATTCACGAAATGCGCGGCAGCCATGCGTCCGACGGCCACATCATCACTGCTCACGAAACTCATAAGCAGCCGCGTTGGGCACGGATGCAGATTCACGATTGGAATTTTGGACTTAGAAATCCAGGTCAGAAGAACGGGATCCGAACTTCCCAAGAGGATCCCATCCGGGCGCCTAGCCACGAGCTGCGCAAGCTGCTCGCGCGTCGAGTAACACCTATCAAAAGTCCAAGGACGTTTCGGGCGCGCGTAGGCCGCGATGCCTTGTACGAGCGCTTCGTCAAAGCCAGAGAGCCAGCCCAGTGCAAGTCCAATCCGCATGGCTAGGGAGCCACCCGGCGCCGATATTCGCCCGGAGTTTGACCATGGAAACGCTTGAACACTTGGGCCAAGTGCCTGGCTTCGGCAAACCCACTGAGCTCAGCCACGCGCGCAAGATTCAGGTCCGTTTCAGCGAGCAGCCGCTGCGCTTTCTCAATGCGGAATCGATTCCAAGCTTCGCCGGGGGTGAGTCCGGTGGCCGCTAAGAAGCGTCGCTCAAGGACACTTCTCGAACAACGCGCAGCCCGGTAAAGCTCGTTGGCAGTGTGATGGGATTCCAGGTGGTCACGCATATAGTGGAGAGCCTTTTCAGCTACCTCGTCCTCCGCAACCAACGCATCGGTGGAGCGGCGACCGATGACCCGCACCGGCGGCACTCGGATATCAAGCGATGGCGGCTGCACGCCGCTCATCAACTGTTGGAGCAGGCCAGCGGCTTCGTAACCGATGCGCTCTGCCGCAACCTGAACGCTGCTCAATTGGGGCATCGCGAGAAGGCAGGTAGCGGTTGTGTTGTCGACCCCAAGGATCGCAACCTCAAGGGGAACCCGGATCTTGAGCCGAGTACAACATTCGGAGACGGCGGCGGCGTACAGATCGGTCGCGCAAAAGAGAGCTACAGGCTTGGGCAGCCCGAGCAGCCAAGGGCCAAGCTCCACCTCATTCACCTCGAAACTGGCTAACTCCGTAGGGAGCACGTGAAGGGATTTTCCCGCAGCGCCGAGCCCTCCCTGAAAGCCTTGGCACCGCTGATCGATAAGATGGTGCGTGATGGGATAATAGGCGAAGTGTTGGTAGCCGCGCGTGAGAAAATGTTGCGCCCCCAGGTCTCCAATTGCCAAATCATCGTTATGCACGACACCCATACCCCCCTGGCCCAGTGAGCACATATTAACGACTGGAATGTTGGATTCAGCGAGAGTGGTTGCAGTGGTCTCGCGCCAGGTGTGAATCAGAATTCCATCCGGAGATTCAGCCAAGAGCCGTTGAACGCCTGCGTCAGACTCAGCGTCTCGGCTTAGGATCCAATCCGGTTGTTGTCTTGCGTAAGCCGCGATTCCGCTCAGCACGCCAGCCGCGTAACCTTGATGACTCGTGATCGCGACGCCGACTCGCACGCTGTCAGTGTAGACCGGCAGCACGGCGAGGTCTCGCTCTCCGCCTGTCGCAAATCGAAAAAAATCTAAGCAGAAAGCGAATTGTCCTAGATTTTAGCTCAAATACACTGTGCTCCAATGGACCTCAGCACACGCTCCTGTGTGCACGAGATTGCTTTGGCCAAAGGACACACATGACAGCATCTACGCGAGCTCAGTTGGGCGCTACAGGCTTCGGATGCCGTGCGCTAACCCTCCTACTCGTGTCGTCACAAGCGGGGTGCGTTACGGGAGTCCCATCAAGGCAGCTGTCGCTGGGTTCTGGGGGTGGAGCGAACTCAGGTCAGACGTCGTTAGGCGGTGCACAACCCGCCAATGGGGATCCTTCCGGAGGAACGGTTCAGAGTATCACAGGGGGAAATCGATCGAGCACCACAGGTGGCGCATCGTCGAGCGGGGGAAGCTCTGCAACTGGCGCGTCGTCGAGTGGTGGAAGTTCTGCAACTGGCGCGTCGTCGAACGGGGGAAGCTCTGCAACTGGCGCATCGTCGAGCGGGGGAAGCTCCACGGCGGGCGGCGCAGGCAGCATCCTCGCCGCAACGCCTCCCATGGGGTGGAACAGCTGGAACAAGTTCGGATGCAACGTGAGCGAGGACCTCATCAAGGGCATAGCGGACGCGATGGTCTCGTCGGGCATGCAAGCGGTTGGCTACACGTATGTGAACATCGACGATTGCTGGCAGGTGAGTCGGGATGCGTCGGGCACGATCGTCGCCGACACGGAGAAGTTCCCGAGTGGCATGAAGGCGCTCGCTGACTACGTTCACGGCAAGGGGCTCATGCTCGGTCTCTACTCGGCCCGCGGCACCAAAACGTGCGAAATGCGTCCAGGCAGCGAAGGGCACGAGGTTCAAGATGCGAACACGTACGCGTCCTGGGGTATCGATTACTTGAAATACGACAACTGTGACGCGTTGCTCGACATGAAGACGCAATACGAAACGATGAGCCAGGCTCTTGCACAATCCGGGCGGTCGATCATGTTCAGCATCTGCGCTTTAACCTTCAAGGACTGGATGCCCACGACGGGCCAACTGTGGCGCACCGGCGACGACATCGCGGACGATTGGGAGTCCTTGTCAAACATCGTTGACGTCAACGCGGAGCTATTTAGCGCGGCCGGGCCTGGGCACTGGAACGACCCCGACATGCTCGAGGTAGGCAACGGCGGCATGAGCGACACGGAGTACCGCGCACACATGAGCCTGTGGGCGATGATGGCCGCACCCCTCATCGCCGGCAACGACATCCGATCGATGTCTTCTGCAACGAAGGACATTCTGACGGCGCCCGAGATCATCCTCGTGGATCAAGATCCTCTCGGCATTCAGGGCAAACGGGTTAAGGGCAGCGGCAGTCTCGAGGTCTGGTCGAAGACGTTGAGCGGGTCCGGTATCCGCGCCGTGGCTCTTTTCAACCGTACCGAGGCCACGGCCGACATCACCGCTACATGGAGTGACGTT
>JBBRRP010000228.1:0-5960 GCA_038246305.1 Polyangiales bacterium | reverse complement strand
GCTGCCATGGATGTCTGTTGGGGTTGGTTGCCTGTTCGCTATTGGTATCGCGCCGGGCTGCGGGAGCGACGAAATTGGCGGTGCAACCGGTGGATCAGCAACAACCATAACCGGTGGATCAGGAACAACCACAACCGGTGGTAGTGGGCTCGGTGGAGCCGGCAACAGCAAGTCCGGAGGGGCGGCGAACACGGGTGGCGCGAGCGGCGCGGGGCAGGGGAATATCAATGCAATGCTCGGAGCGCGATGCGCCAACGATGGAGCGTGCGGCACCGGGCTGAAGTGCCTCACGAGCGATTCAGGAGCGCTAGATGGTGGTGGACCAGCGGGCGGGATTTGTACGGCGGATTGCACGGCCGATCCAACCGTGTGTCAGAAGTTGAGCGCAAACGGGCTTTGCGTGGGCAACGGGACATCGGCGTTCTGCTATGAAGCCTGCATTGGCGGTACTCCTGCGCAAACCGAAGTGAAGTGTCATAGTCGCCCTGAAATGGCGTGCGTCGGAGTTGGCATGCAGGGGGGCCCGTCGGCCTGCCTTCCCCAGTGTAACGGCGGGCAAGGCGAGTGTCGGCCTGGAACATCGTGTGATTTTTCTGCTGCCGTTGCGACTTCAGGGCTCTGTCGAGCTGCCGCACCGGTGGGGCTCACGACGGGCGCCAAGTGTGATCCGGCTGCTGCGGTCGATCCCTGCCGTGGGCTCTGCTTGCCATTTTCCCAGACGGTAGGTGCCTGTGGCGATGGGTGTACGGTTGGGGCTCCTGATGGCTGCAACCCAGCGGGCAGTACGAAAATGGAGGGGTTCTGCCTTCCCGTTTCGAACACTGACGGCCGCGGTGACGCGGGGCTTTGCACCAAGCTCTGCGATTGCACCGCGGATTGCGGGCACCCTGACATGAAGTGCTTTGGCAATGCCAATGTTGAGACCGCATTGGGTAGGAAAGGCATTTGCGACGTTCAGCGCGCCAGCGATACCGCTGCGATCACGGCTTCGATCATCGATACCTGTGGAGCCGGTGGGGCCGGCGGAGCGTCAGGCACGGGTGGCGCACCGAATACGGGTGGAGCTCCCAGTGCCGGCGGTGTCGGCGCTGGCGGCGCTGGTTCGAACTAACCTAAGCATTAATGTCGCGCGCCCCGCTTCCCTGAAGGCCTAGATCTGTTAATGTTCGACGCTTGGGGCCTTCGCCCCTGGCTATCGGCGCATGACAGACGACGTCTTCGGCATTGTGGGGAAGAAGATTGCAGGCGCCTATGAGGTGGATTGCGCGGTTGCGGAAGGTGGGTTTGCAGTCGTGTACCGGGCGCACCATCGCGGCTTTCGTGCCGATGTGGCGCTCAAGTGCCTAAAGATCCCGCAGCAGCTCACGAGCGAGCAGCATGCGCTCTTCTTGGAGCAGTTTCGGCGGGAGGCTGAGCTCTTGTTCAAACTGTCAGCCAGTATCCCCACGGTGGTGAGGCCGCTGCATGTTGACGCCTTCACCAGTCGCAATGGCGAATTCGTGCCGTACATGGTGTTGGAGTGGTTGGACGGTGAAACACTGGATGCGGTGATGTACCGGCGCTTTGGGAATGCCGAGGGACCGTACACGTTACCTGAGGTGCTGGACCTCTTGACTCCCGTTGCTCGCGCCCTTGAAAGGGCCCACAATTTTGTCGGTCCCGAGGGGCCAATCTCCGTCGTGCATCGCGATCTCAAGCCCGAGAATATCTTTGTTGCTAACGTCGCAGGTCAACGTCAGGTCAAGATTTTGGATTTTGGCATCGGCAAAGCGAAGAGCGTCGCTAGCCAAGTTGCGGGCAAGCAGAGCCAAACGCAGGCTGGATTTTCACCGTTTACTCCCGCGTATGGTGCCCCGGAGCAGTGGGTGCCAAAGACTTATGGGCAGACCGGGCCGTGGACGGACGTGTATGGCTTTGCCTTGGTGTTAGTCGAAATGTTGGTAGGCCATCCGGTGATGGAGGGCGACCATGCAGCCATGATGGGGACGACGCTCGATCCGCAACGGCGTCCGACGCCACGCACGGAGGGAGCCCCGCTGAGCGACGCGGCGGAAGCGGTGTTCGCCAAAGCGCTCGCGCTCGATCCACGGCAACGCTATCAGGAAGCCGGCGAATTTTGGGACGCTCTTGAGCAGGCGGGTCGCGCTTCAGCGCCGATTCGCAGCCAGCCACGCCAAGAATTATTTCACGAGATCCCAAAAAGTTTTGCGGCTCAAGATCGGGTCAACGTGGAGTCACCCACACTGCTTCAGCCCCCTTCGAATCGAAATGTGAATCTGGGATTGTCGCTGGGACAGGTGCCGATAGTGATGTCGCATGCCATGTCCGTGAATGTGGAACGCCGGCGGTACTCTGGCCCGTCCTTGGGGGAGAGCATCCGCCCTGGGCTGCTGCTCCTCGCGGCCGCCCTTGCCGTGACCGGCATTGGGGTGAGTTATGCCAACATGACAGGGGAGCTTCTCTTGGTGGGCCCCGTCCACGCCAGTTGGGGAGCCGCGGCGTTGGGCGTTTTGGGTGTGGCTCAAATCGTACGCGAGCTTCTAAAAGAGCGTTAGGTTGTTAGGTTAAAGTTGGGGCTTCGCCCCTACCCCTCGCGACGACTGAGCATTGGGGCTAGGATGAGGTTTGTGCCCGCGTCGAATGTGATTCACCGCCAGCTTATCGAGCGAGCTTCAGGGCGTCAGCGGGCGGATGCTTCTGCGGCAATCGAGGCCCGACGCCGCTTGGATAGCGGATTGCCTGGAGTGTGCCACGCCTTCAAGGTCGAGCGTGCGATCCTGTTTGGGTCGTTGGCTTGGGGTGGATTTCGTGAGGATTCAGATGTCGATCTCATGGTTTGGGGTGCCAAAGCCGAGGAGGTGGATGCCCTTGCCGCCCAATTGGGTGACCTCCTGCAAAGGCCACTGCATGTTGTTATGGGCGAGTTTGCCTCCATCGGTCTAGCCGAGCGTTGCCTTCGCGATGGGGTGGAGCTGAATGTCACCTGAGCGCTCCGCCGGAATAGAGCTGCTCCGACTTCGTCAGGAGGTTCACGCCGAGCTCGTTGCCCTGGATCAAATCCGGAGTAGGCTAGAGCGTGTGGCACGAGTAGGGCTGCCGGGCTCAGCGGAGGAAGCCGTTTCGGCGTTACTCGCCGTCGATCTGCACGGCTATTATGGTGCCGTGGAGGCAATGTTTACCCGGATCTCACGGGTTGTTGAAGGAAGTCTTCCGAAAGGAGCCGACTGGCACCGGGATCTGCTGCGATCGATGAGCCTGCAACTACCAGAGGTGCGGCCCGCGGTCATTTCGCAAGAGTCCGAACAACAGCTCTTGCCCCTGCTCTCGTTTCGTCATTTCTTCCGCCATGCGTACTCGGTCACCTTGGATCGGGCGCGGCTCCTAGGGCACGCCGAGCGGGTGCTAGGCGTGCACGCGCGCTTACGCGAAGAACTGGCTCATTTCGTCGACCAAGCCACCGGATCCCTAGAACCATAATTCTGCGCTTGGCATTGCGACTTCGGCCGGGTCCCTGCCATCATGGGTCGATGGCGAAAAGGGAGAAACGCGAAAAGGGTTCGGCGAGCCCCACCTTGGAGAACCCGGCGGCATTGCTGGAGCGGCTTGAGAAAGATGGGGTAAAGCGCGCAAAAATAGGCGGCTTTGACCTGGATGGCGTGTTGCGTGGCAAGTACGTTTCTCTCGATAAGCTGCGTTCGGCGTTGGGCTCGGGCTTTGGCTTTTGCGACGTGATCTTCGGTTGGGATATCAACGATGCCCTGTACGACAACGCACGGGTGACGGGCTGGCACAGTGGTTATCCTGATGTTCAAGCGGTGTTGGATCCCAGCACACTGCGACCGATCCCCTGGGAGCCGAACGTCGTCGCCATTTTGGCCGATTTTCGCGACGGAGCCGGCAATGCGCATCCCGCCTGCCCGCGCTCATTGCTTAAATCGGTGATCGCAAAATCAGAAGCGTTGGGATTTTCGCCAAAATTTTCGGCTGAATTCGAGTTTTTTATCTTCCAGGAAAATCGCGATTCGCTGTATCAGAAGCAGTTCCAGGGGCTCACACCGCTCGATCCTCAGATGATGGGCTACAGCTGGGTGCGCACTGGCCAAGACCAGGAGCTGATGCGCGACATTTGGGATACCTGTAGCGATTTCGACATTGAGCTCGAGAGCCTGCACACCGAGACAGGCCCAGGCGTGTACGAAGTGGCGTTGCGTTACGACGATATCTTGCGCGCCGCCGACAAAGCCGCACTCTTCAAAACCACGCTGAAGCAGATCGTGCACCGGCATGGGCTGAGCGTTACCTTCATGGCCAAGTGGAAGGCCGATCTTCCCGGGTGTGGCGGGCACACTCACCAGAGTCTCTGGAAGGGCGGGAAAAATGCCTTCTTTGATACAGAGCAGCCGAACGGCATGTCGCGAGTGATGCAGCATTATGTTGCAGGCCAAATGGCGCTCTTGCGCGAACTCACCGCATTGGTGTCGCCTACCATCAATAGCTACAAGCGCTACGTGCCGGGGCTCTGGGCACCGCTGGTTCCTTCGTGGGGCATTGAAAACCGCACGTGCGCACTCCGTGTGATCGGAACCCGTGATGCTAAGGCAATTCGAGTGGAACATCGCCAGGGCGCCGCAGATATCAACCCGTACATCGCGATGGCGGCGGGCCTGGGAGCGGGGCTTTACGGGATAGAACATGAGCTGCCGCTGCCGCCTGAAACGAAAGGTGATCCCGGGTTGGATTCCGGCGAACGCTTGCCCGTGAACCTCCGCGACGCCAATCAGCTCTTGCTGGCGAGCCGGGCAGCCAAGGAAATCTTCGGCGAGGCCTTCGTTGACCACTATTGCCGCACTCGTGATTGGGAAGTGCGCTGTTATGAACGCGCTGTCACCGATTGGGAACTGAAACGCTACTTCGAACTCACATGAGCGTCGTATTCTGCAGGCGATAGCGCCTTACCCCACACCCAGAAAGAAGCTGAAATGACTGCAATTTGGAGTTTTCCTACCAGAATCGTGTTTGGCACCGGCGAGGTTTCGCGGGTGGGGCAAGAGGCCAAATCCTTTGGCATGTCGCGCGTGCTGATCGTGACCGACCCGGGTGTCCTCAAGGCAAACATGGTGGGGAAGGTGGTGCAAGCGCTGGAAGAGGCCGACATCAAGTCGAGCGTATTCTCCGACGTCGCGGGGAACCCGACCGAAGCCAACGTGGAGGCGGGTGCGAAGGCGTACTCTGCGTTCGGCGCGAACGGGATCGTGGCGGTGGGGGGTGGGTCGCCCATGGATGCGGCCAAAGTGATAGCGATCCGCACGCGAAGCGAACGCCCGCTGGCAGATTTCGATGACGCGATTGGCGGTGGTAAGCATGTGATGCCTGGTTTGCCACCCATCATCCAGATCCCAACCACGGCAGGCACCGGGAGCGAGGTGGGGCGAGCCGCGGTCGTCACGTTGGAGGCCACGTGCCGAAAAACTGTGATATTTTCGCCCTATTTGTTGGCAAAAGTAGCGATTTTGGATCCTCAGCTGACGCTTTCTATGCCTGCCGCCACCACCGCCGCCACTGGTTTTGATGCACTCACGCACTGCATTGAAGCCTATTTGGCACTGGGGGACCATCCAATGGCTGATGCGATTGCGCTCTCCGGGATTGAGCTCGCCAACCGCCACCTGTTAACCGCAGTGAATAGCGGTACCGATCTAGAGGCACGCGGTGGGATGATGAAAGCTGCAATGATGGGTGCAGTGGCTTTTCAAAAAGGCCTGGGCGCCTGTCATTCCTTGGCTCATCCACTTTCCAGCGAATGTGGTCTGCATCACGGGTTAGCCAACGCGCTGTGTTTGCCGGCTGTGATGGCGTTTAATGAAGAAGCAGTCGAGGAGCGGGTGTTGCATGTGGCGCTGCTTTTGGGCGCTGAAGCCAAGCGAGGAGCCTGCAGGGAGGCGATCCGTGAGTTGCGCACG
>JBBRRP010000227.1:0-5982 GCA_038246305.1 Polyangiales bacterium | reverse complement strand
ATGGACGTTTGCTGTTGTCGTGCTGATCGCGCCACAGCCGCATCAAGGCTTGCGACTGAAACGTGGTCGTCCCCTCGGTCGGTAAACCATGCCGCTTCAGGCTAACAGGTTGCATTGGACACGCTCTTGAAACGCCGCAAACGGGCATTCGGCGTGTTGAAAAATTGCCTGAAAATGCGCTAGGAGCTGCACCAACGGCTCGGGGCTTGGCGACGCCGGCGGCGGCCCCAATCGACTTAGCAGCGCGCGCAGCTGGCTCTGCGCGCGTTTGAAGCGATGCCACAGTCGATACGCCGAGCGGAGGCGAAAGCCTGCAAGGCACACCGTTCCGGCGCTGTAACGGGTCTTGCCGCCAAGCACCGCTGCGATGAAGCAGAACAAGGTGATCGCGCTCACCATGAAACCTCGCAGCCAAACGCAAAACAGAATCGAGAAAGTGCGACCACAACCCAAGCCGCGATAGCGATTTGAGCAGAAATACCGCCGCCCCCGGATCACACGCGCACTTCCAGAATCTGAGTAGCCTCGCAAGAAACCATGCTGCACCAACGACCCAACGTGTCCGCAGTGCGGACAGCGACACAACTTTAAGCCCCGACGAAACGCTCCCAACTGTTCGTCGCTCTCAACGAATCGAGGGGGTTTCTTGGCAAACATCGCAGGCGAGCGCGGCTGGTAGGCCCACACTCGGCATCGGGCCAACAATTCGCACCGCGGATCTAAAGAACCCCAGTTTTTTCCGAGAGCGCGCTTCCAAATTCTTGCGTTGGCCAGAGCGCCAATCGACAGTCGGATTTCGGTCAGATCAGCGGCTTAAATGGGATCGAGTGGGGCGAATGACGCCACCCAGGAAAGCTGGCCACCCTGAGTGAGAACCGGCATCAGAAACTGATCCAGATACATGCATCAGGAGTTGAGCCAGCCTTTGCATGGGGTTTTGAGCACGAACGGCACTGTTCAGAGGAATGCCGAGGTGAAGAAAATCACAAATGGGATCGACTGGGGCGATTGCCCCAACCCCTTAAAGCTGGGCACCCAAAAAAGCGAGGCACGCGTGGATGCCAAGCAACCGTCGCTGCGAAGGGTGCAGGAGCGGGATGAGCTCGCGGAAGTCCGAGCAAACCTTTGTCGATTTCATCCTACAAGCCAAAAACACCCAAAAGCACTAGGTCGGATCTGGCGGATACCGCGCCCGCCCCCAGGGCTGCCGTTTCCGCTCTTTTACTGAGGCGCCCAGTCGATTAGGGTTCGCCGCAATGCCTCTATTTAAAAGGTCAGATTCCGGAGAAAGCTTCCCCGACAGGGCCTCGGGAGTCTCACGTCGAAGGCTCGCGGGGTGGGTCGCTGCGAGCGGGCTGCTTGCTTGGGCGCCGTTTGCCCGAGCTGCGCGCATCAAGGGACAACTGGTGAGGGGCGAAGAACTCTTGAATCCAGTCTGGGAGGAAGCGCGAGACCCGGCGAATCATGGCTTCTCGTTTCGTGAACCGGTGCCCACGGTCCAGGCTCGCTTTCGAAAACTCTTTCCGTATCTTCCTCGCGAGGTATGCGTGGCGCTCATCGCGGAGGGCAAGCAAGGCCCGATGCGGGCGATGGGGATCACAGTGGGCGGCGGGCGTACCGCGCCTGTAACGGTGGTGGTCCCACCAGGTACTCGCCTTGATTTCCAGAACAAGGATCCGTTCCCGCACCGTCTGTTTGGCGTCAACGTTCCGGACTTCTCGCTGTCAGACACCGCCAAAGGGTCAGTGCGTCAATGGTCCGTACCGGGGCCGGGCGTTTTCGAGATTCGCGATGAATTGGCGCCCAGCCTCCGCGCTTGGGTAGTTGGAGAACCCAATGTCGCGGCGCTCGTTTTCCCGTCTTCCAAAGGGGAGTTCGCACTGACGGTTGCTGAGCCTGGTAATTACACCATTCAGGCCTATTTCTGCGGCAAAAAAATCGGCGAAGCGCGTCCTATCACCGTCCAGGCGCGAGACCTCGATCTATCGAGAGCGCCGATCGCGCTCGTTGCTGCGAAATAATTCGACGCTTTATCACTAGTCTTTCTGAGTATTGAGTCCACATGTTGCTTTCTCGATTTTGGTACGGGGTTTTAGGGCTGGCGTTAGGTGCGCTCGTGTTTCTGTTGTCGATCGCAACGAGCGTGTACAACCGCGCGGAGGCACGCGCCGTGGGGCAGGGGCTCTCTTCGGATACTCAGGTTGTTGAGTGGTATCTGCGCTCCGATGCGCGGATGCGTTCAGAACAGTTGATCCCGTTTACGTTGGATCCCGCCATTCGGAAATCTTTGCAGCAATCGACGCAGGCTGAAGGCGCCGTCCCGAGCGACGCGCGCGAGGGCGCCGAGAAGGCACTGAAGAAGCTGTTGGAGTCCGCGACGGTGATGGAGGGTGGGCAACAAAGGCGGGCTTTTGATGCGGTCTTTGCGGTGGATCAGCAAGGCCGTGTGGTGGCTCAAATGGGCTACGACCAAGGCGGGAAGGATTTTGAGCTTGGAGGTTATCCTGTGGTTGCAGATGCGCTTCACGGGTTTTTGCGCGACGATACGCTCGTGCTCGACTACATCTATCGCGTTGTCGGGCGACCTGTTGAAGCCGACATGGGCCAGATGCCTTCAGGCGCAGTCGTCGGGGCCCGGATCGTGAACGATGCCTTCGCCCGTGAGTTGGCGCAGAGAACGGGAGCCGCTGTGGCCTTCTATGTCAACGGTAGCGTGAGCGCGCGCGCCAGCTTCGATATGGAATCTGTGGACACTGCCGATCTGGATCAGATCCTCCCGGACCTTTCGAAGATGGCGACGGATAAAGACTATTTGGAGAAGGGTCGAAGCCAGATCCGCGCTGTGAACAGCAGGCTGAAGGCACAGTATTCGCGCATGCCGGGCGAAGCCTGGAAGCTTGGCACCGGGTATGCGGTGGCACGCAAAGCGAGCTTAGTTTCGGGCTTCTTGGGGTTCTTTAAGATGGCGGACGATAAGGACAAGGCCGAGGCCAATCTGGTGGTGGGCGGCTTGCTTGCGCTCGGGGCAGTGGTCGTCGGGATCCTCTTCAGTCTCTTTGAGCACACTCGGCCGTTACAGGTATTTCGCGCCGAAGCGAATCGGCTGGCCAAAGGGCAAACGGATCAGCTTCAGCCCAGTAAATTTCGGGGCGTCTACCGACGCATCGCGGCGGATCTCAACGATGGCATCGATGCGGTCGCGGCCAAAGGTGGGGCCACGCGTCGAGCTGCGGACTTGACTCAAGTTTTGGGTGATCTACCCGATCAACCCCAAATGAGCGCCTTTAGCTTGCCGGGAGAGGGTCCAGCTTCGCAGACGAGTGCTGACCCTCCGGAGGCTTCGAAGAATTTTCCACGCCCACCGGGCGGAGCTGTCGGCGGTCCGCCGAAGCCTCCAGCGAAGCGTCTGCCGCGTGCTCCCGGTTCGGCTCCAGCCATTGAGGAGCCGGTTGTTCCCTCGGCCGCTGTTTTTGATCAGGAAGCGGAGTGGCGTGAGGTGTACGACGCATTCGTTGCAACCAAGCAACAGTGCGGAGAGTCTGTTGAAGGATTCACCTTTGAGAAGTTTGAGGAGACACTCAAGAAAAATCGCGATGCGCTCGTTGCTCGCCATGGAGCCAGCCACGTGAAATTCAGCGTCTACGTAAAAGACGGGCGGGCCGCGCTCAAAGCAAACCCGATTCGCGGGTAGCTTCGAGCTTGTCGACAAAGCTCGGCTTCCGGCGTTTTTTTGGCTCACTCTCGACAGCTGCAGACGCTCGCCCTATGCCGGGCACGGAGCACTTTTCATGAGCAAACCCACCCTGCACAACGTCATCATTATTGGTTCGGGCCCGGCTGGGCTCACTGCTGCCATCTACGCAGCGCGCGCGAATCTCAAGCCACTCTGCGTTGAAGGCTTCAACGCCGGCGGTTTGATCCCAGGTGGGCAACTGATGTTCACCACTGAAGTTGAAAACTATCCCGGCTTTCCCAAAGGCGTGGACGGCCAGGAGATGATGGGGAAGTTCCGCGAGCAAGCCGTGAATCAGGGGGCAACGCTGATCACCGCGGATGTTCAGAAGGTAGATTTTTCGTCGCGACCATTCAAGGTGTGGGTGGGCGAGGGGGAAGATGTGCTGCACCTAGCCAAGAGTGTGATCATTGCCACTGGCGCACGCGCGAATTACCTGGGGCTCGAGAGCGAGCACAAGCTGAAGAATAAGGGCGTGAGCGCCTGTGCCGTGTGTGATGGCGCGCTCTTTCGCAAGGAGGATGTGGCCGTGGTGGGGGGTGGGGATACCGCGATCGAAGAGGCGACTTATTTAGCTGGTGTGTGTAAGAGCGTGACCTTGCTCCATCGTCGCGATGAATTTCGCGCGAGCAAGGCCATGCAACAGCGAGTGCAGACCAATCCGAAAATCCGTCTGCTGATGAGCCACGCCGTCGAAGAAGTTTTGGGTGTTGAAGAAGATCACGTGACAGGCCTTCGCGTGAAGGATCTAAAATCCGGAGCTTCAAGCGTCTTGGAAGTGGGGGCGTTGTTCGTTGCGATCGGGCACACTCCCATGACGGACTTGTTCCGTGGCCAGCTGGATGTTCATGAAAACGGCTACCTGAAAATTCAGCCGGGCAGCACGCGCACGAATATCGAAGGTGTGTTTGCGTCAGGCGATGTCGCTGATTTCGTCTATCGCCAAGCCGTGACCGCCGCGGGCACCGGTTGCATGGCGGCGCTCGATGCTGAGCGTTGGTTGGCAGCCCAGGATGAGCACTGAGCCGTGTCTGGCTCCTCCGAATCGCGCGTAGCTCACGAAGATGACGCGCTGGAGCTGAGGGAGCTCACCCGTTCGCTCTTGGCTTACGCCAGGTGGCAGAAAACTTCGGGTGCTTCAGGTTTGCCGCCCGCCACTCAGGAAATCGCACGCCTGCGCGCCCCTGTCGTTGACGTAGCCGAATCAGCACCGCAGGTTTTCTCCCAAGGGCCTGCGCTGTCCGTGGCACAATCGCGCGACAACAGCGTTAGACATTCAGCGACAGAATCACTCGCCAGCAACCTTAGACGCGCTGCGGCCCCTCCGTCTTCAGCATCGGCTCCGTCGTCAGCTTCAGAGGAAGCCAGGAACCTACGCTTAAATGTTTTGGCGGCTGAGGTGGCAAGCTGCACGCGCTGCTCGCTGCATCAGCACCGCACGCAAACGGTTTTTGCACGTGGCACGGGGCGCTCGGGTCTGTGCTTTGTGGGAGAAGGGCCAGGTGCCGACGAAGACGCGCAAGGTTTTCCTTTCGTGGGTCCCGCCGGGCAATTGTTGGATCGAATGATCGTGGCGATGGGGCTCGCGCGAGATGACGTCTACATTTGCAATATTGTGAAGTGCCGCCCGCCGGAGAATCGGAAACCGGAGCCCGAAGAGGTGCGCGCTTGTGCCCCATTCTTGACTGAACAGCTAGAACTCCTGCAGCCCAAAGTGATGGTGGCGCTTGGGGCCACCGCCGTGGAGGGGTTGCTCGGGCTCTCGGGCGGTATCACGCGGTTGCGGGGCAGCTTCCGCCTCTATCAAGGGCGCATTCCCGTGATGCCGACGTTTCATCCCGCTTATCTGTTGCGCAAGCCAGAGGCAAAGCGCGAAGTTTGGGCCGATCTGCAGAGCGTGATGCTGCACATGGGGTTGAAGGCGGGGACGCAGCGTTAATCGGGAGTGCCAAGGGAACCCCACCTGAGTAGCGGTGGACATCGCCGGGATTGCCCTTTAGTGCCTTCGAGATAGTAAGCATGCTCTCATGATCCAACGCGGGGCAGCGCGAAATTTGCAGTGTTGAAATAATGTCGAGGGGTGGCGTTTGGTGCTTGCCGCAACGGCGTGGTCATGATCAGAGGATCAGATGATGGAGCCGATTGATATTGAGACCCTGGCGAATGAGGTTGCTGATTCGAATTTTTCCGATGATCGCCTGAACATGCGGTTGAGGATGATGGTCAGGGGCCTGGCGGAGGACCCAAGT
>JBBRRP010000226.1:0-6017 GCA_038246305.1 Polyangiales bacterium | reverse complement strand
GCTCTTGAGCTCAGCAGTCGGTCGTGCTCAGCGCTCTTTGGCCATCGGTGTCCTGGTGAGCAGGGGGCAGCGCCTCCTCGGTCAACTGGCCTGGCATTTCCTCTACCTCATTTCGCCAGTTCGATTGTCTTATGCTCTCCTCGTTGACGCAAAGTCCGATGCCGTGGAGTTCTATCTTCGGGTCGGATTCTCACTCCTCGAAGTCAGCGAAGGCGAACTCGAATTACGACCCAAACCGGCGCCCATGTTTCTGCCTCTTGAGCTCATCGTGGCCGCGAGGGACTCCGTGCCTCGAAGACGTTCGTAAAAACAGGTGCGAACCCTCCGCCTGGCGTACGAAAATTGGTCGTCTGCCCTTGGTAGAGTCGTGAAGTCACGAACTGCACCTGGCCTGCGTACGCGTAGTTTCGCACATCGAACTTGAGCGATTGCGGCGCGCTCACGTCCGCGATCAGGCGTTCGCCGGGCGCCACCAGGGCCTGAGCCACATAGTCGCCGGCTAGGATCTCCCCCCACACGCGCTTGGTCAGTTTTTCGCCACGGTAGGCGGCCTTGCTGCCGAAGCCCGAGGCGGGTTTGAAGAAGAGCTTGCGTCGTTCTGTCCACAAACGCTCGGCGTTGGTTGAATCGACGATCTCTGTTCTCGGAACACCATTCAAGAGTATCTGCGCCGTGTCGTCAGGAACTCCAATTGAGCGCAAGCGCTCCGGATCGCTCAGCAGAGCCAGGTTGCGTTTGTTGGCGTAAAGCGCATGAGCGCGTGGATGAGGTGTGAGCACGACGGCGTTGCTTAGATAGGCATCGCGCAGCACCGCGTGCGCAGGCTCTTCCAGCATGAAATCCGTAAGGCGATTGTAAACGAGATCGATCGCCTGGTCCCCTTGCCAGAGAACGCCATCGTGCAGCCGCAGCGACGACGGATCGGTGATCACGGCATCTATGGCATTTCGGCGAAACAGCCGTTGGAACAGCACGAACTCGGGGTAGAGATATTGCCCTTGTGGGTTCTCGTCGACAATCGCGACTCGCTGTAAGCGCTTTTCCCCGCGTGCGAGTCGCCATTCGGCTTGAAACATGGCGAGGAAGGTCTGATCGAGCGCTCCGAGCGCAACCGGGTCGGCCATCACCCCCGCGATCGCCTGGCAGCACGCCCGTTGTGCTTTGGCGAGCGCAGCACTCAGGAGTGCTCCACCAGCGTTGGTATTGATTTCGATCAACATCGGCTGGGATCCGGCCAGGTGAAAGTCGAAGCTGAAAAAAACACCCTTCACGCCACCCGCGTCAAAGCGCGCGACATCGGGAGCTCGCGCGAGGACCAGTTCGCGGTACGCAGGCAGCGCAACGACGACCTCGACTGCTCTGACCACCTCCGCCATGCTTTGGAGGTGGCGCCGAGCTATGAAGACCGGCGTCGTCGCGAACAGATGAGGGCATTGCTCCGCTATTAACGGATACAACCCGGCCGTCTCGCCATCCGTTTCGAACTGGCGCTTCAGTTCCTCGGCGTCCAGGGTGATGCAGAAGCAGTCGCGGTTGAGCGAGTCGAGTGGAGTTTGACTTGTGGATTCTGACATCGGCGCCCGAACTAGAGCCGTTAAACTGGTGTGGCCCTACATCGCCTCGCCCGCCATGTCCATGGTTTCTGGATGCAATTGAAAGAACACCATGCCACCGACGGGTGTTCGATTACCGTACACGCTGCCGAGCTCAGCGCCGAGGACATCGACAGAGCCGCGTACGCCTAGCCCGGGTACGAAATGCGCCACCGGCGAAAAATTGAAAACGTATCCCGTGTTCAACGCGGCCATTGTGTACACGGTGCTGGCTTGTTCGGGTGCTAGGACGAGGTCTCTTCCGGTCTTGGTAGCGAACTCGACGCGGCCGAAGAAGGTGTGATGCAGGTCCAGATCGAAATTCGTTTCGACCAAGCTTGATTGCGTCGCCTTCTCGCCCGAAACAAAGTTAACACCAGTTGCAAGCGTGCTTGCCCAGTTGCCCGTTGCGAACACGGGGGTGTTCAGCGTGACTGAAGCCGTAGCCCGATGGAGGCTGGTGTCTGGCTCCAGCTGCTCCGGGCTCTTCAGGTAGGCCCACGACGCCTGCAGGCTTAGGTCATCCATCGGATTGAAGGACAACCGCGCCGCGAAAGAATCCGGCGCCCGAAGGTCGAAGTCGTAGCGCTTTTCGTCGGGCTCGCGCCCGTTGAACCACGAACCCTCGAGCTTGAATTGTCGAGTGAAGACACCCAGCGTCAGCACTCCAAACGAGATGTGCGTCGAGTCTTGCCAATGGTGGCCAATCGCGGCCAGCGGATCGGATCGCGCGGACTCGCGGTGAGGGAAAGCCACGGGACCGACCGCCGGCTCGCCCGCAGGCGCGACGTAGACGTCAATCCCTACGCTATCGTTGAGCGGCACCTTGTACTCGATCGCGGCCTCCATGAACAAGTCATGAGGATGCTGATGGTCGTGGAGCGGAACGCCACGCCAAGTTTCACCAGTTTGGAGCAAGAGCGGATAGCCTCGGCCGCCAACCGTCAGGGGTTCAGCGCTCAACATGAGCCGCGCGCCGATTTGGCCGGACCCCAAATCGTGATGCGCCATGACCATGAACCAGTTCGTGCTCACGAAGCGATCGTCACCTCTATTGGACCCAAAAGCGTCGTAGCCGACTGAGATGTTCTCGTGGAACATGAGCTGAAAGCCCCCGAGCATTGCGTGAATGCCCCGCATCGGCGTCGAATCCGGTTGCCACGCAGTTCCGGACCCGTCCCGCGCCATCGGGATCCCCAACGGTTCAGTCATATGCATAGGCGCCATGGCCGTTGGTTTAGCCGGTGACTCCGCGTGTGAATGTCCGCGCTCTGCGTGGGCAGTTCGCATCCAGACGGCCGCGGCGAAGAATACCGCGGTTTTCAGCCCAGGTTGCGTCAACAATTGGCGACGTGCGGTCACTACGCGGCTGCCTGCCTACTACATTGTCGTGCGCACTCGCGGCATGCCTTTGCGCAGGCTTTGCAATGCTCCATTTCATGCCGCTCGCACTCGTCAGCGCATGACTCGCATGCCTCTACGACCACAGCGGCTAGGGACGGCGTTAGCGTGCTTTTGCGCGTAGCGAGCATTGCCACCAAACGGCATAAATCAGCGCAATCACGATCCAACCGGATGCAGGCCGCCATCTTGTCAATGTCAGCTTCGCTGAGGCACGCCGTCGCGCAGACTTCACAAGCAGCCGCACACTCGTCAGCGGAGTCAATCAGTCGTTCGCCCATTGCATGCATGGTTTTATCTCCTACAGGCCCGTCTTAGCAAGGCGCGTGCCTGCGCACCCGATCGTTTGCGGCCCCCGTTCCGCGGGCGAATTGCCGAGCCGATTCCAGGGCGCGAATGAGACAGATTAGCCATCGTGTGGCGGAAAGCGCCGTGCGGCGGCACATAGCAAATCGAACTGCCAAAATCGGCTGGAAGAAAAGAGCAGGCTAACTACCCAATCGCGATCAGAATCTAATCCTGTAAACGTCACCGAAGTGTAAGCCGCAGTCAAACGCGTAGGGTGGCGAGCTCGGCTGCATGTGGCTTGGGGGTTGCAAGACCCTCGCCTTGAGCGTCTCGGGGAATTGGCCCCATGGCGATTGTTTAGGAGACGATCATGAAAACTTTTCTGATGTTCGCAGCGTGTGCATCTTTGCTCGGGTCGGTTGCGCTTGCCGCAGCAGGCCACCCACCGGCCGTCGAGGTGGACCAGGCGAAGATGAAGGAAATGATGATGAAGGCACAAACAGCCATGAAGGAGCACAAGGCCTGGATCGACGAGAACATGACCGGATGGCCCGAGAGCACGAAAGAGATCGCGGCCGTTACGATCTCGAGTTACGGCGCTCCTCAGATGGTTGGGCCTGAGATGCTCGTTTGGGGAAAGAGCGGTCCGTGGAAGCGGATCCAGCTCCACCGAGAAGAGGTGCCCCACCAGTTCCCGATGCCACACAAGGATGTGCTGCAACAGTTCGTGGATTTTGAGGTGCCCGCCGACAAGTTCGACGAGCTCGCCAGTTACGACGGCAGCGTCGTCGCCGAACGCACAGCGGGAGAACTCTCCGCGAGGTGCGACAAGGAGCCGGCGAACTTCCTCGCGATCAATCTCGCGGCGGACGTTGCGGAAGGACGCAAGAGTGTGGGCGAGGCGCGCGACTATTACGCCAACGCCATCAAGGGAATGCTCGCCGGAACGATGGATCCTTACCTAACGGGGCTCAAGATAAAGACGAAGATGGCAAAGGCCGGAGACCCCGATCAGGCTCGCTTCGCCAACCCGATGATGCCGAAGATGATGCCGAAGACTGCGGCTAGTAGGTCACCGAGGCGTTGATCCGAGCCGAGCAGAACGGGCACGAGAACTGCAGGCCGCCTGAGCATGCAATCGAAATCCGGCTACCACATCACTCCGCTGTTCGAAGAGGGTCATGAGAACCCTGGGAGCGCGTCAAAAGCCCAGACGGCCTACTTCGCCGCCGGATGTTTCTGGGGCGTGGAGGACCAACTGCAGAAGATCCCCGGTGTCATCGACGCTGCCAGCGGCTACCAGGGCGGACATACTGTCGATCCGACGTACCACAGCGTCTGCGGTGGCAAGACTGGCCACGCGGAGACGGTGCGGGTGACTTTCGATCCCTCACGTGTCACTTACGCACAGCTGCTCGAATGGTTCTTCAACCGCTACGGCGTCTCGCCGACCAACGGGGCGCCGCGGACATCAGGACGCATCCACACCTTGGGAGAGCTTGTGCTAGCCGCCAAGCGAAACGTCGATCCCTCCGATACCGAACGCAGCATGGCCCTGCTCGGCGATCCTTCGCTCACGTTGGCGCTGCCTCGGATCGCACAAACCCGAGCGATTGAGCTGGCACACGCCAACGATCCTCCACCGGTAGTGATGCCACCGCCAGTTTCCCCGCCAATGCCAACCGTTATACCAGGAGTACCGGCACCGAGAGCGAGCGAGCACCAACTATTAACGGCTGCCAACCAGCGGCGACTGCTTCAGGGGGGGCCAAGCGGCGCGCCCACAGGCGCCACCACTACGGCTCCTGTGCCCGCCGCAGCGCCCGCAGCCCCGACTGAGTTTCGTGGCAACGGCGGACCTGAGCGTAACAGCTGCTCGCTCGGCTCGGGCTTCACGCCTAGCAACGCGCCCCAGCGTGCGGCAGGCCTCATGCTCTCGCTCGCGTTCGCCACCGCGTTGGCAAAACGACGCGTGCGGAAAAAGAGCTGACACGCCTCCGCACTGAATCCCCCGTTCACGGCCAGTTCTTGCCTCCGGCTTCTGGCGACCAGCTTCTGTTCCCCAAGCTCAATGCCCACACTGATGAGGGTGTGGGCAACCCCAAGCTCGGCAAGCCCATTCCCGGACCTGAAGGGACAAATGGCCATGCAGGAGCACAAGGCCTGGATCGACGAGAACATGACCGGATGGCCCGAGAGTACGAAAGAGATCGCGGCGGTCACGATCTCGAGCTACGGCCCTCCGCAGATGGTGGGGCCCGAGATGCTCGTTTGGGGAAAGAGCGGTCCCTGGAAGCGGATCCAGCTCCACCGCGAAGAGGTGCCCCACCAGTTCCCGATGCCACACAAGGATGTGCTGCAACAGTTCGTGGACTTTGAGGTGCCTGCCGACAAGTTCGACGAGCTCGCCAGTTACGACGGCAGCGTCGTCGCCGAACGCACAGCGGGAGAACTCCGTGTTTCTGGAAGCTCCACTCTTGCGAATGAGCGAGGGTCTGTCTGGGCGCTGGGGATGCGGTAGAGCGAGGCCAGCGGTTGATTGACGAAACTAAACGGGGCGGTCAAGAGAGCCGTGAGATCGGCGGCATCCGTCAGGAGCCCGCTATAGAAGAGTTGCGTTTCTTGGAGTAAATTGGGCTGAATCGCGGCGAATTCTGGAAAGAGTAGAGGCGACTTCCGAAGCCCTGCGAGATTCTCAAGCCCCAACCACTGGGCGACAAAATCTCCGAACATGCG
>JBBRRP010000225.1:0-6023 GCA_038246305.1 Polyangiales bacterium | reverse complement strand
TCGTTCGCTCCAAACTGGTAAACAACGAGATGGGGTGAGCGCCAGCGCAACTGCTCCAGATAGTGAGCATCATCTTGCTTATCGAGAAAACGGATGCGAGCGCCTAAAATCCCAATCGCATCGAGCACCACGCCCGGCACCTCTCGCTCCATCACGACCCCGAAAGCTCTTACCGAACCTGGTCCCGCGGAGACCAGTTCCAAGAGGTGCTCTCCGTCGGTTGTATGGACCTCATGGTACGCAACTTGTTTCGTTGGGGCCGCGGTAACAACCTCTTCGAGTGGCTTCCCATCGAGATTGAGCTTGATGTTCCCGCCATACGGCTCTTTCACGTAAGCGATTTCGAAGCGTGAGACCCTACGACCGAAGGTGCCCGAGGTAGCCGTCCCGAAGCGTGCACGCACGCCGGGTGGTGCACGGAAGGAAACACCGCCGAGGCCGTACCAACCATCCGCTACGGTCGGGCCCACGATTCTGCTGACTAGCCAACCCTCCGAAGCGTAACGAAACACGTCGTTGTGGAAATACGCGGGCCAGGCGTTGGCGATCAGTGAAAATCCATGCCCGCCGTCGCCAAAACGTTGCTGCAAGTTGCGGCGCAAAGTCGCTGAGACAAAATCGCTCGTGATCACGGAGTCGCCGAAATGGACAATCCGCGTGAGCGGATGTGGCCCATGGCTTTCGGTCTGACGAAGTGACGCGTAGAAATCCTGAAGAGCCTCCAGGTGCTCAATGGGGCGCGCTGGAATTTCGGTGCTGGGCCCTTTTTCAGTGATGTCATCGGTTTCGCTGGCAAGCGGGCCGCGCGGGAGTGTTGGGGCCTCGACCTTTTCGGGTTGCGCTAGAGAATCGTGATTCAGGCTTTCGTGCGTGAGCTTGCTCTCCCCGACCGTGAACTTGGGGGGAAGTGCGAAGCTCTGCTCGGGTGAGGCCGGCTCGCCCTCTCGTGCTCGTCCGGATAGGAGCTTGAATGGCTCGGGCGCTAGCCACTGCAACAAGCCAGCAAGGGCTACAAACCAGACTGCGCTGATGCTGGGACGTGAACGAAAAACCCGGCTCCAATGTTCGATCGCCACCCCCTGCACTTCAACGCGTTCGACGCTCGCTGAGTCCTTCACTCGTACGGATTCTCTCGAACAATACCCCCGTGTGGCAGTTTACTCGGCGCAGTGGCGGCCTTGGGTGCCGGGGGTCGGACGACTCCTCGATCTCTCGGAGCCTTCGGCAAATCACTCACGTCGACCGCGTCCCCTGAGAGTTTGGTGATTTCTTCCTGAGCGCGTTTTCGGCTCAAGGTATCCACGGTTGGAGAGAGTGCGATCTGTTCGAGTAGCATGCGCTTGACTGTTGGGTCGGCCTCGGCTTCAGCGTGTACGAACAGAGCTTTCGCCCAGTCAGCTTCGATCTTCCGAAATCCAGTCGCTTGGCGAGCGTTGCTGCCTGGAGGGAGTTCGGCGAGTTTTTGGTGTGCACCCTCGACATCGCCGGCCGTTCGCAGCTCCAGCGCATCGCCGAGAATGCGGGCAGCTTCATCCTGTTTTCCCGATAGGATGCCCCCAGCGATGGCCCCTGAATCGCTGTTCTTCAAGACAAATGAGCCCCCGGTGGCGAGGGCCCCGAGGACGGCCGCACCCCCGAGCAGCTTCATACCGACCGAGATCGGTTTGGCGGGCGGAGGGGCGCTCGCGGCGACAGCCTGTGTGGGTTCAGCATAGAGGAATGAAAGGCTGCGATCGAGAGCAGCTTGGTACTGCTGCCCAGCAGGAATAAATTTCAGGGCAACATCGCCGAGTTCGATCGTGTCGCGTGCATCCAACAGGCTTCGTTTCAGATCCACACCGTTGATGCGGACACCGTTGGCGCTCTCTTTGTCGATGAACTCATAGCGGCCATCGCCGAGGGCGGTGATCTCTGCGTGCACCCGGCTCACCGAGGCGTGATTCAGGGTGATATCGCACTCGTCCCCGCGACCGAGCAGCAGCCGTTCTCCGGTCAATGCGAACTCGGTGCCCACCTCAAGCCCGGCAATCACGACAAGTCGATCTTGGTTAACCTGTGATTCTTGGTGGAGATTCTGGGGGATGGTGTCTTTGGCCTCGGCGCTTTCGTCTCCGAGCTCCATTCGGTAGTCGCCCAATTGGACAACATCTCCGTGCGCGAGCTGTTTGCGCTCGGCGACACGCGTTCCGTTGACATGAACGCCGTTGTAACTCTTCCGATCAACCACCACCCAAGCGCCAGCGTCCCGCACTAGCTGGAGGTGCTTGCGCGAGATATTGCGTTCTGTCAGTCGAACGGTGCTCGCCTCCTCCCGGCCGACGGAATACTCGTCGCGCACCAGGTGGACGACGGTCTTGTTACCTTGATCGTCCTCGATGGATAGCTTCCACATTACGACTACTCAGTTCAGCCTCGGGGACACGCGGCACGCACAAATCAGCTCCCAAATTTGTCACGGGCGGGCGGCGCTTACCAGGGGGTTCTTGTCTGAATGCGGCTTTGCCGAGTGGGAGGGGCTCGTCATTACCACTTCGCCCTATTTCTAGCGTTCTTGGGCCTCCCGGCCGTCGCGAGGGGGGCCTTCAGTAACTAGTCGACGGCCCGCTTCGCCGTCGGTCAGCGCAGCGCGAGGGCGAATTCCAACAGCCGATCGTGAACGGTCGGTCGTGCGTCTCGCAGCCGATTCGGTTCACGGCCCAGGTTCACCCGATTCGTGAGGAGGCCCACAACCACCTCGGCATCCGGTTCGCACCAGAGGCTCGTGCCAGTGAATCCCAAATGGCCGAAGGTGTTTCTCCCAAAGGCAGATCCTGTCGA
The DNA here is from genome assembly GCA_038246305.1 of Polyangiales bacterium. Lineage (GTDB taxonomy): Bacteria > Myxococcota_A > Polyangia > Polyangiales > Polyangiaceae > JBBRRP01. The sequence goes on along the minus strand of JBBRRP010000225.1, from coordinate 3,206 downwards.
AGAAGGCCCCAGAGCCGCCTTGGTATCGAAACCGACCGCCAGTGAAGCCCCTGGTTTCGGTGTTGCCAGTCTGCGGATCTCAGAACTTCCGCTCCACGCTTGCTCCGGCTCTCGGTAGGCTTCGCACAGGAGGCTACCAAAAGTGAGGAGCGCGCGAACGTTTCCAAAGAGCCCAGCGTGGCCAGCATAGCCATGGCCGGCAATGGCCCACGCGTTCTCGTCGTGGGTACACGCAGTCAGTTCCCCGCCGCGCCAGAATATTTGTTCTGTCGGGGCAAACGCTCCGGGGGGATGCGCACGCGTTAGCCAGAGCCGCACTGAGCGGACCTCTACGCCAAGCGGGCCAGTGGTGGTTCGCTCCAGTATTTCGTCGAGTGGGGCCTTCAGTAGTCGAGCGATCCCCGCAGCAAGCAGCATATACCCGAGGTCGCTGTAAATCGGCTCAACCCCGCCCTCCTTGGTCAGGCCATTCTCTGCCTTTGCGTCGGCTGCCTCTTGAAGTAGGTCGCTCAAGCTGACCACTCCCTTGCTATGCAATGTTCGGAACAGCTCTGCGTGTGCACGCAGCCCCGCGCGGTGCGACAATAAATCCTCGACGGTAGCGCTTGCCGCAAAACGGCCGGAAGCTTCCGCTAAAAGACTTGAAAGCGGGGTCGACCAAGCGAAGGCTCCGTTTTCAATGAGCTGGGCCGAGAGCAGCGCCAGAAAGGGCTTCGAAACCGACGCGAGGTCGTAAATCGTTTGCGGATCGACCGGGCTGCGATCGCGAATGCTGAGTCGACCCGCTGCACCGGTGAGGACCCGCCATTGGTTGCCCATTCGAACGGCAACGCCGAGCGAAGCCCCCGGGGCGGCGCCAGTGCCTACGATTAATTCCTCTGCAATTTGGTCCAATGCAGCATGGCGCATGGCACCTTCAGGCCAATGTTTAGGGGGTTTCGGGGCAATCACGCGGACACTTATGTAGAGGTTGCGTGCGGGCGTTGGAGTTTTCGGCACCAAGCGGCGTGCTCGGCAAGTGCGGCACTTTTGACCAAATCGGTGGCCGACCGGTATGCTGGGGCGATCGACTGAGAAAGTACTCGAAGTATGGCTGAGTTCACATGGGAAGCTCGCGGGCGCACAGGAGAGCTGCGCAAGGGAGTGATGGAGGCGGACAACGCCGAGGCCGTCAACGCGAAACTCCGACAACAACAGCTGAATCCGGTAAAAGTCAAAAAACGGATCAATTTCGGAAAGATGCAGTTTGGCACGGGGGTCAACACCAAAGATCTCGTGACCTTCACACGCCTGTTCGCGACCATGATCGACGCGGGGCTACCGCTTCTCCAGTGTTTGGACATTCTGGCCAGCCAACAGCTGAATAAGCACTTTGCCGGAGTGCTGGTGGACGTGAAGAACTCGGTCGAGCAGGGGGCATCCTTTTCGGATGCGTTGCGCCGCCACCCCAAGGTTTTTGACGAGCTGTTCGTCAATCTTGTTCAGGCTGGTGAAGTCGGGGGCATCTTGGATGCCATCATGAATCGGCTATCGGTCTACATCGAGAAGCGCCAGAAGCTCTTGCGGCAGGTGCGTGGAGCCATGGTCTATCCGAGTATCGTCGTGGGCATCGCGGGGCTGGTCATGGCGGTGTTGCTCACCTTCGTGATTCCTGCGTTCGAGACCATGTTTAAGGAGTTTGGTGGTGGTAAAGACAATCTGCCGAAGCTGACGCAAATGGTGATCGCGTTATCGCGTGGGTTCATCGGAGGGCTACCGTTCATCCTGGCAGGAGGGGCGCTGATCATCACTGCGATCTCCTACACGTACCGTACTCCCGCCGGAAAACGCGTGTTTCATCGGAATTTTTTGCGTATTCCAATCATGGGTCCCGTCCTCAAGAAGATCGCCGTCGCGCGCTTCACGCGGACTCTCGGCACCTTGCTGGCGTCGGGTGTGCCTATCTTAGAGGCGCTCGATATTTGTGCGCGCACCGCGGGCAACGTCATCATTGAGGAAGCCATTGTTAAGGTGAATAAAGCCATCAGCGAGGGAAAGAACATGGCTGAGCCTTTGATGGCGGCCAAGGTGTTCCCCGACATGGTGGTCCAGATGATTGCCGTAGGGGAACAGACCGGCGCGCTCGACCAGATGCTCGGGAAGATTGCTGATTTTTACGAAGAGGAAACGGACGTGGCCGTCGCAGCACTCACGAGTGCCTTAGAACCGATCATGATGGTGGGCGTCGGCGGAATGGTGGGCGTCGTGCTGATGGCGATGTACATGCCAATCTTCTCACTGGCAGGGAATATCAAGGCCGACTAACGGGAAGATAGGCCTCACGCGGACTCGTCGCATGCGGATAGCGCTAGGCCTCCCAGATAATATTGCCAACGCGACGCTTCCAAGGCGTTTAGCTTGGCTCACGGCTGCCCGAATGGTGTTCCTGCTGGGCGCCCTTGGCCTTTTGGGACTGGTTTATTTAGGTCGGGAAGTTTCGCTCGATTCCTTTTCAGTGCGAGTCGTCCTTTTTGTGCTGGTGAGTGCGTTCAGCCTCGCAGGTATCTATGCGGCTGTTCTGCGTCAGGGGAGGCACATTGAGCAGCTGGCCAGTGCGCAGCTGATTTTGGATCAGCTCACGTGGACGGCACTGGTTTACATCTCGGGTGGAGCGTCGAGCGGAGCCGTCTCGTTCTATGGGCTCACCTGCGTGGCGGGGGCAGCCTTGACAGGTTTTCGTGGCGCAGCCATTGCGACGCTTGCGGGTGGTATGAGTTACGCCGGGTTGCTCGGGGCGCTTCAATTGAGGTGGCTCATCCCGCCGCCGGATCAGCCGGTTGATCTCTACCAGCTCTCTCGATTTGAATTCCTCTATCACATCATCATCAATCTGGTGGCGCTTGTCTTCGTCACCCTCCTGGCGGGCTACCTGGCAGAGCGCCTCAGAATCACTGGTGGCAAGCTGGTTCAAGCTGAGGAACGCGCAGAACAGGCCGAACGCATGGCGGCGCTGGGCAGACTGGCCGCAGGCCTTGCGCACGAGATCCGGAACCCGCTCGGCGCCATTGCTGGCTCAATTTCTCTACTGAAAACGGCCAACGTCCTTTCTGCCGAGGACCAACAGTTGTGCGACATCATTGAGCGCGAGGCAGCCCGTCTGAATGATCTTGTTACCGATATGATGGACCTTTCCAAACCCCGAAGCCCACGTCCCGTGGACGTGGACT
>JBBRRP010000224.1:0-6084 GCA_038246305.1 Polyangiales bacterium | reverse complement strand
GACGCCGAGCACCACACCGTAGGCGTGCGCGGGCAGCGTCGTGTTGTCTGGAAACACGAACGGGTTGTTCAGATCAGGCTGGCCGTTCATATCGTCGGTCACATAATAACCGCTGATGTCGGCCGCAGCATTGCCTGCGTTGTAAAGCTCGACAAAATCCGGGGAATTGCCCCGAATCTCATTCATAACGACCTTCGGCCCCGATAAAGAGCCGCCACTACCGCCTGCCGGACTCGTTCCTCCTGCACTCGTCGCCACACCACCGGTGCCACCCCCGCTATTCGCGTTGCCGCCCGTGCTGCCGCCACTCACGGTGCCGCCGACACCACCACCGCTTGCGTTGCCTCCGGTGTTAACTCCACCACGCGCGGTGCCGCCCACACCAACGTCCGCTCCCCCCGAACCCCAATTGCCGCCCGTGCCGCCTCCACCCAGGCTTACACCCAAAGTTCCCCCGGAACCGGCACCACCCGTAACCCACGGTGCTCCACCGGAGCTAAATACTGAACCGCCAGCACCTGTTGTTCCCCCAGAAATGGTCTGCGCAGGGTTGGTATCAGAACTGAACAGCGCGCCGTTTCCACTATTCCCACAGGCCGTCATGGCGAGCGCTGAGGCGACGGCGGAAGCAGCCAAGCACTGGCTCAAGTGAGCTTTTTTTCGGAGGAAAGCAGCCAGCCGCATGACCGGGTACCTAACATAAATGCAGTAAAGAGTCTCCCCTCCCGGTCCTGGCAGTTGAATGGGCCTGCTTCTGGCGTTGACTTGCCACCTGCGGTCTTGGGCCTTCTTCGGTGCGGAGGTCGTTCACGGCCCCAACACAGATTTACGTCGAACGGCGCCCACTCCGCCACCTGGTGGCGTAGGGCAGGGCGAACAGGTACAGCCCCGTGAACAGCAGCACAAAGAGTGGTAGCAATGGCGAGTACGTCACCCAACCTGGCGGTTGACCCGGACGCATCGCCCTGACGACGAAGTTGGCGATGACCGTTGCCGTAAAAACAATCGAAACCCAGCGGTGGAATTGCCGAACCCACTTGCTCACGGGATCCTCGCGAGCACATCAACCAGCTTCCCGCCCATCATAGTCCAGCCATAGCGTGCGCCTCCAAAGTTCTGCTTCTGTTCTGGTTTGAAGCCCGACTGCTCGAGAGACAGACGCGTCCCGGATGGCGTGGGTGTGAGCAAAAACGTCACCACCGTTTCCAAAGCCATGCCGCCCACAACCCACGTATAGCTGATCTTCCGATGCACCTCGATCTCGAGGAGCTGGCAGTTCACGGTGCCGTCCCAACCGGGGTACGGCTGGGTCTTGAATGTAAATGCGGCCCCGGGCTCCAGCTCAAAGCCAACGACGGGCAGGAGCCATTCGGTGAGCAGCACCGGGTCGGTGAGCGCACGCCACACCTTCTCCGGCGAATGCTGCAAATCAAATTCGAATGAAATGGATTTAGTTTGCGACGGCGCTGTCTTATCGACGGGTTTCATGGGTCCATGGTCTCCAGTAGTTTTTCAAGGCGATTCACGTGCTCGGCCCAGAAGGCGCGATAGTGCGCGAGCCAGTCGATGAGCGGCTTCATCCCGCGCGGTTGCACCCGGTAGTAGACACAACGACCTTCGCGTCGGCCGTTCACAAGTCCAGCATCTTTCAAAGCGAGGTGTTGCGAAACCGCCGGCTGCGAAATATCAAAACGCGCCGTGAGATCTTTCACCGCGGCTTCGCCACGCGTCAGGGACTGGAAGATCGCCCGGCGGCTGGGATCGGCCAAGGCCTGGAAAATCTTGTCTTCAACCGCTGAAACGCTCACGGGCCATTCATAAGCCATGACTTATACATTGTCAACGAGCTTATCCGATGGGGCAAACGGCGAGCACGATCAGCGCCGACGGCGTCTACCCCGCCCTACTGCGGCACGAGCATCGAGAACAAGGTTTGCATCGCGCCGGCCACCGAAGGGCTCGCGAGATTGGAGTTGCTCTGAACCACGCAGTCAAGCGGGCTACCGTTTGGCTGGGCCGAGCCATAGGTATGAAGATTGGTGTAAGCCGCCACCTTCTTCACCAGGCACATCTGCAGATCCTGCGACCCGGCAAGCTCTGCCGTGTAGTCAGCCGCCCCTTGGAACTTGAAGACGGTATCTCCACTGCCAAAATTGTGCGTGAAGCTGCCCGAAGCATCAATTTTTTCATTGCCGAGAACCTGCTGGTATTTTCCAACTCCTGAGAAGTTTTCGAAGGCGACGCCCGCTGGATCGATGAGGCTGTGACAGCTCTGGCAAACAGGATCCTGGATCTGTTGGCGCAGCGCTTGATAGCTAATCTGAGGCGGCGGAACCATGCCGTGAGTGCTGAGCCCTTGGGGAGGCGGGGGAATGGGTGTGCATAAGAGATCCTGCATCACGGCGTTGCCACGGCGTGAAACGTTGAGGTGGCGCGTGAGCCAGAAACCGCGCGTCAGGATGCCAAAGCGCTCCTGACTGCTCACATCGACATCTTTCCACACATCGCTCCCGGATGCCGGTGCATGCGGCACTGCATAATACGTCGCTAGGCGTTCGTTGAGCACCGAAAATTGTGAATTGAAAAGGCGATCGAGCGAACCCTGACCGTCCTTCAGACTCCACAACACGTAGCGTTGGCCCTCCTCGATCATGAGCTCCTCGATGCTCGGTTGCGGAACGCTTGCGCCGCCAGCCGCCCCAGCGGCCCCCATGGTGCCCGGCGAGCCCCCCATCGAAAAATCTGGCAACCCAAACCACTCCAACGTGAACTTCCTGAGCCCCTGCTGGGCGCGAACATCGGAGAACATCCGCTTAACAACTTCGGGAACCGGCACACCTAGCATCTGCCCCACCTCAGGTGAAAACTTGGCATCGCCCCAGATGGTGCTCGCCAAAAAGAGCGCTACGTCACCCCTGGCTGCAGGACACGCGCGCGGTGTGATGACCGGCCCCGGCGGCATCATTACAGGGATGGGCGGGCCCGTGATGGGACCTGGATTTGTGATCGTACCGCCCACGCCCATGCTGGGAAACATTGTGCGACCGCCGCTAGCTGTCGAGAGGCTTCCACCAGCTCCAAGTGTACTCCGTGCGCCGCCCGTGAGGGCTACTTGGCCATCTGGGGTTCCCTCGATGAGTGCCTGTCCGCCACACCCAACACCAATACTTCCTCCTACAATGGCGAAAGCAAGCGCACAAGCACGCCCAGTCTTACTGCTCAACCTCAGTCCCAACCGCTTGATCATGCCGGAGCCTACCACAATGCACGGCTGAGTCGGGAGGGAAGCTTGCTCAAACCTTCTTAGGCTTAGCTCGCCGATAAACAACCTTGGCATTCTTGTACATCACCTTGTCGCGCACCGCGGCTCCCTGGGGAGCCAAGAACTCTTCCGCGAGGCGGATCTGCTCTCCAAACCCCCCACCCAAATCTGACACTGGCCAATTGCTTCCCCAGATCAAACGATCAGGCCCGAAAGCGCTCAATAATACCTCGAAATGGGCCTGATACGCCGCCAGCTTCATAGGAGATTTCCAGCTCTTATCCTCACTCGGGCTCTGGGTATACATGTCAAAGAATGACGAGAACTTGATGAAAATGTTCGAATGCCGATCGGCAAGGCGCCGCATCTCAAGCTCCCACTCGGGGCTCGGCTCGGCACCGCTCGCACCCGCCAGATGATCGATCACAATGCGAAGGTTGGGCGCGGCCGCTGCCAACTTAGATAACAGGGATTTCGGATTGAGCGTTCGCCGGCTCACGATATCCATCAGCAGTCCGCATTTTTCGATTTCGCGCACCCGCGCGAGCTGTGTTTCATCCAGCGTGAGCATTGGGCTCCACAAGAAGCAGCGCACCCCAACCACCTTCTTCTGCTTCACGAGCTCAGCTAGGTTTTTTGAGAATTCAGGCGATCCAATGTCGAGCTGTGCGACGAGAAATGGAAAAAACGGGTCGGGATTGATCCACTCTAGCACTTTCAGATTATCGTCATGCAAAGGGCTGGCTTCTACAATCCCGCAAGCAATTATTCCATACGGCTTCGCGAGCGCCTTGTAATCCTCCGCCAGCACGTCGCGGTACAAGAGCTTTTGCTTCTTCCCAGGCCACGGGGCACCACCCGGACGCGTCACCTGATAGAGGTGGATGTGGGTATCGATGATGGGGCGCATTTTCGGGGCCGCGGGGGCTTTGGCGTTGTCAGTCTTCTTGGGCATAGCGAAAGAGCCGATAACACGCGCAGCTGGCGCAGTTCCAGCCCACGTGCCCACTTCCCGTCCGAGCGAATGTCTGAAGCCTCGCTTGAAGTCGCATCAAGGCGCCCGTGACTCTTCGCGGAGAACGCCCACATTGCCTTGAAGCAAAGAGAAAGAAGCTGCATCCTTCCGCGCTAGCCGGCCAAGCGTCGGCGGGCACCAAGACTTACAGGACACTTACAGGAGTACAATGCTTCGATTCACCCAGCGCACCATCGGCCGATCCCTCACCGCTCCCAGTTTCTTACGGGATCGCCTCAGAATGGGAGCGGTATTGTCCGGGGTTTCCTGTGTGCTCGGCGTTGTGTCCGGTTGTTCGTCACCGGTCTCTAGCACTCGAGCGCACTCTTCTGGTGGGACTGCCGCAGTGGGCACCGGGGGCAGCACTGCGAATGCGTCGGTGGGTGGCTCAAGTTCTGGCTCGGGAATGGGCGGAAAAGGCGCAGTCGCGAGCGGGGGCAGCGGTTCGTCTTCGGCCTCTGGTGGCGCCGGTAACCCGGTAACCGGCGCAGGCGGTGGCAGCAGCATGGTCGTCAACCCAGGCTGGTGGGACGCGGCGTGGACCAAACGCCGCATTATCACCGTCAACGGGACGCAAGCCGAAGCACTCACGAATTTCCCTGCCCCCATCAAGCTCGATTCGACGTTTGATTTCGCGAGCGCCAAGAGTCAAGGCGAAGATGTACGGATCACGGACAATCAAGGAACGCTGCTCGATTCCGAAATTGAATCCTGGAGTGCTACAGATGCCGTGATTTGGGTGCGCGTGCCGAATCTGCCCCCGACTGGCACCAGTGTTGAGCTGCGGATGTATTACGGGAATCCCGCTGCCGCGGCGTTACCGGCGAGCGCGGCGAAGGGCGTTTGGAGTGCTGATTCTTATTTGGGCGTGTGGCATTTGGCCGATAACCGGGATTCGGGGGCGAATGGGTACGATGGCATTGCCACGGACAAGAAGGGGGAGCCGGCAACGCGAGGCACGTTTGTTCCTGGCAAGATGGGCAGCGGGTTCCAGGTTCATTCTTCAGCCCAGGAGAAGTTTTTCGCAACCGAAGGGTCGACGATCCTCGCCGGTGCGAGCGTGGTCACCTTTTCTGGCTGGGTTAAACTGGATCCTGCGCCCATGAATGTGGACCTTGAGCGACCTCCTCTCATTTCGATCAGTGGAGATGTTTCGCCTCCTAACGCCACGTATCACAACGGACATGCGGCCTTTGAGGTTTCGATGGCCGACTTGTCGATCTACACGATCCTCGCACCAATCTTTCCTTTGAGCGGCAACCCTTTCGAGGGTGAATTCCCTTCTGGAACGACTCTGGAAAGGGAATCATGGGTTCATGTCGCTGTCGTCATGGACGCGCTGGGCCACACTACGAACATTTACAAGAATGGCGCCTTCACTGAGAGTAAGAGCGACTACACCTATGGTGCGACGATGTTTGCGCCGGGAGCTGAGTTCGATACGATCGTGTTTGGTGCAAACTGTTCCCTCACCGGGAACAACTTTGCGGATCAGACCATGGACGAATATCGCCTCCAAAAAGTGAGCCGTTCAGCGGCGTGGATCAAGGAAGAATACGACTCGATGACGTCCCCCACGTTCGCAGCTGTAGGTCAGGTCGAGACGAAGTAGGTGGGTGCTCGCAGCTAGGGCCGGCGAGCCGAAAAGTGTGGCTACGGGCTGGAGGAACGCAGTGATTGTTTGGTCATTCGTGTGTGTGCAAAGCAGGGTGACAGGGCCGCCGGTCCGAGCGACAACGACGTAGTCGATCCCGGTTTCATCAAGGAGGTGACGGACCCCGATCTACTGGAAGTCGAGCCGACAGCG
>JBBRRP010000223.1:0-6133 GCA_038246305.1 Polyangiales bacterium | reverse complement strand
TTTCCGCTGAGCGCGGGCCCGTAATAGACCAGCTTGATGGTCACTTCGCGTGTCACAAAATCAAGCTGCATAGCGGTCTCCTGTCACTTCCCTCATCCTGGCACTCTCACCATGGCACCTTAACAACTCTGGAATTGCAAGCGCCGCAGCCTAACCTTCATCGTCTCACATGCGGCTCATCCCCATGGACGGCACATTCGTCCCAACACCTAAGGACGCCCGGATTGATGCCACATCCTGAGCCCTGGTCTCTCGGCAATTGGCCGAAAAGCCGACAGCCGGAACTCACTCAAAGCTGGGCAGCGTTACCCAGAACTGTTGGGCATCGCGGATGGCCGAAAGCACCGCCGGACGCGCGGGGCCGCCGATGAGCGAACGACGTTCAACCGCCTGCACCGGATCCAAGGCCGACGCGATCTCCTCACCGATGAGCCATGGGTGTGCGGCCTTCAGCGTCTCTTCATCCAGCTCACCCAATTGAACCCCACGTGCTTCGGCTTCACGAACTAGCCCACCCACGATATGGTGCGCCTCTCGGAAAGGCACGCCACGCCAGGCCAGCGCATCCGCTAGATCGGTCGCACAGAGGTGCCCACGCGTGAGAGCCTTCGCTAATTTCGCGCGATGGAAGGTTGCAGAATCTAAGGCACCAGTTAACGCCCTGAGTGTGACGAGCGCACCCTCAAAGGCATCAAAAATCGGGCGCTTGTCTTCCTGCAGGTCACGACCATAGCCAAAACACAAGCTCTTCTCCAAAACCAGAAGCGCCGTTGCTGCGCCCACGGCACGCGCTGCTTTACCCCGTGCCAATTCCGCCACGTCGGGGTTCTTCTTCTGCGGCATCATCGAAGAACTCGTCGAAAATTCGTCGCTCAGGCTCATGAATCCGAACTCCTGGGTCGACCACAGCACCACTTCTTCGCCGATTCGCGACAGGTGAATGTTCGTGATGGCCAGGCCGGAAGCCACTTCCATCAGAAAATCCCGGCTACCTGTCGCATCCAGCGAATTGCGCGTCGGGTGATCGAATCCAAGCCTTTCCGCGACCCAAGCTCGATCAAGCGGAAAACCTGTGCCTGCGACCGCACCTGCGCCCAAGGGGCACTCATTCAGGCGCCGCCGCGCATCGTGAAGGCGCGTGGCGTCTCTTCGCAGGAGCTCCTGCCACGCCATCAGGTGGTGCGAAAGCCGACTCGGCTGCCCGGGCTGAAGGTGCGTATAAGCCGGCATCAGCGTCTCGATTTCCGCTGTGGCTCGCCCGAGAAGTACCTGCGCCAAAGCGCCGATCGCCAGCACCGTTTCGTCGATCTTGTCGCGTGTCCAAAGCCTCAAGTCGGTTGCAACTTGATCGTTTCGTGAGCGCCCAGTGTGAAGCTTCCCGCCCACGGGCCCGCAAATCTCAGTCACGCGGGACTCGATATTCATGTGAACATCCTCCTTCGCATCATCCCAACAGAAGCTGCCAGCTTCAATTTCAGCGCGGACTTGCCCGAGAGCGCCTAAAAGAAGTGCCGCTTCCTCGCCACTTATCACCCCGGCTCGTAGGAGCCCCTCAGCGTGCGCTTCAGAGCCTCGAATGTCCTGCCGCCAGAGCGCCTTATCGATCTGAACGCTCGTGTTGAGCTCCGCCATCGCGAGACTGATCTGTTCGGGTAACCTGCCGCCGCGAGCTTGACTCATGTATTTCTCCTTTAGAATTCAGCCCAGGCGTGCCACCTTGCCCAGGAAGTTTCAAGTGTGCGAAGCCGCTTCAGCCCAGAACCACTCCGAGTGCACCCGCTTCGAGTTCCCGCAGGCGTCCGAGGAATCGACGGTAATCTCGGCCGGGCGTTTCTCCTGGTCGTGCTCGGAGCGCGAAATCAGTGATTCGTGTGGTTGCAAAGCGCAGGCAAGCGATAGCACCTTCCGCTAACGCACCGACGCGCTCGGCTGGCGTGATAGCACGCACGGATTGGTACCCTCCGACCATCGCTTGAGCGAGGTCCACGTCGAGCTGCTCCCCGTAACACCAGGCCAACAGAGTGACCATCAGGTCGTACATGAAGACGCCCGTGCTGGCGCTCTCAAAGTCCAGCAAAACCGCCAACTGATCACCATCCCAGAGTACATTATCGCGAAACAAATCCCCGTGAATAACGCCTTGGGGCAGAGCTGGATCGCGCAAGGTTTCGTAGTGGCGAAGCTTAGCTCGGATCTCATCGACTACCGGCAACCACGTACTTCCACCCTGCGTGAGCGCCAGCTCCAGCCGTTCAAAAACCTGAGGGATCCCAAATCGCCCGGCACCGAGCACCGGCAACGTCGGCGTTGCTAAATGCAACTGAGCCAGCGCCTGTCCCATCGCGTGAGCGCGAGCACGAGTCACGAGGCGCTGACAGGTTATCGTTCCCACGACCCATGGAAACACGACGAAAGGCTTGCCTTGATAGATGAGCACGCGCTGGCCGTTCGACTGAGAGAGCGCCCGTGCCACCGGCAACCCCGCCTGCAGCAGCGCGTCGAGCAAAGCGACTTCGAGCTCGGCTCCTTTTGCTCCCTGTTCCTCATAAATACGAGCAAAAAGCACGGACCCATCGCGCGTTCGCAGCCGAAAATTTGAATTCACCGAGCCCAGTGTCAGGGGATCGATCTGATCGAGCACCAGCCCGTAGGCCACTAAGAGGTCCGCCGCAGCGAGCTCAGGCAAAGGAGTTAGGAGCGCCATTTCCCGGATGTGCTAGCGTAGTGCGCGCGCTTAGGCGAGATATGACGGAAATATACGGAAATACGAGTGGCTTGGCACCCCGTGCCCTCAAAGCGCTCGAACGTGTTTACCGCCGCCGAGTCCCTTCCGATTGTATCTTCACTCCCGAGCTAGCTCGTTCGCTGGCTGAAGCCTCACGCGAGTCGAAGCGTCAAGTGGGAGCACTGGTTCACCGTTCGGGTCAGGTGGATTACGTGGTAGTCGGGAATGCAACCGGCATCATGCTTCCGGATATCGGGCGCCTCCGCGCAGCCGATGGTCGCTTTCGCGCGCTACGTTTGGTGCACACACATCTTTACAATGAGCCGTTAACCCGTGACGATCTGACGGACTTAACTCGTCTGCGACTCGATCTAGTGGCCGCTATCTTATTGAATCCTGAAGGCGAGCCGCGCAGTGTCACCTGGGCTTACAACACGCCGGGCGGCCCCGAAGCCTCAGAGCCGAGCTATCAAGTGGAAGGCCCTTTCCCCTACGGGCATCCTTCCCCCGATTTCGCCCAGCTGATCGCGGCGCTAGAAGAGGAATTTCGTCACAAAGCCCGCACCCGCTCGACCCACAGCAAAGACGGTCGCGCCATCTTGATCCACGTCGGCGAAAAGAAGAATCGAGATGCAGCACGCCGTGCAGAATCACGCTTGAGCGAGCTTGAAAGCCTGGCCCGCACAGCCGGCGTGGACGTGATCGAAAAGATCCAACAGATTAGAGATGCCGTTGACCCAAGATTCGTGCTCGGGCGGGGTCGCTTGGAGCAGGTGGTGATGCGAGCGATCGAGCTGGATGTGGAGACGCTCATTTTTGACTGCAACCTGAGCCCAACGCAGGTGAGCTCAATTGCGAGCAAGACAGATCTGCGCGTGATCGACCGGACTCAGCTGATTTTGGATATCTTTGCGCAACGCGCGGAGTCCCGAGACGGTAAGGCTCAGGTTGAATTGGCGCAGTTGAAATACAGCCTGCCGAAGCTGGGCACCAAGGATGATGCGTTGAGTCGGCTCACCGGGGGTATCGGTGGGCGTGGCCCCGGCGAAACGAAGCTCGAAGTGGGGCGCCGTCGGGCACGCGAACGTATCGATCGCTTGGAGCGAGAGCTGCGAACGCTTTCGCGTCAACGCTCGGAACGCCGTCGCAAACGGAGCACTGGCGTGTTGCCTGTGGTCGCCATTGTTGGCTACACCAACGCGGGAAAGAGCACGCTCTTGAACACACTGACTCAAGCCGGGGTCTTGGCGGAGGATAAGCTGTTTGCGACCTTGGACACGCGGGCGCGGCGCTTGCGCTTGCCGAGCGGGCGATCGCTGGTGTTGACCGATACCGTGGGCTTTATCCGGGATATGCCCAAAGATCTCTTCGCAGCGTTCCGCTCTACTTTCGAAGAAACAGCCGACGCGGATCTGCTACTCGAAGTCGTGGATGCGTCCGATCCTGAGCTCGAACAACGCCTCCGCACCACCGAAGAGCTGCTTTCAGAGCTCAAGCTCGATGAGCTTCCCCGCCTGATTGTCTTCAACAAAATCGATCGCGTGGATGCGGAAACGAGGGAGTCGATTGAACGCGAGCTCAAGGCCATTCCTTGCTCAGCCATCGGCCGTGAGGGCACGAGTCGGCTGATCGAGTGGCTTGAGGCGCATCTTGCGCGCTCCGAAGACGTGGATGCGGAAACGCCCGCGCCCAGTCTGGAACAGGTTGCTATCAGCTAGCTACGGGAACCGTGAAGCAATAGGCAACTGCAGGTTTCTTTCCAGAGTTCCTGTACTCATGCCCGCTTTCGCCTCGTAACGTGACCACATCCCCGGCCCCCATCCGGTACGAGGTACCTTCTATGTCGAGCTCCAGGTCCCCCTCTTCGCACGCAAAATAGCGCCTTCCGCTGCTTCCCTGTGCAGCGACGGCGAAACGCGCCTTCGGCGCCAATTCCAAGCGCTCCATGCTGTGTCCGAGCGGCGGATCCACCATGATCTGGGAAACCTGAACTCCGTGGCGCGCACGCTTGGGAAGAATCTGCTTCGCATAAAAACGTACACCCGAGCCCGGCTGCTCCACCAGCTGATCCATCGAAACTGAAAGTGAATGACAGACACGCAGGAGCACCAATACCGTTGGATTGGCGTTCCCAGATTCGAGATGTGCGACGGTGGGCCGGGGTACGCCCGAAAGATCGGCAAGCGCCTGCTGACTCAGGCCTCGGACCTCCCGCAGCCGCTTCAAATTCAACGCGAGGTTGGACGATGTGTTGTCCGTCATGCCAACATAATAACACTCAAGCCCGCCGAACTGCCAAGCCCAAAGCGATTTTACGGACGCCGCGCCACGATGCGCTCAAGCCCTATCGGCTCATCCCAGGCGTTTTCGTGGCCTTCGTAGTGCACGAGGAATCGGTCATTGGAGATCACGGTGACGATCTGCGCGGTGTAGATGGATCCCCGCCACTTGACCCGCACGTGATCGCCAACTCGATAAGGCGCGGGCGGGCTTGAGGAGGCTGCCCCGACGGGACCGGTGTTTCCTTCAAGCCGACGGACCTTTTCGGGCGGTGGCGGGCGGACCAACGGCTGTTTGGCAAGACCGAGGATGCGCTCGGGGCCGACGTCTTGGTCCCAACGGGTGTCATAGCCATCGTAGTGAACTCGTAGCCGGCCATTTCCCTTGGCCTCGATGATGTAGGCTGGATAAGAAGCGCCATCCCAATCCACCAACACAAACTCACCTACCCGAAAGCTGCGTTTACAGCCGAGGAACCCCAGGCTCCCGAGCACCCACAGGCGTCTGTTCAGCCGCATCACGGGCGGATGCTAGGCACCTGCACCCCTTCTGACCATGGGGCTTTGTGCCCCCGAATTGCACGATGACCCCGATACGGGGTTCTGCGGTACTAATCTGGCTTAGAGGTTCTTGTGGTTGCAAAAATCCTTCGCTTGGTCAGCCCCGTCCGGTCCGCTCCGGATGGACCGAGCGGCGTTGAGCTCGTCAAGCGAGCGCAACAAGGGGACCAAGCTGCTCAAGCGCTGCTGTTTCGACGGCATTTTTCTAGCACCCGCGCGCTGATATTTCGGTTGGTGCCTTACGACGGTGAGCTAGAGGACCTCGTGCAAGACACCTTCGTGCAGGCCATGGAATCGATCGGGAGCTTACGCACTCCTGAGGCATTTTCGGGGTGGCTCAGGGGAATCGCAGTTCGCGTCGTGCGCAATCGGCTGAGGCGGCGAGGGCTCGCTCGACGCCTCGGATTGACTGGTAGCGAAGAGAGCCAGCTCGACATCGCCGTATCGAGGGAGGCTCCCCCGGATGTTGGGGCGGAACTCATCGCGACCTACCGAGCCTTCCGAGCACTGAAAGTGGATTCGAGATTGATCCTCGAGCTGAGTAGAATTGAAGGCCTCACGAATTCAG
>JBBRRP010000222.1:0-6150 GCA_038246305.1 Polyangiales bacterium | reverse complement strand
TAGATCACCGCACCGAGGCGTTCCTCTTTTACGTTCGTGGCAACCCCGATAATGTTCCCTTGCTCGAAGAAAATCGAGCGTTCCGCTCCCTCCAGCGCATCGGAAACAGCCAGTTCACCGCGCCACCCCGACTGCGCCAGCAGCGCAAGAATATCGCACATCGCGCCCGGAGCCGTGAGCTCGCCGCTCAAGCGCACGATGGCGCCATCTTCGTCGTCGCGCTGCCCGTCCTCGCCGGTGTAACGCATAAAAACTACATGCTTCGGGCCCGGCAGCATGCGGAAGGTGCCGGCACGAACCCGCAAGCGTTGGCTGGCTAGAGTACCGATGGGATGCGCCTCCCCCTGAGAGTCGATACGAACCAGTTCGTCGCGAACGTCCTTCATGAGCCCGAAATCATACCGCGGCTACCTTAGCTCAGCTACACTTTGGCCAAACATCCGCTCCAGGCTCGCCAGGGTCACGTCGGTTAGCGTGATGCGGGTCGAAGGTAGGTCTAAAATCGCCTGCACCCCATCCGGCAATTCCAAGACCAGCTCTACGGGGCACGGGCCGGGCGACTGCTCCAAGACCGCTCGCAAGCCCTCGAGTTGGCCGCGCGTTGCTCGCTCAGCTTTAAGGCGCAAAGTAAGCGAACGCGTGCTTTTGAGCACAACATCGGCCAGCAGTTCTACTGAATCAACGAGGAGCGTCGGCTCGGCATCGGCATCCGGCTCATCTGTCACCGGAAAGCTTACTTTCCCTGTCACAAGCACTGGCTCACCGCGATTCAGCAGCGGACCGTACGTTTCGATGCGATCTTGGCGAAGCTTGGCTTGAACACGACCCTCGGTGTCTTCAATTTCAAAGAAGGCCGCCTTCCCGCCGGAGCCGCCTCGAAAGAGCTTTTCCTGATAATTCTCTACCATGCCCGCGACAATCGCCATCGACCAAGGTTTGGCCTCGCCCAGCTTGGCCGTAGAAACAGCGTCCAAACGGGCCAGTTTATTGCCGTAGCGATACAGCGGATGTCCGGAGACATAACAGCCGAGTGCCGACTTTTCACGGCGCAGTAGCTCGAGTCCGTCCCATTCGATCGGGTGTGGGTACTCATCTGCACTGTTGGGTTGGCTGGTGCTGGTGGTCGCGGCTTGATCGAACATGCCAAATAAAGTGGTCTGCCCGCGTTCACGGTCGCGCGTGGTATTCCGCGAGCGTTCTAGGGCTCGATCGATCGCCGCGTAGGCGCGGGCCCGTGTGATGCCTCGGGACTCAAGCGCTGAGTCGAAGGCTCCACATTGAACCAACGATTCCAGGACACCCTTGTTCAAGCGCTTTGCATCAACGCGCGAGGCGAAATCAAAGAGATCGGCAAATTTTCCACCCGCTTGACGCGCATCAAACATCGTTTCGAGCGCCGCTTCGCCCACACCACGCACCGCCCCAAGACCAAAGCGGACCTGGGGGCCGAATCTGTCTTTGAGTTTGCCCGGGCCGCGCGGTGGACCCTGACCCCGCGGATGTTTGTAGACCACCGAAAAGTCCGTCGCACTGGCGTTAATATCCGGCGGCAACACGCTCACGCCCCAAGCGCGCGCTTCGGCGATCGTGCGCACCACCTTTTCGATTTTTTCTCGGTCGGCGGTCATCACCCCCGCAAAGAACTCAGCGGGATAATGCGCTTTTAAGTACGCCGTTTGGTAGGTAACCAGGGCGTAAGCTGCTGAATGGCTTTTGTTGAAGCCGTACGAAGCAAAGCCCTCCACTTCCTTAAAGATGGCCAAGGCTTGCTCTTCAGAGACCCCATTTTTCTGGGCCCCTTCCACGAACATCGCGAGCTGCTTCTGCATCTCCTCAGCTTTTTTCTTGCCCATCGCACGGCGCAACAGATCGGCGCTCCCAAGCGAAAACCCGGCAAGATACTGGGCAATTTGCATCACCTGCTCTTGATAGACGGGAACACCGTAAGTGGGTGCGAGCACGCCATCCACCAACGGATGCAGCTTTCGAATCGCCTTTCGGCCATGCTTCCCGCCCACGAAATCGTCGATCATCCCAGTGCCAAGCGGGCCCGGGCGGTAGAGCGCCACAGCGGCGACAATATCTTCAAAACAATCAGGTTTTAGCTGGCGTAAGAGCGCTTGCATCCCGCTCGACTCAAGCTGAAACACGTTCGTGGTTTCACCACTCGAAACGAGCGTGTAAGTTTCCCGATCGTCGAGTGGGATCTTGGAAAGATCGAGTGGATTCTCCTGGCGGTCAGGGCGCGCGTTCACGAAACGCTGCACGATGTCGATAACCGTGAGGGTTTTTAGACCCAAAAAATCGAACTTAACGAGACCGGCCGCCTCGACGTCGTCTTTGTCGTACTGGGTAACAATCACGTCGCCGTTACGAAAACAGGGCACATGCGTGATGAGAGGGCCATCGCTGATCACCACGCCCGCCGCGTGAGTGCCCGCGTGCCGCGTGAGATCTTCAAGCTTCTGGGCTTGCTTGATCAGCTCAGCGACTCGCGGTTCGGATTCAACCCGTTGCCGTAACTTGGGTTCAGCTATCAGAGCTTCGGTGATGGTGCACATTTTGCCCTGGCCTTTGGCAGGGATCAGGCTCGCAATACGCTGCGCTTCGGGCGCCGGGAAGCTCATCGCTCGGGCAACATCTTTGATCACGCTGCGCGCCTTTAAGTTCTGGAAAGTGGCAATTTGCCCTACGGACTCTTGTCCATATTTGGACGCGACGTACGTGATCACCTCATCACGCCGCGCCATGCAAAAATCGACGTCAAAGTCGGGCATGCTGATGCGTTCTGGGTTCAGAAAACGCTCAAACAGCAAATTGTACGGCAATGGGTCGATTTCAGTGATCCCCATCGAGTACGCCACGAGCGAGCCCGCACCCGAACCGCGACCGGGCCCCACCGGGATCCCCCTGTCTTTGGCTTCCCGGATAAAATCCCAAACAATCAAGAAATACCCGGGATAATCCATCGAGATGATCACTCCGAGTTCACGCTCCAGGCGCTCCCGGTAGGTGGGTTCATCAAACGCACGCCCGGTGCGGCGAAAATCAGCCAATCGCTGATTGAGCCCTTCGCCGGCGATATGCCGAAAATAGCTGGCGGCGTCGTACCCTTCGGGCACCGGAAAGCTCGGGAGCATGGCCGCGCCGAGGTTCAGCTTCAGCCCAGAACACATCTCGGCAACGAGCCGCGTATTTTTGGTGGCATCGGGATAATCGCGGAAAAGCTCCACCATCTCCGAGGGTGACTTCAGATACATCTGGCTGCTGTTGTGATGATGCGCGTGCGATTCCTCAAAGGTTCTTCCTTGGCGGATGCACTCCAGATACTGTTGGGCTTCGGCGTCGTCGCGATTCAAAAACTGTACGTCGTTGCTCGCAACACAGGGCAAACCGAGCCTATCGGCGGTCTGAGAAAGAATTGAATTAACTAGCGGTTGTTCTGGGAAGCCGTGGTCTTGAAGTTCCACGAACAAATGCCCCGGCTGGAACATGTCGCGCAGTTCAGCCAGCATGGGCTCCCCGCGTTCAGGTCCGTATTCGAGGATAGCCTGTGCCATCACCCCGCCGAGACAACCGGTGAGGGCCACATTGCCAGGGGCATACTTGGCCACCTGGTCCAGCGTAACGCTTGGGGTGTCGACGTTCGCGGAGCTCAAATAGCCGAGCGAAACGAGCTGGATCAGGTTCTTGTAGCCCTCGGCGTTGGACGCCAACATCACCAAATGGTCGACAACACCGGGGTTGTTCCGCCGCGCCACGTTCAGTTCGCAACCGAGGATCGGTTGGATCCCCGCCTTATTGCAGGCGTTGTAATGCCGAATCGCGCCATACATGTTGGCGTGGTCCGTGATCGCGACGGCCTTCATGCCGCGTCGTTCCGCCTCCACGGCGAGCTCCCCCACTCGCACCATGCTCACGAGAAAGGAAAACTGGGAGTGTGCGTGGAGATGGACGAACTCTGCCACTCGGCACCAAGTAGCACCCAGCGTCGCTGGGGAGAAAGCCATTCCCCATGCAGCCCGTGCCTGGCCAGCAGGCCTACACAAAAACCAGCCCTCAACAACTGATTGAGCCAATTGTAGGCTGCGGCCCGCGCCCCGTGTGCTATGTGGCCCCCATGCGCGTCCCGTTGCTTGCGATGACGCTGGTGATTGCCTCGCTGGCAGCTTGCGACAGGCGGCCAACAGACACGAGATCCTGGGTGGTTGCTGACCACGATCAGCCGCCCTCTCCGAATCAAGTTGCCCCTCCTGCGGAAAGCCCCATCCCCCCCGCTGGAGCTGATGGTGCTGGTGGCGTTCCGGCCAACTCGGTCAGCGAAGCCCTCGCCCACCGGGGCCTCAACGAACAAATCCTTCAGGTCTGGGTCGAGCGCTGCACGACCTGCCACGGCACCATCGGACGCGCGGATGGCCCCCAAGCTCGCGTCGTCAACGCACGGGACCTCAGTGATCCAGCTTGGCAGGAAGCTACCTCCGACGCGCAGATAGAGAAGAGCATCAGCAAAGGTCGCGGACTGATGCCAGCTTTCGCGTTTCCTGCAGAGACGCTGACGGGCCTGTTGAAGTTGGTCCGACTTTTTGCTCAACGCTCCGCTGTCCCTCCGGAGCCTGGGGTATCCAAGTGACCCGAGCGGAGCTTCGCGCCTGGGCCGCGCGTGCCTCTTTAATCGGGGGCACTCTGGCGTGTGTCATGATACTTCGCCCCCGTTTGCCGCATGAGCAGGAGCTAGCCTTCAAACTGGGAAGCCGTTCAGCAGCGCAGCTCGATGTGAGCTGGACACCAGATTCTGAGAGTGAGCCCCAAGGCGGATTTTCGATGAATCTTGGGCGGAAAGCCTCAGGAATCATACGGCATACAGCAGATCTGCCGAACGGTCCGTACCGCTTCGACATCGTGGTAACGCGGATTCAGGTTTCAGGGGAGTCCGAAACTACCCAGGCCGACCCGCCAACCACCAGCTATGTTCGTCGCGTAATGCTGGAAGGTGTCCCCACCATTATTCACCTACCGTGAGGCCAATCAGTGACTGAAGGAACGCGCCCCAACCTGCCCCAGCTCCAACCGCAAGTTCGCAACTTGGTTGCCACGAGCGAGCCCATGCGCCAGCTAGCTTCCCAACTCGAACGAGCAGCGTCCGGAAACGGGTCGGTACTTATCTTTGGGGAGCCGGGATCTGGGCGAACATTCGTGGCCCAGGTGCTGCACCAGAAAAGTGCCAGCGCTGGGTCCCCATTTGTGAGCCTCCATTTGTCAGAGGCTTCGCCCCAACACCATCGAGAGCTGCTTTTCGGTCGAGGCGGCCTATTGGACTTGGGAGGAGTTATTTGTCTCCATGATATCGAACATTTACCATCTGAAGTTCAAGCAGAGCTTGCCCAGAAGCTGCCCAGCTCCGCGTCTCGCGTCATAGCCATTTCCGGGCGCCCTCTTGAGCAGTGGGCGGGCGCTGGCGCCTTCAGTGTGGTGCTGCTCGGAGCGTTCACCGAGCGTCTCCGCGTTCCGGCACTCCGTGACCGCCAAGATGATCTACCTGAGCTGGTGCGAGGCCTGCTGCGCGAAGCCTGCACGCAGGCTCGTCGATCGCCGTTGAACCCCTCGCAGGCCTTGATCGAAGCGCTGAGTCGCTACGATTTTCCCGGCAACATTGACCAGTTACGGGCTGTTCTTGAGCGTGCGCTCCAGAGAGCCGGGAGCGAAGATGAGCTGGGGACCAGTGCACTCAGCGCGATCAGTGAGTTCCATGAGCCTGGAGCGTTTACGGCTTCGCTTAGCTACCGTGACACGCGCACACATTTTGAAGCAGGCTTCGAGAAAGCCTATGTGCAGTGGCTACTGGAACGCCACCAGGGCAACATCAGCGCTGCTGCCCGCGAAGCGCGAATGGATCGCAAGCACCTGTACGACCTCGCTCGGAAGCACGGACTCCGACGTCCGAGGGGCTCAGAGGACTGAGCGATCTGGCCGTTTCTTCGATAAATGGGTCCACGTTTCCAACCCCCCTTGAACAGGGTGACACACTGCGGCTATCTCTTGGCCCTTAGCAACGTAATGTGGCATCTTAACCTACATCAGCGCACACACACTGGTGCGGTTCTTTTTCGCTCATTGATCCGCCGGGGGTTTCGCGGGTGAACCTTCGGTCCG
>JBBRRP010000221.1:0-6206 GCA_038246305.1 Polyangiales bacterium | reverse complement strand
TCTCGAGTGGTCTCGGCATGCCCCATCTAGCATTCAATCCGCAACATCGCTTTGCAATGGGGGGCTACGGAAACCTCATTCTCAGCCGTTGGCCGCTGGATGACATCGAGGAAGTTGACCTGACCATCGGCTGGCGAAAGAAACGCGGCGCCATCCAAGCTCGTGCACATGTTCGGTTGGGCGATAAAACTCGCAGCGTTATCTTGCACAACTTACATCTGGGGCTCGCGGGTTCTGAGCGTGCCGAGCAGCTGAAGCGATTCTTGGCGAGCGGTCCGTTTCGGGGCATTCACGCGAACACTCCGATTATCTTGGGCGGGGATCTCAATGACCTCTGGGGCACGCTCGGTCCTAGGTTTCTTGCTCCCGCAGGATTTCAGCGAGCTGGCAGCCTCGCCAACACGTTTCCTGCTGCCATTCCTTTACGCCCCCTCGACGGACTTTTTATCAGGGGAAACGTGCAGTTTGTAAAGGGCCATGCTTGTGCCACGCGTCTGGCGAAGCAGGCCTCCGATCACCGCCCGCTGATTGCAGACTTGGAGCTCACTCACTTGTTTGCCTCAGCCCCACCGTAACGTGCGCGGGCGAGCCAACCATCACGCTAGCCCGAAACCAGCACCGCTGACGCTGATACCGGCTGCGCGTGAAACAGAGACGCGTGCGACCGAAGCTCTTCAGGTATCACCAACCCCGAACGCTGATGGGCCAGGATGGCGTACGAGAGTTCGTCTATCATGCTGCGCAGGGGAGTTACCTCGAGGCGGACACCTTCAAACATGCTGCCATGATTCGGGGCGAGCGTGCGCTCAAGAAACGGCTCGCGCCTTACCCAATCGAAACCTTGCCTCGCATGCCAGCGACAGGACAGCACCTGCACAAACTCCAGGTAGAGCGGAGAAACAATCACCCCTACCCGGCCGTCCTCTCTTGTCTTGCCCCAAAAAGCGCGAATCCCTGCAGAGGGCAGAGACCATTCCGCTGGGCCGATGCAAGCTTGAATCCGAGCACGCCTCTCGGGATCTTTTTCTACTGCAAGGAGCGGAGCGTAAACAGCGATGAGCGGCACCTTGATCCGCACGCGATCTTGCAGCAAGGCATCCAACCAGTGATCCCGAAGGGGCCCATCCAGCTGCTCGTACGCCAGTGAAGCTGAGAGCGCGGCTTGAGCGTCAGTGGCGAGCGCATCAAGCCACTGACACCAGGCAGCAACCGCTCGCTCTTCCGGCAGGCCGTCACTCGGCATTTGGCTCAACCTCAAGATTTAACTCAATCCGGAGCTCGGCGATGAATTGGCGCAACGCCGCATCTTGCGAGCGGGGGGCTGCCAAAACCAGATCTCCACCCTTCACCGCAAAAACGGCAGCAAGCCCCTCACTAGCCTCAAGCAGCCCTTTGACGAACACGACGTCGGGGGCGGGCACTCGGATCGAGTGCGCCACCATGTCAGCATCAATGAGCGCTTCAAAAGGCACAGCCGGCGGAAGCTACATCAGTCGCGCTCCACTGTGCTACAGGTTTTTCTTGGAAACAAACCGAGGTGGGGGAAACATCGTGTGAAGTCAGCCAGGTAGACATGCAAGCTTCAACGTTTCTGAAACATGTTAACACAGTGACCGCAGGCGGCTCGGGCGCTGGCAAAGACGAACGAGTGGCTGACGAGCCAGTTGGGCCTGACGCCTTTCACGAACTCGATCTTGATGAGCTGGACGAGTTCGCCTCGCTGAGCGGCGACCTTGGGCCCAATGGGCCGGCGGATGAATTCACCGTGACGCTCGCGCTCGCACCAGGTGATGCAGGAGTTGACGCGGAGTTCGGCTTTGACATGGCGCACCTTCTCGTAACGGAAGGCGCAACAGAACAGAGCGCCGAGCAGGGGCCCGTTGCCTGGGACTTTGGCGAGGGCGTGATGCTGTCTGGACTCGATGTGAGCGACGACGAGAACACTGCGACGTTCGGATTGGATTCGTTGGGTTTGGGATTTTCGCTTCCTCCCATTGGAACGGAAGATGGCGCTCCGGGGAATCTGAAATTCTCGGAGTTCGAAATTGACTCCAGATTCACAGCAACAAACCAAGAGCTCATTCTCTGGCATGAGGAACGACTGCTGACGGACGACAGCTCTTTTACCTGTGTGGCTACTTCGAGAAGCAGTTGGCTGGCGACGGGCCGGGACCTTTTGTGGCTCCCAGAAGCGGGCCAGACCAAGATTCGCTGCAGCGCGCAAGGCTTTAGAATTGTTAGCCTTTCCCTCGTGCATGACACTGCTATCTATGCCACGGAACAGGGGCTGCTCGGGCGGCGACACGCGCGTGCAAGCCAACCCGAACAGCTTGGGCTCGTACCGGGGGGCGGACTCGACGCCAGCACGCGACTCGGGCGACAGCGGGTGGGTGCGACAGAACGCATTTGGCTCCTTCGAGCTGGCAGGCTTTGGTTCAGCGAAGATTTGGGCACTCACTTTACGCCATCGATCGACGTCGGCATCACGCTGGACGTCTCATCGTATGAATCCGATCTCACAGCCCTGGTGCAGAGCGAGGACAGCTTTCGCTTCCGTTCTTGGGCAGCGCCGGATCTTGAGCGTGATCACATTCGCGTTGAGCGCAAACTGACTCCGCGCTTCTCGCGCGCGAAGGCACTCCGCATCACAGCGCTTGGGAACTTGGTACTGGTTTGGGACCACGATATAGGCGCGTTCGCCTCGCTCGACGGAGGCGCAACCTTCAGGGAGTGTGGTGGAATTTGGGCCCCAACGGCGGCGGTGATGGGGATGCTCGACGCCAGGCCAACGATTTGGGTGGCCGCCTACGATGCCGGTGTTGACTCCAGTCTTGTTTGGCAGATAACTGGCGATGCTCCTAGCGGGAAATTGATCGCACGGATTGAACGGAATTCTGACATGCAGGGAGATGCTGATGCGGGCTTCCCGCACAGTCGGATTCGTGGGCTAGCTTGGGATGAGGGGCTCGCGCAATTGCTGGCCGTTGGAACATTTGGCATTAGCAAGCTGAGTCGGCCCGCCTAGGGAGCCGTGCGCTGAAACAGCCCGGCTAACGCTGATCGACGCGAGCTTGCCCGAAACGTCGATACAGTGCGGCGAGCTCTATATCGTAAGGAAACAAACGTACGGCCAGGGCCCAATATCCCTCGGCGGCCTCCCAATCCAGCATCTGCTCCTCGGCGAAGGTTGCCGCCCGAATGAGCCGCGCAGCCTCCACCTGCTTCGGCTGGGGCTCAAGCTCCAACGCCTCACGAAATCTATCGAACGCCGCTGATGCTCCGATCAAATCACCCAACTCGGCTCGCCAGCAAGCCTCTAGGAATCGAGCTTGCGGCAGGCGGCCTGATTCGTGGGTGACCTGCCGAACCCTTGAAATTGCCTGTGGAAGATCGTGGAGTTCCTCTGCCAAGAGTAGTGCCAAATCGAGGCACGCCTCCACGTCCGGCTGACCGCGCTTTTCGCCAAGCGCAGTCGCCCGCATGAGTAACTTGATCGCCTGTTGATGGCGACCCACCGCTGCGAACGCGCGAGCAAGCCCAGACGTCGCCTCTATGTCCTCGGGGGTGTACCGAAGCGACCGCTCGAAGTAACGCGCGGCTTCTTCCGCTCGCCCTGCGGCATGAAAATGGCGGGCCACCTTCAAGCACACAGCGCTCCTCTGGTTCGCGCTTTGCGATA
Organism: Polyangiales bacterium; assembly: GCA_038246305.1. GTDB lineage: Bacteria > Myxococcota_A > Polyangia > Polyangiales > Polyangiaceae > JBBRRP01. Next base: position 2,527 of record JBBRRP010000221.1, on the reverse strand, counting down.
GGTGTTCCAACTGTTCAGCATCGAGCAGTGCCGCGGACAATTTTCCGGAACCGACGCGCGCCTCGAAGCGCGCCCAACGCACGCTCCCTAGCGACGGGCAGCGTGCCACGGCTTTGTCGAAGCACGCATGTTGAGCGCGCACATCCGGGGCCGATCGGGCCGCCGCCAACCAAGCAAACGCCGCGAGTGGTGCGAAAGGCTCAGATCGAGCAAACGCCTCGTACGCCTGGCAGGCAGCTTCGGGCTCGGACGCCAACTCAAGCAAAGCCGCCGTTACGGGCAAGAACGGGAGATCTGGGCCGAGCTCACGCAACATCCCGAGCTGAACGTTCGGAGCAGCTGTCGAAAGAAAATCAATTTCCGCGATGAGTTTCACAATTTCCGGATGTCGCGGAGCTTCGTCGAGGAGCCTCGTATAAAGGACACGCGCTTGATCGAATTCGCCGCGCGCTAACAGATCGTCGGGCTCCCGGAGAAATCGTGCCCATTCAACAGCACGCAGCGCCGCTCTGCTCAATTCCGAGGGAGGCAGCGCGGCATCGCGCACGAGAATCAGCGAATCTTCAAGCCCAAGATTGGGAGGCCCGAACTGTCCGCCCTCGCTTCCGGGCAGCCGAACCCCCTCGGGCGCAAGCCACTCCTGCAACAGCCGCTGCAGGCCCCTTTCGAATCGAATCAGGCGCCCCTCCCGTTTCGCGACATGCCCGAGCGCTGAATCCAGCGCGCGCTCAACGTACGCAAGGGCGGGACCAGAAAGCCCTATCCCTCGCGCATGCTCGACAACGAAACAGGCGTGGCCTTCCAAAGGTGCCCACACCAAGTCAAATGCGAGCGCCGCCGAAGCGCTATTGAAGCCAAACTCCAGACGCTCCGTGGTGGCGCTCACACGCGGAGGCCTTTCGAGGGGCCCGACGAGTTCGTGCAGACTTTGCGCAAGCCATGCCGAAAGCGCGTGCGGCCGCAACTCAATGGCGAGGCGTTCAAGGACTCCGCGACGATGTCGGAACTGACTCACTCCGCCACTCAGGTCGATCGGGTAACGAAGCCCGGGAAACGTGACACCGAATTCGACAATCCGAAGCGGCCCGAACTCACACGGCTCCGCCAATTCAAGACCCAAGGCCCCGCGACTGACCGCCAAGCGTAACCGGACTTTCTCGCCGACCGGTTGAGCCACGCCAGCCGTGGGGGCGGGCACCTCGGAAGGTGGACTGGAGGATGGCAAATTCGACACCGAGGATTGCCAAGACTATCAGCCCGGGGCTGAGAACCACCACTCCAAACTGAACGCTAGGCTTCCGCCAGCTTGGCTTTCATACGGCGGATGAGCTCCGCAAAGCTATTCTTCTTAATGATGCGATTAAACTGCTGCCGGTAGTTCTCCACCAAGCTTGATCCCTCGGTGACGATGTCCTTCACTCGCCACGCTCCCTTAACTTTGTGGAGAAGGTAATCCACCTTCACAGGTTCTTCCCGCTTAACGGAACGATTGCGAGCAACGCTCTTTACCAAAACATTTTCCTGCTGGGAATCTTGACCACCGAAGGTGACCTCGTAAGTCAACGTCTTCTTTAGGTTCTTCCGGTAGGAATTACGTACAAGCTGTTTCAATACTCCCTGGAAATCTTCGCGCTCTGCCACCGAAAGACCCGCCCAGTGCGCCCCAAGAGAAGCCTCCGCCAGCGCGTCATAATCCAACATGTCATCGAACACGCTCTCGATTTTTGCCTGAGTTGCGGGCGTTTCTGGCTTCTTGAGGAGCGCCACCAGCGCGGCTTGCTTGTCTTTCACAAAGCCTTGCGCATCCGCGGCGGATGCCCACGGACATAGCAGGATGACGACAGCTGCAACCAAGGTACGGAGTGCGTTATTTCTCGTTAAGGTGGACATGGCTTCCTCTCGATCAGCTTTAGCTCGCTCCAATTTATACGCAACGCCCCAGAGCAACCTTCTCTGAGAGCTGATGTTGAAAACACTTTCCAAAAAATGCCGATAAAAGCTCGAGTTTTAACCCCACTGGATTAGCCGGGAAGCCTTGCGCGAGCCACAGATTGTAGTGCGAGGCGAGCGGCGTCAACCGCCCTCGCGGGGCCTTCTGCACGAGGAATGACAATGCGAAATACCGCACCCCGACGTGCTCCGCTTTGGACGTGTATCTCGAACCCATGCTCATCCACGATGCGCTTGACCACGGCTAAGCCAACGCCAGTGCCTTTGCTGCGCGTAGTGAAGAAAGCGTCAAACAGTCGCTCCCTGGCGTGATCATCAATGCCAAGGCCTTGATCCCTCACGCTGAGTTCGACGTGCCGCTCAAAGTCGCTGACCTCGACAACGACTTCATCCCCCGCGTTGCTAGCCTGCACGGCGTTGCGAACGAGGTTCCAAATCATTTGTCGGACCTGGGATGGGTCCGCGTGGATTGTCGCGGCTGCGGCCCCCGAATAGCAGACGGCAACGTCCGAGACAGCTCGCCCACTTTTCGCGGTGAGTGCGACGACATCCTTTGCGATGGACACCAAGTCCACGT
>JBBRRP010000220.1:0-6550 GCA_038246305.1 Polyangiales bacterium | reverse complement strand
ATGTACACCTTGGCGCCCACACCGGTGGCACCAACGGCGTTGGCGTATGTGTTGAATAATAGGTCGGGCGGACGCGCCGACGCATGGGGGGGGGCCTTGGGGGCAAGGGCGGGCACCTGGGTCAAATGGGCGACGAGCCGCTCAAGCTCTTGTGGGCTGTGTGCGGCGATCGTAGCGGTGTGCGTCAAATTATCGAAGACGACCACATTGGCTTTCCCCACCAAACGCGCAACCGGAGTGTTGTTCCCCGGCCAAGCTGGCACCGGTGCCGCGTAGTGCACCATGTCGTACGCGAGCAATCCGACGTGAGCCTGAGCGAAACGACTTGCGATGTCGCTCTCTGTTGCAGTCTCGGATGCGGTGAGTCGCGCTAGCTCGGAAAACGGATCGACGCCTGCCTGGCCTCGAATGTCGAGCGCCACTTCGGGGCGATAACCTAGAATCGAATATCGACCCCAGCGTTCTCCGGGCACAACGCTCTCAAGTAGGAAGCTGCCGGCACCTGCATCGCGGCGCAGAACGGCGTAGGCGCCCACGGGTGTGATTCCGTCGACGATCAGGCTCTTGGTAAAAATCATCATGTGCGTGGGCTACGTTACAGGGACACTTGGCGACTGGCACCCGCCCTGGGACACAGAGTGGGGCCTCTGGGCAGAGCACCCAGACAAAACCAGCTGGCAATTGTGGGATTTACCGGTCCTCCTGGGCAAGTGGAATTGGAAGGGGATCTTCGCTACCCTCCCGCCCGCCTATGGCCAAGTTGAATTCCGCCGCCGCGCTGGTGGCCTATGCCGAACCGCTGTTCCAAGAGGGGCGCGTACTTTTAGTTGGCAATTCTGCGAACGGCTTGGCTGCTCTTTTCATTGAACGAGGTGCTGCCTCAGTTCACGTGTGGGATCCTGATCCAACGCGTGCTTTGGGCACTGCGAGGAGCAACAGCTCCGAGATCGTCGTTGAGGCGCTCACGGAACGCACGCCGCGCGCCGCTGGTTTCGATCTACTGTTCATCGAGGATCTGAAGTCTATCAGGGACCCAGGAGAGCTCTTGCGTCGGGGCAAGAGGAGCTTGGCTCGACGTGGCGTCGCGCTCATCGTGTGCGACAATGTCGACGCGGAGGCTCGCCTTTCAGCTAGCGTTGCGGGAACGTCGTCGGACCTCGACTACTACTCGCTCTACGACAGCGTTGCCGATGAGTTTCCGGTGGTGCGCATGCTGGGCCAAGCACCCTTCGTCGGCTACGCGGTTGCCGATTTCGCCGTTGACGAAGCCCCGGTGCCGTCGGTGGATACCTCCCTGCTCAAGGCTGGCGCTGAGCAGCCGGAAGCGTTTGTGGCGCTGGCCTCCTTTGAGCCGGTAAAACTGGAGGCTTTTAGCCTGATTCAGCTGCCATTGAGCGAGCTTGATGTGGCACGGACCACCGGCGTCAACCCAAGCCAAGCGGCTCTGCAGCTACAGCTTTCCGAAGAGCGTGCTCAGCGTGAAGTTGCCTTTCAAAAGGCGACAGAAGAGCTTGCGCGCGCAAAGGCCGACCTAACTTCCGCGCGTGAAAACGCTTCAACCCTCCAGAAGCAGAATGAGAGAGTGGGTGCCGAGCTTGCGGAAGCCCGCTCAGTGGCGGAAAACGCCAAGACAGAGACCCGCTCACTTGCCGAGAAAGCACAAATCGAAACGCGTACGGCGGTAGAGAGAGCGCAAATCGAAACGCGTACGGCCGTAGAGAAAGCGCAAGTCGAAATGCGTACGGCCGTCGAGAAAACGCAAGTCGAAGCACGCTCGATGGCCGAGAAGTCCAGGGCTGAAGGCGAGCAACGTGCCATTCGTCTCTCTGAGCTTGAGGCAGTTTTAGCCACTCAGGCGCAGCGTTTGGCCGTCTTCGAGCAGGTGAAAGAAATCGACGCCTCTGGTGAGATTTCTAGATTTGAGGAGCAGCTGCGAACCCAATCAGGCGAGCTTCAGCGCCTGGAAGCAGCGCTTTCAGGCATGCGTACGGTTGGGCGAGGTTTGGCCTTGGAGCTTGAAATCTTGCATCAATCTGCCGCCAAAACCGAAACGCAGAGTGCATCCCCGGAAGCGGAAGTGGAGCACACAGTGCTCAAGCTAAAGCTTGCCGAAGCCGAAAAGCAGGCCGCAGTGCGCGAGGCTGACCACCAAGTCTTGCTCTGGACCATCGAACGTTTAGAAGAAAAATTGGGCCTTGGTTCGGCGGTCTCTGATGATCCCGCACGTGAAGCGGCCGGCGCTCTGAAGCAGCGGCAGTCGGTGCTCGGGCATCAGTTGAAAGTGGAATCCCGAACGAGCTGAGTTGATGAGTCAGAAACGCGATTATTACGAAGTCCTAGCAGTATCCCAGACGGCTAGCTCCGATGAAATTCGGAAGGCCTACCGTCAGTGTGCGCTTAAGTTTCATCCGGATCGCAATCCAGGCGACATGGAGGCCGAGGCCAAGTTCAAAGAAGCCACGGAGGCCTACTCCGTGCTCTCCGATGATCAGAAGCGTGCCCAGTATGATCGCTTCGGTCACTCGGCAGACATGGGCGGTTTCGAAGGCGGCATGGGTGATGTCCTCAGCCAGTTTCAGGACATGTTCTCCGATTTTTTCGGCGGATTTGGCGGAAATGGCGGCAATCGGCGGCGGCAGCCTGAGCGCGGACGGGATGTGGGAGTTGAAGTAGAGCTCACGCTGGCCGAGGCGATGACGGGCATCAAGAAAGAGGTCAACGTCGTCGGCGCGGCGCCGTGTGAAACCTGTGCGGGCACGGGTGCCAAGCCCGGAACGAAGCCGCAGCCCTGTGTGCAGTGTGGCGGTGCGGGTCAGGTAGCAACGCAGCGCGGGTTCATCATGTTCAGCACCACCTGCCCACGCTGTCGGGGCGGCGGGGTGGTCATCACGGATAAGTGCGAAAGCTGTTCCGGCCGCGGGAGCGTCGAGCGGCGCAGCAAAGTCTTGGTCGCGTTTCCTGCTGGCATTGACGCCGGGCAGCGCCTGCGCGTTCCAGCTCAGGGCATGCCAGGTGCTCCCGGAACAGCCCCGGGTGATCTGTACGTTGACGTGAGCCTGACGCCGCATGAATCGTTTCAGCGCGAGGGTGCGGATCTTGCCACTCGGCGTGAAGTGTCATTTGCCCAAGCCACACTCGGCACGACCATCAGCTTGGTTTTGCCCGATGAATCGCAACTTGAGGTCGATATCAAGGCGGGGACTCAGCCGGGCACAGTGTTGCATCTGCGCGGCCAGGGCGTGCGCTTTGTGGATGGCGGTGGGCGCGGCGATTTGCACGTGGTGGTGGGCGTTCAAGTGCCCACCTCGCTCAGCCGCAAGGCTAAGAAGCTGCTAGCTGAGTTTGAAGCTGAGCTCGCCGACAAATAGCGGGCTAAAGTGTTGATGCCAGCCCGATCCAGCAGCAAGGCTTTGATTCGTGTCGCTGCGGGGAGGGGCACGACCGGGATAGCGTTCCCGATCCGCGCGGCGGGAGCGCTCAGTGGGCAGCCCTTTTCGTTGCTTGCGAGATAGTAAGCATGCTTACTATCTCGTGTCGACTTTGAGATAGAGGTCCCGGATGTGGTGACGAGCGACATGCTGGCGCTCCGGGCTGAGCTTCGTTCACAAGTTTAGGAGCACTCGGGATTCCCAGCCGTTGTCCGCGCCCGGTGCCGAATCTCCACTACCGCTCACCCAAAATTTGGCGGGGGGTGATCGCGCGCGGGAAAAAGCACTCAAGATCTATGTCGCTGGATCAGTGGCGAGCCTGTGCAGCTGCTCCAGCGTGCCGCTGAAGCTTGAGCTCTGGGTTGTGTCCTGTTGAACCAACTGATCAATCTTCGGCTTGGCCAGAATCGCCCGGTCTAGCGCCGGATCACTGCCCTTCTTGTAGGCACCGAGCGTGATCACGTCACGCTGGGCCTCATATAGCGCAAGCTGGTTGCGCACTTTGCTGGCATTGCTCAGATGCGCTGCGCTCACGATCTTCGGCATCACCCGTGAAAGCGAGTTGGAGACGTCGACGGCAGGATAATGGCCGCGAGCGGCAAGCTCTCGGTCCAAAATGATGTGGCCGTCAAGGATCCCTCGCACCTCGTCCGAAATGGGTTCATCCAGGTCGCCGCCTTCTACGAGCACGGTGTAAATAGCAGAAATCGAGCCAATTTCGCCCTGGCCGCTCCGTTCGAGCAGGCGCGGCAACATCGCAAAAACGCTCGGCGGAAATCCTCTTCGAGCCGGAGGCTCACCCGCTGCCAGGCCGATCTCGCGCTGCGCGCGCGCCACGCGCGTGATGGAATCGACGAGTAAAAGAACGCTCTTACCCCCATCGCGAAAGAACTCGGCGAGCGCGGTTGCCACTTGTGCTGCACGGAGGCGTTCGATGGCTGGGGCATCACTCGTAGCCACGACCACGATGGCTCGCTTTCGACCTTCGTCACCCAGACAGTGTTCCAGAAACTCCCCAACCTCACGTCCACGTTCGCCAACCAGAGCCAGGACAATCACGTCCGCGCTCGTGCCGCGCGCGATCGCGCCAAGCAATAGACTCTTGCCAACGCCGGAGCCCGCAAACAGCCCCACGCGCTGTCCAACACCGAGTGTGATGAGGCCATCGATAACGCGAACGCCCGTGCACAATGCTGTGTTGACAGGCTGCCGGCGCAAGGCATTCGGGGGGGCGCGATCGACAGGAACCGGCGTCAGGTGCGGAGGGAGCGCGGAACCATCGAGCGGTTGCCCGAGGCCATTTAAGACTTTGCCGAGCAACGCCTCGCCCGCCTGAACCATCAGCCCCTGCCCGGTTGCTTCCACTTCATCATCGATGCCAATTCCCGCAACATCGCCGATCGGCAGCGTGATCGCGGTCCCTGAATCAAAGCCGACGATTTCAGCGAGGAGTGTGCCGCTCGTGCGACGAATCACCACCACGTCGCCCATCCGTGCACCGGGCAAGGCGATCCGAACCGTCATCCCAGTCACGCCCACGACTCGCCCCTGAGCTCTCAGAGCTTGGGATTCTGCGAGTTTGGTTCGTAGGAGTTCAAGATCCACCATGCTGATCAGTTAGCGGTAACTTGCCGGGCCCAGCCCAGCAAGTCCGGAGCGGGGAGTGCCGCCACACCCTGCTATACCACCGCCATACCCCTGCACACCGACCTGCGGACCCGCCACCAACTCTCACCAGGGCGAGCTTGCTTTGCCGCGCTGTCTGGTGGGACCCTGTGTGCCGTGGAATCGGTATCAAGTGTCGTTAGGGCTTTAACTCTGGGCCTGTTGTTTTCTGGTTGCGGGGCTTCCATGCAAGCTGAGAGCACGGCAAACGTAGAAATTGCGACTGAAGGTGGGGATCAGAGTGAAGGCGCCGCATCACGGCGTTTCGGTGAAGCACAAGCGGAGGTGTTAGCCAGCGATCCCCAGGCGGGAGAGAGCCAAGCTGTGTCGCCTCCTGGGACGGCTCTGATAGGCGCTCGCCACGACCTGAAGCTCGGCGAGGGCGGAAAAAGGATCCACTGCGCGTGCGTGATGGCGGCTCTCGGTCAAGCGTCTGACCCAGCGTTCATTTGGTCTTCGGAAACCGCGAAGACAGATCCCAATCGTCAGCTCACACTGGCCCTTAGTTCAGAAGGCAGCAAGTGTGAAGGCGAGCCCGCAGGTGGCCTGGGAGCTTCGTACTGGGGCTTTCGTTGGGAAGGCGCCAATGTCATCGTGCTCTTGGAATCGGCGAGCGCCGGGAAGCCCATCACGAGCGGTGCGGTATTGCCTCGGCCAACTGGGAACGGGCAGATCTACTTGGCGCCCATCGATCCGCGGTTACCGTACGGCAAGGCGTTAAACGGCAGCGGCGAACGCTGCAAGTTGGGTAATCCCGGTGCGCCTCAGGGCCGGGCAGAATAGGGCCAACCATGAAGTATCGATACCTGGGGAAAACTGGGCTTTCTGTCTCGCGGGTGTGCTTAGGCACGATGACATTCGGACAGGCAGGGTGGGGCTGTGAGGAAGCGACAGCACGCGAAATCGTGGCCGCTTTTCTGGGTCAAGGTGGGAACTTCATCGATACGGCCGACGTGTATTCTGACGGGCGGAGTGAGGAAATTCTGGGGCGAGCCCTCGAAGCGCGCCATCGTGATGAGTTGGTGATCGCCTCGAAGGGCTTCTTTCGGCGTGGGCCTTCCAGCAACAGTCGCGGCCTCTCGCGAAAGCACATTCTTTCCGCGTGTGAGGCGAGCCTGCGACGCCTGAAGCTCGACTACCTCGATCTTTATCAGATCCACGGCCCAGATCCGGCCGCACCGATCGAGGAGACGCTGCGCGCCCTCGATGATCTCGTGCGCCAGGGTAAGGTTCGGTATGTGGGTTGCAGTAACTTGTTTGCTTGGCAAATCGTGCAAGCGAATCTGGTGGCGCGCCATCACGGGTTAACTGAATTCTGTTCTGCGCAACACCTCTTCAATCTCATCGTGCGCGATGTGGAGCGGGAGATCTTGCCAGCTTGCCGGAGCTTCGGCCTGGGCATGATTTGCTGGAGCCCGCTCGCGGGCGGTATGCTCAGCGGCAAGTATCAGGAGGCT
>JBBRRP010000219.1:0-6572 GCA_038246305.1 Polyangiales bacterium | reverse complement strand
TCAGCAGTACGCTCTCGGTTGCTTTTTGATGAAATTGAATTTTTCTTTGCTGATTGTGTTTCCATGAGTGACTCCTTTTAAGTCACCCGCTTTTGTCAACTTACACAAATTTTCTGACACTCCCAATTCAGACTCCAACTCGCTGGTACGCGTGCTCGCTCATGAGCTCGGGCACACACTTGGATTGGTGCATCCTTGCAATGATGGAAGTGGAGTCGACGCGTCCGCGCCGTCTTGTTCCTCCCTTGCAGCAGCGGAACGCAATCAAGTCATGTTCCCTGCTCCGCCCGATCCAGCGAGGAAAGCGACCGAACCTGTGCCTCAGCTTTCGCGTCGCGAAATGGCCGAACTCTGTCGTCGCTTCCCGGTGCAACGGTAGGATCTGGACCCGAATCTTGCCCAGCTATTATTGGTGCGCGAGGTCGTGGAGCGAATTACAGAACCCTAGACCGCTTCGATCACTTGCCCCCGAGCCTGACCAGCACTACATCTCCCTTTGCCCCGCGACGAGCGACCTTCCCCCCCAGGTTCCGTCGCGGGGTCTTTCTTCATGTAGGGGCGGCCCCTGCACCGTACCCGGCTCCTCCACTCGATACAGGTTACCTCCCTGCAGTCTCCGATTGCTTGCCTAAACTCTCGCCAAACTGGCGCCGGCAGTCCGCACAATCCCAGTCCGGTGAATTCTCCATGATCACGCATCCGCCGATCACGAGTTCGCCCCTTCGAGCCTGGAGTGCCAGGCTGAGCGGAGGCTCGCCGTAAACAATTGGACGCACGTTGGCAGAGCCGCAGTCCGGACAGCGGGGTGGTCGAGCGGGCATGGGGCAAGAGTGGCAGAGGGCAGGCTGATTTGCCCGCAGGTTTCAGGCTAGCCGCGGGCTAGATCTTGCCATACGCTCCCGGGCAATGATTGAGAGGACTGCCCTGAGCGAGCTTGACCGCATTCTGGCAACTCAGCTCCTGGTAGCTTGGGCGGGTGAGGGACGGTCGGAGCCTCGGCGTTTTGGGTGGTGGGAGACAGACTTGATCGATGAGGCGGGAGGTGGGGATTTGGTGGCCCGTTTGGCCCCTCGGACGCACCGCTGGGGTTCGCTTGAGCTCGTGCGGGAGGCCGCGCGGCGAACGGACGCGAAGGCCAGGGGGCGGCATGGCAACCCGGATAAGTTGCGAACCATCTTCTTTCTGGGCTTCGAGCTGGATGAGAAAGTGCAGGACCGATTGGCTGAGCTGAAGCGGCAAGGGCGAGCCCCGGAAGAGGTGCTTCCGCTCCACCATCCAGCGCCGCGCTAGCCTCGGTGGGTTGCTTAACTTCTACACGAGGCAGGCCGCTTGAAACGCCCGCGATGCCTTTTGGGACACAACGGGGTCAGTCGCGCGTCGTGTAACTGATGTTGTGTATGTGGGTCTTCGCGTCTAGAAATATTGCCAGAATGGTTGCGTCCGCAACGTCCATTGCGATGCTGGCGGTCAGCGTGTTGGCGGCTCTCGTGACCTGCGGCGCGACCTTGCACGGCAGCCAGCTGCCATCGCTCGTGCGTAGCGAGAAGCTGGGCGTGAGCACCTTCTCATTACCATTGGATGCGATAGTGATGCGAGCGCTCGTGAGGTGCACCGGCGGCACTTCGAGCAGGTTTACAGCTTCCCAGGCTGGAAGCTTGTTCGGGAGCTGGCCTGCTTCGCAGTAGGAGGGGGTGGTGATCGTCCGAAGCGAGTCATGATCCATGTTGTTGGGGATCAGGTCTTTGGCTTCCAGCGGCACAGCCAGGGCTCCGTACTCGATGTAGAGACTGGGCGGATCCTCGGATGCTGCATATTGGCTAACGTCGAGGGTATAGCGATGCGTGTTCGCATCCTCCTCGACCTCGGGACTACCGCAACTGATTAGCAAACACGCTGTAATGATAACACGAACGTAGGGTACCACGGCGTGAGTCTAGCAGGCTCGCGGTTGCTCGTCACCAACGCTTCGCGGCGCTATCACCGCATCGCTCGGCTCCATTCGCCGGTGGTTCGGACGCTTCATGGGCTCGCCCGCGAGCGCCAGTCGATCGAAACACTTGACAGTCCCAGTGACGTTTTAATCCGGTCGATGCGCAGCGTCGCCGCGCCCTGAGCGTCGAGCGGCCAGGCGCCGGGCGAATAGATGGACTCGCAGCTGCCAGTGCAGCCCAAACACCGCTTGAGCGCCACTTCGGGGTAGCCACTGTTTGCCACCAAGTACTTGCCCGGGCCGGGGGCAATTCGCACGAACCAAGTGTCTCCAACAGCACCAGGCGGTACCGTCACTTCCGAAATGGTGGTCGCCCCGAACGCGCTCGGGTCGAAAGCGAAAGCAGCCGAATCGTTGCAGCTGCTCGTGAGGCCCAGCTCCGGGGCGGCGCGAGCTTTGACTTCAACCGGGGCTGACTCCATGTCTGCACCGAAGGTGTACTTGCCAGGCTCCAGCCGGACCATAGTGTTCACCAGCGACGCCGCCCCCGACAGATAAGTCGCCACCCTCGGTACCACTTCGCAAGTGCTCAGCACCCTGACGGTGGTCAGATTTGGCTGAAAAACGAGATTGGTCGCCTCATCGACTTGAATCGTTCGAAACTGGTTGCGGCCGTCGCAGGAAACCCCAACGGTGGTGGGTGTACCGTCGAGGCTCAGGGCCGGAGCGCTGCACTCATCGAGGTACACGCATTGCACTTTGCGGCCCGCGAAGGCGTGGACTTCGTCCCACATCGTATCGAGTGACACGCCGTAGGCGGCGTCGAACGCCTTCCCAACGCTGTCTGCACTATCGCCAGCACGCACGGAGTCATACCAATCGAGGAATTTACTTCGGGGATAGTGTTTGAGCAGGTGACCGATCAGCCAGGCTCCGTCGTTACCCAAAGATGGGTCCTGAGCGACGGTCTTTTCCACCACGTCGCGCCAGGTGCGGAGACTCGACTCGTGCGGGACCTCACACGACATCACCTCGGCAATGCCTTCGGCCAAGAACGATGGCGGATAAACTTGGTCGGCGTCGAAGTAGCTGTGCACCAACTCGTGCTGATGGGCGGACAAGAAAGCTCGAACCGCCAAACCCCCGCCACAGCCAAGCGAGTCGGGGCAATCCGCCAGCCGCTCGAACTCCTCCTCTGTCCGAAACTTGTAATAGTCGACCTTGGCGCCGGACTTCCAAGCAAAGCCCAGGTAGTCGTGGGTCCGCTGCCAGTGCGCTTCAAGGGTGTCGAGCACCCCCTCGCACACCGAGTCGTCATCCGCATACGAGTGGTACCGAAAGTGCTCCGATTCCCACAGGCGGTTGCCTTCAAACCAGCTGCGTTGGTCTCCGCAGCCGCTGATCAACAAGAGCAGAGGCGCGGCGACCAACGCGACGAGCCAGCTATTAGGGCAGTGCACACGTCGCCGGAACGTGCCGCACGGTAGCGCCGCCTTCGGTCTTGAGATCTTTAGCGTAGAACTCTCCTTCATGGCTGAGGCCGTTCAGTGCGCGAAGGTTGAGGCTAGCATTGGGGACGACGAGTGTCCCGCGGAACTGCGTCTCCACGTAGACGGTTTGTTGACCGAGGTAGCCGAGCAAGAAGCCTGTCGCGTTGTTGGGCGTAGGGTTGTAGGTCGCCTGCAGCTTGGTGGTCTCGTAGACTACCACGCGAATGCTGCCGTTTGCCTTGTTGAGGTCGAGGACGCTCTGCGAATCCGTTTCGAGTGACCTGAACGCGTAGTCACCCGCTTGCAGCTTCAGGTGGCCGCGAGGATGGACCGTCACCTTGCCATAGGCCCCGGGCACGAGCGTCCGCGACGTGTCGGACTCGACAAAGACGTCGTTATTCGAAGCGGTCAGCGCGGGCAGTTCTGGTCGCGGGAACGCGACGGGCGTCACGAATGATTGTGCGAGCAGGATGGTTTGGTTGAAGCGCTCCGGCACCTGTCTGCTGACGAGCAGGTTGACCGCTGCACGGTCGCGCAGCGTCATGCGTGTGGCGCTGACGAACTCGCCGACTCGGCCGTCAGTGTTGAGCACGGTCAACCCCGAGCCGGTGTTGGAGACCGCGCCCCACTGTCCACTCGCTTCGGTCACCAAGAAGCGATCACCAAGATCGAGCGAGCTCGTGGCGGCTAGCGCTGGCCGGGTGACGGCGTTGATCACCTGGTCAACCTGATCCGTCCGGCCTTCAGTGTCGGTGGCAATCCAGCGCACCACCAGCTCTCCGCGCGGTACGGTCGCCGCTCCGTTCACGATCGGAATCGGCGTAGCGAGTGTTTGGCCGTTAGCGGCGATCACGCTGCCCGTCACGGTGGCGGGCGTATCGCGGCAGCCGAGGGCCAACCCCGGCACGGGGAAGGTCACCTGAGTATCCGCACCGCAAGCCACCGCGAGCGCTCCGACGGGCTGTGCGAGCCTGGGCTTGGGACAGAGGTTGCCGAGGCGATCAAATAGGGAATCTCCGAACGTCCCGTCGAACGACACCGTTGCCGAGCTCCCTCCAAGGTTGAGTGTGACCTGATCCACCGAGAGCGTCTTGGTCGCCCAGTTGATATCGAAACCAAGGGCTTCACTGAAGAAGCCGATCGACTGCTTTTCAGCGCCGTTGTCGCGCCAGAAGGCTCGGTACTGCGCGGCCCCCGGCGGAATCGAGCCGTGGCCATTGGCGTCGACCGGGACCGAAATGTCGCCGCTGCCCACGAACAGGATGAAGTCGGTGATGCTGTGCTCGGCGAAGCTCACCTTGCCCAGCGGCGTATCGATGCCGAAGTTAAAGTGGAGCCGGCCGGCCGCGAGGTTGCCCTCAAGCGCGACGTTGCACGCGCTCCCGACGCACGGGCCGCCGTACACACGAAACCCGCCCGAGAGATTCGATTCGTCTCTCGCCGTGTCAGAGGCGCAGATCGAGCCGACCAGTACGTCGATGCATCCCCTTGCGGTGACACTGATCTTGAGCTTGCCATCGTTGATGATGCCGTCCTTCCGGCCCAAAGCCAGATCGGCGATCGGAGATTGCGGATCAAATGCTGGCGCGGGCGGTGGATCGTCCGCGTTGCCCACCGCGGGGCGTTTCACGCGCGCTGAGGTACCGGTGCAGCCAGTCACCGAATCGCAGCGGCAGGTGTTCGGATTGAAGGCCTCTTGCGGATCCACGCTCAGGGGGCAGTTGCCGGTGGTGGGGGTGAAATCGCACGAAACCGGTGCTTTCGCGTAGGCGTCTTTGCATGCGGGTTCGATCTTGAGGCCGACCCGGCCCGCCGGAAATTCGGAGCTGTTGGCACCAGCATTCTCATAGGGTGTGGTCGTGCAAATCACAGGACCGTTGATCAGCCCAAACGCCGCGTTGCCAGATGCGTCGCTACACACGGCCTTGGCGCCGAGCTGCGAGCCGATCTTCCAAATCAAGGTCTGCTCGAGCTCAGCCCGCACATAAGGGGCAACCTTTTTCGTGCAAGTGTCGTCCGCGGTAATCTGGGTGGCGTCGTTCTTCTCATCTTCGCACGCATCGACGTTCAGCGATACGGTCGGCCCTGAGGTGCCGAGGTAGTTTTGAGCCGCGGGGCTCAGCGGTACCTGACAGGCGCAGTGCACCTTGTGCCAGACATCTGGCACGTTACCCGGTGGCGGCGGTGGCCGATCCTGCGTGTTGCCGCAGCCGACGCCAATCACCCCAACTCCAACCACCAGTAGTATTCTTTTAAACATTTGCTCTCCTTAAGCTTCAAAACTTGCGTCGGTTTAATTCGCGCCCAAGCAACGGAAGTAGCCGGCACACGCCGCTGGAATGTTCACGCCACCGGCTTGGTAGGTGTACGCCGCGTACACAGTCGTGCTCGAGCACGCTGGAACATTCGCGTTCGCGGCGTAGTGCTGCGGCAAAAGCCCGGTCAGGCACGCATCGCGGTCTCCGACGGTAGCGTTGCACGTTGCCCCAAACTGCTCGGGTTGGGCACAGGCATCCGCCGCTGCACACGTGTCGTACGTTGCGCTGCACGTCGACCGGGCTGCAGCGTTGTTGGCCGGCTTGGTCTCCACCACTTTCCCGTTCGCTTTAAGTCGGCAGTCGATGTCGCGATTCTGTGGACTGCGAAGGCCATCCAGCGCCCGGCACGATGCCAGGCCTTCCGTCGGGGTCAGATCGCGCAACCTCTTTGAGCTGGGTCCGCTGACAAAGGCTCGAAACGGAACAGCGCGCGTCACGCTGTCGGCCCCAAGCTCGACACTTTTTGCCAATACCTGGCCGACGTTGATGCGATCAGCGATCCGCACAGCGGCATTCGGGGCTACCACACTGATCAGCGGCAGGTTGCACTCGAGCACCGCCGCGTTGCTGCCCCAATAAACCAGGCGCACGTTGGGCGCCGCGAGCGCCGGCAACCAATCACCCTTGCAGTTCAGCTGCTCCAGCACGTGGATTTCGACGGGGCCACCGGAGTTAGCCAAGCGCAGCTTACCGCCTGGCTCTAGATCGAGCGAGCCAACGAAATAGGTTCCTGCGGCGAGCGAAAGGCTGGCACGGCTCTTCACTGTCAACGTCGTGAAAGCTCCGGGATTGATCGATCGAACTGTGTCTGGTTCGAGGTTGACGCCGGCTCCG
>JBBRRP010000218.1:0-6605 GCA_038246305.1 Polyangiales bacterium | reverse complement strand
GAACACGATCGATTGCGGAGCTCAAGAGGCAGCAGGATACCGGTGCAAATAGATCTCCGCACTGAGGTGCTCACTTCCAGCAAAGGGAGCGGCACCCCCGAAGGGCAACAAGCCCAGCGTCAGAACCTCAACAGAACCCGAAGCTGCCCGAACAAAACCGGGGGTGGCGAGGACGCCAAAATAGCGCACCAGATGAAAGCGCGGTGGTGGGATGGGCGATGAGCGGATGATGAGGTCGCTCATCCGTGGGATTTTCGCGATGATGAACCTCTCGGTCGCCCATCGGCCCTCCCCCTTGGCCTAGCCCATCGTAGCCTCCACGGCGTTTTTCGCGCTTTGATTGCCCTTGGCGCCGGCCCACTTTTGGCGGCGACTGGATCTCGACGCTCTCTTTCGGCAAAGGCGCAGAGCCACCAAGGCTCCCGGCACCTAGAGCAGCGCGGCGATCTCCGCCGCTGCACGCGCTGCGCCTCCGGCATCCACTGCTGCGCCCGCTGCAGGTCGCGCAATCTCCGCCACGATCGCCGCTGCGATTTCGGCGGGACCCGATTGGTCGAAGTCCATGCAGCGGCCAGAGCCGAAACGCTCGAGCCGGTGACGCACGTGGAAGTTCTGCTCGAAATGGTGACGAAGCGGAAAGTAGATGAACGGGCGTCGGTTCGCCGTAAGCTCCATCGTGGTGGTCAGACCGCCTTGCACGACCGCGAGATCGCAGGCAGCCAGATGACGATAGAGCTGGTCGACGTAGGGCCGCAGCTCGAGACCGTGCTTCGGCGTCGCGACCAGTGAAGCCGGATCGATGCGAGGTCCCGCGACTACGATCATACGCAGCGCGGGAAGCTGCCGTTTCGCTTCCGGGAAGGCCGCGATAACGCGTTCGAGAAGCGAACGGCCGACACCCGAGCCACCGACGGTCACGATGCAGATCTGCTCATCGGGCCTGTAGCCGAGCTCGGCACGAAGCGCGCCGCGATCAGTGAACGCTACGGGGTCGAAACCGGTCACGTAGCCGGGGAAACGGTAGTGCTCTTCGGTCCACGCACGAATCTCGGGTAGCCCGGGGCCGAAGCGATCGGGGACGATGTCTGCAGGCTCGCCGACGAAGAGTGCGCGGTCTCGCACGCGAGGAAATCTCTCGATCTGGGCGATCATCTCGGCGTTGTAGTCTGCGGTGAGGGCTTGCTCGTGCGCACCGCCATCGGCCATCGGAAGCCAGCCTACGAAGTCGGTGAGCCATACATAGGGGGCGCGCTTTTCTTCCGGATTCTCGTGGAGAAAATAATCGACTTCCCAGGCCTCGTCGCCGACCCACAGGTCGTACTTCTCGTCTTGCACGAGGTCGTGAAACACCATGAAATTGGCGACCATGATCTCGTCCATCCGCCTCCAAGCCTGAAAGCAGTGCAGATCGTGCTCGGAGGCTTCGCTCTCGATGTGGGCCGAGTCGCTCGCGAGGAACGCGCTCATGGGATGAATTCGTTCCCCGCGTGCCTCGAGCACCTTGGTGACCGGGTTCTGCGCGAGCCAATCGATCTCGAGGCCTGGGTGCAGCTTGCGCAGCTCGTCGGCGATCGCAACGTCGCGTTGCGCGTGACCGAGACCGATGGGCGAAGAGATGAAGAGTGCGCGCTTCTTACGCGTGAGCGCTCGCGGCCAACGTTTGGTCGGCACGCGCGGTGCCACGAAGTCTCGTACGAGGAGGTTGAACTTCACCGGATCGCGCGCGTAGGGTCCGTGTCCTCCGCCATCGAACGTCACGAGCTGTCCGCGGGTGATTTCGGCGAGCGCGGCACCGCGCGCAAGGGGAACGAGCGAGTCGGCGTCGCCATGGATGACCATCACCGGCCCTTTCACCTGGCTGCACAGCTCTTTCACCTTATCGACCGAGAGGGACGGCGCCTCGAGGGTGAGGATCAGGGTTTCGGGGGTCGTCTCCAACGCCCAGCCGACGCAATCCTCGATCTGCTTGGTGGAGTGCGGATCGGTGAACAGGTGGCCGAAGAAGAACTCGAGGAAGCCGCGAAAATCGGCGAGCCACGAGTGGCGGTTCATCTTGTGCCACCCCTCGTTGTCGGGATGATGAGCGTTGAAGTTGATGTCACGCCCAGGGTGTCGAGGCGCGAGGGGCAGCGAAGGGGCGATGAAGATCGACCCCTCGACGCGCTCCGGGTGCTCCGCCGCGATGATCAAGTGCCAATACGCGCCTGACGAATGAGAGACCACCGTGGCGCGATCGATTTTCTCGGCGTCGAGCACTGCAATGGCATCGGCGGCGAACTCGCGATCGTCGTAGTTGGCTGCTTTGGTCGGGCGATCCGAGCGCCCGTTGCCGCGGCCGTCGATGGTGATCACCCGCATGTGTCGCGCAAAGTAGGGCACCTGCGCCTTCCACATCCGCGAGTGCACGATCGACCACGATGGCAAGAGCAGCAGCGTGCGCGGGCCCTCGCCAAATACTTCGTAGCCGACGCGAACACCGTCTCGCTCCACGAACCCCTGCTTGCTCGGCTCCAGCGCTCTCACTTTGCACCTGCTTCCAGCGATGCGAGCCAGCGATCGATTGATCGCAAGAGCGAGGCGTGACCACGACTGATACCAGATAGTCTTTCGAGCATGATTCCCTCGTTGAATGTAGCGACCAGGGCGACCATCGCGTCGACCGGCAACGCGCCGTTCGCGATCCCATAATGTTTCATTGCTAGGGTGAATGCCTCGGTCAGCACCTTGACCCACTCGTCGTGCACCGCCGCGATCCTCGTTCGCATCGGGGGCCTGTTCCATGCCATTGCTTGAAGCTCGAGCCAGATCTTGGGATAGCCCGCGGCGAGGTCTTCCTCGAGAAATCCCATGGCCTTGCGCCATTTGACGAGGAAGGTGGTGTCGGCGGCGTACATCGCGCGCTGACGAATGATCAGCCGCGCGGTGAAGCGCTCGAGAACCGCGAGGAACAGCTCCTCCATCGACCCGTAGTAGTAATGCACGAGGCCTTGGTTGAGGCCGGCCTGCTTGCTGACGAGGCGCGTGGTGACGGCGCTGTGCCCGACGTCGACGAGCAAGCGCTCGGCGGCGTAGAGCAGCTTGCTACGGGGATCGGTGGGCGACGCGTCGGGGGCGTCCCGTTTTGCTTTGCTGCGCCTGCCCTTGTCCCTCGCGGTTGCCATTCGAAGCTCATCAATTACCTCAATTCGGCCGGTCGCGTCATCATGACGCGCCGGCCGTGTGCTTCGTTCAGCGACCCTCAGGGCCGCGCTTCGAGGATGAGGTTGAAGGGTGTTTGCGTGGCCCGGCGGAAGCGCGAGAAGCCTCCCTTGTCGACGACCACCTCGCGCAAACGCGCTTCGCCGGCCTGCGCGCCGAGTCCGGGCCCCTGGTGTGCAAGCGAGTGAGGCACGCAAAGCATCGTCGAGGCGGAGTAGTACACGCGGCCGACCGGATTGTGGTTCTCCTCGGCCTTGTCGCTGGCAAACGGTTCGACGATGAGCCAAGTTCCATCTTTGGCCAGCGTGGTGCGTGCATGTTTCGCGGCGGAAGCGGGGTCCTCCATGTCGTGCAGACAGTCGAAGTGCGCAACCAGATCGTAGTCGGTGCCCGGATAGTCGGTCGACTTGGCGACGCTGAACTTGACGCGATCCGAAACGCCCGCGTCCTTGGCGCGCTTGGTCGCAATGTCGATCGATCCCTGATGGTAATCGAACCCGTGAAAAGTCGATTTCGGGAACGCCTTCGCCATCAGGATGCTCGACGCGCCGCATCCGCATCCAACGTCGGCCACCTTGGCGCCAGCTTCGAGCTTCGCCTTCACGCCCTCGAGCGCGGGAATCCAGGAGCTTATGAGGTTGCCCACGTAGCCAGCGCGGAAGAACCGCTCGGTGCCCTCGAAGAGACACGGATGTTGATGCCCCCACTCGAGCCCTTGACCGGTGCGAAAGTTTTCCTCCATCTTGTCGATCGCGCTCCACATCGCCCTCGCGATCTGAAATGCGCCGGCTACCGATGCCGGGCTTTCGTCTTCCGCCAGCGCGAATGCCTGCTCGGGCGGCAAGGTGTAGCGCTTGGTATTGGGGTCATAGGTGACGTAGCCCGAAGCAGCTTGGGTATCGAGCCACTCGCGGACGTAGCGTTCGGTGGTCTCGGTGCGGTGCGCTAGCTCGGCGGCGGTAACCGCTCCCATGGCCGCCATCGCCTTGTAGAGGCCGAGCCGGTCGCCCAAGACGAGCAGCGTGCTGCTCATCGTCACGCCCAGATCGCCCACGATTTTACCCATGAACTCGTTCAACTTCATTTCATCGATTGGCATCGCTCGCTCCTTGGTTTGAGAGGCACTCGATTTAGTCGTTTGCCTTAGTCATATGACTAAACTACGACAGGCCGAGTGGGTTGTCAAGCGCTCGATCTCGAATGTCTGAAACACCGCGAAAACTGAGCTCCGATCGAACACTCCATCGTTCGCTTTGGGATTGACGTCCGTGGTGCAACAAGCCCAGCGTCAGAACCTCAACAGCACTTGAGCCGGAGCTGCCCGAACAAAACCGGTGGTGGCGTCGGAGGAGGTTGAGGAGCAAGGCCAAGCTTAGCGAGCAGGGCGGTGGCAACTTGTACGGTGGTGGCGGCTTCAAGCCAGCGCATGGGTCCGCCGCAGCGGACACAAGTATCGAGATCTGCCCGGAACACATGAGCCATTAGCCAGGCCCAGCGTTTACGGGAAGGGCGAGCGTCGTCAGTTTGGGGGTTGAGGGATAGCCGCGAGCTCGAGCTTGCCGTCGGGGCGAAGTTCCAGGCGGTCCTGAGCAAGCGGGGGGCGCGTGATAGGGGCGCAAGCCGGCGCGGTCACCAGCGGCTGCTCCTCCGCGCGCCCCAGCGGCATAGCAGGCGGCAAGGCCGGGCTCGTCGGAGCAGAGCTTAGGCGGGTGGCCGTCTTGTAAATCTTGCATTGCAGGGTCGAGTGAGCGGCCGTGTGCTCGGAGGATTTTGTGTCTCCCCCGCCAGAGCCAACACTTTGGCGACTGGCCTGGGGGAGACAAGCCGAGCTTGAGCGAGGCGAGCGGGGGCAACATGGGGCGAGAAGAGAAGAGCGTTTAGCACGATTCGGGGTCCTCGTTGACAACGAGGACTGCATGCCTACGCTCATGGGTTGCACCCCACGGAGCCCCGAGAATGATCATCACGTGCCCTGGTTGCAACTCTCGCTATGATGTCACGGGGCGCAAGGCTGGGACGCGAGCTCGTTGCCGCTGCGGTACGGTGCTCGCCATTCCCAAGCTCAGCAAATCAGCAGCGATGCTAAAGTGCCCCGCGTGTGGGGCGCCCGCTTCGCCGGATGACGTGGCCTGCGCGTATTGCCGCACCGCTCTCGCTGTGGTGGCCTGTCCTAGCTGTTTTGGCCGCGTGTTTGTCGGGTCGAACCACTGTCAACACTGTGGCGCGGAGATGCTGCTTGCCGCGCACGCCACCCCTGAGGAAGCTTCGAAGCGCGCGTGTCCTCGTTGTTCGACGCATGCGTCGACCGGGCGCACTCCGTTAAATGGGCTCACCTTGTCGGCGCATTTGGTGGGCGAAACCTTGCTTGAGGAGTGCTCTTCCTGTGGTGGGGTTTGGTTGGAAGCGACGACTTTCGACAATCTGATCAAGAGTCGCGACGAACAAGGCATCGTGCTTTCAAGTCGAGGGCCGTACCTCGAGCTGGAAGCGTTCGAACGGAATCCAGGTGCGGTGGTGCCCACGCGCTACGTGCCGTGCCCCCACTGCCAACAATTGATGAATCGCAAGAATTTCGCCGAGACGTCCGGTGTTATCGTGGACGTCTGTAAACCTCACGGGATCTGGTTTGATCGCGACGAACTCGGACGCATCATCCAATTCGTCGCGAAGGGCGGTCTCGATGAGTCTCGCCATCGCGAACTGGAGCGAATGGCTCACCATCTGAGCGAAAAGCGGGCGAACCTTTTGGCCATGAGCTCGCCGATGATGTCCGAGCCTGCACCCTACAACGGCGAATGGTTGGCGGATGTGGTCCGCCTTTTTAAAGGGTATTTCTACTAAGTTGCTTTGAGAGCGCAGGCCCTCTTCACAGCGACCTGGCCCCCTTGCTCCCAAGCCACGGCCAGTTGACGCATGTCACGGCGAGTCTCCTTCGGCGGCACCACGGCGTCGCACAGGGCACATGGCCGCTCGGCGGAGATCTGATCGCGCCGAATGCAAAATAGGTAAATTTTGAGGCTTTCTTCGACTTTCTCTCGGACCCGTGATCAATCGCGGGACGAGCGGCCATTCGACGAGCGGCTATTCACCTAACCCATGCCCTCAAGGCCCAACGTCAAGGATCTCTATGCTTCGTACTCAATTCGCTCGCCTCACCGCGCTAGGCATTGTTGCAGGACTTGGACAAGGCTGTGGCGAACCTAAGTCGAGTGACGAGTCGGCTACCGAAGTTGTGCTCCAACCACTCACCTGCCCGGCGACTTATGAGTATCCGATTCACGGAGCCGTGTAGCAAGTTAGCGGCGGCGGGCCCAAGGTGTGCCCATGGCAACAGCATCAGAATGGGCAGAGCACGTGGCCGCATGGCGGGCGAGCGGGAAGAGTTCGCGTGAGTTTTGTGTTGGACG
>JBBRRP010000217.1:0-6730 GCA_038246305.1 Polyangiales bacterium | reverse complement strand
ATCGTTTGACGCGCATGGGTACCGTGCTTGGAACACCTGCGTACTTGTGTCCAGAGCAAGCACGCGGACAGGACGTCGATCATCGGGCCGACATCTGGTCCGCTTCCGTGGTGCTTTACGAGATGATCACAGGCCGTTTGCCGTTTGAAGGCCCCAACTACAACGCTTTGATGCGTTCGATCATCGAAGATCACCCACCGCCAACAACCAGCTTCAGCGCGGGGGACGAAGCGCTGTGGACCATCATCTGCAAAGGCCTGGCCAAGGACCCCACGTTGAGGTGGTCAGCGATGGAGCCTTACGGCTGCGCGCTCGCAGACTGGCTGATCTCTCACGGTGAGTCCGACGACATCGCTGGCGCATCCCTTCGCGGTGCCTGGCACCAATACTCGGGGACCTCGCCACGAAATGCGTTGCATTCCGGTCGGCCCGAAGGCGCACTTTCTGAATCAACGACGCTGATCGTAAGTTCAACGCAGCCAACGATGGAAAGAGCGGTCGCACCCGCGGCGGCTCCAAAGTCACGCCTCGTAGGCGTCGCGATCGCCCTCGGTTTAGCCGCCATTGTTGCGTTGTTGTGGTTTGCATTGGGGCGCTCGGACAATGCCAAAGAGCAAGCTCTAAAGCCAACCACAGCGGCAAGCGCTCCGAGCGTTCAGGCTGCTTCAAGCAGCAGCGGTACCCTCTTGGACGCCCGACCGTTGCGACGCGGACCAGAGCCTGAATCGATCGCTGTTGACCAACTGCCGATGGACGGGCCACGCAAACCCGCCAATTCCTCGGCCAAGGGCGTGACCCAAGTTGGGTCGAGCGGTAGCACCAAAGCGCAAAACGGCCGGTCCTCACCCAAAGCGGCGCCCCGCACAGACGGGCGCACCCGGACTCCCCGAAAACCAGCGAACGGCGACGACGAACTCAAGACCAGTCTTTGACCCATGAGAACACGTTCGCGACTCCCTCTTCTTACGTTCGTGGCGCTCACACTTTGCGCGGCGACCGCATTGGCCGAGCCAAGTGAGTCATCACCTGCGTCGGCTACTGAAGCACACGCCAAGGACTTGGCGAAGGAACACCTCGACCAGGGAGTTTTGGCCTTCCGAGAGAACCGCTACAAAGATGCCATCGATGCGTTCCTGGAAGCTAATCGCGTTTACCCAAGCGCCAGCACTTCGTTCAACATTGCCAAGGCTTACGAAAAGCTGGGCGACGATGCGGGCGCACTCAGTTTCTTCCGCGACTACCTGCGCCGTGATCCCACGGTCGCGGACCGCGAGAAGATCACCGCTCGAATCGGTGAACTGGAAGATCAACTTCGCCTCCGCGGGGTTCAACAAGTGACCGTGCTCTCAAAGCCAGACGGAGCTACCGTGCTCGTTGATGGGCGCCCGGTGGGCATCACGCCGTGGACTTCGGAAATCCTACCGGGTTTTCACAACCTGACGTTGCAACTTTCGGGATATGCAGACAAGAAGCAGAGCTTTGAGCTTCAGAAGCATCGCTCGCTTGAGCTATTCGCAGAACTCCATACCCGTCCTAAGCCTGCCGCGGCAGGAACTCTTCCGGCAGCGAGCAACGAACCGCCGGCAGCAGAAAGGGCCAGCAGCGCAAAGAATTCCAAGCATCCCGCCAGCACCTCAACGACCAACCTGTTGCCTTGGTTGGTCTTGGGCGGTGCCGGTGCCAGCTTGGCCACGGCGGGGTACTTCGAACTCTCGAGCAGAAGCTCCGAGGACGAGGCTCGCAAAGCGCTAACTCAAGCGCAAGCACTCGGCCATATTCACGACATGCAGGCTTCTCAAACTACGGCTCGCATTCTGGCAGGAGTCGGCGGCGCGCTGGCGATAACCGGTGGTGTCCTGCTTTATATGCAACCGCACGAATCGGGCCCGAAGGAGCAGATCGCCTGGGGTTGCGGCCTCTTTGCGTGCTCAATAAAAGGCTCATTTTGAGGCTACCTATGAAAAACTGTGGACCATTCGCGGTTCTTGCGATCCTCGGATCAGCTGGCGTCCTCGGAAGCCTCGGCGGAGCGTTCGGTTGCTCCCGAGCCGGAGAAGCAGAACTCCTAAAAGGGAAGGCCTGCACCGCGGACACGGACTGCGTCTCAGGGTACTCGTGCGACGCGATGCGCCTGGTCTGCGTGCTGGCTTCTAGCCAAAGAGCGAGCGGTGGCGCAACCAGTGGTGGTGCTCCGAACCTTGGTGGTATGAGCTCAACCCTGGGCGGGAGAGCGCCGAGCGGAGGTTCCGGCGGATTCGGCGGTGCCATGATGAGCGGGCTCGGCGGTGCGGCGACGGGTGGGGTCGGTGGCCCAGCGACCGGAGGCGTTAACTCGAGCGGTGGTGTGGCCGCGTTGAGCGGCGGATCGAACAGCGGAGGAAGTGGCGCTGGATTAACGGGTGGCACTGGAGCTGGTGGCACCAGCGGCGGGGGCGCTGCATCCGGCGGAACGCCTTCCATGGGCGGCACTGGCGGCGCGGGGCCCGTTGTGTGCACACCCGCGTGTGCCCAAGGCCGCACGTGTATGAATGGTACCTGTCAAAAGGGATGGGTTTCGATGAGCGCTCCGCCTGGTGGCTTTGTAGGCCGCTCGCAGGCTGCTTACACAGTGATGGGCCAAAAGCTCTTCGTGTGGGGTGGCGTCGATCAGAATGGGA
This sequence comes from Polyangiales bacterium, assembly GCA_038246305.1. Classification (GTDB taxonomy): domain Bacteria; phylum Myxococcota_A; class Polyangia; order Polyangiales; family Polyangiaceae; genus JBBRRP01. The sequence continues at coordinate 4,073 of JBBRRP010000217.1, read as the reverse complement.
TCAACTTGAATTCAGGCGCCATTTACGATCCAGGACTCGACACCTGGCAAGCGACCGCCGTTTCAGCCAATACTCCTTCAGCGCGGGTTCTCGCCACGGCCGTGTGGACTGGATCTCAAGTCATCGTCTGGGGAGGCCGCACGGCAGACGGCGCCGCCGAATACAAGAATGGCGCTTTCTATGATCCGGTGAACAATGCCTGGCAGCCGCTTCCGAAGGACCCGATGGTAGCTCGCAGTGGGTCCATTGGTTTCGCGTACGGCAACGCGGCCTTCTTTACGTTGGGTTGGACCCGCAACGGCTCTGTACTCGACAAGGGAGCCCAATACCAAATCCTCGGACAGAACTGGTTCAACGCAACCAACGACCTCTTGGGCAGGCTTGAGCACCCGGGCTTTGCGGTTGAGGGCTCAAAGCTGTACGTCGTCGGAGGGCTCGACGAGCAGGGGCAGGCTCAAGATGCGGGGGCGGTCTACGATATGACCACGAACGGCTGGACACTCATCAAGGTGCTACCAGGACGTCGTTACGGTGCTTTTTCTGCCTACTCAGGTTCTCGGCTATGGGTCTGGGGAGGGCGCGACAACAACGACGTGGCGGCGACACCTGGACTCACGCTGGAGGGCGGCAACCTTGGCACCTGGACGGCTATCGCAACAGCAGGCCAGCCAACGAATCGCTGGGCCCCACAACGACGCTCGGGCTGGGCGTTCGCCATCGACGCCGATGACTTCGCGCTTCTGGCTGGCCGCGATTTAGTGGGAGTCTTCAAGACAGACGGTGGCGTTTACGATCGAGCGCAGAATACCTGGAGTGGTATCCCAGCCTGGCCATCAGGCCTTGCCCATGAATGGGGAGTGGGCGCATGGGTCAATGGGCAATTCATCACTTGGGGTGGCCTCAACAACGGGACAACGACCCTGGTCGGAGAGCGTTGGGCGCCGTAAGCGATACGCACGCCCGGTCGAGGCGTTCCGCGTGTGAACGCCAAAGATCCAACCCCGTCCACCGTCAGTGCACTCGAGCAAACGCAATCGCAGGATAACCCGCGATCCTCACCATCACTGCACGCGGATCGGGCTCGCGGATCTGCACGCTCCAGGCGTCAATATCTGAAATTTCGGTGATGTACGCCTCCAGGTAGCCCAAGAAATTCCCGTTTGCGTCCAGGCCTTCCGCCAAAACGGGCTCACCACTAGGCAACGACGGCTCCGTGATCGGCGCACCCCAGCGCGGCCCTTTGGCATCCAGCAGGAGCACACGAAAGGTGCTGAGTGCTTCGGGAGCCACGTAAACGTCTTGAACTCCGTTCACCGTCGCTACCCGATTGAGGATCCCATCGTAGGTGTAGTCGCTGATCCATTTACTGCTGCAGTACGCCATCAGATCGGTGCGACTCATTGGGTCAAAGAGAGCCTGCGTCCGCGGATCGTAGCCCCAGGCTCCAATCTTCGCGCCCGCATACGGGTAGCCCGGATCCACGTTCGCGATTGTACCGCCGGAGGAGCAGGGTGCATGGCTGCGACCATGATTGTGCGCCACTTCGTGAGCCATCGTCTGGGCGGAGGCCACATCGGCAAAACCAATCCCCAAAGCCGCGCGACTACTCGCTTGACTGGAAACGTAGCCAATGCCTGTCGTGCAAGAGCTGCCGCAGAAGGCTTTAAACGTGTCCTCGGGTTTCAGAAGCCCATAATAGTAGACGTCTGCGGGCGGATTGTCGGTTTGACGTTTGGCGCGCACCTGGTCGAGCACGCCGCTCCAGTCGATCGGATAATTCGTAGTCAAGCTATCCCCCACCGTCATCTCGATGCTGCTGATCGGATACATTGCGAGGAATTGGCTACGGTAGACGTCGAGAGAAGCGGGTGTCGTGTCCGGCACCTTTCCGTTGGCCAAAATGGGCAGAAGCTTAATCTTCAGGCCGCCCGTGGTGCGCGCCAGAAGCTCGACATCTCCATCGCCCGTTGGAAAGCGCGGGCTCGCCACATTGCCCCCAACGGTGGCTGCGCATTCAACGAGCTCGACATAATAGTGAGTAGCGGCGGTGATCTTGTCTTTGGGAACTTGGAGCTGGAAGCTCGTGGCAGTGTCAGCCTCAACCGAGTTTTTGCTGATCGCTTTCTTTTGAAAGAAGCTATCTGTTGTGGCGCCGTTCACGATCACCAGCCGCGCTGATACCTCGCGGGCGACAAACCCGGGATTGGTGGTCACGAACACTCGAAATAGACTGTCGCGTCCCACCACCACATCCGTATTGCGGCTCGCCACGGCGACAGCAGCGCCTGCGTTCATCACCGCGACTTTCACCGTTTGGTAAACTGCAATCTGGCTCACGCTGATGTCGTGCGCCAACCCCATGCAACCATCGGCGCCGGAGCCACCGCCACCCGTGCACTGACCCGCCACACACGATTTCCCTAGCGCGCACGCCATGTTGCAGCCACCGCAGTGAGCATCGGTGATCTTGGTGTCGATGCAATTGTCAGCGCAGAAGCTGCCTCCGGCTGGGCAGGTGCACACCCCCGCTTGGCACGTTTGTCCGCCGTTGCACACCGTCCCGCAATCACCGCAGTGTTCATTCGTGACTTGAGTATCTACGCAAGCGCCATTACAGAAAGTGTTCCCAGGGTCGCATTCACACTTCCCAAGAACGCAGCTTTTGCCCACTGGACAAGCCGCATCACACTGGCCGCAATTCGCTGCACTCTGGCCCACGTCCACACAGGCGCCTCCGCAAAAGAGCTGGCCGCCTGGGCACTTGCAGGCTCCCCCGTCACAGACTCGCCCGGTGCCGCAAGCGTTGGCACACGCACCACAATTGGCACTATCGCTCGCCAGCGTCAAGCACACGCCCCCGCAGTCACTCTGACCGCTAGGGCAGGCCTGAGCACATTGCCCGTTTCGGCAGGCCAAGGCTCCAGTACAGGTCTTCCCGCAGCTGCCACAATTGGCTGCATCATTCTTCGGGTCCGTGCAGCGCCCTGCACACGAGAGTTCACCCGCTGCACAGCCCGCACTACCCGCCGGGCTATTACTCGCCGGGCTATTACTCGCCAGGCTATTACCCACCGGGCTGGCGAGATTGTTCGCTGCCGCTATCGGCGCCTTGCGCCGATCCTCAACTTTCGCAGTACACGACGTGCTTCCCAGCCCCAATAAGACGACCAGCAAAGACCAGCCAACTAATGCCCTCAGGCGGTAACTCCCACTCATGGTCACCAGCTATCGCACCCCGCGGTGAGCGCAGCAACTAGCTACATTCTGACGCGATGTTTGCAGCGTCAGCTGTCACAAGGTAAACAACCATCCGCGACACTCGCTCCCAGAATTTGCTGCAGCACCGCAGCAAAAGCCCTCGCTTCGCCGGACGCACCCATGTTTCCACGACCACAACCTACCGGGTTCTCAAAATGGATCATTCTTGCGTTGTCGGTAGGCTGCAACCGTGCTCCGAAGCAGCCCGTGGCCCAGAGCCAGGCTGAGCTCAGGCGGGATCACGGACGTGAAACCTATCAGCGCATGTGCTCGGTGTGCCACGGAGCGGCTGGCGAAGGGTATAAAGCGGATCAAGCTCCTCGCTTGCGCGGCGCCAATTTTCTCGCCACGGCGAGCGATAGCTTCCTCACCGCTGTCATCGCCCACGGTCGCGAGGGCACCACGATGTCTGCGTGGGGCAAAGAGCGCGGCGGCCCGCTCAGCCCGGGTGACGTGAGCGCTGTGATTCAATACTTGCGCGGCTTCAGCAAAGAAAAACCCCGTGTCGATCCCCGGCCCAGCCAGGGCGACAGCCTTCGCGGCGCCGACATCTACGCACGCGAATGCGCCAGCTGCCACGGCCCGACGGGCAGCGGCGGGCCAGCGCCACGCATCGGCGACAGTGGCTTTCTCGCCACGGCGAACGACGGATTTCTGCGGATCGCGATCACCGAAGGCCGCCCGCAAACGTCAATGCCGGCCTTCAAACACAAACTCGATCCAAAGGCTGTCGAAGATGTCATCGCCCTCCTCCGCAGTCGACAAGGTGCTGTCGTTAGCCCAAGTGTGCCCGCCAAACCGCCGCCACTTCCGTT
>JBBRRP010000216.1:0-6910 GCA_038246305.1 Polyangiales bacterium | reverse complement strand
CGTCCAACACAAAACTCACGCGAACTCTTCCCGCTCGCCCGCCATGCGGCCACGTGCTCTGCCCATTCTGATGCTGTTGCCATGGGCACACCTTGGGCCCGCCGCCGCTAACTTGCTACACGGCTCCGTGAATCGGATACCAACTGTCCGTCCCAGTTCGTGACGGTGGTGTTGGTGTGTCCGTCTGGATCCGTCCTGACGACTAGCTCTGCGTCCGTAGGGCTTCGTACCCAACGGCTAAGTTCTGGGGCCGCGATCGGACCTACAACGGCATAGGTAGCAGCGGACGCGTATTCGTAGCTTGTAACTCGGTCACCGAGTTCACCGCTTGAGAGGGTTTTCTCCTCGATCAGTCGGAGCCGTTCGTCGTAGCTCCTAAAGACGTTTCCTTGGGAGCGATCTCCCAGCACGTGGGGACGAGAGTATTCAGCGAGCTTTCCGATATGATTATATCCGTATTCCTGAATCACTTCAGGGGCCGCACTGCAAGGGGGGGCCGCGCAGGGAGCTAAACCGCTGGTTTTTACGCGCACTCGTCGACCGAAGGCATCGAAATCCTCAACCCGGTATCCGGACCCGTCGCTCACCGTTTTCACACGAATTGAAGGGATCCCCAAAACATCAGGAAGCGTTAGATCGGTCGCGAGAGACGTTTCGCGTGTTCGGGTGATCGTAGTTGATCCATTCGGATCGCTACTGCCCTTGAGCTGACCGAGCGCGTCATAGCTGAGCGTGGTGGTGACTCCATTCTGATCGATCACACTGGTGGCTCCGCCATGCAGCGGATCGAGTCGCACCGACTGTGAGTGATTCTTACCGTCGGTCACGGTTTGAGGAAATATTTGGTAGGGATCGAATGTCGCTGAAGTAGTCCGAATGTTCCCGAACGCGTCGCGAGCCACTACCGTCTCCACATTTCCGACTGCGTTGGGCGTGAATTCGGTTCGCAGGTAAAGCCGCTGTTCGTCGGGAACAGTTGATTCTGCAGAGTTCGGCTCCCGAATAACGGCGGTGAGCAACCCCTTGTCGTTGTACTCAAATCCCGTAGTGCGAGTGATGCTGGTGTTGTGCCCTTCTCCCTCTCTCGTGTCGGTCACTGACTCAGAAAGCGGGAGCGAGATAAGCCACTCATCGACGCGTTCTGCAGAACCGTCAAACTGGCGTTCAGTTCGTTTGGTTTGTACAGTTACGCCGGGCTGGGTCTGGGGGCGGGAGTCGAAATAGCTCGTCCCAACACTGTCCGTTTCCCTAACTACATTACCGTAAAGATCGTAGTAAAATTGGTGGTGAGTGGTGCTGATCAACGATTCTGTCGGGAAGGTGTCCGGGCGCCCCTCGATGACCTTGACGAGTGTCGAAGCGACAGCTGGGAACCGTTCACTAAGCACATCACTTGGTTCAAGTGCCCAGGTAAGCGCTGTTTCCTTCTTGCGGCTGGTTCGGAAGCCGCCGTTGATCGCTGTCGATGCGCCTTCAGTGGGAGTCTCGGTCTGGATCGTCGCAACGCGACCGGCAAAAGGATAATACTCCCGGCCCGGCTTATTTGGAACGAAAGTTATCTTGGTGAACTTGATTCCAAAGAGCTCCTGAGAAGTAATTGGCCTCTCGTTTGCATTAAATTCATCAATCTTCCGACCCGCTAAACCGAGTTCTCCGCGTCCGAGCAGGTCGTGCTGCGCTCGTTCGTAGGAATAGAAGAAGTTGCGTTCACGTCGGTCAAGCTTACCATTCATCAATCCAACCTGGTGCGAGGCCACCAAAGGACCTGCTCGTGTCAAACATTTGATCGGCCAATGACACGCCGTGGGTCCGGTGTCATAAGTCGCGGGAGTGGCAGGCCCTCTATAAACTGAGGGACTCAGGAGCATCTCCGGGGCGACCCCTGGATTCACGAAAACGGGGCTCCCTTGTGACAAATCGTAGGTGATCCCCACGTATCGACCCAGACCGTTCTCGATCCTCGTGAGCAGGTTAACGCGGGCGTTAAGGCCGAACTGCACCGCAATCTTCCATTCAGAATTAACGTGAATTAAGTCAGGCGCTCCGTCGCCATTGACATCGGCCGTAATCGCAGAAAATTTCCGTATATCCCCTCCGTAGGCCTGAGAAATTAAGGGGGGAGTGACACCCGGTTGCGCCTGGAATTCCGGCTGGTGGTTACCTCCGGGACTCAACGCGGGAAGCAGGGATCCGTAATACCCTCGCTCCAAGCTCCAACGGTCGGGCTCCCGGACTGACGGCGAACTCACAACGTCCTCCATGCCGTCCCAATTCGAGTCGAGCCCGATATGAATGTCGGTGAGCAGGTGAGATGCCAACCTGTTTATCCCAGAATTGTATGCCAAAACGGTGGGTGGGCGGTACCCCATGGACGTTGCAAGCCAAACGGCGCCGCCGTGCCCAGAATAGTTAACAAGGTCCTTCAAGCCATCGCCATTCAAGTCCCAAAAATGAAACTGGCCTTCCGCAGCCTCCATGACTGAGCTAGTCCAGCGGCCCGACGAGTCGCGGCTGCCCGTCTGGACCCCTGTTCGAACGAAGGTTCCGAGGTGCTTCGCATCGACGAGTCGGTAATCATACCGATACCACGAGCCATCTGAGTCAAGCTTGACCATCAGATCCTTCTTGCCGTCGCCGTCGACGTCAGAAAAGAGCGGCGCATCCCGGACGATTCCGGGGAAATCAACGGTGGCGTACTCCCGAAATGTATCGGCTAGTCCGATGGTGCTGTGGTCCACATCGCGGAGCCAGATCGTCACGGCTGAATCGGTAAGCTGAATGATGTCCTCCATTCCATCGCCGTCTACGTCAAGCAAGTGGAGAGGAAGCCCACCGTGCACTCCGGGGAGGTCCACCGACACACGCTTAAAACTTGCTGCTCCACCGGCGATTCCGGGAGTGGAGATATAAATATCTGCAGACCGATATTGATCTGGGCACCTATTGAGGAGATCGTTTCGCCCATCTAAATTGAAATCAAAAACGGACGCGCTGCTGATACAGGGTGCAGCTGCGACACCCTCATAGATTTTGCTAAAACCACTGCTTCCCGCCGAAAAAATGCGCCAGGAACTGTCTATATTCAGCAGGTCATCGCGACCATCGCCATCGAAATCCAATGGAATCAACTTGTCTTGATAGGCATTGAGGGTCACATTCGAGACCCAGGTGTTGCTGAAAGCTGCGCCTCCCGTGTACTCAGAATAGGTTAGCTTCGTCGCCGGGAAGCACGCCTGTGACCCTGGGTCTTCTGACATCGCTCCGCACACTTGGACGCTGGTGAGGCGCTCCAGACCGAAGGCCGCGCCGGGGCTGTAGTACGTCAGGTTGTACCAACGGATCGTCTTATCTCCCTGGAGCACTCGGATAGTGTCTAAGCGCTTGCTCATTACCGTTGGCAGACCTGTGGAGCGAAAACCGGAGCCATATTGGCGTGGGTTGTCACTGAGTGACGCCCAGTCGAAACGGACGGTGTAGCGGGGATCAATGACCTTGCCGGCGCCGTTGGCGTTGCCACCGTAGACAACAGAGGTCAGAACTTGCTCTTGGGTGCCGCAGGGGTTTTCGTCGGTGCAACCTTTAGATGTGTCGCTACTCGCAGAGTTGTAGTGAAAGGTGATTTCATTGCCAGCGCGATCGGAGATCTTCGAAAGTGCCCAAACGGCTACCGCCACATGATCGGTACCCTTCCAGAGCTGAAGGGAATCCGAGGTGCCTCCGTAGGTCAGAATTCGCCCATCTTTGGTGCGAACCTCAAAGGCGGTCCACCCGCTTGGAGCGCCCAGCGAGGGTGTCACGTCGAGTTGTGTTCTGTCTGATATGTCAGAAATACGACTCAGATTGTTGGGCAACAGCCTGTATTGGCCGATGCCGACCTTCTTGAGGCGCTGGCCGTCCATGCACAAGAAATCCATTTCGTCATAGTCCACCCGCGATGGATAGAGTTGACGCGCCCTTATATCCGGGCAACGCGAGATAGCTGAGAGCCCGCCGATCCCCCATCCGACGCCGAGTGGACCCTTAGCTTGCGAACTCTTGTAGCTCAAGCTGAGGCTTGGTTGCAGGCCCAGACGCCCTGCGGGGACTGCAATGGGAATCGTATACGTAGCCTTGCCTGCGTCGTTGACGTTAAACGTTCCGGGTAGAGACCCCGGAACTTCGACCGGTGCACCCGCGCTGGACTGCTGGTCGAAGGCAATGCTGTCGGTCGTACCGGTCGTGACCTGTACGGGGGCCGCCGGCGCCAGCTTCAACTCACCTGCCGCCACTGGAACAACACACGTTCCATCTCCGTTACAAACGGTCCCACCTGAACATCCCGGCCCGCACTGCTCGCCGGTGACTGGATTCGTCCCGCACGTTCGAAAGGCGCACGTTCCGGCTATCGAAGGACATCGCCCGCATGTGGCGGACTCGGCCCCGCACAAGCCTGCCGTCTTTTGAGCCGCCGGTTCGAGTTCCGTGCACTCTTGTTTGAGACACACGTTCGCATGAGGGAGCCCAATCCTCGCTCCCCCGCCCTGAACACAACGCAGCCCCTGCCCGCAGTCAATATCCGCGGTGCACCCAGGCTCTTTTTCCTTGCAGACACTGGCGCAAAAATCACCACAACCGTCAGAGGCTGAATCGCCGCATTTTTTGTTTTCACACCGCGGCGTGCAAACACACGAGCCACAACGGGAGTCAGGCGTGCCACACGAGTCGGGCCCGGATGTCGAGCATGATGCACTCCAACACACGTTTATCGTCGACGACAATCCGAACTGTGCACCATTCTTGTCCCCGCACACTTCCCCAGTCAGACAACTGCCATAGCCCCCACCGCAAGGCTTTGCATTTTCGCACGTTCCGCAAGGAGCCTCTGGTGAACCGCAGCCTACGGTGTGCGACATCAAGGAGCACGCGGCAGGCATACACACGTCGGCCGTTCGAGCCAAGCCATAACGGGCGCCGTTATCCTTGGCACACACCAACCCGCTGGTGCAATCGCGGTCCAAGGTGCACTCGCGACCGGACCCACACGGACAACTCGCGCTGCAAGCGCTTGCACTCGTGCAACCAGCACCACCACCACCGCTGCCACCAGCGTCCGGTCGCAACATCGCGGTCGGAATAGCCGCGCTAGGTTCACACTTCTTGGCCCCGCCGAAGCAATAATTGACGCTAAACTCACGATTGACTTCACAGTCGCCGTGATTCGGTTCGCATTCTACGCCCAGCGGGACGACCTCGTAGAACCAGCGTATCGGATAGATCCCTGGCTGCAGATTGAAGCAACGATCTCCGCTCGAGAACGTGATGGAACTCGTTTCCTGAGCGAACAAGAGTGCCCCCGAGGTGTGGCTCTCCTCGTCACCGAAGACGCCAAAGCAATGGTATCCCGCCTTTTCGAGTTGAATGACGCCGGTTGACGCGACCGACCAGGAGGCTCGAGCCGGGGTCAGAGCCGGAGCACTGCAAGCATCCCAGGGCGGTTGATAGTCGCGATTGATATCGCAAATGTCGGAGCTGCTGGGTCCCGATGTGTCCCAGCCGGAGTACTGCGCTTTGGTTTCAATCGGCGGTGCCGACTGGCACGCCGCCACTTCTGAAAGGGTGTCAAGGAGCCCAGGTGCCGGGTTCGAGTGGCAAGCTGGCCGCCACTCCGTTCTCACGCCATTGAAGACACTTGGATCCGAAGATGTGAAATCGTCTGCCAGCTCCGCGCAGTCACTCAAACCATCCTTGTCGCCGTCAGGCAGTGGACACCCGAACACCTCGGCGCATTCGTCGATGGCCTCCTCGCAGTCGTCCCTGGAAAAAGAAACTTGCTCGAAGGCGACATCATCCTCCAGTAGAGCACTGCGGGCGAACACTGCGCCAGCGTGCTTTCCAGCGTGAAACGTGGCTTCTGCGTTGGGCGCTAGCAACAGGCCCTTCAACGCTGCGACCGAGACGGGGGCTGAGCCCAGGTAGCCGAAAAGGACATTCGCTTTGGCGGCGAGCGAGGAGGTGGAGCCCTCGAGTGTGAGCGCATTTCGCACGTAGACGAACACGGAGCCTTGCTGATTGTCGAACACCAAAGAGCCCCCAGCCAGCAGCCGCAACGAATCGAAGAAATACGATCCCGTGCTCAAACGCAGCTTCGCCCCCGCCTTAATGGCTACGTTCCCTAGGCGTCCTGGCGGGAGGGCAACCTCGCCGGTGCTCACGCTGCGATCAGCGCCGCTTTCAGTGGGAAACTCTACGGACAACGTCACGATCTTAGGCGAACTGGGAGAGATCACCTGGGACCCGGCGCTGATGCTGGCGTCGGTTGCCTTTTCAAGCGTTGCGGAGGTTCTCACCAACCCGCTGACTGTCACGCGTGAACCGAGCACTACTGGCGCACTAGAAACGATGTTCCCCACGTGCGATCCGTCGTCAACTTCGAGCTGTCCGGGACTCCCGGCAACCTGGCTGACCGCTAGCTCTCCAAACTCTGAGCCTCGCGTCACCTTTCCTCGACTGCCAAGCTGAATCCGCTCTGTTGCACCAATTGCGATGTCTTCCAGGGTGGAGCCATTTGGAAGCGCCACGCGCAGTGTTGTCAGCGCGGGACCGGCATCACTCGTGGGCTGCTGTTGGGTGGGGGTCGGCGCGGTCGAGACCAGCGGCCCGTAGGCGACGCCAACACGCTCCGTTTGGTTCGGTTCTTTCCGCCCGCAGCCGTGCCCGACGACGCCAACACCCACCGAGCACAGCAACACAAGAAACCCACCACGAACTGACCACGAATTCATAAATTTTCCTCCCCGACGCATTCAGCGATTTCTCAACGTGAGAACCGATGCCCGCCAGGCGCCTTACCCACGGCGTATGACACCGTCGGCCCCGAGGAGTCAATGGTTCTGTGGAGTGCCACCAGGGCGGCACCTGAGCGCCACAAGTT
>JBBRRP010000215.1:0-7076 GCA_038246305.1 Polyangiales bacterium | reverse complement strand
GAAACTCCGTTTACACAAAAGCCCCTACACCCCCCTTGTTTTTCTAGAGCTGAATCCTGCCGGTCAATTCCTCTTCGTGGAAGACTTCTGTCCAAGCGCTCGACTGCTCTCCAGATTTGCAACCTTCTTAGCTGGCGGCGATCCATCCAAACGCACATTGCCCGATTTTGGCTTCGCCGATTTCGAGGCCTCACAGGCGGGGAATACCTGGTCGAACAGGTGGCTAGGAGGCCGACCGCCAACGCATACTGACAGCCTAATGGTTTCCTATGAATAGGCTGAGCCGATGAGCGCGAAGGCAGCGATAATGCCCGCCCCGGGACTGGCTGAGGCGCGAAGGCTAATGCAGTCCAATCCGCTGGCTGCGATCAGCCTTGCAATGGGCTGCATGTCCGGTGAGACGGAACGTGAGGCGCGTGCATTGCATATCGATGCGCTCAACTGCTGCGGCGAGTACGACGGTGCTCGAAAGCTATACGTTCCCCTGCAAATTCAGTCGCCGGGCGAGTTGATTGTTCAAGCGTGCCCAGCCGAAGCAGAGATACTTAAAGCAGCTAGGCACACCAGGGCCATAATGATCAATGAAGACCACCAACGCCCCGAGACACGTACATTATCCCTGTTACTGTTAGCGCCCCTTCGTGCTCTCGGGTATACGCACTTCGCGGTTGAGGCGCTGTCGGTGGATGATCGCGACCTCGCTCAGCGCCGCTTTCCTACCTGGTCAAGTGGCTACTACACACGAGAACCACTTTTTGGCGTGATGCTTCGCGAAGCAATACGTCTAGGCTTCAAGCTCGTTGCTTATGACCATGGGTACTCTCCCGTAGACGCGGAAGATCGCGAGCAGAGCCAAGCTATTCATATTGCCGAGATTTTAAACGGCGATGGCGCTAACAGAGTTCTCGTCCACGCAGGATTTGCGCACGTTTTTCGCGATCCCCGCTTTCTGGGTGGCCGAGCTCCCATGGCTGCAAGACTGAAAACGATGACAAACACTCGGCCTCTAACGGTCGACCAAACACTCAGTTGGGCGGAGTCACAGGAGTTGAATTCGCGCGGTTTTGAGCCGGGGAACTACCTCGTTGGAGACGGCATCGCTTTGAACGATGACAAGAACGTGGACGTAACCATCGCGAATGCATCCGGAAGCGCACGATCAGCCGGAGGATGGCTAGAGAGCTTGCCAGACAGGGTGCCGCATTTCATCGAACCCGAGGTTGGCGAGGGTGAGTACCCTATCCACTTTGCAGCGGGGCTGGAAGACGAGCCCTCTGACGCCATCCCTGTGGACGCCATGATCATGTGGGATGCCAGCGACCGAAAGCGCCTCTTCCTGATTCGCGGAAAGAAGCACGTTATTCGTTCCACCGACGCTATGGGCCATGAGCGCTCCAGCTATTCGATGTCTGCTTAAAGACCTCCCCGATGACCAGCCCATACGGCCATGAGGGAGACACCCCTTGAAACACTTTCTGCAGAACGAAGCTGCTGAGTGCGGCCTCGCTTGCGTTGCAATGGTTGCCAATCATTTTGACAACCGCTACGACCTGTCTCTACTGCGGCGCACGCAGGCCAGTTCTATCCGGGGCTCGAGCCTGAGGCAGGTCATATCGGCCGCAGCAAAAATCGGTCTAAAGGCACGGCCGCTCCGCGTAGAATTGAACCATCTCGATAAGTTGAGGCTCCCAGCGATAATTCATTGGGATATGAACCACTTTGTGGTGCTCAGCCAGGCAACGAAAAGTCACATTACGATAGTTGACCCAGCAGTCGGCCCGCGACGTATCAGTCTCAAAGAGGGCTCGGATCATTTCACAGGGATAGCCCTCGAGTTAGAGCCGGAAGCCACATTCACTCGGCCGCAGCAGACCGCAGCAGTGAAGCTACGGGATCTGACCGGCCCAATGATCGGGCTCCGGAGGTCTTTGGCCCAGATTCTGTCCCTGTCGCTCGCGCTGCAGCTGTTCGTCTTGCTGGCGCCGTTCTTCATGCAATGGATTGTGGATCAGGTGCTCGTATCGTCCGATACAGGGTTGCTGACGCTACTGGCGGTTTCCTTTCTCACGCTAGTGATTCTTCAGAGCGTCACCTCCTGGCTACGGGGATGGAGCGTGATCCATCTTTCCAGCAGCTTTTCGAATCAATGGTCCGGTAACGTCTTCAGCCACATGCTGAAGCTTCCGCTGGATTACTTTACCAAGCGGCACTTGGGCGACGTTACCTCTCGCATGGGAAGTCTCCAGTCGATTCAGAGGACCCTGACTACTAGCTTCGTGGAAGCAATAATCGACGGGCTGATGGGGTTGGCTACCTTGGCACTCATGCTGCTCTACAGCTGGAAGCTTGCGTGCATTACGGTCTTGACCGTCGGTGTCTACCTGGCGGTACGTGCCGCAGCGTTTTCGAAAATTCGGCAGGGAACCGAAGCTCAGTTGATATCGAGCGCTGTGCAGCAGAGCCACCTAATCGAGTCGATTCGCGGGCTCCAGTCGCTAAAAGTAGCGGGTCGCGAAAGCGAGCGAAGGTCGACACACCTCAACCTAATCAACGATACGGTGAATCGAGACGCATGGTTGGCCCTGCTGAACCTGGGCTTTGGCACGACAAGCCAACTTCTGTTTGGCTTTGAACGCATCGTAGTGATCTGGTTCGCAGCATTGCTGGCCCTGGATAACATCTTTTCCATCGGCATGCTGGTGGCTTACCTCGCCTATAAGGAACAGTTCACTGGCCGGGCGGCGGGGCTGATCGATAAATGGACTGAGTTCCGGATGCTCCAACTGCATGGCGAACGGTTGGCCGACGTGGTGCTTACTCCCGCGGAGGACCACGGGGAGTCCGCTTCAGAGTTACCGGCCGCTTGCCGAAGCAGCTTGAGGGTTAACAATGTGTCATATCGATACTCAGATTCAGACCCTTGGGTGATCAAGGACTGCACGTTTGAGGTAAAAGAGGGAGAGTGTGTGGCCATTGTTGGGCCTTCGGGCTCAGGAAAGACCACGTTGATGAAGTTGATGCTTGGCCTCATCAATCCGACCCAGGGTTCCATTGAGGTCGGCGGAAATGACCTGCGCAGCGTGACCCCAGCCTCCTATCGGGAGCGCATTGCTGCCGTGATGCAGGACGACCAGCTTTTCGCCGGGTCGATAGCAGAGAATATTGCGCTCGGGGAGGACGTCTTCAGCCAGGTTGATGTCGAGGTGGCGGCGATGCAAGCCGCGATCCACGACGAGGTGATGGCTATGCAGATGCGCTACCACAGCCTAATCGGCGACATGGGGAGCTCGCTATCAGGCGGGCAGAAACAGCGAGTTATCCTTGCCAGAGCGCTGTATCGAAAGCCTAAAATTCTTTTCCTTGACGAAGCGACTAGCCACCTCGACGCGGCGAGTGAGACCTCTGTAAACGCATCGATCAGGAAGCTGCTGCTAACGAGAGTGGTGATTGCCCATCGCCAAGAGACGATTCGAAGTGCCGACCGCGTCCTAGTGTTGGCCAACGGCGGCATTTCCCAGAAACACGGGGGCACAAAAATGGTGGACCACCATGCCGCTGTGGTGACGGCATGACGAGCCAACTGTTCAGGCCAGAGGTTGCCGCCCAAAAGGCCCGGCGAGCTCAGGGAACGATCGCCTTGATGCAGCCGTTGAAATCATGGGTTCTAACGACGTTTGTGCTGTCGACTGCTCTTTGCATAGCCTGCGTCCTGATTTTCGGCCAATACACCAAGCGTGCGCACGTTGCTGGCGTCATTTTGCCGACTACTGGGCTGGTAGACATCGTCGCGCAAAGCGATGGTGTGGTCGAATCCGTTTATGTTCAAGAAGGGGACTGGATCGCGAAGAAGTCCTCAGTCGTGGCCATCGGTCGAGTGCGGGGCTTGAGGGTGGGGGATGCAAACAAAGCAATGCAAATTGAGCTTAGGAATAGATCGCGGTTGAGCAGCGACCTACTCGATGCTCGATTGGGGCAGCTTGACGGGCAGTTGGAGCGCTTGAGGGGTCAAATTGGAGCATCGGCTATTGAGTTGAAGCAAATTCAACAGAGCATCGCAACACGTGCCCAGCGAGCAATACTCGCGCAGGATGCTCTCAGGCGATACGAGGCCATTGGTGACAAGCTCGTTAGCGAAGTCGCCATCGTGCAGCAGCGGGAGGAAGTGCTTGCCCAGCTTGAGGCCAAGCAGTTGCTCGAGCGACAGGCGACAGAGCTCAGGCGCTCAATTGCCGGCCTTCGACAGGATTTAGACCTGATTCCCATTGAACGAAAGGCGTTGATCGCAGCAGCGGACCGAGACAATTCGCTCTTGCGCAAAGAACAGATTGCGGAAGAATCTGCTAACTTCTATAAGCTGCAGGCGCCCGTCAACGGATCCGTCGCTGCTCGGATGGTTGAAGTCGGTCAGGCGGTAAAGATCGGACAACCACTACTAACTATGGTTCCAGCTGGGTCATTACTTGAGGCCGAGCTGATGATTCCCAGTAGCGCCGTTGGATTCGTTCGTGTAGACGACGTTGTGCTGCTTCGCTATGACGCTTTTCCGTTCCAGAAATTTGGCCATCAACGCGGAAGAGTAAAGCGAATTTCTCGTAGCGCCGTTGCGTCGCAGCGAGACTCCGCCGGTCAACAACAACTTTATAGGGTGCTTGTTCGCCTGGATAGCCAGACAATCAAGGCGTACGGCAATGAAGAGCCGATCCTTCCAGGTATGAGGTTCCAAGCGGACATCCTCGGCGAGACTAGACACATATACGAGTGGGTCCTGGAGCCTCTCTACTCCGTCAGTGGTAGCTTATGAGGATGGTTCGACTCAACGCATCGATTTCCAAAGCAATGTAAGGGAGAGTTGTACGTGAGAACATTTCTATTGTTGTTGATGTTGCTTGTCAGCGGGTTGTCATGGGCAGCTCCTCCACCAGCAAAGCCTGAGCTGCGCTTGGAGTTGTTGAGTATGGAGAAGATTGATCAGGAACTTCGGAAGGCGACACCTGTTGACGTCAAGGCAGTGAAGTCCGCTGATGCGAGGAATACTGAACGAATGAAGCAGATTATTGAGAGCAACGGCTGGCCATCGGAAGCGTGGGTCGGTAAAGACGGCGCGCATGCTGCCTGGCTGCTCGTGCAGCATGCTGATGCCGATCCCGAGTTTCAGGTGAAGGCACTAAAATTGATGCGGCCTCTCCTAAAGCGTGGCGAGATCGAACGTCAAAGTTATGCATATCTTTGGGACCGCGTTCACAGCCCACAACGTTACGGAACGCAAGGCAGCTGCGTATCAAAAACAGAGTGGCGCCCGGACAAAATTAAAGCTGCCGGTAGCGTGGACGCAAGGCGAAAGAAGATGGATATGCCGCCGATCGCCGAATACATCTCGATGGCGTCTCAGCACATGTGCGCTCGTTGGGAGCCTCGGCCTTAGCCCTCCGTTTGTATCGGTTGCTTTCGTGAGTCGATTATCCAAGCAAAGAACGCGTGGTACGCAGCATTCGGTGGCGTGGGAGTGGGCTCTCTCAGGGTAGTGACAGGGAGCGAAGGCGGTTTTCCATGGACGTGCTGACACAGCGACCAGTGCGAGGGTTGTACTCCCAATACAGCTCCTACAGCAGATGCGCCCTAACATCTCCAGCGTCACTAGCGCTTGTCGATACTTTTGCGCGGAAACGACGGTTCCAACAGCGGCGTCGCCCGGACATTCTGGGGCAGTTCTCGGAATTTGACCAAACAGCGCCCCTTACCGCGTGAAGGTTCGGCAGCATCCGACCAAACGTTGTTACAGGAGACAGTGGTTAGCAATGACGCCGTGGAGGCGGCCCTCCGCGGGGTATGACCCTCGGGAACTCTACGCACAGGAATTGTGCGTAGGCCGCCGATCTTGTCATCCTCGACGAACTGGGCTACTTGCCCTTCAGTCAAGCGGGCGGCGCGCTGTGTTCCACCTGCTCTCGAAACTCTACGAACGCACCAGCGTGCTGATCACCACCAAACTGAGGTTCACCGAATGGGCCAGCGTATTCGGCGACGCCACGATGACCCCCGCGTTGCTCCACCGCTTGACCCATCACTGCCGCATCGTGGAGATTGAATCGCCCCAGGTTTTCCAGACACCTTCGAGACATAACTTGCGGCAAAGAGGGAAGCAGAAGCATCCATGAGCGGCAAGCGAAATACCAAAGAGGCAAGGTCGAGGTGGTAGGTTTCGGGATGATTAGCAATGCGAATGCAAGAAGTAGTAGGCGACACTGCGTTGCCGCCCACAACGTCTGCTACTTCCGCTCGATTTTCATTTTGCCTTCAATCCTTGGAATCTCGCCTTTGCGGCCAGAGGCGCGGGCGGAGAGGAAGGTGTACCCGACGAAAAAGGTCTGCAGTTCGCGAATGGAAACTTGGCACCGAACTTCTGGAATGTCTCCCTCCAGGGTAATCGCCGCGCTCACTTCCTGATCCAGGTCAGGGAACATATCGAAAGAAAAGGCCCCCAGCACGCGCGTCCCCTTGATCAGGCACTGCTTCATGACTACTGTTTGCACATCATCAGCTCGCACGATCCGCAGAAGGTCGGGGTCGCGTGGCATGAAGGCGCGGTGTCGCGCCGCATCGGGCAACAAATCCACATGTCCTTTGGCTCCAAGCAGGTTCCACACGGCCACGTTGAAGCTGAGGACACTGGTATCTTCAGTTTTCTGATCAACGATGACGTTGTTCGTCCTCGCTCGCTGATAGCGGTCGAGGACTGAGTCGATCACGGCCAAGATGTTCGCCGCCGTTTCGGTGATGTTCTCCTGAGAGAGGGGATGGACCGCGCAGAGGACTTCGTCATCCTCAGACTGGACCACGACCGTATCTGGGCCAAGCCGCATTGCCGGCCCAACGTTGATTCCGAAGCGGTGAAACAACTTCGCCGTAGTACTGCCGAGTTTGTCAAAAAGGCCAAGCTGTTGATGTCCGACCAGAACTGACCCACTTGCAGGGATAATTTCCATCCAAAACTGACCCACCTGATTCCATCACCCTGAGCACTGTTTGCTCAGGGGATATCAGGAGTGATTACAGTGGGCATGTTGGCCAAGATCCGG
>JBBRRP010000214.1:0-7094 GCA_038246305.1 Polyangiales bacterium | reverse complement strand
TCCCATCCAGAAAGCCACTCGTGGCCCGCTGCGGAAGCGCCTAGCGGAGACGCGACAGCTCATCGACGTGGCTTATCGTACTCTGCGGGATGATCAGGTCCTCCGGCGCGATCCTTCGCCCGCCGAGGAATGGCTACTGGACAACGCGCACGTTGTCGAAGAGCAGATCCGGGAGATTCACGAGGATTTACCTGGAGGTTACCTAGTTGAGCTGCCGCGGATCTCGAGCGGCGCGATGCAAGGTTACCCTCGTGTGTACGTGCTGTGCTTAGACTACCTGCGACACACAGATGCGCGGATTGATCGGTCGATCCTCATTAGTTACGTCGCTGCCTACCAGCGGGTAACGCCTCTCACGATTGGTGAGCTCTGGGCGATTCCCATCATGTTGCGTCTGGGACTCTTAGTCATCATTGGATCCATGGTGGAGCAAGATCTCGCCACGCCGATTCGAGCGCACGCTGACCACTTCGCAAATAGACTCCTGAAGAGCGCCAGTCCCAAACATGCACACGAATGCTTGAAGGAGCTTTCGCAGTCGCCATTCGCCAAACGCCGAGCGTTCCTTGTGCAGCTGATGCGCAGACTGCGTGAGCATCCGGCACCGCTGTCGGAAGCCAACGAATGGGTTCGGATTCATTCCGAAAAACTGGGCGCAACACCTGAAGAGTTGACACGAAGCCAGCACCTTTGGGAGGCCGCCCATCAGGTGTCCATTGGCAACGTTATTACCAGCATGCGCGTCATCGGTGCGCTTGAATGGGACGAGTTCTTTTCGCAAGTGAGCGAAGTGGAAGCCATCTTAGCCAGCGATCCCGCATTAGCTTTCTTGAAGATGGACGACCCTTCGCGCGATCGATGTCGACACGCCGTCGAGCGCTTGGCGCGTCGGTCGCCTGCTTCGGAGATTGACGTCGCTCGAACAGCGATAGGCCTTGCTAAACAGGCTTCTCAACGCTCCCCCGTGGATCTGGCGAGAGCCCACGTCGGTTACTACCTGCACGACGCGGGCGAGCGGATCCTGGAGGTGGCTATTGGGTACCGACCCGGGCTGAGAGAGCGAGCATTGCGCAGGATAGTGGCGCATCCCGCGGTTTTCTACTTTGGGCAACTCGCGGCTATCACCCTTTCCCTGGTGGCGCTCGTGGCGCACGTTGGCCTGGCTGTTGGGTTTCATGCGCCGCTCGGAGTGACCGTCTTCCTCACGCTGCTGCTGATCCTTCCTGCCAGCGAGGTGGCCGTTGGCCTCTGCAACGTTGTGGTCACGGCGCTCCTCCCACCGCGGATCCTGCCGAAGCTTGAGTTTAAGCAGGGCTTGCCCAGTGAAAACACAACGTTAGTCGCCGTGCCCACGTTCTTGGAGAGCGAAGCGGGAATTGCACAACTGTTGGAGGACCTCGAAGTCCGGTTCTTGGCGAATTCTGAGACGCACTTGTACTTCGCCTTGCTCAGCGACTTCACGGACGCACAGAGCGAAGAATTAGAGGGAGATCGCGAGCTTTTGGCGTGCGCTGTCGATGGGATCCAGGCGTTGAACGCTCGCCATCCTAAGGCGGGCGCCCCGCGTTTTTGGCTTCTTCATCGAAGGCGCGTGCTCAACGCACGCGAGGCCTGCTTCATGGGCTGGGAGCGAAAGCGAGGCAAGCTCGAAGAGCTCAATCGGTTCCTGCGGGGAGCGGTGGATACTTCTTTCTCTCACGTCACCGTGTCCGGAGAGGCACTGCCCCATGTCGAATTTGTCATCACCCTTGACACGGATACAGCCCTTCCACGCGATGTGGCGCGTGAGCTCATCGGTACCATTGCACATCCGCTGAATCGCGCAGTCGTGGACCCCATCACGCGGGGAGTCGTGCGTGGATACGGCATCATTCAACCACGGGTAGGCACTCTGCCGCAAAGCTCCCGTCAGTCGCGTTTTGCCAGGATATTCGCGGGACCGCCAGGCATCGATCCGTATACCCATGCCGTTTCAGATGTATACCAAGACCTATTCCGAGAGGGCTCCTACGTCGGCAAAGGTATCTATGATGTCGATGCATTCCAGGCCGCACTGGAGGGCCGTGTCCCGGATAATCAGCTCCTCAGTCATGATCTGTTCGAAGGCTGCTTTGCTCGGGCGGCACTCGCAAGCGACATCGAGCTGTTGGACGAACAACCTTCTTCGTACGCGGTGGCCGCGATGCGTCAACACCGTTGGCTGCGCGGCGACTGGCAGCTTTTGCCATGGCTTGCACCGAAGGTTCCCTCACGCCATGGCCTGGTGCGAAATGACCTCCGCCTGATCGATTGTTGGAAAATAGGCGATAATCTTCGGAGGAGCTTGATTGCCCCTCTGCTTGTTCTCGCTGCGTCTTTCGCCTGGCTAGTCGGTGGTCGGTCGGCGGGTGTTGCTACGTTGGCGATCGTCTGCACCTACTTGGCGCCTGTTCCTTTCCGGATCCTGTTTAATCTAACTCGGAGCACTCAACGCGGTGAATCACGATTCACTGCTGCCCGGGGAGATCTTGCCATCAGCATTCCCCAATGGCTGCTCGGTACTGCGTTCCTTTTCGACCAAGCGTTGCTTTCCATTGACGGGATTGTGCGCACTCTGTTCCGCTTGTTCTTCAGCCATCGTCACTTGCTCGAGTGGACGACGATGGGTCAGGTCACGCGCAGTATGAAGCGCAACAATGCACGCCTCGAACCACGTGCACTGGTTGGGCTGGGTCTCGTTCTGGGCTTGCTGGGGGCGATTGCAGTCTTCGAGCGCGGTTCTTTGCTGGTAGCGGCCCCAATTCTCAGCGCTTGGTTGGCAGCACCCTTTTTGTCGCTGTGGCTGATGCTCCCCGAAAAGGGCCGAGATGTTAGCCTGACCATGAGCCCTGAGGAGCGTGCGTTTCTGCGCGCCATTGCGCGCAGGACGTGGCGCTTCTTTGAAGAGTTTGTGAGCGAAGGTGACCACTTTTTGCCTCCCGACAATTTTCAAGAGGAGCCGCGTGGCGTCGTTGCGCATCGCACGTCCCCAACCAACATAGGCCTCTACCTCTTGGGGCTTGCCGCCGCTCGCGACTTTGGCTTCATCACACTTCGAGTATTTGTTCAAAGCGCCGAACGGACGCTGTTGACGTTGGAACGTCTCGAGAAGAACCGTGGACACTTGCTGAATTGGTATGAAACCACGACGCTAGCGCCCCTCGAGCCTCGGTATGTTTCGACTGTCGACAGCGGAAACCTCGCTGCCCACCTTTGGACCTTGCGTGTCACCTGCCGCGAACTCGCCAATGCTCCCGTCCTCGATCGTGCCTGTCTCCTCGCGGCTCGAGACGCTCTCTGCTTAAGCCGTAGTGCGACCCAACAAGCAAAAACGAACGCGCCTCTTGTTTTAGCGATCAGTAAACTTGCTCAAACGCTCCAAACGGCGTTTGAAAACTGGTCAGGCTTGGGTTCGATTGAAGCAGAGCTCGCTGAAGTTGGACGCCTTGCCGAAGAGTGTTTAAGCCTCGGAGAATTGGTGCGCGAAGAGAACGCCGAAACGCGCTACTGGCTTCGGCGCGCGCAGCTTGGCTTGCAAGAGTCGCAGGAAGACGCCTGTCGCCATTTTTCGTTTATTTCCGTGCTTTCGGTCGCGCCAGCTGCTCTGGCCGACGAAGCAGCATTTCGGGCTCTCGCATCGGCGCTCGGCGAGTGCCGCACTTCCGCGGACCTTGTTACGGTATTGAAAGCGTCGCATCAGTGGCTGGATACGCTCGAGCACGCCGTAGCGCGTCGCACGACCGCCGCAACTGAAGAGCATTCGGTGTGCCAGGCTTACGTCGCCCGGCTTCGAGCCGAGTTAGAAACCTGCCGGAACACGAACACAGAAACCTGCGGAGAGTTGAACACGCTTGCAGACAGGTTCGGCGCACTTGCCGATGCGATGGACTTCGCTTTTCTGTTTGATGCGGAACGCCGCCTATTCGCGATAGGTTACAACGCAAGCAACGTGCGCCTCGACACATCGCACTACGATCTACTGGCGTCTGAAGCCCGTTTGGCGAGTCTGGTGGCTATTGCGAAGGGGGACGTGCCACAGGAGCATTGGTTTCGGCTAGGGCGGCCCCGTACGCTCACCGCTGGGCGGCCAGTGTTGTTATCTTGGAGTGGCTCGATGTTTGAGTATCTTATGCCGCTCTTGGTGACGAAGCTCTATGGTGGCACGTTGTTGAGCGAAACATGCCACGCGGCGGTCGAAAAGCAGATCGCGTATGCCAAAGAGAAAGACGTACCGTGGGGGATCTCCGAGGCCGCCTACAACGTCATGGACCTCGGCATGACGTATCAATATCGAGCGTTCGGGGTGCCGGGGCTCGGTCTAAAATCGGGTCTTGCTGAGGATCTGGTGGTTGCTCCGTACGCCAGTGTGTTGGCTCTTCTGCTCGAACCCAAACGAGCACTAGAAAACCTTAGGCGTTTATCCAGGGACAATCTGGATGGCGTCTATGGGTACTACGAGTCCGTTGACTTCACGGCTTCTCATTTGCCGCCGGGACGCGGTAGCGTGATCGTGAAAGCCTATATGGCGCATCACCAAGGTATGAGTTTGGTCGCATTAGACAATGTGCTCCACGACCAACCCATGCAACGTCGCTTTCACGTCGATCCTCGGATCAAGGCCACCGCGCTTTTGCTCGAAGAACGCGTTCCCAGCAGTGCTCCTTTGGTTAACCTCACAGCGGCCGAAATGGTTCGACCGGGGGCGACGGAATCTGATCTGGACGGCAGCGAATACGTAGAGATTGTGGACGGGGCACGACGAGTCCACCTTTTGGGCGGCGGGGGCCTCACCACTGTCCTCACAGGGCATGGCAGCGGATATACCGCCTGGAAGGGTCACGATATCAATCGGTTTCGCGAAGACACGACGCTCGGTTGTGGTGGTGCGTATGCCTATATTCGTGATCTCTCAACGCAACGCCTTTGGTCCGCGGGCTACCTGCCGACCCACTCTAAACCAGACTCTTATCAAGCTTCCTTCCATATCGATCGAGTTGAATTCCATCGACGAGATGGCGCCATTGAAACTCTGACCGAGGTCGTGGTGTCGCCTGAGTTCCCCGCCGAAGTACGGCGCTTCACTTTGATCAATCACGATAGCGTGGCGCACAGCCTCGATCTCACCACTTACCTTGAGCTTGCCCTCGCGCCACGTGCGGCCGATCGCACGCATCAAGCCTTTAGCAGCCTCTTCATCGAGACGGAGCCTTTGCCCTTGAAGGGGGCAATTTTGGCACGACGTCGTCCGCGTACGCCTACAGAGGAACCCATCTGGGTAGCGCAGATATTGACGGGCGAAGGCGATGGCATTGGCGAGCTGACCTTCGAAACATCCCGTGCGTTGTTTGTCGGTCGAGGGCACTCGCTGGCGAACCCTGTCGGAGTGGGGTGGGGAGCCAATCTCAGCGGCACATCGGGCTCGGTTCTCGATCCGGCGATTGTGCTGCGACGTGAAACGCAGCTCTTGCCAGGGGAGCGCGCGCGTTTCTCCCTGACGACTTTGGTTTGCGGGTCACGTGAGCTCGCCCTCGAACTCATAGAAAGCTTTGCCGCCCCACATATGTTCGAGCGGACATTTGAGCTTGGGTGGGCAGATGCGCGGGTGGAGTTGCAGCACGTGGGTATCAGCGCTGCTCAATCCCAGCTGTTTCAACGGTTGCTCTCTCGCACCATGTTCCCAGAGCGTGCTCTTCGGGCCCTGCTACCCAAGCCAACTTCGAGCGGCATGGGCCACTCCGCAATTTGGACTCAAGGCATTTCCGGCGACTTGCCCCTCATCGTCTTGCGCATCGACTCACCCGATTTCAGTCCGCTCACGCGAGAGTTGTTGTTGGCTCACGAGTTTTGGCGACGGAACGGCGTATTGGTCGACCTCATGATCGTGAACCATGAGCCGTCGGGGTACCTGCAACCTCTGAAGGAGGCGCTCCTCGATCTCATAGGCGCGAGTGCCGCTGAAAGCCTTCGTGACCAACCGGGTGGCGTGTTCTTGCGGACAGCGTCGTTAATCGCTGACACCGAGCTGGAGCTGATTTTTCACATAGCACGGGTGGTGCTATGTGCTTCCCGGGGGGCGTTGGCGCAGCAGTTAAGAGACAGCGACGCTGCGGTCTCAACGTTACCCGCTCGCTTCCAGCCTGCGTTTCCTCGCACTTACGCCCCTCCCAGCTTGACTCGCCCCAAGCTCACTTTCGACAACGGGATTGGCGGCTTCACTGCGGACGGTCGCGAGTACCTCATGGTGCTCGGACCCGGTCAGAGGCCCCCGGCCCCATGGTGCAACGTGATCTCGAATCCCAACTTCGGCTGTGTCGTTTCTGAGGCTGGATCCGGGGCGACTTGGCACCGAAATAGCCAACGCCATCGCCTCACTCCTTGGAGCAACGATGCTGTCTGCGAGCCACCGGGGGAGCTGTTCTATTTGCGCGATGATGAGGACGGCGTCACCCGATCCTTGACACCCGGGCCAGCACTCTCGCCCGCAAGCTATATCGTGCGGCACGGTGCAGGATACTCGACGTTCGAGCATACCGAGCGTGAGATAGAGCACGAACTGTTGGTATTTGTGGCCCGGGAGGAACCTGCGAAACTCTTTCGTATCCGCCTTCGAAATCAGAGTCGGCGAGCCCGCCGCCACTCGCTGTATGGAATCGTTGAATGGGTGCTGGGTGGGCAGCGTGAGGTCACCCGCCTCACCACCACGACCGAGTGGTTTGCAGACGCCAGGGCCATGGTCGCGACCAATCCCCTTTCCGCTTTCCCGAAGTCGCATGCGGTGTTTGCGTGCTCCCGCCCGATTGAGAGCATGACCGGCGATCGAGAAGAGTTTTTCGGTGTGAGCGGCTCCCACCAAGCACCTGCCGCCCTGAAGCGCGTCATGCTCTCCGGCACCCTAGGTTCCGGCTACGATCCCTGTGCTGCATTCCAAGTCCCGGTAAAGCTCGAGGCCGGGGAATCCTTCGAAGTCACCTTCGTGCTCGGTGAGGGCAATTCTCTCGATGAGGCTCTGGCCCTTGCGAGCAAGTATTCGGATCCGGCAAAAGTGCAGGCAGAGTTCGAGAACGTCAACGAGCTTT
>JBBRRP010000213.1:0-7098 GCA_038246305.1 Polyangiales bacterium | reverse complement strand
CGGAGTACTTCCTCGGCGGTAGCCTCGCCAGCTCCCTCCAGGGCGAACCGCGAGCCACCAACGACATTGATTTCGTGATCTCGCTGCCTGCCGGGCGAGTCAACGCGCTCCGTGACGCATTGGGCAGCGACTTCGAAGTCGATACGGACATGCTGCGCGACGCCGTGCTCCACGCGCGCTCGGCGAACGCCTTCTACCTGCCCGTAGTAACCAAGATTGATTTCTTCGGGCGTGGCTACGAACCGTTCGATGAAAGCGAATTCACCAGGCGGCGCCCCGTCGTGGTGCGCACGAGCGGCGAATCGATCGTGGTCAAGAGCGCGGAGGACACGGTGCTTCGGAAGCTGCTCTGGTTCCGCGAGGGCGGCGAGGTGTCCGAAAAGCAATGGCGCGATATCGTCTCGGTGCTCCGAATCAGCGGGCACGTGATGAACGACTCGTACCTTACGTTATGGGCGGCACGCCTTCACCTGGAGGCTTTCCTCCAGCGCGCACGCGAAGCTAAAAGCCCAGAATTGCCGAGCCTTTAATCAGGACTGTGGGCATGTCCTCGCCCCGAGCCGAAACGGGAGCTCAATACGATGAGGCATTCAACGAGTCGCGCGCGGGAAGTACATCGAGAGTTCCCGCAGCGAGCAGGGCTCAAGCGGTGAACTCACCCGTTGAATGCCTTTTCAAGATCGGCGATCGCAATCTTTTGCATTTTCAGCATCGCCTGCATGGCGCGGTCCGCCTTCGTGCGATCTGGATCGCCTAGAAAGCGCATTAATGCCTCGGGTACAACCTGCCAGGAAAGGCCGTATTTGTCCTTGCACCACGCGCACTTGCTCTCGGCGCCGCCGTCCGCGGTGAGCTTTTCCCAGTAGTGATCGACCTCCGCTTGATCCTTGCAGGAGATAACGAAAGACACAGCTTCGTTGAATTTGAACATATCCCCGCCGTTCAGCAACTGCAGGCGCTGGCCTTCGATCACGATCGTGCCGGTCATTGGGTTTAGGCCTGAAGCTTCGACGTTCGGGAAGATCGACTTGTAGTACGCCACCGCTGCTTCAGGCGGGACGTTGATCCAGAGGCACGGGGTAATTTTCGATGATGTGGACATAGACTTTTCTCCTGAGTTCTTGGTTCCTAAGACTTTTTCTGCCGTTCAACTTCAGTTCGGAGGCGTTCTTCCTGCGCGCGAAGCTCGGGAGTGAACTCCTTGCCGAAGTCTTCGGCTTCGAATACGGGGCGGAGCTCAATCTCGGTGCCGCCGTCGAACGGTGCACGCTTGAGCCATTCCACCGCTTCATCCATCGTTTTCACCTGCCAAAGCCAGAAGCCCGCGATGAGCTCCTTCGTCTCGGCGAAAGGCCCGTCAATGACGGCCCTCTCCTGGCCTGAGAACCGCACGCGCTTCCCCTTCGACGAAGGGTGGAGGCCTTCCCCGGCCAGCATCACGCCAGCCTG
Organism: Polyangiales bacterium; assembly: GCA_038246305.1. Taxonomy (GTDB): domain Bacteria; phylum Myxococcota_A; class Polyangia; order Polyangiales; family Polyangiaceae; genus JBBRRP01. The sequence continues at coordinate 5,649 of JBBRRP010000213.1, read as the reverse complement.
CACGAGCTGCTCGTTGTACTTCCCCATCTCAGCGAGGAGCTGCTCACTCGGCATCTCCCCCGCTTCGGACTTCTCGTCAGCCTTCACAATTACCATGACTCTCATTCTTGTTGTCCTTTCGTGATTTCTGGGAGGGAGCGTACGCCGGATGGCCTCCGCTGGCTGCCTATAAAGGGAAGACGAACCAGACCAGGCCGGATCGACAGAGTTCACTATCTTTTCTGCGCCACGCCCGAGCTGCAGGAGTTGCAGTGGTACCTGAACCGCTCTTGGCAACTTGATTGGCGCAGAACCGAGTGACCGGCAACTCGGTTGTCAGAGCCTACCCTGGCCACCATTGAACTCTTTCGTGTGTAGTGCGGGCGTGAGCTTGGGAATGGTTTGTGCTCTTACCACGGACCATGAAGCATCCATGGAGTAGTCTGCGCCGTTACAGGGTTCTTGTTCAACGAGGGTTTCTCGTTTCTCTCTTAGGGTCGGTGTTGGTGAGCGCTTGTTTAGAGCGGCCAGTGGTAAAAGCCACTCCACGCACGACCAATCTGTTCATCGACGACGTTCCCACGCGCCGCGTGAATAAGATTGATCTGCTGTTTGTGATTGATAACTCACAATCGATGGCGGATAAGCAACAGATGTTGAAGCTGGCTGTGCCAGGATTTCTGGAGCGGTTGGTGAACCCTAGTTGTGTTTCAGTGGCGGAGTGGACCCTGCAAAAGCCGGCAGCTTCGCGTGCGCCGTTTTGTGAGGCAGGGTTTCAGCGGGAATTTGAGCCGATCGAGGACATTCATGTCGGGATAATTTCGTCGAGCTTGGGTGGCCCGAAAGGGACGCTTTGCGCGGAGGAGGCTTTCAATGATCACGCGCATCTGATCCCGACAGTGCGTCCCAACGTGGCAAGCTATGCTGGGCTCGGGTTCTGGGCCTGGGATCCAAAGGCTCGGAGCGTACCGCCCGGGGAAGCCGATTTAAGTCGATTGGTGGGTGATTTCAGTCAAGGAGTTGCGAGTGTGGGGGAGACAGGCTGTGGCTTTGAAGCGCCGCTCGAAGCCTGGTATCGATTCCTGATCGATCCGGAGCCGTACCAAACGCTCGAAGTGCAAGCGGGAAAAATCCTTAAACAGGGTATCGATGCGGAGCTGCTCGCACAGCGCAAGGCCTTTCTTCGGCCGGATTCGCTCGTGGCGATTGTGATGCTCACCGACGAGAATGATTGCTCAGCCTTGGATGAAGGGCTGGGTTGGCTGGTGGGCGCTCAATCCTTCCAGCAAAATGGGGTGAACCAATCCAAGATCCCGAGCGGGACCACTGCCTGTGCTACCGACCCTAACAGTCTCTGCTGTCGGAATTGTGGGCTTTCCGGGGAAACTCCGCCTAATTGTTTACCTGTGGCTAATGACCCCGCTTGCCAAGCAGAACAGAAAGATCCGCCCAATCTCCGCTGTTTCGATCAGAAGCGCCGCTTCGGTTTGGACTTCCTACAGCCAACGCTGCGTTATGTCGATGCGTTGAAGAGCCCAACCGTTCTCAATCGTGCTGGCGTTTTGGTGAAGAACCCACTGTTTGCCGAGCTCGCCGCCGATGGGGAACTCCGACGGAGCGCGGATGTGGTGTTCTTGGCGGGTATCGTCGGTGTTCCCTGGCAGGATCTGGCAACCGACGAGAGTCTGAAGCAGCCAGGTGCACTGAGCTATCTGAGTGCGGCCGAGCTCAGGAACAAGGGCCTGTGGCCTAACCTGGTGGGCGATCACGTGAACGGGGTCCGGGCTCGGGACCCTTTATTAACGGAAAGCATTGAGCCGCGTTCAGGCACTCATCCGCGCACAGGAGAAGCCCTCGCCGGCGCAGACTCGCTCAACCCGCAGGCCAATTCGATCAACGGGCATGAATATCACAGCGACGGCACGGACCTCCAATACGCGTGCGTGTTCAATTTGCCTGAAAAACAGCGCGACTGTAGCATGGCTCAAGGCGCAGCTTGTGATTGTGGGCAGGCTTCTTCCAACAACCAGAGCTCGGCCGCGATTCTGAGTGCCGTGCAAGCTGAGAACCGGTCACTGTGTCAACCCGTGGGGGGCGGCCCTGCGCAGACCACTCAATTCCAGGCGAAGGCGTATCCGGGTGGGCGCTTGTTGGAAGTGCTGGAAGGGAGTGGCGACAGTGGCGTGGTGGCCTCGATCTGTCCAAAAGTGACGAGCGGGCAGCCCACGCTTCCAAGCTACGGCTACAATCCAGCGCTTGCAGCGATTGTTGATCGCTTGGGAGAGAAGCTGAGAGGGCAGTGCTTGCCACGAAAGCTAACGCCAGATGCTACCGGTCACCTTCCGTGTCGGGTTGTCGAGGCCAGTCCGGAGCCCATGGCGAACGCTTGCCACTGCGGTCCGGGTCGGCACGCGTTGGATACTGGCGTCGATGCTCAGAATCGAAACCTCAGCAACCTTGTCACCGCACGTCTTAAGGATAAAAAGGCGTGTGGCGTGCCCGGGGCTCCAAGCTGCGAGTCTGTTTGCCTGTGTGAGGTGGAAGAGACACGCGACCCACGCTGTCTGTCAGAAACGACTCAGCCCGAGGGCTTATCGGGCTACTGCTACGTGGACCCAGAGAAAAACCTGGGAAGCCCGGCGCTGGTCGCGCAATGTCCGACCAATGAACGCCAAGTACTCAGATTGGTGGGTGAGGATCTGCCGAAAGCCGGCTCGAATCTGTTCTATGCGTGCGCAGGCGATGTGGCCGTGAACGACACGCCCTAGGGAGCAGTTACTTGTGGTCCTCGGCGCTTCGTGGCACGAGCCCTAGCGGGCTGATGAGGGTAGAAGTTGCTGGTGGCAGTTTGAAGATTCGGCCGTTGCAGCACTGGACGCTCATTGTCGTTCTGCAGGCATTGGCATGCGGCGGGAGCAGCATGGAGAGTCATCCGCAACGATCTTTAACCCAACCGCTGCCACCGTCCCCGCGCGCGATTGAAGACTCCTCCACCTCGCCGCAAAGCGCACGTGCTCATTTCGAATGCGCTTCGGCTCCCACGGCGGTGATACGTGATTTTGACTCGACCCACGCCGATTTTCAGCCCCTCGGCAAACACTACGTGCTGCACAGTGAGCCTCGGGTAATTCCTGGGCTCGTCTTGGCGCACGCAGAAAACGGGCTTCCCGTGATCAACCCTGCGCGCCCGAAAAGCCTCCGTGGGCTCTCGAGTGCAGCCTCGTTCGCAGATTGGTTCAGCTTAGAGCATCCGCGCGAGCGCGTGTTTGCTTGGCAATTCCCGATCGTGTCGAAGGCAGGCACAGAACTCGAGTACGCCAACCCGCTGTTTTTCCCCATCGATAATGCTCCGTCTTTCGAGCCAGGCTTCACCTCTGATGAGGACGGCAAAGACCATAACTTTCACTTCACCATGGAGTTCCACCAGCGCTTTGTTTACGAAGGTGACGAAATACTTTCGTTTGGTGGCGACGATGACATTTGGGTGTTTGTCGATGATCGACTCGTGATTGATCTGGGCGGCGCGCACTTTCGAGATTCAACGACGGTAACGCTTGATTCACTGGGCCTTGTCGTCGGCAAAGTGTACCGATTGTCGCTCTACTTTGCTGAACGCTGTACCGGAGGCTCGAGCCTGCACTTCAAGAGTGTCAAAGTTCTTCCGGAATGCCCGTTTTTGATTCGCACCAGTAACTGAGGTCCACGCCGCAAAGCTGAATGCATTCACCTGTTGTTCGCAGTGCCTGTCAGGGCCAAGGAGTCTCGATAATGTTGCGGTGCTACGCCTGTGCAGCGCTTAAACGTGCGGCTGAAGGTGAAAGCATCTGGGATCCCGACTTCGGCGCCCACCGCCTTTACCGGGAGCTTCGCGGCTGCCAGTAGATCGCGCGCGCGATCGCATCGGATGCGGGTTAGATACTGATACGGTGCCAAGCCTGTTTGCAGTTTCATCTCTCGGCGAAGCAGCGAATAGCTCACGCCGAGAGACCTAGCGAGGCGTTTGAAGTCGACCTCTTCGCTCAGGTGGGATTTGCAGTATTCAGCGACGGTGCTCAGAACCGCGTGCGGGTCGGGACTCGGCTGATCACTTTGGCCAAAATATCCCTCTAGGAGCACCCGCTCGGCGACGCTGACGGCGCGATCTCGATCTCCGGGGCCTCCACGTGCGAGCAGCAGGCGAAGCTCTTGAAAGCGAGCTGCCATGGCGGCCGAATCCTGGACTTGCCGCACCGTTCCGTCTGTCCACAGCCAGCCTTGTTTGAGCCAACGTCGCAGACCAGGACCGTGCACGACGAGATAGTACTCCTCCCAGGTGCTGCCTGGCTGCGGGCCGTAGTGAAAGACGGGGCCTCGGTGCACGCAGAACAGCGTACCCGGTAATATGGCGCGTTCCGGTGCCTTCGACATGCGGTATTGCCCGGCGCCGCGCGCGACAAACCCGACAGCAAACCCGCTAAATCGATGATTCACCCAATTCTTCTTGAATGGCAGGTGACCTGTAGTGATCACGCGCACGTCGGAACGCGCGTCGCTTGAGAGCAATGGCTCAACCGCGATGTCCGGACGTCTGCGTGTCATTACTGACATGCATGATAGCATTCAAGCCATAGACTTCCAATTTAAATCAGCAATATTAACATTTAACAGGAGTCAGAGATGATCACTATTGCTATGCAAGGCCGAATTCAATTCGAAGCCGAACTCTGCGACGTCACCCCGGAGGACATCGCGGAATACAGACAACGGGGCTACTGGATCAGCCCCAAGCTCTTCAGTGACCAGGCGATCCTGCGTCTACGTGCGGCGCATGAGCGCCTGTGGCGAGGCGATCACGATGGTGGTGCGACACCACCACAATATGGAGTCACGAAAGTTAACTTGGAGGGGGCGGCCCTTCGGCAACAGTGCAACGGGTTTTGGCTCAACGACGAGATCCGTCAGGTCGTTGCCGGTCCCGTGCTCGGTGCCATTGGTGCCCAACTGATGGGGGTACGGAGTGTTCGGCTTTGGCACGATCAGGTGATTTATAAGCCAAGCGTTGATCCGAGCGTCGCAAATCCTGCAGGGAGCGTTGGCTGGCACCAAGATTATGGGTATTGGCACGCCTCAGACACCCAAAATATGTGTACCGCTTGGCTGGCACTTCAAGACACTGATCTTTCAAATGGTGGAATGCGAACCATCGTTGGTTCACACAAGTGGGGGCTGATCCCTGAGAGCGACACCTTCTATGAGCCAGATCTTGAAAAGCTCCGAGCTCGCTATTCGGCATACGGCGAATGGATCGATGAGCCCTGCATCCTTCGCGCGGGCCAGGCCAGCTTCCACCATGCGCTCAGCTTGCATGGCTCTGGGCCTAACTTCTCCGGTTCGCCGAGGCTCTCCGTCGTGTCGCACATGATGCCAGGCGACACCTGTTACAGCAGCGCAGCTCAGTGGCATCCGAACGTCGTGTTTCTGGGGCCTTCACCCAAGAAAGGGCAGCCTTTCGCTGGCTCGTACTGGCCGGAAATGTTCGGCTGATGCTCGCGTTCGGCGGCGCAGCCGCCGCCCATTTTCGTTCCTTGGCAGATAGTAAGCATGCTCTCATGATCCAACGCGGGGCAGCGCGAAATTTGCAGTGTTGAAATAATGTCGAGGGGGAGCGTTTGGTGCTTGCCGAGTCGGCGT
>JBBRRP010000212.1:0-7107 GCA_038246305.1 Polyangiales bacterium | reverse complement strand
GATCCAGATCCCCGTCGAGCCTCTCGACACGAGCGGCTCGCCTGAACAGCAAACCCCGGCCGGTTAACGCAGTTTTCGTCACCCCGCTACATTGATGCCATCAGCGCGCCTCAGCTACACGGCTCTGTGAACCGGATACGCTCATCGGACCTGCAAACGTGCCTCGTCAAAAAAGTGGCCGCCTACACCCAACGTGAAGCCAATGGCGCTCAGAGTGTGGATGAAAGCGCGCTCGGTTGCGTGCTTCGGAACAACCCCGAGCTTTACGCAAAGTCCATTGCCGACGCCATGCGCCTGCTGCTTTCAAAGCTAACCTCAACCTCACGCCTTGGGCTATAGGAAGCCGCTGCCCGGCGGCCGGTGGTGCTTTCTTGGCAGAGCCTTTTGAACTGCGGGAGCCGATGGTTAGGGCGCAGTAAACCCGGCTTCGCGAAGGAGCGCCTTGTCAAAAGTCTTGACCTCCACGCAACCTTTGACCATGGCGTGCTCGCGGATCAGGTAGTCGGAAAAGTCACCGCGGCCCTGCTCGTACGCGTGCAAGCCTCGGTTCAGACAATCTTCGTCATCGAAACACAAGTGCTTCGCGTGTAGCAATTGCTTGAGCGTGGACACGACCTCTTGCTTCCTAACCTTATAGGCCGTTTCCAGAACCCACACCAACTCACACACAACCAGCCCCGAGACGAACAGGGGCTCGTCTCTTGAGATGGCAGCGGCTATCAGCTTGGACGCGCGCAGCGATTGCAGCTCGTCGTCCTCGACGAGAAAACGCACCAGTACGTTCGTATCGAGTGCAAACACGGTCCCTATCTTTTGGCTGCGCGCTGTCGAACAGCCTTGCCCATGGCTTCCACGGTAACGCCTCGCACCTTCGGCTTTACGATACCTTTGAGGGAGCGAAGATCCACCGTCTCCGGCTCTAGCACAACGCTGCCGTCAGCGCGCTGGTGAAACTGTACGCGATCCCCAGCCCGCAGCGCCAAAAGGGCTCGAATGGCTTTGGGGAGTGTGATTTGACCTTTGCTGGTGAGCTTGGCGCTTGGCATCCTTACCATTCTAGAATTCCTTACTCTAGGGTAAGGGGGATGCACGAGCAAGTGACGAGCGCCACTATGACGGGCTTAATTCGGGAAGAACAAGAGCGTACCTAAACCTTTGCGTCGGGCGAGTAGGCAGCTGCGCGCCCGATAGGTGACTTTTACCGCGTTCGCTCATAGAGCCGCCTTCGCGCTTGGCGCCGGTTGCGCGCCACCAGGACCAGCATCCCTAGGCCGAATACGTCGGCGCCTCGCGAGCGCGATGCCCCGCCCAAGGTGCAACCGCCCGCGTCGACGGGCGTAGGCGTTACGGACGTACCGCCCGACTGGGACCCGCCCGCGTCGTTCCGCGACCCGCTGACTTCGTTCGCCGCCCCACCCGCTTCGTTCAGTGTTCCGTCCGGCGGTGCACCCGCTTCATTCGGCGCACCGCCGCTCAATGCCGTCGCGTCACCAGCTGCACCTCCGGCACCGGCGCCGCCGTTTGGCAGGTCGCACGCGCCTGGCAGGCAAGCAGCTATCAGAAGCGCGTCAGCCGTTGTCGCGCTCGCCGTAGCATAGATACCGTCACCGGAATAATCGACGGTGATGTCGTGCTTACCCACGACGCCGTACGTCGCGCTGCACGCGGTGCTCGGCAGGGTGCTAACGCAGAGTGTCTGTCCATCGACCGAGAATTTGAGGGTGCCGGTGGGTGTTGGTGCTGCGTCACTGCTCTTCGTTACCGACGCGCTGACAGAGAATTGCGAGCTTTGCGCGACGGGGGCAGGCGCTACCAGCAGTGCCGACACGACCAAGTTCGGTTTCACGTTCTCGAGGGGAAAGGCAAGTGGCTGACCGGCGTTGCCCGCGAACGTAGCCGTCGCGACGTACGTACCCGGTACGCTGTTCGCGACGAGCGCGAACCTTGCGAAGGGCGGCTCACCGGCTTTTAGAGACGCCGAAGTGACCGTGGAGGTGGGTTGCGACAGCGACGCGCCCGTCGACGGCGCGGTCAAATGGACCGCGACACCGCCCAAAAATAGGTCGTCCTGGGTCTTCACGCCGACGTCGAATGGCTCTGGGAACGCCTGACCGATGAACGCCGACCCGACGACCTTTCCTGCCGCGACGACGTTAGTCGGTTGAGCCTCCCAAGCGCCCGCGTCACAAACTCCGCCGCCCGATCGGCGCGGCGCGTTGCGGGCGTCCACCACGGCGCAATCGAGCGCTGCCGCACCTTGGACCAAATTGACGAGGTCCTGATGATCGAGCGGCACGACCTCGATGCCGGTGGTGGCGTCGACTATCGGCGATGAGAGTGTCGAGTTAAAGGTCTGTCCGTTCGAGCAACGGTTGACGCTAGATGCTGCCTCTGCGTTGCCGGTAGCGCTTCTTGGCGTGAACACCGCGGATGCTTGTGGATTGAAGCAATTGCCCGAGCTGCCTGAGGCGAAGAGGTTGTTCGTCAGCTCGACGTTCGGGCTCTGAACGGATGTCGCCAGCGCGTATGGATTCGCTCTGAAGGTGCAGTGACTCAGAGAGGCGCCAAGAAAAGCGCTGAGCATGACCCCGCCCGTTGCATTGGCGGAGAATGTAGAGTTCGACGCTGCGAGCTGCGACGCCGCTCCGTTCAGCTCGATAGCGATGCTGCCGCGGAGAAATGCCGACGAGTAGATCGTCACGTTTCCCTCCGCAAAAATCGTGCTGGAGCCGGAAGTGTCGTCGAAATTGGCGCGTGAAACGTTGAGGTCAACGTTTTTGGTCGCGGCAATCGCTGCGCCTTTTTGAGCATCGGCGCCGCAGCACAAGCTAGGTACGAACCCCGTGAACGAAACGTCGTCGATCGACACGACCATGTGACTCGAGCCTGGGTCGAGGACGAGTCCGTGAAATAAACCCGTTGCTGACAGCCGTGTTCGTTTGCCGTGGATGGCGACGGAATGGTCAAGGATGACGATCGCACCGCCAAATTGCGGCGAATTATCTTGTGCGTCGCCGGTTACATACCTTAGCTCGCAGTCGGGCGTTGCGAAATCGATCGTGGCGACCGAGCTGTCTCGCAGAGCCGAAATGAATTCCCACTTGTCGCACGTCAACATCCTGGCGTTCGCCATGCTAGCGCTCGTCAACAGGGCGATGCAGGCCCCGAGCGCGAGCATGGTTCTAGTCTGGCTGCTTTGCAAACCCCTGAAACACCCCCCACGGCTGTTTGCTGCAACCCGCTGCATTCGCAGTAACCTAGCGTGCTATCTGGTCCTAGACCATGCTTAGTTCTTGCTGGTCTCGAACCGGGGTTGGATTAGGAGCGTAACGGGGTGCAGGTGAAGGTTTGGCGGTTCCAGCTGAGCCCGGCGTTTTGCCAGGGAATGGCGGCTGCGGCGGGCAGATGGAGCGAGGTCAGAATCGCGGCGACGACTTCGAGCCCGGTGGTCAGTGGGTCCACGACCTTGGACCGGCCCAAGCGGCACCAGCGGTGCGCCCGTTTTCGATTCGGGGTCGCTTGCCGACCCCTTTGTAGCAAGCTCGCGCCTTGGCCTCCTCGCTGGCCGACGAGTTCCCGTGCGCGAGGCCCACAACGTGGCGTCGCCGCGAGGAATGCGGAGGGAAGATGCCGTGGAAGCGCTACCAGCGGATGACGCGGGGGCCCACCACGCTCCCCGACCCGCGCAGACAAGCATCGAGGGCGTCGCGCTGCCGTTCAGCGACGACACCAAGGAAAATCGATGACTACGTGTCTCCGATCCCTAAAACGCGACTTGCCCCTGCAGCGTGGCCATCAGATCGGTGTATGTTAACGGCCGTGGGATCGCGCCATTTCCGCGATTTTCCTGCTGCAATTGGCGATAACCTGCATCGAGCTTCAGGTTGAAGCGGTGCTGATCCACAAAGTAATTGATGCCCACGTGAGCTCCGAGCGATGCGTGCGGGCGAGTGGTGATCGGATTGACGGGGCTGCTCTTCGCGTGCAGGTACTCCACGTAGGCCAGCGGCTCGATGGATTTAATGCGGTAGCCGAGTTCGCCAAACGCCGTGATCCCACCTGTCTCGAGTGCGCCGGAGTGGCCAATTCGGGACCAGCCCTCCGCAAACTTGGCGAACGCAGCTTTGACCAGCAGCTCTTGCTCTGCAGAAAACGGATACTCGACGAAGACGTCGCCGCCGAGCGCGTAGTACGTGCCCGGCTTGGTGCTGAGCTTCAGGACCGCGTTCGGTTGGTAGTCCCCGCCGACGCCGATCGAGACGATGGGCTTCGGCGAGAAATAGAGCCCCTTAAAAAAGAAATCGTCTTCCTTGCCAATGATGTTAGCTCGCAGCTGCCCCGTCACTCGGGGGACGCCATGCTGGTTGAGGTCGTCGTAGGAGGCTCCCACGGGCTCTGCCGGAGTTTCTAAAGCGCCGGCATTGCGCACCCCCTCAAAAATGCCCACACGGTAACTGAGCCGATCCTGAATCACTCCGCGCAGCTGGATGCCGGTATCCCGAAAATTCTTGGCCGTCGGGAAACGGATCATGTCCGCGTGGTAGTCGAGTGTGTTGAGCGAGGCCGCGCCCTCGAGTGTTTGATGCGAAAACGGCAGCAACATCATGCCCGCGTCGAGCTTTAATTCAGGCGCGAACTCGTAACTCAGGAAGGCATCCTGCACGAAGAAGGGCGACGAGAACTCGCTGCCATGTCCTGAAAAGCTACCTCCCTTTCCCCAGTCCGGCTGGTCCGTATCCATGAAGAAGCTCAGATGCTTGGAGACATTCCCGGAGAGGATGAAACGCGCTCGACGCAGGTACGTATCCACCGAGAGCCGCTTGGCTCGCCCATCGGGGCCGGAAGGTGCCCCGACGCCCGCTGTGCCCTTCTCTGCATGGTCCGGAGCGCTTGCCGCCAGCCAGGGTTGAATCAACGCTCCGACATTGAGCGATACGCCCTTGTCTTTGTCGGAAAACACCTCGACAGCTCCTGCACGCGCAGTGACTGCCAGACCTAAAGCCGCGCCCGCTAGCGCAAGTCTCGTTTTCAAGTTCGCCTCGCTGATGGTTGGTGTACCCCGTACACTGGCAGGGCCCCGGCTGTCGACACCTCCCCGGCTGGTGCGCTATGAAACGGCACCGACCGGCTAGTCCTTCAAGAGGCTACTCATGCATTATAAACTTCGCACTGCACTGCACCCGACCCTCGCACTCGTCGCCACGCCCATCGCGTGCGGCGCTCTCGCCTGCCTTCCAGATGCCCCAACCTACGGATACTCGGAAAAAGCCGCCGAAGTTTTGCAGTCCGTGCCCGTTCCGGTGAGCCCGCTCGGAGGCAACGAAGTCGGCACAGTGGCAGCGGGCGTGCGCTGGCGAGGCCGCGTTGATTTAACGACTGACCCCGCCAACCCGTACTTCGGGTGGACGGCTTCTGGCTTTGACGCGCGTTTCACGGGGACTTCAATTGGAGTCAAGCTCAACACGGATCAACCCAACACGCCGTGCCAAGCTGATCCGTGTGGGCTCTTTTTCCAGCCCGTGCTCGACGGAGAAGTCTTGCCACGGCTCAAAGCAACGGCGGGAGTTGCAACGTTGGAGATCAAGTCCGGACTCAGCGACAGCCCCCACGTGCTGGAATTTTACCGAGAAACGGAGTCCCCGATCGGGCGCTCACAGTTTCTCGGCATCACGGGCGGCACGCTTCTCACGCCCCCAACCTACTCAGGCCGAGTGATTGAGTTCGTCGCAGACTCGATCACCAATGGCTTTGGCGAACTGGGCAAAGAAAAGCACGCTAATCCCGGGGATACTGAGGGGCAATGCGACTACACGCCGGACACGCAGGCTGGCTATCTCACGTACGCCGCGAAGCTCGCGCGCGCCTTCAACGCTGATCCCAGTATTGTCGCTCTCAGCGGTTGGGGCCTCTATCGAGGCCTCTTCGGCGAAGGGACGAACTACGCGGTGCCCCTCGAATACAGCGATTCCCTTTACTACCACGACCCCCAGCCTCAGTGGGATTTCCGAGTGAAGGCCAATGCCGTCGTCATTAATCTCGGCACGAACGACATCGCGCAGGGGGATCCAGGCGCGGCATTCACCACGGCGCTCGGCAAGCTGGTGGATCTCATTCGTGCCAAAAACGGCGATGTTTGGATATTTCCAGTCACTGGCACCATGCTGAGCGGGCAATCGCACGACTGGATCAAAGGCTATATGGCCGATTTTGTCGCAGCGAAGGGCGGCGACGCGGCCAAGCTCGCGTACGTCGATCTCGGAACGCTGGATGCCTCGCTCGGCACGGGCTGCATCTACCATCCCGACGTCAACGAGCACCAACGGATAGTGGACGTGCTGTATCCGGTGATGAAAGAGAAGCTGGCCAGCATCGGCTGGTAGGTCCACGGGCGGGTTTTTCAGCGGAGATTGACTTGTTTTTGCGGATTGGCGGATAACCGCCAGCCATGGCCGCTGAACCGCAATCTAGCAACGTGCCCCGCGAGCAGAGGAATGCTCGGTATGGGTTGATCCTGTTCGCTGTTTACCTGGCGCTGTACGCCGGCTTCATGGCAGTGAGTACGCTGAGCCCGCGCGAGATGGCGGTTCCCGTCGTTCTCGGAATCAATCTGGCGATTGTGTACGGGTTCGTTCTGATCGTAGCCGCTCTCGTGCTCGCTCTGATTTACATGGTGCTCTGTGGGCGCCCGATGCCCAACGCCCCGGAGAGCAAGTCGTGATTTATCACAGCTCCAACATCGCCATCGGCATCTTCGTCACGTTCGTCGGCCTCGTGCTCGGCCTCAGCTTCTACCTGGGCCGCAAGGCAAAGTCAGCGCAAGGCTACTACACGGCACATGGCGAAATTCATTGGTTCGTGAACGGCGTCGCTTTTGCTGGTGATTATCTTTCCGCAGCTTCGTTTCTAGGCATCTGCGGCATGATCGCCTTTTACGGTTACGACGGCTTTCTCTACTCGATTGGTTATCTCGCTGGCTGGGTGGTGGCGCTCTTTGTGGTAGCCGAACCTCTCAAGCGCTTGGGGCGCTTCACCTTTGCCGATGCTCTCGATAAACAGTTCAATTCCCGTGGAATTAAGCTAGCTGCGGCGATCAGCACGCTCGTCGTG
>JBBRRP010000211.1:0-7110 GCA_038246305.1 Polyangiales bacterium | reverse complement strand
CCCCCAATTGAGTCGGGTTCACCGCTCCTTGAGCTTCGGTGACGTGGTTCGGAGGGTGTAGAGCGTCGTCGGCTAAGTGGCCTGCTCTTGCTTCTGCTCCTCCTTCCGATCAATTTTGCACTTCGAATGTCTTATGCTCCGACTTCACCCCCACCCCTAACTGATTAACGTCTCGCTCCAAGAAGGTGCGGATGAAATCCTCACGCCAGCCGAAGCTCTCGGCGTCGCTGCGCGCCAAGTAGGAGCGCGGAAAACCGCCGCGCGTCCACAGCTTTCGCTGATGCTCGGCCCCGACTTCGGAGAGCGAGAAGCCGCTGAGCTCGACGAAGCGGATGCGCCCCGCGAGCGTCTCGGAGCCTTGTCGAAGCAGCTCAGGTGAGGCGCTGCCCAGTACCAGGAAGCGTGCGGGGCAGGGTCGACGATCGGCCAACACGCGCAAAATAGGAAACAGCTCCGGCTGCCGCTGCACCTCGTCTATGACCACGAGCCCGCGCAGGCCTTCCAGAGCGGTCATGGGTTCTGATAGGCGTTGCGCGTCCCGAGGGTCTTCGAGATCGAAGCGTTCGCCCCGGTGCGTTTTCAGGATCTGCGCGGCCAGGGTCGTCTTGCCAGACTGCCGGGGTCCCAAGAGCGCGACGACGGGACTTCCTCGCAACAGCGTGGAGACTTGGGCCAAAAGGCCCGGCCGAGCCAGTACTTTCATCCTTGAAAATCTATATGTTACCTGTTAGTTTTTCAAGGTTCAAAAGGGCCCGGGGCAACAAGAGCCCGGCTTCAGAGCCTCAACAGAACTTGAGCCGGAGATACCCTGACAAAACCCCTGGTGGCGTGGGAGGAGGTTGAGGAGCCCGGCCCAAGCCGGGCGAGCAGGGAGGTTGCAGCTTGTTCGTAGGCGTCCTTGTTCTCGCCACGGCTGTCGAACGCGAGCGCCTTCAGCACCACGTAGGCGCCGGCGCCGCACACCCAGATCTCACGGGTCGCCTTCTCGTTGAACAGCGTCCTGCCTTCTAACGTGACTCGCTGGCGATCCTGGAACGCGCACCGCAAGCCCGGAGCGATGATCGCGGCGAAGTCAGGCTCGATGTCGCGCAGCTTGCCGCCCTTGTCGCCCGCCAGCGACGGCTGAATGAGGAAGTCGACTGTCACCGTCCGCGAGCCTGTGATGGCCCAACAGGGCGCCCTGGTCCACGATCAGCGATGGCACGAGCCCGCCGACGATGACGAGGTCGTCCATCATGTCTCCGAGCTTGGTCGCCACGTAGAGGCACGTCGCGCGGACGAACTCGACCTGCTCGCTCTTGTATTCGGAGGCTCGCTTCGGTTTGTCAGGCATGGCGCTTCCAGTTCATGAACTCGGTTCGTAGACGTTCGGCGGTTTCGGGCGCGCGCTCTGGGTGCTCTTTCAGGTCGAGGTACGCTTGAACCGGATGAACGCAGCGAATTCCGTCGCGCTCCTCCGCTCCATGAAAAACGCCAGCATCGTTCGGCACGACGAGCCAGAGGTTCGCACCGCGTGCTTCCTCGCGGAAGCCGAGCTTGTCCTTCAACTCGGCGGAGGGCTCGCCCGTCACGAAGAACGTGGCGATGCGGAACGCCGCGAAATGGGTCAGCTGCCACGCGGCCGCAAGCCCTGTAGCCGCGTGCTCGACGCTCGAGGTGACGAGCGTGTCGCTCACGAACCGCGCCAGAGCATCGCCGGAGCGTGCAGCGACGTGGCCCTGGATGAGCGTGTGCTTGGAGAAGCTGTACTCTTCGCGCCAGGCGTCGAGGAGCAGAGAGGCATCGCGCACGCGTACCGGAGCCTTGCCTTGGTGACTTCCGCCAGACCCGTCGCCATCGCCCGCGCCGGAGACGGCGTCTCGAACCAGGTAGCTGTCGGCCAGAAGCCGCGCGACGATGCGGCTCACGAAACCTTCTGTCATGTCCGTTGCCCGAGAGATCTCTCGCTGGGTGAAAGCGCGCTCAGGGTGAATGAGCAGCCAGCGCACGACGCGCGCGCTCTTCGGCGCGAAGACGCTCGAGGGGCGTCCCGGCGCCCGGAACCGGTTGGGGCGGCCATCGACGATGACGCGGAGACCAGGAGCAACGATGTGTGCGTTCCCGCTGAAGTCGAACCAAGGTACGCGAGCGGCTTCGCAGGCACGCCTCCCGACCTCGCTCATGAAGGGCACCGCCATCAGAGGGATGGCACGACGCCGGACTCCCTTCGTCACCTCGGCCAGGCGCTGAGCGTGGGCTGCCACGGCCCCAGCAGGCGCTGCGCTGAGGATTTCCACGACGAAGGTTTGACCAGCTGCGGAAACGATGAGGTCGGCCCCTGGCTCGCTCTTTTGTAACTCGATCTTCGCGACGCTGATGTCGAGGAGCGCGGCGAGCGACGCCGGAACTTCAGCAATCAGCTGACTTTCTAATAGCCGGACGCGCATGCTTCACTAAATAGCACTGCTTTACTTTTGAGTGAAGCTAAATAATTTAGTGAAGTTCGTGCGCCTCGCGTCTCGCTAGCTTCACTAATATGCTCGACTTCATCGTTGCCTCAAGGTGGCGCCTTTAGTGAAGCCAAAACCTTGTCCTGGCAGCCATATTTGGTACTTCAACAAATGCACCATGCCGCACCATGAGTGTGGTGCGGAGCTGCACCACTGCTGGGGTTCGTTGGTCTGCCCATCCTAGATTCTGTATTGGTACGCAACCCCACTGGCCATGTCTGCCCCCTCTTTTCGTTATGGCCGACGATGCGTGCGACGCTCTTCCAGCGCGGACAACAAGGCGGCTGAAGAAATCACGATTGAATCCTCCAGCACCACTTCCTTGGCCGCTGCCTCGGCAGCCTGCGTGATATCTGCGTAGCTCAAGCCCTCCGCTGCCTTCACGGCGGCAGCCCAATCCAACTCTCGCAGGTCGAAAGCGGTCGCCATTGTCCCTGACCTAGCGTACGAGGCCGAGCGACTAACGGCAAGATAGGCGTGCAACTCGGCCGCTTCGGGTCGCTACCGGGCGATTTCTCCTGGACCGGATTATGTCCGCCCCAGGTTCGGTCGCGGGGCGTTTCTTCAGGTCGGGCGTTGCGTCGTGCTTGGCTCCTACACTCGATACAGGTTCACCGCCCTGTCGTCCCTGGTTGCTCGCTTGAACTCTCGCCAAACCGGCGCCGGCAGTCCGCACAACCCCAATCGGGATCTTCGAGCCTCGAGTGTCGCGGCTGCCGTCAAGTGTCGCGCACGTGAAGCTGCCCGCGGTCCTGCCACGAGGCAAGTCTAGTTCGCTTGCAGTAAACGTACTGAGTTCGGGAAGCCCGCCCCCATAGTTAAGGAATCATCGCTCGTTGCGGGCCGCCGAGTCGCCGCCGAACGTCATGAAATCAATGACGAATGCCCTCGGAAGACCCGACCTGCTTTGACCAGCTATGAAAGGAGTACTGTTGAGAACCTGAATTTTGCTTTGGTAACTTGTTCGACTGCCGACTTCTAGGGTTGACTCCATTGGGGGATGGGGTATTTTCTGGCCTGGCCGTCTAATGGGGCGGGCCTCGGATCAGGAGAAAATCAAGATGAATTCTAGACGAGTTGTGACGGTGGGAGTGGCGCTGTTCCACCTGGCTTGCAGCAGCACAAGTAGCACTGACTATGGTGAGTCGACTCATGAGCTAACCGCCTTAACGGAGCCCGACTCTCTTGGTCGCACGCGACGCCAAGCGGAAGTAGATGCTTACGTCGACGCTGTCCGGGGAGTGCGAACGGTGGTTGAGACAACGACCCTCCCCAACGGCGATGTTCTTGACTGGCTCGCCCCGGAGGTAGGGGTGGATTACAGTAGAGTGCCGCCTGCGCCTAAATTGGCGGATGGGGTCGTCGGGAGCACGCTGCCCTCTTCTAGCAGCGCCACTCAAGTGAGGAGCGTGCTGGAAGACCCCGGAATGCAGGGTCCAGCGGGTACGATCCCCTTCGTTCGACCTCGCTTTGAAGCGTACGTGAAAGGCACGTCAAACAAGGCCTCACTCTCGGAGTACCGCAAGTCGATCCCCACAGGCACCCCTGTTCCAGGTTCGCAACGCATCTGGGCTGGGAGGCTCATCAACCGGCCCAATAAGGGCATGAGCGCGGTAGTAAATGCGGCCTGGTCCCCTGTCGACGTACCTGCTACCGACAACTTCTCAATCTACCAGATGAACGTCGCGAACGCGGGAGGCCCGGCCGCCACAGATGATGAATGGGCCGGAGTAGCCATGGGGAGGATCCCGTCACTTATGGACAACAATTTTCGAATGTACTTGGAGTTCATGACTGCAGGCACTGGGAACACGGGTGACTTCAAGGGTGGATGGGCTCCAGGCGTACAGGGGTTCGTCACCCAGCTAGGGACGGTTTTTCCGCCGGGTGTCCAGTTCGCCCAGTTCTCCACGATAAACGGCACGCAGTACGAGGGGTGGTTTAAGGTCGAGTGGTCTTCGGTATGCCCGATTTCAACACTCTGCACCGGCGCGTGGTGGGTGTGGGTGCGTGATCAGTGGGCCGGCTATTTCCCAATCGGCAGCGCCCTTAATCAAAAGCTGATTAACTTCGACTTGATCAACGCAGCTGCAGCTACGGTGTCGTTCTATGGTGAAGTATACGACGGCACCCCTGGAACGTGGACACCGGCGGATATGACCAGCGGGCGGTACCCCCAGACAACTGGGTCTTCCTGGCAGCTCGCGGGCTACGCCCGAAACCTCCAGTATAGAAACTCCACGACAGGTGCCTACGTGATTCCTCCCGAGTCCGACTTGGGGGTAGCTGATGGAAACGATCCCGCGTGCTATACTCAAGTTCTCAATTCCTGGGCCGATCCATGGAACCGAACGATGTGGTTTGGTGGGCCGGGTAAAACAGCAACGAATTCTTGCGCTCCATTCTGATGTGAAAGGCTAGATATCATGATGACATTGAGTCGAATTTTGGGTGGGCTGCTGGCCTGCTCTGTCGTTTCCCTGTTCATGGAGGGGTGCGGTGGCTCAGGCAGCTCGAGCAACGAACCGGCTACGAATCGCAGTGCGCTCGTAGGATCAGCCTGCGATGAAGATCAGGGGTGTCAGTCGGGCTTCTGCGACAGCGGTAAATGTGCCAAACCGGGTGATGGTGCTCCCGTGACCTATTCCTATGGGCGTTCTTGTGATCCGGAGTCTACAGTAGACTTCTGCCAAGGATACATTTGCCTTGCGGCCCGATGCAGGTCTTGTCGCACCGATGACGACTGCGGTCCCGAAAGCGTTTGCGCTGTTACGGAAGGCCTCCCCGGAAAGCGATGTGGAAGCAAGGCTCGCGGAACGCTGGTACCCCCGAACACGGGCAGCAGCGGCGTACCACCTCTCGTACCGACCGCGACCGCGGCTCCTTAGCAGAGACACCAGCTCACTCGGCGTCGAATCGTGACCGATCCTGGCGGGCCCCTTGCCGCTGCAAGTCACCGAATGGCCCCTGATAGAAATCTTTCCACCAATCCGCTGGAACTCCCATCCGAGCGGTTTAGCGAATAGCCGGCAGGCACGTCCAGCGACACGTGAGCCGCCAGGCACTACGGAAACATAAAAGAAAACCATGTGTGATGAGCGGACCGACGGACACCAGCGTCGCAACGGACGGGCACACTATCGCGATACGAGCGACAAGCAGCTCACCTTGCTATGACGCGTTTGGCTGCCCCCCAGGCCGCAGTGAAGGCCTCGCCCTTCACCAACCAAGACACGGCAAAGCTCATGGTCGCGATCGCCTCGGGGATTACTATGGGTGCATCAAGGAGCCCCGCCACACCCGCCCAAAGCATGCCCACAACGATCAAGATCCCGCACACTAAGCAGGCATCGTCGCGCCGCCGCTTGTCTGGGGGGCGGTCGCTCCTTTTCGGGAACTCGGAGAGGCGGAACAACCAGAGGGCGAAAACGGCGAACGAGGCGAAGAGAACAACAGCCCCGGTGACGTGGAGCACACCCGTTGCTTGGTTCCACCAAGTTGGTGGGTCAACACCTTTTGGCGCTCTGGTTGGAAACAGGACGACGGTCAACGCTGCCACACAACCAATCCTCCCGACGACGCGGTCAGCTCGATCATTCTGGTAGCCTTGGTAAGTGAGCAGGAAGAGCGAAAGCGCAAACAACACGCCGACGAAAACCCCCACAGCGCCCGTGTAGTAGTAGGCACTCATCGATCTCAACAGATGCCACGGGATCAAACAACCCGTTGGACGCAACCCGGCAAACCCGTAGAGCAGGAAGGGAAGCAAGAATCCCAGAACACCGATGGCTCGGCGATGTGCTTGCTGGGAGAGCTGGAAGTCGATCGCGCTGCGGCGTGGCGTTTGCGGCGTCATCTGGTAGTGGCTCCTAACTCGTTCTCCGCAATTGGACTGAGCACCAGACAAGGGAGCGCACCCGCGTAGCAAAGGCCTCCAGGAGGGCGGCGGCGTTCATCCAGGTTGCATTTTGTAGGGCCTGGACTCCGCCAACACGGCCGCGTGATCCGAAGCTTCATTCGTGGCTGCCGTTGAGTACCTTTGGTCGCGAGAACAAGTTCTCGCAGTTAAATGGGCAGATTCGAAACGTCGTCATGTTCTTTCCCCTTCATTTGAACGCGTGGGCCACCCCTCAACGTCGATGCTAACCAGGACGCGCCAGAAAGTCGAGTCTCTCCGATACCTAGGCCGGCGGTCGCAATCGCTTCACGAGCTAACGTCAACCCGCATGTGACAAAGTTCACACCCCGTGGAAGCCGGGGGGATCTCGCGAAGTGGCAAGCGTGATACATACCGGCAACGCCACCATGTCGAACACGAGTGCAGACAGAGAGCCAGGCACCGTTTGGACCGCCCTGACGATCCTGCTGGGAGCCGGTGCTATCTACCTGGCCCTCTCGCTCTTGGTGGGTTACGCGGCGCAAGGAACTCGCTTTGGGAGCGCGACAGCCCAAGTTTGGCAATCCCTCGTTTCAGCGCCCGCCACAGAATTCTGCCGCTTTCAAGCCACCTCCAGCTTCCGGCGATCAGCTTGAGTTCCCCAAGCTCAACGCCCAAACTGACGACAGCCGCCCTTCCCGTAAACGTTGGGCCTGGCTGCTGGCTCATGTGTTCCGCGCAGAT
>JBBRRP010000210.1:0-7246 GCA_038246305.1 Polyangiales bacterium | reverse complement strand
TTGGCGTTGCTACGGAACATTTCTATATGGGCCGCTGCTTTTGTAGTTCCTGGTTGTCTGAGCGTGTCGTTCCTTGCCCCCTGGATCGTCGTTACGCTTTACGGTCCAAGTTACGCTGCGACAACGCCAATTATTCAGACCATCGCCTGGTGTCCTCTTTGGCTGATAGGCATTTGGATGCAGCCCAACTCTGTGAGTGTTGGGCATGCCGAATGGGGGCTAAAATTGGTTACCAGCGTAACCATCTGGAAGTTGGCCTTGTTGGCCGCTCTTGTTCCAACCCATGGGGCTCAAGGCTTGGCGAAGACCAATTTGCTCTACAATATCGCCATACCGCTGTTCGTGCCGTGGATGTATTGGCAAACGAAGAAGGTTACCAGACTTTGGGGCTCCTAAGTGCGCCGAACCGAGGAGAGTTAAAGGATACAACATGG
Organism: Polyangiales bacterium; assembly: GCA_038246305.1. Classification (GTDB taxonomy): domain Bacteria; phylum Myxococcota_A; class Polyangia; order Polyangiales; family Polyangiaceae; genus JBBRRP01. The sequence goes on along the minus strand of JBBRRP010000210.1, from coordinate 6,812 downwards.
ACGAAACGTCAATTCAAAATTTCGGCATTCCCACTGGTTATGAAGCGAATTCGATTCCTGTTACGTTGGACTCGCGATCGGGGTCCGTCTACTGGAACCAGAATAGGGTAGCCGCCGCGCAGAGCTACCAATTCCCTGTCTATCGATACGCGGCTTCCCTCGTCAGGAAACATGGGTTCAAGTCAATATTGGATATCGGCTGCGGAGTGGGCGTCAAGCTCGCGTTGCTCCATAGGGAAAAGTCGGATGCAAGGATTGTCGGGGTGGATCAGCCGAGTGCGGTTGACTACTGCAAGAAGCACTTGCCTTTTGGCGAATGGTACAGCGACGACTTCGAGAATCCCCGTCTGGATTTGGATGTCAACGCCGATCTCGTCATCGCTGCCGACGTAATAGAGCACCTAGTGAATCCCAACTGCCTGCTTGACTACGCACGACGCCGGATGAAATCCGACGGGCTCTTGCTCCTATCCACACCCGATCGAGATCGCTTGTGGGGCCAGGGAATGATGAGGAGCCCAAACCCGTCCCATGTGCGAGAATGGGCAGCACTAGAGTTTCGCAGTTACTTGCAAAGTCGAGGCTTCTTGATGCTCAAGCATTTTCATCAACTTCCCGTAAAGACGGAGGCCACCCGAATGTTCTACCGGGAAGTGGTGCGACGCGTGCTGCGGGGCCGATCACCCGTGTACAATCAGATTTGTTTGGTCAAGGCGCTTCCGTGAATGAGGAGTGATGCTTGCTTCGTTACTCACGGGTTCACCGCGCGACCGGACGCAAAAACAAGTACCCTGCCGGCGGAAGGTGGTATCACGTTACCCCAATCGCGCTTTCGTCATTGTCCACGCCGCTGTTAGCCCATCCCGCCACCGGATCTTCTTCCCCTGATCTTGCGTGCGAGGATGATAATTCACCGGAACATCCTCGATTGAATAACGCTTCCGGCGCAGCTTCGCGGGGATTTCGAAATCGAGATCAAAACCAGAACTGGTAAGACGGAGCTCTCGCGCCACATCTGTGCGCATCAGCTTGTAACAAGTGGCGACGTCCGTTAGCCGACTTTGGTAGAGCAGGTTGAAGAATTGGGTGAGCGCGACCCGACCGACATGGAAAGCGTCCCTTCTGACCTCCCCGTTGTGCTGAGCCAAGCGGGACCCAAAAACTGCGACAGCCCCAGTGCGCTCAGCATGCTCCAGGAGCTTCAGAATGTCCTCGGGATCGTACTCGAGATCCGCATCCTGGCAGATGACCCAGCGCCCAGAAGCGAGCGCAATTCCTGTCTTGACGGACGTTCCCTTGGTCATGTTGCTGGGCTGGAGCACCACCACGAAACCATCGCCGCTGAGGATCTCCTGGCCCAGCATGGTAGGGTGAAAACCTGCGGCGTGTGCTCGACCGTGCGCGCCGTCGCCTAATGTGCAGGCGCCGATCAGAAGCTCCCGTGTTGAATCCGTCGAGCAATTGTCGACGACTAGGATTTCCTTATCGATCGGCAAGCGTTTGACCCGCGAAATGATCTGCAGGATTGTATCGCGTTCGTTGTAACAGGGAATGATAATTGTTAATTCACAACGCGGCATCTTTTCTCAAGTTCTCTTTAGGTATTCAGCATACCAGGCAATCGAGCGGCGGATCCCGTCCTCAAGGCTCACGGTGGGCGCCCAACCTAGGTGCTTTCTCGCTTTTTCGCAGCCCACAAACTGCGTTTGTATTTCAGGCAATGGCTTACCGATCCCCTGCACATCCGGAACCAAATCGGGGCGGCCTCCAAGTTCGATCATGGTTCGCACCAGATCGAGCACGGACACTGGTTTCTCGCGGCCAAAGTTGAACGCTTCACCGCGGATCTCGCGCCGGGTTGCCAACGCTTGTGCCAGCTGCCGATACGCGCTCACGGCATCATCGACGTGCAGGTAATCGCGCATCATCGACCCATCACTCCGAATGATGGGTCGTTCTCCCATGAGAATCGACCGGATGGTGCCCGGGATGACACGGCTCCAATTGACGTCCCCGCCCCCGTAAATATTGCCACAACGGGTGATCCCCACCGGAACCTGGTACGAATGGAAGTAAGATTGCGCGATGAGATCCGTGCACGTCTTACTCACCTCGTAGGGGAACTTGGGACGGAGGGGAAAATCCTCGAGGTAAGGCAGATCCGCGTGGTGACCGTAAGCTTTGTCGCTGGAAGCTACGACACAGGCAGCGACGCCGATCGCGCGGCAGGCCTCCAAAAGCATCCAGCTACCGCGAATATTCGACTCAAACGCGGAGGTGGGCGATTTCTGGGAAACCCCTACCAATGCTTCGGCAGCCAGATGAAACACAACCTGAATCTCGTAACCGGCCAGAATTCTTTCGACCAACCCCACATCCGTGAGCGAGCCAGAAACGACCGAGACCTTCTCTGCCAACCCCAGCCTCACAAACGCAGAATCCGGCCTGCGGTCACGGATTAACACCACGACGTTGGCGCCTCTCGCATGCAGATCGGCTGCGAGCCAAGCTCCGACGAAACCGCCAGCGCCGGTTAAGAAGACATTCTTGCCCTGCCAGAATAACGCTTCATCCTGGATCGTATTTGCATCAATACTCATCGATTGGCATCCCAAACTCGCCACGGCGCCTGACCTGCTGACCACAGTTGGCTCAGCGTCAACGTATCCTTGTACGTATCCATACAGGCCCAAAAGCCCTGATGCGGATGCGCGACGAGCTCCCCCTGGCCGGCGAGCTGCACGAGCGTGTCCCGTTCCAGGTCCGAATTTTCTCCGATTTGCTCCAACACGGCGCGGTTCAGCACGAAGAAGCCACCATTGATCCAGGTATCAAGCCTTGGCTTCTCCAGGAAGCGGCGGACCTTGCCGTCACCATCAACATCGAGCATCCCAAATTGCGAGGATGGATTCACGGAGGTTAACGTCGCCATCCGCCCGTGGCGGCGATGAGCTTCAAGCAATGACGCGATATTGACGTCACTCACGCCGTCAACATACGTGGCGAAAAAGGTATCCGAGTCGATGTACCTTGCAATGCGCTTCAACCTCCCGCCGGTGTTCGTTTCCTCGCCGGTTTCAGCGAACGTGATCTTCCAGCCCTTCTCAGCTGAGTGCACGACAATCTCATCCCGATCGCCACCCTTAATATTCAGAGTCACATCCCCCATGCGCCAGTGGTGGCCTTCAAGGAAGAACTCTTTGATCTTCGAACCGAGGTGACCGAGGCAGAGGATGAAGCGATCATATCCGTAGTGCGAATAAATCTTCATCACATGCCAAAGAATCGGACGGCCCCCGACTTCGACCAGCGCCTTCGGGATCTCGCCCCCGTGGCCAGACAAGCGGAGGCCCTTCCCTCCGCAGAGAATTACAACTGGAGGGCTCGTGTTGGTCATGGGAACTCGGGCGCTATTCGTATGAGATAGGAGGCGCAGAGGCAAGCCTATAACCGCGCCCGCTCGACTGAATTGCGGCCCGCAGCCCGGGATCTCGCGTTGACCCTCGGCCCGTTCCTGATGCCTAGGGCCAATCGAGAACTCACCTATGCCCCTCTCAGCGAGTACAGTGCGCCCCAGCGAGCGCGAATTCTTGTTCGTTGGATTTCAGAATGAGGATCCCGAAGGCGCGGCACAGTGGTTTGGACACATCTACCGATTAACCCCGCTAAGTCTACCAAGAGAGAGGCTCGACGTCATTGTACTCACCGAATGATGCACCTTTCGTGCGCCTCGCGCCGCCTCTGCCGACGTTCCGTAAAACCTTCGAAAACAAGATTTCTCGAGCGGAACGTAGCGTGGCGTTCGCTTCATATTTTGACCGCCATCGGCACTTCTTTGATCATCGTCATGGCTGCGCAGAACAACCCCATCAAAACCCAGACGTGACGCGCATCCTCAAATGCGCCACTCAAGCCTTGATACAGTAGACTTCCAAGGAATGCGCATCCGAGCGCACGTGTCCACGGCCCACTCGGGCTGTGCCACCAAGCATGCAACAACCACACTACCAACCAGATAAACGCGAGTAACCCAACGACCCCCTCTTGCGCTGCGATACTTAGGAAAACGTTGTGCGCCTCCGTAAGGTTCTCCATGACTCCCGATGGATTCACCCAGTGAACCAGCACGGGATCCGTCCCGACACCCTTGCCCGTAATGGGATGCGCCGCAAAAGTTCGCAACGCGTCGGCCCAAAGCAACAGCCGAGGGGCGACACGCGTTGCGTCACCCGAGAGGGAAACCGTCGTGGCTACCAGCAAGCCGACACCAACAACTGAGCCAGAAGCTAGCGCGAGCTTTCCCCATAGCTCTCGGTCGGTGCCCCGGGCCTGCAGAAACAACCACACGCCTCCCGCAACTGCGATACCCCCGATCCCAGTCGAAAAAGTGAACGCCGCGGTCACCCCTGAGAGACCCAGCAGAACAAGTGCAACCTTTTGAGACAGCAGCCCCCTCTGCCATGCGACGAAAGCAAACATGACGCTCACAATCAAATAATTGCACAGCATATTACCGTTTGCGAAGAACCCACAGAGCCGCGGATAATTTCCGGGCGGCAATGAACCGTAATTCCAAAGGACCAGATTCAACGAACGATCCCTAACTCCGAGATAAAAAAAGGCGATCCCGACAACGCAACCGATTACTGTTGCCGCGGTGACGAACAACCAGGTCTTGCACACCCGGGCCAGCTTCGCTTCGCTCGTTACCAGATTCACGCTTAGAAAAGCGAGCCCTAGCAGATAAAGCTCGCCCACAAACTTAACAGCGCTACGTTTAGGCTCAGAAGAACCGATGATCGATACCGCCATAGCTGCCGCGTACGCGGCCATGGGCCAGTACAGACCACTCATTCTCGGCCTGAATTTTCCAAAGATCCAAGCGCCGAGCCACAGTGCCGCCGCCGCGACGAATGCGGCGTCAGTCAGCGTTATAACAAGACCCAGAAGCTTGACGGACCCAAACCGAAACGGTAGCAACCCGACCACCGCAAGGTAGGCGATGAATGCGGCGCGCTCCCACTTGGACTCGTTTACGCGGGCGTCGACTTCCAGTTGAGGCATTGGCAGCGGGCTTATTGCCCTGTTCCGGAGCCCAAAGCAATGTGATAGAAGCCCGGGCTGACTTGACGCTGCAAAAGGATTCTCTCCGCCCCGGTACCAAGCTCGCCGGCCTCGAGTGCCTGCGAGGATTAGCGGCTTTCTACGTGTTTGTGCATCACTATGTGCGACGCGGCATGCCTCAAGTGCCTGCGCTCGTTCGTATCTTCAGCTTCGGACAAGTGGCGGTAATGCTCTTCTTTTTGGTGTCGGGCTTCGTGATCCACTTCGCGTCCACTGAGCCGGGCGCGGTCTTCACCTTCGGGCGCTACTTGCAGAGGCGGATCCGTCGACTTTATCCGCCGTTTCTGATGGCCATGCTGGTCACTTGGATCGGTTGGTCGCTGCTACCAGTCTCGGCCGTACGCTTCAGCTATCGAGAACTCTTTGGCAATCTCTTCATGCTTCAGGCTGAGGGCGGGCCCGGCTCAAACATCCGTCCTTTCTTGGACAACTACCCACTCTGGTCGCTGAGCTATGAGTTCTGGTTCTACATCATATATGGGGCGTTGATGTGGCTGGGCGGCAGCTTTGAGCGAAAGCGCATTCTTGCGTGCGTGGTTCCGTTCCTTGCCACCTTGTTGGACCTCTGGCACCCTAACCAGGCCTCGCGTTTCATCTCGTATTTCCCGCTGTGGTGGGTGGGTGTCGAGTTGGTTCAACTCTACCGGCAAGACAACAAGATTGAACTGAAGAAGCTGGGCCCCGCGGCCATCTTTCTAGCGCTACCTATGCTAGCGCGAGCACTCGATCTCTTCTTACACTCCGAGACTGGCCAGCTAACGCTATACGGGTACCGCGAGATCGCCCTCCGCCGATTTGTGACCGTAGGGATCCTGATTGCGATTGGCCTGCTCTGGCAAGCGCTGAAATTTCGCGGTTTTTGGCGGATTTTTGGCATCTTTCGCTGGGTGGCGCCGATTTCCTATGCTCTCTACGTGACGCACGCGCCGGTGCTGAGAATCGCGTCGACGCTTTCCCCCATCCATTCGGGGTTGTTGAATTTTATCTGGATCTGCCCGCTCGTTCTAAGCGTGGCCTGGGTGATTGAGGTGCCGATCCAGCGAGCTGTCAATCGGCTCTTCCCGCTGACGAGAACACCAACGCCAGAGCCGCAAGCTGGCGCCACCTAACGGGCCGGCACGATCGGCAGTGCGCGCTCAAAATGTGAAGTTGCAATCGCGGCCACAGTGGAAAAATGAGCCACTTTTCCGGTGTATGGGAATGGCTCCCCCGCCCAATCCACCAACCTGCCGCCTGCCTCAGACAGAATCGCTTCGCCAGGCGCAATATCCCAAATCTTCAGGTTAAACTCTTTGGCATAAAGCTCAGCGCGTGCTTCAGCGACCCGACATATCTTCAAGCCGACACTGCCGCACTCTAGGAGCTCGGCGCCCAAACGTTGGAATACTGCGCCCGCAGGACCTTTCGGCAAGGTGCTGTCCACAAATCGAGGCTTTGCGGGCCACGCCGAATTCGGATCCAACTTCAAGTTCCGTGCAATGGCACTCTCGGTTAACGCAAAGGCGCCCCGGCCCTTGATCGCCGCAAAGCACGTCGAATTAGCCGGTTCGGCGATCACACCCAACTGAACGACACCATTTTCTATGTAAGCCACTTGAACGCAGTACCCGTCGAATCCATCGACGTAGCTCCGCGTGCCATCCAGAGCGTCCACCGTCCAGAACCCCCTTTCGCCGTCGAGTAATGGA
>JBBRRP010000209.1:0-7275 GCA_038246305.1 Polyangiales bacterium | reverse complement strand
CGGGGGCTACCATCGCTCAAGCGGGCTCAGCGGGGCGTACCGCGGTGACGTTGGATAAGCGTTGCGCCGGGCACACGGACTGCGGCGCGGACGCTCCGTTCTGTGCCGCTCCCCCCGGCAAACCTGGGGCCTGCACCATCGTTGGTTGTCTAGGAAACGCGGGGATTTGTCCCGAAGGCTGGGGTTGTGTGGATCTATCGGCGTTCGATCCGACGTTGCCGTCGATCTGCACACGGCCCTGAGTTCGACCTGCGCGCAGCAAGAAGCAGCACGCCCGCCAGGCCCAGTGCCGAAATCGGAATTCCTCCATGAGGCCTCCAACGCTTGGGGGTTAGCTCGCAGCCGCCATCGGCCATGAGCGGGTGTTGGGAAGCCTCGTAGTCAACGGCAATCGGTAGCGAGGCACTGAGCAGCAGCTTTCCGCTCACGCGCAGATCCAGGTGCAGGGTCTCGGCGGCTGTCTTGGGATCGGCAGCCACAGCGGTTTGCCACACGCCCGGGCCCAGCTCAGTGAGTGGTTCTACGAGCACACCCGGAGTGACGTTGAGTGAAATATCCTCGCGTGCGACGCGTACGATGGCACCCTGGGCATCTTTGAGGTGAGCCATCATCGCTAACCGAGAGCGCCCGGAAGGTCGCACAAAAGAGCTCGAAAAGCTGAACCAACTTCGCTCAGGGCTGGGCGCCAGCGTTGAGGTTTCGGCTTGAAAAACCTGTGATTTCAGCATTTGCTGCGCGTCGAGGATGCCCGGCCCTGCTTGTTGCGCCGTGGGCACATTGCCACTTGGCTGGCGAGCCCCGGCGATCAAGAGCGCACGAATTTCAGGTTGAGTGAGTTTTGGGTTCCTCTCAAGCAGCAACGCCACGGCACCGGCGACTAGGGGGGCCGACATCGAGGTACCTGCCGATACTGCGTAGCGATCGCTCACCACGAAGCATTCCTCTTGCGCATCCGAGCAGGCACCAAAACTTCCAAACCCGCTGGCGACGTTCCCAGAGCGAGGATCGGCGTCGTGAGATAACGCCCCGATTAAAGCCAAGCCTGGTGCTACAATTTCTGGCTTGAGGTCACCGAAAGCGTTGGGCCCAGCGGCACTGAAGCTAGCGATGGAGTCGAGTGGGGGCACAGCAAGCCCGAAGATCGAAGTGTCCACGACGCTGCCGCGATAATCCCTCCAACTGGTCCGGTGCGTGGAAGCGCCGACAGCGATCAAGTCAGGTTGGGCCGCAGGGATCGAGATGGTGCCTTCGCGCTGGGCGTTTGGAAAAAGTGCCCCCGGTGTGCCCGCCCCGGGCGACAGCTCACCCGAGCTTTCCAGCCAAATTTGGGCATTCCCGTGCCCCACCAAGCGCAGCCCAAACACGCTCCCGCTCGGCCACTGTCCGTCCAAGGTCACCACCGCCCCACCAGGTTCCGATCCCGGCGCCAAGCCGGGCGCACCGGGTCGCGTGCCTCCCTTCCCGTTCAAGATCGTCACTTCAAGCCCGCCCTTGTTGAACGTCCCTTCTGCACCTGCAGCAACGGGGGTTATCCACGGTCCATTGCGATCGTCTAGGCCAATCGCAACGTCATCTTCTGGCAAAAAGCTCAACCAAACAAATACGGTAGCATGGGTTATAGGCGTTAATGTGTGAGGGCTAAGGATTGGCACGATGCGCGCGGCGTTGCTGGGCACGAAAGCTTCCGTGTGAATGCCAAAGGGCTCCGGGTAGAGCTTCGTGACACCTGAATAGAGGCCGCCGCTGTTGCCCGCTGCGACCACGATGCTGCGCCCCGGGAAGCTCGGCCCCACGAGCTTGGCCAAGGCTTCTTCCAGCGCGCTCGACCCATCGTGCGGCCCGAAATCACTCCCCAAACTCAGATTCACAACGGCTGGTTGCCCGAGCTTCGCCGCTTCAGCAAAAACGAACGAAACAGCCCGCAAAACATCGGCATCGAGGACGCCGCCGCTCCCGTCACGCGTCACCCGAGCGACGATCAAATCAGCCTCTGGCGCGATGCCCACGAATCGCGAATCGGCCGTTCCGTTGCCCACGGCCAACGAAGCCACATGCGTGCCGTGGCCAAACGAGTCCGTGGGATCATTTCTGGGATCGGTGTCTGAGATCAGCGCATCCAACTCCACGTTGGTAAGCACCGAACAGGTTGCAGATTGCGTGCAGCCGTATTCGTCCTCTAAGTCGGGCCGGAGTCCGCGCGGTGGCGTGGAAAAATCAAGCAAACGTTTCACACGTGTGGAGCCGTCCGCGTGGCGAAGATCGGGATGGGTGAGATCGACCCCCGAGTCCACAATGCCGACAATCGAGCCTCGGCCCGTCAGGCCAGTATCAGCGCGCGCGGCGCGTGCGTGCACAAATCCTTCCAGGTTATCGAGCAGCAGCCTTCTCGGCGGCGCCCATTCCCAGCGCCAATCGGGATGGCTGCGCAACCAAGAGGGGAGCTCGGAGCTTGGCAATTCCAGGCTGCTCAGCTCGGGGCTGACGCGCACGAGCCGGCTGCTCGTGAGGCTGGGAGCTTCCCGGTGAGTCACTAACAGAGAAATGACACCTGGTCCGGCATTTTCAAAAGATTTAGGCAAAACGCGACCAGCGGTTTTCGAATCCAAACCCAACACCAAGCGCCTGAGCGGCAGCTCCGCGTGCACCTCAGGCGACTGAGCGACTGCAGCCAGACCTGCACACAACAACAGTGCTCGAACGGAGCGACTCATACCGGTGGCACAATATGCTTCTTCTTCCCGTGTCGTCCACGCCTTGGCTGTTCTGAATAGAAACCAAAGCGCGTGACCAGCTCAGTTCGCAAATCCTCAAAGGGCACGATGCGATCCACGACGAGTTCGCTCGCCAGCTTCAAAAGGTCCACGTCCTCTCGGTACTCATCACGCAGTGCGGCGACATACCGCTCGCGCTCATCACCCTCGGGGACCGCTTGGATCTTGTTATAATAGACGGCATTTACCGCCGCTTGTGGCCCCATCACCGCAATTGAAGCTGAGGGCAGCGCCAAGCAACAATCTGGCTCAAACGCTGGACCACACATCGCGTACAGCCCGGCTCCATACGCCTTTCGCACCACGACGCTGATCTTGGGCACGGTGGCTTCACTCACGGCGGCGATGAGCTTCGCACCCGCGCGAATAATGCCCTGCCGTTCCACCTTCGTCCCTATCATGAAGCCAGGGACATCTGCCAAAAACAACAAAGGAAGGTTGAAAGCATCGCACAGCCAGATGAAGCGTGCCGCTTTATCGGCACTGTCGACGAACAGGATCCCACCGAGGTATTTCGGCTGATTGGCAACAATGCCAACTACGCGCCCCGAGATGCGCGCGAAGCCTGTGATGATCTCTTTGGCAAATCGAGCTTTGATCTCTAGAAAGCTACCCGCATCGATCAGCGCGTCGATCACCTGCTTCATGTCAAACGGCTTGTTCTCGTCCGCGACAATGATTTCACTCAACGGCCTTGCGGCCGCATCAGGAGCTGTTGGGGGAGCGAGCGGCGCGCTGCTTGCGCAAGAATCAGGCAAATATCCGAGATAACGTTGGCAAAAAGCGATCGCCTCAGGTTCACTTTTCACGAGCACATCGCCACAACCCGAAACCGAGGTGTGCATTTTAGCACCGCCCATTTCTTCAAGATCGACCTTCTCGCCGATCACCATCTCGGCCATGCGCGGTGATCCGAGATACATGCTGGCATTCCCCTCCACCATCACCACCACGTCGCAAAATGCCGGGATGTAGGCGCCCCCCGCCGCGGAGGGGCCAAACAACAAACAGATCTGCGGTACGTGGCCGCTCATCTGCACTTGGTTGAAGAAAATCCGTCCGGCTCCGCGCCGCCCAGGAAACATCTGCACCTGATCGGTGATGCGCGCCCCCGCCGAATCCACGAGGTACACAAGTGGGCAAGCTTGACGCTCAGCGGACTCCTGGATCCTCAGGATCTTCTCAACCGTGCGTTGGCCCCAAGAGCCGGCTTTTACGGTCGAATCATTGGCCATCACCGCCACCGTGCGGCCACCCACGCGCCCAAGGCCTGTGATCACGCCATCTGCGGGCAGATCTCCGGCGAGCGCATTGGCGAGTTCGGCGTCCTCGCAGAATGAACCTGGGTCGAGCAAGCGAGCAATCCGTTCTCTGGCAAACAGCTTTCCACGTTCCGCATTTTGCTCATGATATTTAGCGGCGCCGCCGGTGTGGACGGCCTCAACTACCTCTCGAAGCTCACTTTCACGCATGCTTCAACCAAGGTAGCGCCCCTTCAAAGAGCTTGAAAGCACAAGCTCGCCAAAAGCAGGCTCTAGCCTTGCTTGAGCAGCTGTTCAATCAAGGTGCGGAGCTCGCTCAAACGTTCCGCTGAGTAGCCAACGAGCACGTCTCTCACCGTTCCCTGCCGGTCAATCACGACCACCATCGGAATGGCCATGGCTTTGTAAGTCTTGGTGGTTTCGCCCGATTCATCGGAGGCCAACGGGTACTTCATTCCAAGTTGGAACGCCGTGCGGGTTGATTCACCGACCGACGAACTCGTAATACCCATCACCTCAAGGCCTTGCGGTCGGAACTCGGCGTGCCAAGCGTTCATCGTGGGCACCATGTACTGGCAAATGCCGCACCAGGGCGCCCAAAATTCGAGCACCACGACCTTGCCGCGCAGCGATTGCAGTGTGTGCTTGGGAGAGCCTTGGATTTCTTCGAGCGGGGCAACTTCAGGAGCCAGCTTGCCGATCAATTCTCCGCGCACGATATCACCACTGCTGGGACGCGCCGTTAGCTCGGCACGCAGCATGCGGCGAACGCCCTTGCGTTCCAGACCGAGCGCCAGGCTTTCTCCCAGCTGATGTTGCTGCACGCTAGCGATCACTTCTTCCGCGGATGAAATCGCTTTGCCATCAATACTGAGCAAGACGTCCTCTCCCAGAACACCAGCGCGTTCTGCAGGGGAGGAGTTGATCACCGAACGAACTCGCACTCCCGCGAGACCTGGATCTCGCCCGACCAGCTCTAAGCCGAGCCAAGGTGGGCCCGAACTCACTTTGGGGGCGGCGTCAACTTTGCGCGGCGGCGCGGGCGATTCTGGTTGCGGCTCGTTCGAAGCCGTCGCCGCAGCGACCGGCGTTCCCGTGCTTCCCGGGACGCCCGCTGACGGGCCGGGGGCTTGCCGTCGCGGACCAGCCAGACAGGCGCCACACGCGACGCCGCCTACTAATAGCAGCAACCCCCTCAGGAGGTAGCCTACGCGGCGTCTGTTTATGCACCAGAAATTGTTGGATCCGCTCGGTTGGCTCATGTGTTGGGAGCCTAACGCGTCCAGCGGAATAGGGGGAACCCGACCGGCGTTCCACAAAACGCCAGAACCCGGCGGGTGCCGGGTTCCAAGCTCAGACTAAGTACTAAAACGTAAGCAAAAGATAAGAAAAGACTAAGCCAAGCTCGTTTGAGGTAAGTCGGCGACCTGTTGGACCCCGGAATGAACTCTCCCCGTTGCCAAGAAGAGCTAAGAATAGGCACCTAAAGCAGGGCTCGTGCCAAGCTGACAATCACTCACTAAGTCCTTGAACTTACGTCAGGTTCCGCGATGCCAGTAGGGCTGCAGCTACATTGAGCGCACACTCTCCGGGCTCTGGAGTCACGAGTGATCCCCAACTCTGCAACTTTTTCAGAGCTCGGCAGAGCCCCTACTGAACTCAGTTGACAGGTCAGACAGGCTGACCCAAAGTCCGCGCCCCAAACGCGCCCGTAGCTCAGCTGGATAGAGCATCGGACTACGAATCCGAGGGTCGGAAGTTCGAATCTTCCCGGGCGCGCTGCGGTTGTTCCCTCAATAGGGGGTCCCATCCTTGTGGAGGAATTTCCACTGGCCGTTGTCGAGTTCGGCCTTGAGATCATCGTCCGGATAGCTCGCGGCGTCGCCGGGGGTGCGATCTCCGATTTCAAGATACACAACATCCTCAGCCGTTTCGTTCACGAGCTGGTGCGCATCTTCCGTGCCCGCTTTGAAGCCAGCGCACATGCCAGGGGCGAGCTGTGTGTTGCCCTGGTCCGTTTTCAACGTGGGGTGGCCCTCTAGGATGTAGACGAACTCGTCCTGCTTGGTGTGAGCGTGGCGTAAGGCTGAAATTGCATTCGGTGCAAGCCGCGTCAGATTCACACCGAAATTGCTTAGCTCGAATAAGTTGCCGAGCACCCGCTTTCCTCGGCCATTCACGCGCGAGGCGAATGGCTCTGGGTAGAGCGAGGGCTTACGACGGAGCGCGCCTCTGAGGCGAGGAGGGCGATCGGCGGACGCAGATTGGGCACGGGGACAGCACCTTGGGGGGATGTCGCTTAGGCAGGTTTTTGGGGCCATAGGTCAAAAACGCTTTCCAAGGCCCGGAGCCGCGTCAGCTCAGCGTCGTGCTGGGCTTCATCAAAGATGTAAGGCTGCGGAGTCGTGGCGGTCATTCAAGCACGCCTCTTCGCAGGTTTCTTCGCAGGTTTCTTCGCAGGTTTCTTCGCAGGTTTCTTCGCAGGTTTCTTCGCCGTGACGCTGGACGCACCGCCGGCCTTCCGCGCTGCAGGCTTCTGCTGGTTGAGCGCGATCGCGTCGCGGACTAGGCCCTTCAGGCCCCGAACGTTCAGTGGGTCGCCCTCCGACCATTTGATGGCCCGCCGGGCGTTGCCTTCGAGTTCGGCGTTGAAGACCCGCTCGGGATCTTTCAGTTTGGCGCCTTTGATGAAGGTCATCTTCACCGTGTGTTGGTGGGCGTCCGCACAGCAGACGATCCCATCGTGATTCCACACCGGCGTGCCCATCCACTTCCACTCCTCGATGATGCCCGGATCCACCTCGTGGATCAGCTGGCGGATGGCTTTCATTCTCTCGCCGCGCCAATCGTTGAGGGAAGCGAGCTTTTGGTCGATGATCTTCGAGGCGTCCATGGTCACTCCGTTGGGGTGGGGCCCGCACCTAGCCGCATGCAGGCTGATGAAGCATACCGTCGGGCAATACTACGGCTAAACCATGACCGTCTGCTGCAAATCATTCAAGCCGTCCGATTTCCACATATTCTGGCTCGTCAGGTGACGATTGCGCGCGACCGCGGAATTTCGTTCGATGAGCCAGCGTTCGCCACGCTCTGGGCCAAGGACATTCAGACGTTAATGAGTGGTGCTCCAGTGGAACCCTTGACGACAAGTCTGGCGCGCACACGTTTTAGAGTTCCGTTTTCCGAGTTCTCGCCGCGGGTACTTCGGATCAAGGCTCGAGTCGCTCTCGCCATGAGCTCAT
>JBBRRP010000208.1:0-7287 GCA_038246305.1 Polyangiales bacterium | reverse complement strand
GATGGAGCCTGCCGCCAGCCGGCGTCGGGAATGTCCGAAGCGAGCAAGACGATCGAAGCCGAAGGCGAGGCGTCCTTGGGAACAGATATCTGAAATGATCAGGAAGGCGGTGAGCGGTATCGCCCAGCCGAAGACGACGCCAAACAATGAGCGATCAAGCGCGCCACAAGCGAGCTCGCTCCGCTCCAAGTGTGCAATGCACGCAACCACCGCGAGCATCAAGCCAGCTCCCAGCCCCATCATCCGGGAGCGAAGTTGCTCGCCCCCGTAGCGAGCTCCGAGGGCCGTAGTGTTCATGGGCGAGGCGCTCCAGGCTGTTCGGTATCACGCAATTTTCTGGCACTGCGTACGGCCCGCACATTCGAACCCGTATCGAGAACTGCACTCGCGATGGCTTGCGAGACCGCGAAAATGTCAGGACCCAGTGCCTCGACGATCCCTAGAGTGTGCTCTTCCAACCAACGAACATCCGACACTGCGGGCTGCGTTGAGAGCGCTTGGGCTAAGCGCGCCGGATCATCGCATTCGACCAAGAATCCAGCCTTGGCCTGAGGCTCGCGCACTTCATCGACGGGCACCGGGCCCCTCAGAACTCCCAACGAACTCAGGAAATAGAGCGTTCCTCCGAGCGCCGTCGCGTCGCGCGTGCTCGCGGTCACGCACACGACTGGCGTGCTCTCGGCGAGTTCAACCAGGGACGCCAACACTTGCTCTCGAAAGGCTGGCTCCGAAAACATCAACGGCTCGAACAATGCCAGAAGTTTGGCTGAAGGCGTGGCGAGAGCGATAGAAAGCGCGAGCTTGCGTCGTTGTTCGTAGCTGAGCAGCGTTGGGGGCTCGGAACGGTTTTCGAGGAGATCAGCGGTCGCCAAGACTGCTGAAATGGCCACATCGGTGGCCAGCTCCGGCGCGAGGACACGCCGGAGGGCTTCATCCAGCCGCACTCCGGCTAAAGGCTCCTCGTTAGCCAGTAACGTGCCGAGATGACTCCGGAGGGCAGGAGCCTGGTGTGGCGATTGCCCGTCCACACGAATCGCGCCTCTTGTGGGCCGCTTCAGCCCAGCCAGCAGGTTGATGAGCATGGCTCCAGGGGGCTCCGACTCGCACACGATCACCAGGCAGCCCGCGCTAGCGCGGAGGCTCACTCCCTGGAGCGGTGTGCACCAGACATTGGAGAGCTCCAGCTGGCCCACCGCTAGGCTCCGATTCCGAGCACCGCGTGCTCCAAAAACCAACCAAATACCGAGGGAAGACTGGGAAAGCTCGGCCAAATCCAGGTGGCAAGATACGGGATAAAAATAAACCCTGAGAACAGCAAGCGAGCGTGACGCCCAGCGCGTGCACCTAACCAGGTGCTGAGACGTGCCAGCATTAAGCTGAGGCCCCCGAAGTAGATCAGAATGAGTCCTAGCTGAAGCGATCGCAGAAGAAACTCCCGGAGTGTCTCGGAAAGTGCCGCGTGGGCAAAGCCAAGCGAACCACCTGCGAGCAGGGCTGGCCAGAGCAGCGTTCGCAACGCTCCAACGAGCCAGGCTTGGGTTTCGCTTTCCTGGCGGACTCCGCGCAGGCGCCCGAGGGTTTCAAGCCCTGCCAGGTCACCGAGGGTTTGGCGATCAAGAGCGCAGCCAAATCCAGTCAAGATGCTCGCCCAGCTGAGCCAGAGCAATCCCTCGCCGAGCGTCGCCAGTTGGAGTTTAGGCTCGACGCTTCGCACCAGGAGTAGCATTAGGATCGCGGTGATCCCTGTCGCAAAGGTCCACCACCTGCCAATCCGGACCCACCCCACTTGACCAAGCGCCCGCGCATTAAGGCGACTAGTAGTTAACCAGAGTGTACCTGGGTGAGCGCGCTCGGGAGCACGCTGGAAGGACGAGACCGCTTCGTAGCTCACGGGCACAGCGTGGGAGTGTAGCCTCAGGTTCCACGCGGCCCCAACCGCTCTTCTTCGGCGCTTCGCGGGAAAATCGGGCCCGGGGTTGAAAGCTACCGCGGCTCTGGCAATGTGCGGCGCCCATGGCGGACCAGCCTGAAGAAGAACTCCCCACCACCCATGCCTCGGACGCACCAGGTAGCGTGCCCGTAAAGAGCGAGGCCAAGAAGCCAGCGCGCCTCACGCCTCGCACGCCCGCCGCGCCCCCCGCAGGTGCGAAACGAATGGTGCCGGGTAAGAAGCGCCGTGCAGGTCTGCCTCGTACTGAGGCTGAGTTGAATCGGCCGGAGCCTCAGACGCTGTGGATGCTTGGCGTGGTGTGCGTTGCGACCGTAGTCATGTGGGGTGCAGCCCGGGCCGCTTGCAACTTCCATCCGCCCCACGAGAGTCGCCGAGCTCGAGCTGTCACGCTGGCGGAGCTCACGGCCGACCCCAAGAACGCCGCGATTGAGGCGGTCCTGCGTTGGAGCACGAAGGATTTTGGAGGAGCGCTGCAGATCGCTACCGGCACAGCTCGCGCCCAGATTGAAGCCGATCAGAAATCCTGTGATGCAACTTGTCAATCCGTGGCCAAAGCGCACAAAGCCAGCGTCGTGGCCACTGCAGAGCTGCTCGGTATATCGGCGGATCGCTCGTTGGTGCGCGTGCTGGTAACCGGCGCCGTGCCTGCACGTTCACTCTTGGAAGTGGTGCGGGAAGGCGCCGGCTGGAAGATCGCCGAACGTAAGAGTGATGACGGCAGCGCCAGTTCCGCTACTTTTGGTGCAGCGGGCGCCCACCCGTGACGCGAGCCTAGCTCACGTCACGTTGGTGTCGCCTCTGATTAGATGAGCGACTTCAGATCCAACATCTCTTCCACATCGGGCATCAGCACGAGCTCCACGCGACGATTCTGCTTGCGTCCTTCGTCCGTCGTGTTGGGTGACACGGGATCCGTTTCTCCGAAGCCCGCCGCGTGCAGGCGCTCGGGGCTGAGCCCTCCACCTTTTTCCTCAACCGTACTCACCAGGTGCACCAGTACTTCTCGGGCACGCATCACGGAAAGCCCCCAATTATCCTTAAATCGACCGCCCTTCAGGGCTTTGTTGTCCGTGTGTCCCGCCACTTGAAAGTAGCGCTTCGTGAGTTGTTGATCGTTACGGATCACGTCCGCCACGGCATCCAGCACCTTCAGGCCCTCGTCCTTGAGCTTGTCCTCGCCCGAGGCAAAGAGCACGTCCCCGGGGAGGCGAATCACCATGCGATTCTTGCGAATCTCAACTTTGAGACCGAGATTCACGAGCTTTTGGAGTTTGTTGCGGAGGGCCTCGAAGCGCGCCTTCACCTGCTCCAACTGTGCTGCACGCCGCTTGTATTCTTCAAGGGCCTGCTTCAGCTGATCGAGGCTTGAAGCGAGTTGTTGTTTTTCGCTGCCGGCCTGTTGGAGCTGCGAATTCAGCGTGTCGAGATTGACACCCATTTTTTGCAGCTCAGCCTGAAGCTGCGCGACACGTGCCTTTTCGGCATCGAGCTTCTGTTGGGCCAGCGCGTGCGCTTTTTGCTCCGATTGGTACTGGCCGTTGAGCTGACCATACTTAGCAAGCTGTGCCTGCCATTCGTCCTCGGAGTAGCCACAACCGCTGAGTGCCCAAAGTGCGACGAGAATTGATAGAAATTGGCGTTTCATGATGGAAAGATCCTCTGCCCGGAGTAAGCGAACGAAATCGGCGGGCTGTCAAGACGGCCCGGAGATTCGGCACGGCGTCCGGGCAACGGCTGAGCATCCCCAATTGCTCCCAAACCTGTCCGTGGCGGCCATCTCAAAGTCGAACGCGAGATAGTAAGCATGCTTACTATCTTCTGAGGAACGAAAAGGGCGGCTCCCCTAAGTGCTCCCGCCGAGCCGAAACCCGATCCCGGTCGTGCCCCCTCAGAAGCGATTCGCTGCAAAAAAAGCCGCGCCTTAGCGAGGCGTTGTCACGTGCCTGTCACCCGCTAAGGCTACTGCGGTAGCGAAATGGTCAGCATCCTTGTGGTCGAAGACGAACAGGACCTGCGCGAGGTTCTCGAATACAACCTGAGCCAGGCTGGCTATGAGGTCCGGACTGCGGGGACCGGGACCGAAGCGCTCGGCTCCGTCCAGAAGGCTGAGCCCGATCTAGTACTCCTCGATCTCATGTTGCCAGATATCTCGGGCACGGATGTGTGTAAGACGTTGAAGGAAAGCCCCCGCACGCGCGGCATTCCCATCATGATGCTCACCGCTCGGGGTGAGGAGATAGATCGCGTGGTTGGCTTTGAGCTGGGTGCGGACGATTACGTTGTCAAGCCTTTCAGTGTCAGAGAGCTGTTGTTGCGGATCAGCGCCGTCTTGCGGCGATCGAGTGCGCCTCAGTCGGAGCGTAGCAACGATGAAGTGCATTTCGGCTGCCTGAAGATTGATCGCGAGGCTCACCGCGTCTGGGTGGAGGCTCTCGAAATCGAGCTTACCGCCCTCGAATTCAAACTTCTGCTCACGCTCTTTGATCGGCGTAACCGTGTTCAAACACGCACCACGCTCTTGGATGATGTCTGGGGAATTCAGGCGGATATCACCACACGCACGGTGGATACTCACGTGAAGCGGTTGCGGGAGAAGCTTGAGGCTGCGCGCGGGTACGTCGAAACGGTGCGCGGCGTGGGTTATCGCTTTGTCGCGACGCCAGAAGAGGCCTTGCCTTGAAGTTGGGAATTCGCGGCAAGCTTTTCATTGTTTTTCTCAGTTTGATCGCAACCTGCATTGGGATCGCCTATTTTGCGATGAGAAGCCAGCTTGAGCGCGGGGTCTCGGAGCGCGTTCAGCGCGGCCTAGCGACACACGCCGCGATGGTTGCCGGTCAGGTGGCTTCGCTTCGAACCGCGCCCGACGATTTCGATGCTTGGGATTCGCTAGCGCATGAGATTGGTCGAATAGGGTCCGTGCGCGTCACCTTCGTGCGTGCGGATGGCGTGGTGGTCGGGGAATCTGACGTTCCGCGAGCGGCGCTTGGGAAGCTTGAAAACCATGCTTCGCGCCCGGAAGTCCGGGCCGCCATGCTCACGGGAATCGGCCACGCCGAGCGCCTTTCTGCCACGGTGAAGGAGCCGATGGCCTACGCCGCGATCCGGGTGCGGAACGGTGCGGTGGGCGCAGCTCCGCTTCAGGTTGGCGAGAGTCGCGGGACGTTCGAAGGAGTTGTCAGGCTTGCCACGCCGCTCAGCGACATTGAGGCCTCCCTCACGGATCTGCGGCGAGCACTCGGATTGGCGACACTCCTCGCCTTAGTGATGGCGGTACTCCTCTCATCGCTTGCGGCGCAGCTTGCTTCAAGGGGAATTCGAACTCTGGTGGATGCGGCGGGGCGAATGGCGCGTGGAGACCTCAACGTGCGTACCCGTATGTCGGGCACCGATGAATTCGCACAGTTGAGCCTGGCCTTGGATCAATTAGCTCAAGGGCTTTCAAATACCGTTGGGGAGTTAAGCCAAGAACGTGACAGGCTCGGTGCGATTCTGCGCGGGATGCAAGAAGGCGTGTTGGTCCTAGATGTGAACGGGTCTGTCACGTTGACCAACCCAGCGCTCCGCGAGATGCTGTTGCTGGGCCATGACGCTATCGGGAGAACCGTGCTCGAGGTCGTTCGGCACGCCGAGCTGAAGGAGCTGCTGGATCGAGCCGTCAGCGCACGTGAGGCCGTTTCCGCTGTGATCGAAGTGGACGGCTTGAAGCCGCGCGTGCTGCTCGTGCGAGCGGCGCGTCTTCGGACCGAAGAAGACGGCGTTTTTGCCGTATTTGTGGACGTGACCGAAATGCGCAGGCTGGAATCTTTGCGGCGTGATTTCGTCGCTAACGTGTCGCATGAGCTGCGCACACCGGTGGCCGCCATCCTATCTGCCACCGAAACGATTGAAGCCGCGCCCGAACAAGATAACCAGGTGCGCCGGCGCTTTCTGCCGATCATTGCGCGCAACGCGCAGCGCCTTGGTCAACTAGTTGAAGATTTGCTTGAAATCTCGCGGATTGAATCCCGGGAATTGAAGCTCAATCTTGAGGAGATCGATCTCGCGGTGGGGGTGGAGCACGCCGTCGCTCTGTTTTGGGAGCGTGCCGACAAACGGCGTCTGACGATCCGTCAAGAAGTTGAGCCAGAGCGCTTCTGGGTGATTGCGGACAGGCGAGCGCTCGAGCATGTTCTCACCAACCTGATCGACAATGCCGTGAAATACACGAGCGAAGGTGGAACGATTCGCACCTACGCTGATGCCACCACAGGGTTCATACGATTCTCCGTTGAAGACTCCGGGCCAGGAATTCCGAGCAAGCACCTGTCGCGACTGTTTGAACGCTTTTATCGGGTGGATGCCGGACGTTCGCGTGAACTTGGTGGCACCGGCCTAGGGCTGGCTATCGTCAAGCACATGACAGAGGCGATGAAGGGGACCGTTTCGGTGCAATCGATTGAGAAAGTGGGCACGACGTTCACGGTTGCCTTGCGCACCGCAGCCTCGGAGCCAGACTCCGCAGATGAGCTGAGCGGTTAAATCCAGCGCAGATTGCGACGAAGGTGTTGGGCGCGCACCAGCGCTTCGTCGAGCTTTGAGCAGATTTCAGCCATCGGCGTGGGCTTGGTGAGCGTCGCCCACAGCTTGCTGCGGAGCTCTGCGGGCATACAGAGCACTTGATTGGAATGCACGATGCAAGTGAGCTCAGGATCGATGCCGAGAGCGCGCTCTACCAATTCTTCACCGCGCATCTGGGGCATTTGAAGATCTGTGATCATGACATCGAAGCGCTCGGATTTGAGCTTCTCGAGCGCGATCAGTGCATTCGGCACAGCCACCACTTCGAGGTTCGGGCGTTGAACCTTCAACATGCGCACGAGCGTCCGTAGGATCAAAGGCTCGTCGTCGACGAGCAAGAGCTTTTCGCGAGACGGCGGGGGACCTTTTCGGGAAGTCTGAATGCTGCTCGGCGGTGGTAGGCTTGGCTCCACAACTCGGAATGACGCCTCAGCCTCTACGCGTGAAGGTTGCGACCAGCGTGCCTGCGGTTGTTGAAGTTGTTTCATCGCTCACGGAAGCTTTAGCAAGAAGCTCGCCATGCGCGCAGGAACGAAAAATGCCGCGATCTCACGAAGGAGCCTGCGATTGGAGAAGAGTCGAGTCCCAGTTTGAGCCTACTGGGGTGCAGCACTGACACGTCGCCGCCGCTATCGCGCCGGCAATGCTTCACGACGAGACAACCGCTCCGGTGCTTGAACCGAATCCGGGGGATGAATGGTAAATTCCATGACTCAATCTGAGAATCGTTCACTCTGAGCCATCATCTGGACCCAAGCCGCGGACTCGCACGAGACAAG
>JBBRRP010000207.1:0-7289 GCA_038246305.1 Polyangiales bacterium | reverse complement strand
TCGTGGCCGCCGCCCATTCCGCCCAGTCCGCCCATTCCGCCCATTCCGCCCAGTCCGCCCATTCCGCCCATTCCGCCCATTCCGCCCATTCCGCCCATTCCGCCCATTCCGCCCATTCCGCCGCCACCGCCACCACCTGGTGCGGGGGCTGCCGATGGTGCTACCGGCTTGTTTGAAATGACGCACTCGGTGGTGAGCATCAAGCCCGCGACGCTTGCGGCATTGCTCAGAGCCAGACGAACGACCTTCACCGGATCGATCACGCCCGATTCAATCAGATCTTCATACTGGCCGGTGCGTGCGTTGAAGCCAAAGGCTCCCTTACCATTCCGAACCTTATCGACCACGACCAGGCCTTCCTCGCCAGCATTATTCGCGATCTGTTGCAGTGGAACAGAGCAGGCTTCTTTCAGGAGGTTCGCACCGAATCTTTCCTCTTCCGAAAGGCCGGTGAGCTTATCAATTGCGGCACTCGCTCGGATCAGAGCCACGCCACCACCGGCTGCATAGCCTTCTTCAACGGCAGCCTGCGTGGCGGCTAGCGCATCTTCGTAACGCATTTTCTTTTCGCGCAATTCGATGTCGGAGTTCCCACCCACCGAGATCACAGCGACGCCACCAGCCAGCTTGGCGAGGCGTTCTTTTAACTTCATCTTATCGTAGTCGCTGTTCGTCGCCTCGGTCTCGAGATTGATGAGGCGGATTCGCCCCTGGATGGCTTCCTTCGTACCTTTTCCACCGACAATCGTCGTGTTTTCCTTATCCATCACGATCTTGTCGCAGCGCCCCAGATCTTCGAGTTTAAGATCTTCGCCCAACTTGCGCCCGTCGCCCTCCATGAACGGGCTCGCACCAGTAACAGCGGCGATGTCGCGCAAAATTTCCTTGCGACGGTCCCCAAATCCTGGAGCCTTCGTGGCCGCTGCACGGACCACGCCGCGCAGCTTATTGAGGGTAATTGCGGCTAATGCCTCGCCCTCAATATCTTCAGCGATCACCAAAACGGCCTTGCCTTGCTGTGAAGCGAGTTCAAGCAGAGGAACAACATCAGCCAGCGCTGTGAGCTTCTTTTCGTGGATCAGGACCAAAACATCCTGAAGCTCGACAGTCAGCTTCTCTTGATCGGTGATCAGGTAAGGGGAAATATAGCCGCGGTCGAATTTGAGCCCTTCGACGATCTCCATGCTGCTGTCGGTGGTGCGTGCTTCATCGATCGTGATGAGCCCGTCCTTTCCGACCTTTGCCATGGCTTCCGCGATATTATCGCCAATCTCGTCGTCCCAATTCGAACTGACCAGCGCCACACGACGCTGCTCCTCCTTGGTGTGGGGAACTTTGGCTTGCTTCTTGAGATCTTCAATCACTGCTTCGACGGCGCGATCGATGCCGCGTTTGAGTGGCATCGGTGCAACACCCGCTTCGAGCAGTTTAACGCCAGCGTTGATGATGGCCTGCGCCAGGACGGTGGCCGTCGTTGTGCCGTCGCCCGTCTTGTCGTTCGTCTTCTCTGCGACTTCCTTCACCAAGGCGGCGCCCATATTCTCAAGCTTGCCGCTGAACTCGATGTCTTGAGCCACGGTCACGCCATCCTTCGTGATCACGGGCTGGCCCCAGCTCCTCTGCAGCGCCACATTGCGACCACGTGGCCCGAGGGTCACCTTCACGGCATCAGCCAGCGCGTTCACGCCCTCCTGCATGGTGCGACGGGCAGATCGGCTAAACGTTAGTTCTTTGGTGGTCATTAAACTTCTCCGAAAGGGTGGTTCGAAAGGGTGAAAGGACGTCCGGCTTGCCGCGGTCAAAACGTTCCGCAGCCAGGCTCCGCGTCCAGGAAAGCCGCGCGCAAGTTAAGCCGCCAGCCTCACGAGTCAACCCCCGCCGAACGAGGAACCTAGGAAAGCCCGGGTGGACGAGGAACACCTCGCCAGGGCGATGCGCCCAAAAAGGAGAGCATTCAGCTTGCACAATGCCTCAAAGGGAGATAGGTACCCGGCCCCGCTTGGGGCGGCCTCCGACTTATCGGGCAGGCGCTTCAGGCCTCACCGCAACGGCAAAGTTTGAGGTTGGCAGTTGAAACAGGATTTTTTAAGATCTTGGGGGATCGTCTAACGGCAGGACGCAAGATTCTGATTCTTGCTATCTAGGTTCGAATCCTAGTCCCCCAGCAAGTAACCATCGGCCCCATCGTCTAGCGGTTAGGACACTGGCCTCTCACGCCGGTAACACGAGTTCAAGTCTCGTTGGGGTCACCAGATTTTTCGAGGGAAACTACCTTTACCTTGGCTCAGTATTCTGAGAGCAGATTCCAAGGCCTGCCTGGAGTCGGTGAGCGGTGTTCAGCTAACCACTCCGCTACGACCTTAGCCCATGCCTCCTGGCCTGGCTTTGAGGGGTGGATGCCGTCTTTTTTTCGCGGCAAATCGGTGACCTGTGCCGTGCTGTCGAGGTACGCACACGGCGCGCAATTATCCTGAACGACCGAAAGCAAGCCTGAATCCTGCTCCCAAAGCGGGGGTGCGATCCAAACGCAGGGCCGCCCTCTGAGTTGAGCCACGAGTCGCCGGATGGCGGGGGCGCGCTGCGCGGGATTGGTGAGCTCAATTTCGTTGGCGCCGAGCGTGATGATCACGAGGTCCGGATTGGCGTTGGCGACGAGGCGTTCGATATCGCGCCCAGAAGCCCAAGTCGTGATGTAACTGGACGTCTCGTAATGAAGGATGCCGCGCACCTGAGACTTGGCGAGCTCCTGATTCAGCGGTGGCCCGAGCGCTCCGGCAAAGGAATCACCAAAGTGGTAGACGAGTGTGCCTGCCGGCAAGGGTAACTCGCGAAGCTCTCCCGGTTCTTGAAAATGCCCAAGATTCACGCGGCGCGGTTGCTCCACTGGTGGACGCCAACCAGATTCGGGCTCCGTGGACCTCGGCGCATTGGCGCCAAGCACCGCCTCTTTCCCGAGGGCAAGCTGCAACGTTGCAGCAGGAAACGCGCCCTGAGCCACGACGCGCGAAACCGGAGGAGGCGCGGGAGGCAACTTCGGCTCGGTAATGACCGCTCTGACACAGCCGAGTTGCACCAAGAGCGCTACTGCCGACAAGCGAGAGACTAAGGTTGAGGGCAGCATGTGGAATTCCAGCCGTTACCGACATCGCGGTTCTTGCATCCAGCGCGTCCGCTGACAAGATTTCGCGCAGCGTGCGTGCCGCCAGCGTACTCATAGGCCACCGGCAAGCCACGCTTATATCGGAGGCAGTCTGCATCGAAAGCAGGTGTGCGCTTCCTGGAAATTTCCTCGGTGCTCAGATCAGTGGGTGGCACCTCCAGTGCACTGGGTAAAACGCAACCGAACCCAGGCTGTTCATTGAATCCCGGTCGACACTTCGGCTCGTTGGCCCGAGCGCAGCGCACGCCGTTCCAGCTTTTACCGTACGCGCAGTCCGCCGCTAACACGCCCGAGCGACATCGACCGGATTCTTGACCGGCTCCGAACGGGCAGGTCTCGCGCGCGATTTCTTGAGCACAGCGAAAGCCCAGATGCGATCCCCAATAGGTGGGCACGTCGCGATTGCGCAGGCGCGTGTGCATCCACTTCTCAAAGCGTCGGCTGAAGCTGCCACCCCGGTAAACTCGACTGAAACCATATAATGCAGGCCAAGGATACGGCCCATACCAATCCCCTACCCACTCCCAGACGTTTCCGCTCATGTCGTACAGACCAAACGCGAACGGCGGGAATGAGCCCACACTGCACGTTCCAGGGTGCTTCCAACAGGCTCGCCCATCGGGAGAGCCTTCACCCCAAGGATAGGTGAGCAAAGCTGCCCCGCCGCGCGCCGCATACTCCCATTCTGCTTCGCTCGGGAGCCTACCAGCTGATGCTTGGCAGAATGCCGCGGCCTGCTGATAATCGACGCAGTTGATGGGATGATTGTCGTGTCCGGGCCGAGCCTTGCCGTTGCGAACGTTGCAGTTCGGTTGGGATGAATGCGGAACCTCACACTGACCGCGCGCGACACAACTGAGGTACGAAGCGACGGTGACTTCAGTCAGATTGAGGCAAAAGCTGGCGATTTTGGTCTGAAACCTGGGTTGCTCGTCGTCCGCGAACTTTCCCCGTTCCGAGCCCATCCAGAACGTACCCCCAGGGATACGGACCATTCCGTTAGGGCATTCGGCTGCAGTAGCGATCGGTGCGGAGGCTTCAGGTTCTTTCTTTTGTTTGGGTTGTTGAGCGGAGGGTCTAGTGTCCGCTGCAGCTCGACGAGCTTGGGCAGGAGCCGAGCGCTGAGAACAGGCATTCATGAGCATCAGACACGCCAGTGCGGTGCCCATGCTTCGGGAAATCAAGGCGCAACTCCGGAGCGAACGGCGAAGCGACCGAGCGATTCGCGTTGAGCCGATGTTAGATCGGTCCGCGCGGCCAATTCGGTATAGAGCGCGTGGGCCCGGGGCATATCCCCCTTAGCGCAAGCGATGAATAGCCTCACATGGAGGGCCTCCTTCCTGACTCGTGGCAGCTTGATTTCGCGGCGCAAGGCCTGATCCAAGTAGGCGGCCGCCTCGTCCGAATATCCGCGGTGATAGAGGTTTTTGCCGAGTAAGAATGCTGGCAGGCCGTCGTTCGGGGCCTGTTCAAACCATTGCCCCAACTTAACGGCTGCAACATCCCACGAAGCGCCCTGTTCTCCCGATCCTATCAGCAAATTCACGGTCGCTTCTTGGCCAATCCCAAGCTCCGCCGCAGCTTTCACTTCCAACTGACGCAGGCGATCTTCGTCCACAAAAGCTCCGGCAATCTCCGCATACAGGGCGCGTGCCTCGGCGAGGTTTCCGCCCCTAAGCAAGATGTCCGCTCGTGCCTCCTCAGCCGACAGGCGCTCTGCCCAGTGCAGAGCTTGGTCATTCGCAATCTCAGAATAACGCTTCAGAGCCAGCGCCGAGTCGCCCCGCCGATCGGCGCACAGCCCAAGCCCCAAACGCGCTCCAAGGTTTCGGTCGTCGAGTCTTAAAATTTGTCGGTAGGCTGATTCCGCCTGATTGGGGTCTCCTCCGCCGATCGCCTGGCCTGCGGCACCAAACAATTCATCCACCACATGCGGGCAGATCCGACCGAAGATGCTGGGCTGATCGAAGCGAACGCGAGCCGTCTTCAGCGCCTGCTCACTCACGGTGTGCTGCAAGAGTGAGTGGTGCCACTCGACCTCCAAGCCTCGAAGATCACGCCCGAATACCTGCAACGGCGCAGCTCCGCCGTACCATTCACGGAGCTTCTTCGCCCCGAAACGGCCATGCATCCAATCAACAAAGCTGCCCGCCACCGTGTACGCCGCCGTCGCATTTTGCCCCAAAAACCCCAACCGAAAGACACTTTCCAACGCTGGCAAGAGTCCTAGTTTTTGCATGGCTTGCGCCCATTCTTGGAGCGTTAACTCATCATCTTCATGGGGCGATGCCGCAACCGCAAAGCCCTCGATGCGTCCGGGATCCGGCAACCAACCACCGAACGCTCCGGCGACAGCGAACGGACCTTGGCCAAAGCTGCCAGCAATCACGTGGGCCAACTCATGACCTAGGACCGGGTGCGGATAACCCGCCTGCTGAATGTAAATCTCGCGGCGCCATGGCTTAGCAATGAACGTGTGGGCCGCCCCCATGAGCGCCCCCTTTTCTTCTGCGGAGGCGAACAGGAAAACGGTGATCTGCGCGGGGCCATGAGCTTCAAAGTAACGCTCGACTTGGACGACGTGGGCGTCACATTCTTTACCAACTAATTGAGCGACTTTTAGAGGCACTCCGCGGGAATAAACCACCTCACAACGACGCGTCGTGAGGCTTCTACCCAACGTTTCGCGAATACTTGCCGTGGTGCTGAAATGCCCCAGCTCGGGTCCCATGGCCACGAGCAGAGCGCTGGAGATGGCAGCCAACAGCGCTAGCAACACCCGCCCAGCACGTGACCGCATTTGAACCTGCAAGCGACCGTTTTCGCTGCACGTGAGGACAGAAAAACTCGCAGTGACGGCGAGTAAAGTTAGCCCTGAGCCCACGCGATACCAGAGCAGAGGCTCCACCGAGCGCAGCACGGTATCGTAGAGCGGGCCCGCGAAATACCCCACAAACGGGTCATATGCAAAGACCATCGGCGAGGTGTAGAAACGCCCAACGCTGAACAGCGCGGTCGCCAGGGGACCCAGCAACGCCAAACTTTTCGCCCAACGCGGCACCTTTCGCCCGCGGCCAATGAAGGCCCGATCGAGTATCAGATTAACAACTGAGCCCCACGCGCCACCCATCAGAGCGCCGATGCCCGGCCCCAAGATGAACCCGGTGAGACCGGCCTCGGGATCACAAATCTGAACTCTTAGGCCGTGCAGCACGCTGATCAAGAGCGCCAAGAGTGCGTGAGCTGCGCCCGTCTTCAAGCCGAACGAAAGCCGCGTGAGTGGGCTGCAGCCCACGGGGAACACGGCACTCGCTGTGACCAACGCCACAACACTCGGCACGATGAGCCCCGCAGCCAGCGCCGCTTCGTAAGACAACCCTGAAAAAAGCGGCAAAAATCCGATAGCGGTGAGTGCTAGGGCGCTGATGAGGAGCGCTAACTGGCTCGCACGTTGAGCTAAAATACTAATTTTCACTCGCCGACTCGGACCTTAACCTAGCGTCAAAGCTGCGCTTCACCTTGGGTGGGCAAAACCGAGCCACGCCGCGAACCGTCGCCTGAAATCGGCCCAAACACCAGCGGCAAGACTTCATCGATCCGGCTCACAAGATGAATCACCAGGTCCCGCTTGATCTCATCGGGAACTTCTTCGAGATCAGCTTCATTTCTCGCTGGCAGCACGACCTCGCGCAATTCCGCGCGATGCGCTGCCAACAGCTTCGCTTTGACGCCTTCTACCGGCAGGATACTCCCACGCAACGTCAGCTCACCCAGCAAACAGATATCCTCTCTCACCGGCACGCTAAGTAACAAAGACACGACTGCAACGAACATGGCCACGCCGGCCCCAGCCGCATCGCGTACGGCGCCTCCACGCGGAATGTGCAGATGGAGATCGATCGATTTTACAAAATCGTGTTCCAAATGCAGCCGTTCTGCACGTGCTCGCACCAGTGAGAAAGCGGTGAGTGCAGACTCATTCATCACGGTGGACATGCTGCCACTCACGCGAATTTCGCCCTTCCCAGGCATCTTGTTGACCTCGATCAACAAAAGCTCTCCGCCCACATCCGAGATCCCGAGCGTGATGACGACCCCTGGTTTAGGTGCGCGTTCTATGGCTTCTTGG
>JBBRRP010000206.1:0-7477 GCA_038246305.1 Polyangiales bacterium | reverse complement strand
TTCATCGATACGGCGCGCATGGCTTTTCCAGTCCAAGTGCGGTGCACCAACCAATAGAGCCCCCCCATACAGAGAATCGCGACGCCAAAGATGGCCACCTTGATGTTCGTCAGGATCACGCCACCGAGATCGAATCGAACTTCCTTTAAGATAGGTGGGTAGTATTGAGGATTTGGAGAAAAGATCAGCATCCCCAGATTTTGAAGCAGAAGGCTCATGCCAATCGCGGTGATCAACGGTGTGAGCCGGGGCGCGTGCCGCACTGGGCGATACGCCAGGCGCTCAATCAATACACCGAGGGCACCGCAAGCCAGCATGGAGAAGACCAAGACGAACAGCGCCAAATAGGGCGGAAACCCCGCCGTTTGACGCTCCACACCCAAGGCGCGTGACGTGTAAAGACCCACGTACGCTCCCACCATGAACACCTCGCCGTGCGCGAAATTGATGAGACGGAGCACGCCGTACACCATCGTGTAACCGAGAGCCATCAAGGCATACACGGAGCCGAGCGAGAGCCCGTTAATGAGCTGCTGCAGGAGCTCCGTCACGGCGCCATCATGGCTTCAAACTTGGCGGCTCCCCCGGAGATCTTCAAGACAACCGCGCTCTTTTTGGCATTTCGGCCAGCGTCGATCGTGATATTGCCGGTCACGCCTGCCACATCCTTCACCCGAGTCAGTTCATCGCGAATCGCTTTCGGAGTGATCCTAGCCGCTTGGTTCATCGCTTCAACGAGCACCAAGAGCGCGTCGTAACCGAGAGCGCCGAGGCCGGTTGGGGGCTCGCCGTACTTCTTGGTGAAATCTGCGACGAATTTCTTAGCCTTGGGCGTCGCCATGTCAGGGGCGAAGTGGTTTGAAAAATACGAACCATCCAATGCGTCGCCGCCAATCTTGAACAGATCCGGTGCATCCCATCCATCGCCACCCATCAGAGGCACCTTGAGGCCAAGCCTCTGGGCCGTCTTGGCGATGGCGCCCACCTCCGCGTAGTAGCCTGGCACAAAGATCGCTTCCGGGTTGCCAGCGCGAACCGCCGTCACTTGCGCGCTAAAATCGGTGTCTCCCGCGCTGTACGATTGCTCGACGTTGATCGTCCCGCCAAGCGCCGTGAACGATTTCTTGAACGCTTCGGCCAGCCCGATCGAATAATCATTCCGCACATCTTTGATGATCGCGACGCGACTGAATTTTAGGTTCTCACGGGCAAATTTGGCCATCACCAGGCCTTGAAAAGGGTCGAGGAAACAAACCCGGAAGATGTAGTCTCCCACTTCGGTCACTTTCGGATTCGTGGACGAAGGCGACACCATTGGGATCTGCCTACGCTGCGCAACTCGCCCACCCGCCAAGGAAAGGCTGGACGCCACTTCCCCGAGCAACGCCACCACCTTCTCCACGTCGATCAATCGCGACACGGCATTAGCGGCCTCTGCAGAATCTCCGCGGTCATCGAGCGTAACCAGCTTGATCTTTCGACCCTTCACGCCACCCTTCTCGTTCACTTCATCAATCGCCAACCGAACTGCCTTGTCCGTGTCTTGACCAAAGTGTGCAATGCTGCCGGTCATGGCCGCGTAGTGGCCAATCACGATATCCCCGAGCTCTGGTGCCGCCGCACCGGGCGCTCCGCCGCCCGCGGGCTTGCAGGCATTCGCCGTGAGAACGAGCGCTCCAGAACCGATCAAAAGCTTTCGACGTTGCACCATATTCGGGCATTCCCTTCTTCGCCCGGTGGGGCTTTCTGTGTGCTTCGCTTAACACAGTGCAGGCCGGGGGAGGAATGCGGTCGCCGGCACGGCTGCTTTTCCCACACAACTTGGGGGAAGACGGCGGAAGGTCCTGTGTTAGCGTGGGCGCCCACCCGCATTTGAGCCGCCCCATGAGTTTCTTCATCGACATTCTGCCCATCGCCGGATTTCTAGTGGCCTACTTTGGCTGGGGCATTTACGTGGCCACCGCAGTGTTGATGGTCGGCTCCTTGGCCCAAGTTGCCGTGCTGTGGCTCTGGAAACGCCGCGTTGAGAAGCTGCACTTGTTCAGCTTGGGATTGGCTTTGGTGCTCGGAGGCCTCACGCTGTGGCTGCACAATGAAAACTTCATCAAGTGGAAGCCAAGCCTATTTCTTTGGCTGGGCGCCGCGATCATCCTGGGCCGCCAATGGTTTGCGAATCAGCTCACCATCAAGAGTTTGATCGAGAAGGTGATGGCCCCCACTCATCCGGTGGAGGATGCCGTCTGGCGGCGTGTGAATTCGGTCTGGGGTTGGGCATTGGCGCTGGCGGGAACCTTGAATCTTGCGGTGGCGTACGCGCTACCCCTGAGCGCCTGGGTGGTCTATAAGCTGGTGAGCTTGGTCGTCTTGAATCTCTCACTGGCTGTCTACACTTCCGTGGCCCTGCGCGAGCCCGATAAGAGGCCTTCATGATTCAGCGTAGCCAGGGCTCTGCTCACGCGGTTCGCTGGCTCACGTTGGGCTGCCTCGGCCTAGCGCTGTTGCTGACGGGCGGGCTGCCTCCTCACGCGGGAGGCGCAGGCGGGGCAGGCGGAGTTTCGGCGAACGTGATGCCTGGGAGCCCTGCGCGTGCAGCGGTCGCGGGGAACGTGCCGGCCTCTCCGGCTCCACCGAAAGGGGTTGCCCTTCCCAAACCTCCCTCAGGCGGTAAACCTCTTAAATCTGGAGCGCGTCTAGCTGAAAGCGCTGAGGTGCGGCTCGGGGATAGCGTCCTCCTCACGCTCAAGTTGCCGCTCGGTCCACGCACCCCAGCAGAACGAGCCAATCTCGCCAATGAGGCTCTAAAAGCCGTGCTTCTGGAGGCCAAGCTCGAAGAGGTTCGCGTTGAAACTCGCGGGGAGTTGGCCGTCATTTTCGTGGGAAGCCATTCGATCCTTGCGCTCTCGGCTGCTGATGCGCGGAGCGCCGGCGAAGTTTCACTCGATACGTTTGCAGCAGCGTTTCAAGAAAAGGTCCACGCGAACATCGTTTCTGAGAGGCGTCAGAGCGCGATCACTAAGACGGCCTTTTCAATCGCACTCGCAATCTTTCTTGGGCTCATCGGCCTTTACCTGCTCGGAAAAGCGCGTACCCAGTCCCAACGCATGCGCGAGTGGCTGCAAGACAACCCTGACCATGTGCCCGCGCTCCGGCTCTTCTCATTTGAGCTGCTCGGCCCGGTACCGATGCAACACGGTCTGCTGTTAGCCGTTGGGCTCGGCCGTTGGCTCTTCGTTGTTGGCCTGCTCTATTCCTATCTTGTCGGCGTGCTTTCGTTGTTTGAAAGCACTCGCGGGTTCACTGCACGCCTGACGGGCCTCGTTGTCGTGCCCTTCTCGGAGCTGACGGAGCGTTTGGCGCGGACGCTGCCGGTGCTGTTCATTGCGGGCCTTTCAGGGCTGGCAATTTTTCTACTGCTGCGCTTTGTTGCTTTGCTGTTTGCTAGCGTGGCCCGCGGTGAGACCCAACTCGGTGGGATCCCGAGAGATTTTGCCCAACCTCTTAGCCTCCTCTTGCGTACCGCAATTGTGCTCGGCGCGATGTTGTTTGTAGGGCCAATCGTGACGGGCGCAGCGGATGGGCCACTCTCGCGCACCGCGATGTTGGGCCTTGCCGGGCTTGGGCTCGCGAGCTTGCCAATCCTAGCGACTGCCACCGTGGGCACAGCGACGATTTTCTTGCGACGGTTCAAGGTGGGAAGCAGCGTTGAGTTTGGTGGCCGGCGTGGTCACGTGCTCGAAGTAGGGATCCTGGATATTCGGCTCTTGGATGCTGACGGCGCGGAAGTTCTG
This sequence comes from Polyangiales bacterium, assembly GCA_038246305.1. Classification (GTDB taxonomy): domain Bacteria; phylum Myxococcota_A; class Polyangia; order Polyangiales; family Polyangiaceae; genus JBBRRP01. Next base: position 3,689 of record JBBRRP010000206.1, on the reverse strand, counting down.
GTGCCTCACCTGCTCGGCCTAGTGCACGCTACGCGTCTGCTTGGAAGCTCAGCGCAGGCAGCGTTTGAACTCCGGGTGCCGCGCCGCGTCGGACGCCAGCGCCTGGAAAGCGTGCTCACCGATTTCGCCAAGCGCATTGAAGCTGACGTGAGCCTGAATTTGTTCGAGATCGACGAGCACAGTTGGCACTATCGTGCAACTTTCACGCCTCCGACTCAACTCCCCGCTCTCTTCGGGATGCTTTCTGCGAACCTGGCCGACGCGGAAATCGAGATCACCCGCCTGGCACAGCGCTAAATCTTCCCCCTAACGCCGGGGGGACCACTCGTGCTAGTCCCGGAGCCGTGAGTCGGGCTTCGCGCGCTATTTCCACCCTTTGCTTAGCTTTGACGCTCCTCGGCTGTGAGCGCGAAATCGGCGAACCCGAAGCCTGCAGCCAAAGTCGCAAACGGGCGGCCGAATCGCTTCGCGCGGGTCAAGTGGAAGTGGCCAAAGCTCAACTTCTCATAGCCGCCGGCGCCTGCAGCAAAGCCTCGGCCTGGGATGTCACGCGCATGCAGGAGCTCGTGGCTCTTCAAGAAGCGCAGCAACGGATACAGCTCGAACATCGGCAAAAGGAACGCCAAACCAACCAAGAACAACCGTTGCGGCCCTTCCTTTTATGGGCCCGGCGCGTGATCGCAGCCGACAAAGAGCGGCTCGGGAAAGCGAGCTGCGCGCCAAGAGGCACACCGGACTTCGGATTCTGCACCACCCGCGTTGAGCGAGAGCCGGGAGAGACGGGCGCGCCCTTCTCGGTGCGTTACGTGATGACCAATCCGGAACTCTTTCGTTTCGAGACGGAGCTGCCGGTCGCGGTTGGTTGCGATGATTTTGGACCGAATCGACCGGGCCCGGCGAGAACAGGAGCTAACGGCGACACACTGCTTTTGTGCGAGCTCACGGAGCACCCGCTCACGGGGCTGACCGCGTTCATCCGGATCAGCAACGGGCGTTCTACGGTGGTGCTTTTTCCTGAACCCTACCGAGATGCCGATCCCGAGTTCAACAAGCTGGTCGGCAACAATCCCTAAATCCCAAAACGGACCGCGAGCCTCAGCGGCCCGCCGAACTCCGCCTCTGACGCCAATCTGTTGGTGTCGTGCCATGCCGTTGTCGAAAACTGCGACTGAATACGGTGCTATCCGGATAGCCCACCAAACGAGCCACATCGTTGATGCCAAGCCCGGTGCTCACGAGTAAGTGTTCGGCGGTTTCGAGCCGCAAATTGCGCAGCGCATGCCCAGGGCTGAGGCCCCGGTGTTCTTTATAAACCTTGCTAAAATGTGCCCGGCTAAAGCCCGCCGCCTGGGCGAATTCCTCGACATCAAAACTATGCGCTAAGCGCTCACGGGCGATCGCTTCAGCCCGCCGAATGCGCGCGCTGACGTCCAGCGGAGCCTTCTGCAGCACGGGGCGTGCCGACTCCACCCAAGCTAAGAGGAGGCCCCCGAGCTCATGATTGGCTTTGATCTGATCGTACGGGTCACCAGTTCGCCAGAGCTCCACAATTGGATCCAAACTACGCGCGAAAAGCGGCGTGAGGCCAGGCGGTACCAGAACTGGCAAATCTACCCCCCACACTTCGCGCGCGGAGGGTTGCGCCAAATGCGCGCGCGACTGGAGATCCGTCTCGAAGGACATGGTATCCCGATGCTCCTCGCGACGGGCATTGAATTTTACGTCAAAATGAACCCACGAAGGCCGACTCCCTTCGCTTGAAGCGATAAGCTGCGTCAAGACGCCAGGCTGCACCAGGTAAGCACCATTTCTTGGTACAGCCAACGCGGCCCCGTCGATGACGTTCTGTTCCCCTCCCTCATAGCTCACTACCAAGAGGTAATGCGACAGCACGCGCTGATGAATGCTCCAACCCGGCGGACGCGGACCATTATCAGCTAGATGAATCCAAGGCGTGTACGGACCCTCAGCTGCCAGCATGCTACTCCGGACGACAAATTATCGGATCCTGCGACAGGATTCAACCAGAAACGTCGTTGTCAGGCGCACGCGCCCGACAGATTGCCAGGAAGGGCCTAAAGTGTCCAACGGTGTACACGGCCGAAGTCGATTGGCACAATGCGCCAACCCGAGGACCCACCAGTGATCATCAACATCGGCTCCATCAATCTCGACCATGTTTACCGCGTCGACCATCTTGCACTGCCCGGCGAAACGATCTCCTGCGACGAGTATGCGGTGCTGGGTGGCGGCAAGGGAGCCAACCAATCGTTGGCGCTAGCGCGCGCGGGCGGCAAGGTCAAACACATTGGGAAGGTGGGTCAAGACGGCACCTGGCTGCGTGATGAACTCAAAGAAGCAGGCGTGGATGTGACGCCGCTGTTTTTGGTTGTGGGCGAACCAAGTGGGCATGCGGTGATTCAAGTGGATGCCCAAGGTATGAACAGCATCGTCATCTTTGGCGGCTGCAACCAACGGCTCGACTTAGAGCAGGTTGAGCAAGTGCTCCAAGCGCAGCCACCTTCAATGGTGCTCCTGCAAAACGAAACCAATGGCGTCGCGCGCTTCATCGAGCTTGCTAAAAAATACGGGCACCGTGTCGCCTTCAATCCGGCACCGATGACAGCCGCCGTTAAAAGTTTTCCGCTGAGCCTTATAGATATACTCATCGTGAATGAACACGAGGCAGAAGCACTCTCAGGCGACAGCAGCCCGGCCTCGCTCGCCGCGCTATTTCCTGGGGCTGCCATCGTGGTCACGCTCGGCGGACGCGGTGTGGTTGCGCTAGTGAATGGCCTCGAACACCAGCTGCCTGCGTTTGAAGTGCAGGCGGTGGATACGGTGGCTGCGGGCGATTGTTTCGTCGGCTACTTACTCGCTGAGCTTGATTTGGGTGTGGCGTGGCCCCAAGCACTGAGAACGGCCTGCGCCGCGGCAGCACTCTCGGTGAGTCGTCGCGGAGCGATGGCGTCGATCCCCACGCGCTCGGAAGTCAGCGCTTTCCTTCAGCCGCGATCCCGTTGAAGTCGCGCGGCATCGCTTTCGGTCGCTGCGTCCTGCGGGCGTGCCGGGTGAACCCTTTTCGTTGCTTAGAAGATAGTAAGCATGCTTACTATCTTCTGTTCAACTTTGAGGTAGCGGCCACGGACAAGTGTGGAAGCACCATGTGTGGGAGCACCATTTTTGCCTTATGGCGCGTGCGTTGTCAGCGCCACGCTCGCACAGAGCGACGCTTCGGTAGCGCTGAGCAGCCAGCCTGCGCAAGGGCGAAGCGCGCCTCGTTTGAAGTCCGCTTTAGCCGCATTCATCACGGCGACAGGCAAGCCAGCGTTAGCCTCGTCGAGCCAACGCCCCACCGTCGTGCTCGCGCTAAACCGCCCCTCGAGTGCCTCCCATTGCTGCACCGGTGAAGCACCCGTGAGCTGCGTCTCTCCAATTGCGGCCAACCCTGGCCCATTGCCAAACACCGACAGCAGTTTTTCACCCAATTTACGATAGGGCCGGAGCTTGGTGTTGGCCGTGCCCATGATGGCCGCACCAGTTCCAAAGATCACCGCGATAATTCCGCCGCCCATGATTCCCGCGGCACGTCGACTCACGCGCAGCGAGCGACGAACTTCGGGAGCAGCCGGGGGGTCAGACGTCTGGGACATTGGGGGCGGGAGCGGCGGGGGCGGCGGGGGCAGCGG
>JBBRRP010000205.1:0-7587 GCA_038246305.1 Polyangiales bacterium | reverse complement strand
GTGGTGGGGAGCTTTCCCCTGGGGTCTGTTCGATCGTCGCCAGTGCGGCGCTACAGCTGGCAGGGGCACGCTACCTACAGGATCAAGCCGCGGAGACTGGTGACGTTCAGACGCTCCTGGCAGCTAGTCGATTGGCCGATGCGAGTAGGCAGAACTTGATCACCGCCACCGATCTCGCGGCTCGCGATGCTGCCTCCCGCCCGTCCCAGGAGAGCCAGTGGTGAGCGCGTCCGACGATCGAAATCCCCAAGCCCAAGCGACGCCCTCCGACCTTCATCGCAGGCGTTAACTACGAGCCGATACACCGTGACCCCGAAATCCAAGGCCCCACTGAATGAACTTCCAAGCTTTTTTTGATTCACTCAACCCAGAAGCCACGTTGTCAGCTGCCCAACGTCGGTACATCGCTATCGTATTCGACGGCGCGGACCCGAACCCCAACGATGCACTTGATGTCAAGTTGTTCGGCGCGCTTCCGATCCCCGCCGAAGCCCGTGCAGTCATCGCCACCTTGAAGGGAGCTCGGGTGGGCGGAACTTGGCTGCACAGTTTGCACCTCTTATACCGCGCGTTGACGGCCGAGCTAAACACGCTCGCGAAAGGTGAGGTGGGCTACTGCATCATTGTTGCTCCAGATCTTCGATTGGCACGCCAGGCCCTGAGTTACGTGCTTGGCGCGGTCGATCACCCGAGCATCGCAAAGAACGTTGTGGCGCAAACATCCGAAAGCGTGACGGTCAAACGCAAGGACGGTCGCAAGGTTTGTATCGAGTGTTTGCCCGCAAGTCGAGGCGGTAGCGCAACCCGTGGCAGATCGATTGTCGGTGCATTGCTAGACGACGCGAGCTTTTTTCGTGATGCAGAAACGGGCGTCGTTAATGACTCCGAGGTGTTCCGATCGATTACAGCGCGCGTCATTCCTGGCGGTTGCACCTCTGTGGTTTCTACGGCGTGGGGCCAATCCGGCCTTTTGCAGGATCTGATCGAAACGAACCGCGAACGCAAAATAACGGCTCTCTCGTGCGTGGCTCCAACGCTCACAATGAGAGACGATCCCGAGATCCGTCAAATGGTGGCTCGCGAGCAAATCCGGGACAATCTCAACGCACAAAGGGAATACTTCTGTGAGGCTCTCCCGGCCGGAAGCGGAGGCCTGTTCCCCGTCGATCAGCTTCAGGCCGCACTACGGAACATTCAGCCAGTGAGCGCCACCGACGGCACAGACCGAAATCACATACAGATCGGCGTTGATCTCGGGTTCGTAAAGGACAGCTCGGCATTCGTTGCGGTGAAGCAGGATCCGAAGACGGGCGTTTGCACCGTACTTGACGCGCTGGAGCTTAAACCTGGCAAAGGCCGCCCGTTGAGTACGGAACAAGTCCTAAGGGAATTAGCCTGCTTTTGCGAACGTTTCGGCCAGACCCGCGTCTATCTTGACGGCTTTGTGTACGAGCAAGCGAAAGAAATAGCTCGTATGTGCAAGCTCCGCCTTACCTTAGTTGCAGTGCCTCAGTCGAATTCCGCGCGGGAACAACGCTTTGGCTTCGTCGTGGATCTCTTCAGAGCTGGGCGCGTCGTGATTCCGCGGTCCTTGAGCCAGTTAACCGAAGAGCTTGCGCGCTTCCAATCGACGCCCAAAAGCGGCGGCGGACACAGCATAACGATCCCGCGGACGGGTGGATCTCACGGGGACCTTGCGAGCGCGTTCATTCTCGCGATCTCGAACCAAGCGAGCAACGATCTCGCCAGGCGCGCCATGGCGAACGGTCACGTGTTGATCGATGCGCTCAACAACGTCGCGAATGGCGGAGGCGGAGCATACACTCCCAATTTCGGAGGAGGTGGGTCGTCGTTTGAGGCGCCCACTCTGCGGCACGAGCAAAGCCTTAACGAGCGCCTAGCGGTACCCCCGCACGTCGAAGTGACGCACTACGTCCACCCCGCGCCCGATCGTGAAGCAGCGGCGGGGGGAACGCCGGGTTGGTTCGAGCCTCCCGATCAGAAGTTCGGCTGACACCCCCTGCCACACGCGCAGAAGTGGCCACCCCTGCCAATGTGTTAAAATACTTAAGTAGTGGCCACCCTCTCCGCACGATCGATCAGCAAAGGCACTGGAGCCTCGCGTGCGACCGCGCGCAAATGGATCGATGGCAAGCCACTGTCGCCGAAGAAGCAGCGGCAAATCGACGCATGGGCGCGGGAACACGGCGTGCTTTTGGCGTCCGATCTCCTGAGGTGCTTACCCGCTGATCAGCACCATTCCGCCAGAGGTCTACTGAATCAGTTCGCCCTGCACTACGGCGTGCCGATTCTCCACACGATCCACGGCTCGCACTATCTCGACGGTTCTCCGTCTACAGAAATCAACGCGCAATTCAAGGAGTTAATCTAATGAGCACAAGACCAGGCGACTGCGATCCACAGACGGGAATCTTGGCAGTCAAACGTTTCGATATTTACCCCTCACCGGTGCACAAAGAGCCAGTCCCGATTAAGGTGACCCCTCGTTGGCCTGCACACGATCTCCCGATTGCAACGGTTAACGCAACGAAGATTGCCGCCGCGAAGAAAGCAGCCGCCGCCGAAGCTCCCGATGATCAGTCTATCGAAGCGAAGACAAAAGCCGCCTACGCGAACAGCTGGAAGATGACCAACTCAGGCCGTGCCGATGATGGGAGTTCCGTATGAGCGCACCAATCTTCGCGGTCGTTAAGAGGCCTGGGGGCGTGCACATTCCACCACTTGGGTTTCTCGAATGCGGCGAATATTTCCGCGTGGAGACGTCGAGTTACGACGCGGCGATCACACACATGTTGGCTACCGGTTCTCTGCAACTTTGTACCGAATCCGGCGAGCCAATCGGCATTGCGCCTGCCACGACCGATCGCAACCCTCCGAGGGCAGTATGAAAGTTCTATCCGGCGGGCAGCTCGGAGACCTCGAACTACTCCGTAAGGCTCTGACGCGTCAGTTTTTAGAAGAATCCGTAGCGCCGGAAGTCGAAGCCGAGATCCAACGCCTTATCGCCGTTAGCGAGGCGAGCAACGAAGCAGCTCACGCGCGCCTACGAGTTCAAGCGATCGCCTCGCATAAGGCACACGCGATCGCCGCACAAGCCGAAGCAAGGCGCGCGACAGAAGCGGCCATCGCTGCAGAGGCACACCTGGCAACGCTCACGACCGAGCCCGGCCCGGCTGCAAAGCCATAACAACCTTTCAGGCGACGGGGCGTTGTGTCTCGTAGGAGATCTCCGAGAGGCCTCAACTTTGGCCCATGAATCAGAGCCCCGTCGCTTGGATCCTTTTTCCGGAAGAACGACTATGTCCACCACAGTTAACGCCCCAGACCCCATGAACACACCCGTTCGCCAGGATTACGTTCGCGCGCACGAAGCCCTCCTTCACGCCCGGCACAAGCTGGAAATCGCCCAAAGAAGCGCCCCGCAAGACGTCGACCGGTTAACCCTGGCCGTTGCCGAGGCGCAAGCGCTGGCCCTCGATTTCGCGGTGAAGTTCCAGCGCGAGCTCGAACTTAAGGGCGCATGACTCCCGCCCCTCTCCGAGAGATCGACGATCTCCGCAAGAACACCCCCAAAGGGCAGCACCAAACCAGTCAATTCTCGCCTCTATTAAGCCAACGCGTACACCTTCCCCGTGTCTGCGGCAAAGTTTGATATGGCGATGAGTAGGATCCTCGCGGCCAATGATCCGTAGAGGTAGTCCCCGGACGACTAGTGAGGCCGCGCAATTGCCCCGCAGACCATTTTCGGGCTTTCTGGGGGTAAATCTGGTGTATCCTTCCCATAATTTATTCTTTTGGAAGGAGGAAAGCCCGAGACCATGGCCAACCTACGATACGAGACGATCAACCGGTACGATGGGCCATGGCTACTCGACGAATCATGCCTTCGGTCTCTGGATGCCATATTCGAGGAGATCCGAGCAGCCTTCGAAGAGCAACGTGAAAGAGACGTCGCGAAATTAGTCCTAGAGTCCCCTCACAACCAATATTCGCTCGGTGGAGCGGAGGAGGCATTGTTCGAAGCATTGCGCATTCAGCTGGAAAGCAATGCGACGTCGCACATTCGTGAAGTCCAGAAAGGTTGGGTATTCTTTCTTCCAAACGATCTTCGCACGGAGTACAAAACGATTGAAGAGGCCGTGCGATCACCGGAGCTAGCAAATCACGCTCCTATTCGTTTCTCCGTGAAAGTTTCGTACGGGGTGAAGAGCGCGTCCGTCGAAATTGATTCGTATTCGGGCTGCTTGTCCACACGGGCGTGGCCCGAAGAAGACGCTCTAACGCAGGACGCCGTGCACCAGCTTAGATCGTGGGCCGAAGGCAGCCAGCCTGCGCGGTGGGTTCGTTGGTGGAAGAGCATAGGCTCATGGCTGTGGATGGCTCTTCCTTTGCCTATTTGGGCGGTCAGCATAGCACTTACCACGCGTTCGGTCGACTCGCGCGCCTACTCCGACATGGTAAGGGAAGCACAGATCTTGGTTAAGAACGGCGTTACGCCAGCGAATGAGGCGAAAGCGGTTGAACTTCTCTTGAAGGGGACATTCAACCTTGAAGGACCGCGCTATCAGAGTTTTAGCTTCGCAGGGTGGCACATTGTTTTGCTGGCCGTTATAGCCATAAGTATTGTTGGGCTCAGCGTCGTCCCCAAGCCTGCGATCGGCCTCGGCGCTGGAACAAAGGTACTTCGACGGCGTGCACGGTGGGTCAAGTTCGTCGGCTACACGATCCCGAGCGTGGTGGGAACGAGCCTTCTTTTGCCGTGGTTGATCTCTTGGGTAGAGCGTTTTGTAAAGGGATCGGGTTAATCAGATTGCACGGCACCGTTCCCTGTGTAGTGACGATCTAACCCCGCGGATCAATCTGGCGCGATAAGTCAATCGTCAAGGTTAACAAGCAAGCATTCGCGAAGCACGGGCGAACCGAGGATCATCCCGCCGCCTTTGCAGAGCAGCCCATACTTATCACCCTTCGCCATCATGCCCGCAATTTTTGAAGGGATCCCGTAGGTGTGCACCGCCAGAAATTGGTTAGGGGTGGCGAGTTCCACAATCACGGTGTCGAAGGCGTCTTTGCGGATCGCGCCCACCTCGCCCGTGACCTTGAGCAAACGGCCCTTGTACTTATCGTCGCCCGAAACCTCGTTGGCGTGGTAGTCCTTGAGCAACTCTGTGGCGCTCACTGCAACGGGCTTGTATTTGGCGTCGGCTGCTACTCCGTTTTTGAAATAGTCCCGGACCGCTTCATTGTGTAGCGCGTAATCTTTAAATATCTCTCTGGCGCGTTCTGCGTCGCTCAATGGAACGGTCGCGGTTGGAGTTGGCGTTGGGGTCGGGGCTTGTGGCGCTTGTGTCGGGGTTGGAGTTGGCGTTGGGGTCGGGGCTTGTGGCGCTTGTGTCGAGGTCGGGGCACTGACTCCAACGGCCGTCGGAACCGTCGATTTCGTCTTGCCAACGGCGTAGATCACGAACACAACGAAAAGTCCGAGACCCCAAAGAACGAACCGACCGCACCCCTTTTTCTTTTCCATAGTAACGGATACGGTCCAAGCTGCAGGAAGCTGCGACCTTTGTTCACTGCGTAGCTTACCCGTCCCCCCAGGGCTCCGCGGTTTGACTGTACCGCGCGGCGATCAATCCCGTACGACTTCCGCCAACAGGTCGGCCCGAGCCCGGAGATAGGTCCCGATTACAAAGTGAGCCCGCTCGCGCTGGGACAAAACCTGGGACAGTACGTCTTTTCCTGCGTCTTCCGGTCCACCAACCAAGCATAAATGCTGAGGTCCCGTGCTTTCGTTACACGTCCGAGCGAACTGGGGGTCAAGGGGTCGTGGGTTCGAATCCCGCCGCCCCGACCATCTGAGGGGCAATCCCTGGGCAATCGAAGCTCAGGGGTTGCGCTGTCTGGTCTAATGGGTGTCGCCGAAGCTGATGCGGTACTGGTAGGGCTACCGCTTGGCCCGTTCCGGCCGTATACTCAGAGAGTGGACCAACAACTCGACGACGAGCCGCTCACACAGGAAGACTTGGACGCGATCGCTGAGTCGCGAGCCGAGTTTGAGCGGGGCGAGTTCTCCACCTTAGAAGATGTGAAGAGAAGACTCCTTGGCGATTCTCTTAAGCCGACGGGCTGAGCGAGCGCTCGCTGCCCTCGATAAGATAGCTCGAAGGCGCATTCTTGAGGGCCTCTCGCGCCTGGATCTCGAGAATGTAGGGGACGTGAAGCACTTACAGGGAGGTGGCTACCGGCTTCGGATCGGCGATTTCCGAGTAATCTTCGACCGCTCTGGCGCTGACGTCCACGTGATGTCCGTCGGTCACCGGCGTGAGGTCTATCGCTGAGAGTTGTCCTGGCCTGCGCGAAAAAGAGAAAGGAGCTACCGCAGGATCAATTACTCTAGATTACGGACAACGTCGCCGCACTTCCGCGGCATGCGCTCCGTTCGGAAACTCGCTGAGGTAGCGGGCTCGGACCCTTCGGCATTGGACCAGATCGCCGGACTGTTCGTAGGCTGCGACGAGCTGAGCGAGTGCGTCCGGTTGCAGCGGAGATTGGGGGTCCGTCTTCACGGCCTGTTCCAGTGCACGAGCGGCGGCGTGCGGCTGGTCCCCTTCACGAAGACGCAAGCGCCCGAGTTCAAGTGCTGCGACTCGCGAATACTCGTCCTTAGGGTAACGGCTCAAGAGTTCACCGTAGAGCTGCATGGCGCGACGGGTATCTCCCTGGCGACGGATAGCGGTGGCCTTTTCGAACAGCATTTTTGCGTCCGAGTGGGACTCTGATCGCGCATCGCTCGGCACATGGTTGGGGCCTACTCGTCGCACTTCCTCGATCGGAACTCCAGCTTCCGCGGGTCGCACGCTCGCAGCAACAGGCTTCGCTTGCAGCGCATTTCCGGACCAGCGCGCACCGGCAGTGAGCCGAGCGATCCGTTCGCCGCTCAGTCGGTCGACGACGTCCACCACGCCGCGCTCCACCGAGACCTCGACGTGCCCCGAACGTTCAGCTTGGCCGTGTGCTGGTTCAACGCGCACGGTGAAATGCGTTCCCCGAACCTGCACCTCGATATCACCTGCCACCACGGCAAACTGCCGCTCGGGTCGGTGCGTCACTTCAAAGGTTGCGCTTCCGGAGGGCAAGGCGACTCGGAGTTCCGTCGCCGTTGCGGTGAGCACATTCAGCTGCGAAAGTGGCTCAACCGATGCTTCCGATCCATCGCTCAACCGGACGGTGACCGCTTCACTGCGTGCTTCAACAATCGCCCCAGTCCCAACCTCGGTAGGTCGGCTTCCAACAAGAATAGTGAGCGCTGCGGCTACCGCCAACACGCCTCCGCCGACCAGCGCATAAAACCCACGGTTGCGACGCTGTTTGCGTTCCTTGAGCCGCGCCCTCACGCCCTCCCATCTCATTCCGTGGTCTATTTCGGAAATCGGTTCAATTAAGATATAATCAGCAGGTTTCATGGCTTATCTCCCGCGCGCTTGGCGGTTCAATTCGTCTTTGAATTCGACCTCTGCGGAGGCAAGGTGGCGTTTAACTGTGGAGAGACTGAGTGCCAGAGCTTCC
>JBBRRP010000204.1:0-7631 GCA_038246305.1 Polyangiales bacterium | reverse complement strand
CGAGATGCTCCGCCACCCGGTCATGCGGGCGCGCTCACCCGAGCCAAACAAGTTGCATCCTAGTGTCAGAATTGGCAATCGCAGCGTGGGCCAAGACGAGCCCGTTTATGTGATTGCAGAAATCGGGATTAACCACAATGGCGATATCGAAATCGCAAAACGCCTGATTTCAGGGGCGAAGCGTGCCGGGTGCGACGCAGTGAAGTTCCAAAAGCGCACCCCGGAAACATGTGTGCCCCGCGGCCAATGGGATATCCAGCGGGATACGCCGTGGGGCCGAATGAAGTACATCGACTACAAGCGCCGCATGGAGTTCGACGAGACGCAGTACCGGGAGCTTGATCGCTTCTGTCGAGTTGAGGGCATCGATTGGTTTGCATCGTGTTGGGATGAAGAATCCGTGGATTTCATCGAAAAGCTTGCTCCCCCCTGCTACAAAATCGCCTCGGCATCCGTAACCGACATGGACCTTTTGTCACACATTAAGGCCACGGGTCGGCCGGCAATCCTCTCAACCGGAATGTCTACGTCCGCGGAGGTCCACACGGCTGTGTCGGCTCTAGGGCTTCAAAACCTCCTTATCGCTCACTCAACCTCGACCTATCCGTGCCCCGTTGAGGAGCTGAATCTGCGCATGATTGAGACCCTGAAGCTCAGGTATCCGACCTGCCCGATCGGTTACTCAGGGCACGAAACGGGCCTCGCACCAACCTGGGCTGCTGTCGCCATTGGCGCCACGTTCGTTGAGCGCCACATCACGCTCGATCGCGCGATGTGGGGGACGGACCATGCCGCCTCCGTAGAGCTCAGCGGAATGGAGAAGCTCGTCGCACAGATTCGAGACATCGAAAAGGCTCGGGGCGACGGCATCAAACGGGTGTACGAGAGCGAAATTCCTTATCGCGAGAAGCTTCGCCGCGTCGCTTCCACCGAACACGCAGATCCTTAATGCGGGGGATCGTAGATTCAGCACCACGGCCCGGAGTCATTCGGTGAGTAGTGGAGTGATAAGTGCGATCCTGATCGTTGTAGGTGCCGCGCTTCTGATCGGTATGGAGCGCCTGAGCCCGTATGAGTCCCGGCAACGTCTCTTGCGCAAGGGGCTATTCACCGACCTGTTAGGCTACGCGCTCGCCCAGAGCTATGTTCTGAGTTTGGTGATCGGAGCGATCATTTACGGGGTCCAAAGCCGTGCCGCGTTCTTGCCGCACGGCCTCGTTAGCTCTTGGCCTAGGTGGTTGCAGCTACTCTGTTTCTTCATCGTGCATGATTTTTACATCTACTGTTTTCACCGTTTGCAGCACCGCTCTGACACCTTATGGCGCCTGCATGAGGCGCACCATTCCGTGAAAGACGTGGACTGGCTGTCGGGTGCCCGGTCCCACGCGCTTGAGATCCTGATCAACCAAACCATTGAGTTCGCTCCGATGGTACTACTCGGAGCCGCACCCGAGGTGATTGCGGCCAAGGGTGTGCTCGATGCCCTCTGGGGTATGTACATCCACGCCAACATCGACGTGCGAAGTGGCAAACTCCAATACGTGTTGAACGGCCCAGAAATGCATCGTTGGCACCACGCCCGTGACGTTGCAGCTCCCGGCAAGAACTTCGGCACGAAGCTTGCGATCTGGGATTGGCTGTTCGGCACCGCCTACTTGCCAGCACATAAGCCAGAGGCATACGGTCTCCCCGACCAAGATTACCCGAAAGAAGGCTGGAAGGCGTACTTCCTACAGCACCTCCACTCCTTTCGGAGAAGCTAACGCTTGCGTTAGACGAACACCTGCAATCGGTACGTGTTCTCTCCCGATTTCAGGCGGCAGTCAGCGATTCACGCGCGTCTCGCCCGAGCGCCGAGGCAATCTGTTCGACGGCTGTTCGGAGCTTTGCTTTTGCGCGCTCTTCCAGTTGTCGGACGCGTTCCCGAGACACTCCCAGGCGTCGGCCTATTTCGGCGAGCGTGACCTCGGAGTCCGAATCTGCCAAGAGTCGAGCCTCAGCGATGTAGCGCTCGCGCTTATTCAGGCACAGAAGAGCCTCACGAATGAGCTGCTGTTGGAATTCCGCGTCTTCCGATTGTGAGAGGCTTGTTTCTTGAGAAGTGTCAGCGCCGACTAAACTGTCGAGCAACGAAAGCCCTTCTGCTCCTTGAGGCATATCGATTGAAACGTCCGTATTGTCGATCTGTCGCAGAAGCTCGGCGATCTTATCTGCCGGCATGCCAAGCGTCTGTGCCATATCTGCGAGCGCTTCCTCAGAATCCCCAAAGCGGTTCACGCTCTTGGCCCGCTCGCGTCGCAGCTTGAAGAAGATGCGGCTCTTGAGTGCACCTCTTCCGCTCCTTGCAACACTGAAGTTCTTGAGCACAACGCCAACAATGCGGGCTCGGATCCAAAAGGTGGCGTACGTCACAAAACGCAATTCCCGCTCTGGCTCAAAGCGATCCAGTGCCTCAAGTAGCGCAAAATTACCCTCGCCGATGAGATCGGCCAGCGGAACATTATAACGCTGGTAGCGCTTTGCCATAGCGACCACGAACGGCAGATGCGCTTCAATCAGTCGCCTCGCGGCATCCTGGTCGCGGTGCTGCTGCCAGCGAACCGCCAGCTCTCGTTCTTCTTGACGCTCAAGCTTGGGCGTCGTGTTGATGCGGCTGATGTAGTGGGAGAGTCCAGAATTGTCTTGGCGGTTCATACTGTTTCCTTTAGGTGTCACGCGTCAAAGACGAGCGTCGGTAGGCGATGGGGAGTGGGAAAGTGGCGCCACGCTGCAAGCAGCATCGCAACGCCCCGTAAGCTTCAGGCGATTCCGAGCGAACACTCGGTACACCCCACGAAGGACCCAATCGATTGGCGCTAAGCGCGACAATCTGACGAGCCTTGTGAATCCTAGAGCGGCGTAAATCTGACGGAAGACCTCAACGCCTGAGACGCGTGTCCCATCCGATGTTCGTCCGCGGATCTCTGACATGAGCTCCGAGTAAGTGAAGCCCTGCGAGCGGGGATCAAAGTTGGGCGCCGCGATATCAGTCCATTGGATTTCACCGTGCCGCGCACGGCCCCTGAGGAATGCCACTTCCCGTGAACACAGGGGGCAATGACCATCGTAGAAGACTTCGACATTCGGCAGCATGTGTCTAAGTATTGTCCTGGTTTATTCGGCGTCAAGAGGGAGGCGGGGATTCTTCGAAAATTGTATAATTAGTTAGTTGTTTCATATATTTACTAACGTATGCTTCCACAATTTACCCTAACGAGGCGAGAATTTAAGTCCAAATATTGTAGAAGTATTCGACCCACTTCTGCAGCTCGGCTGGCTGACCTCCGGGATTTTCTCCGAAGGCAACGCCAAAGGTCCCCAAGTGAAGACCACCACCCCAACTGGGATCGTCGCGGACCCCAAAAACGCGCGAGTTCTGACTAGAAAAACCACATAGAGAACACCGGAGCGTATTCTCACGGTCTTCACTTTCTGAAGCTGGGCCCTTGTGGGTTGGAAGGAGCGGCCTAGACCTCTGTCGTGAACAAGGCGACAGACATCGATGTCTTCCAGTACTTGGACTACCGCGCCTTTCTTCGCGATTGGTTCGCAATGGTGAACCGGTCCGGGCGCACGTTTTCTTATCGTGCCTTTGCGCGGCGGGCCGCCTTGAAGTCCCCGAACTACTTGAAGCTGGTGATAGATGGCAGTCGGAATCTATCGAAACCGATGGCCGAGCGTTTTGGTCGTGCGTGTGGCCTCGATGACGAACCCTTGAGCTACTTCGTGGATCTGGTCAGCTTCAACCAAGCGAACACCCAGGTTGAGCGCAACCAGGGCTATGCGCGCCTCAGCAGCTTTCGAAAATATCGCCAAGCACACAAGCTGGATCTCGCTCACGCGGCCTATCATTCTGCTTGGTTTATCCCCGCCATTCGTGAACTCGCGACCAGTAGGGGGTTCAAGGAGGACCCCGAATGGATTGGCTCTCAAATGGTGCCGGCTATCTCAGCTGGAGAAGCACGTCGGGCGTTGGAGGTGCTGTTTGAGCTGGGAATGCTGGCACAAATCGACGGCAAGATTGTCCAGAGCGATACCTTGGTTTCAACCGGCCCCGAGACGCGTGGCCTCCACATCACCTCCTTTCACCAAGTGATGGTGGAGCGGGCCATAGCTTCGATAGACATTGTGGCGCCTGAAGAACGAGATATTTCCAGCCTGACATTGAACGTTGGCGAGGACGGCCTCAGGCGAATCAAGGCGCGGATCCAAAGGTTTCGACGCGAACTGCTCGACCTCTCTGAACTCGAAGATGACCCGTGCCGGGTGATCCAGGTTAACTTTCAACTGTTCCCGCTGTCTGCTGAAGTGCGCGAAGTGCGCGAAGTGCGTGAGGAGGGTGTGTCCAAATGAAGAAGTTTGTTTTTTGCTTAGCTTTAGCTCTCGGCGGCTGCGCCGGCACGGAAACGGGCAACCCCAACGCTCCGTACAGCACCGCGGACCTCCTGATCAATGCTCGGTCCTCTAACACTCAGGCCCTCACGTTGCGTCAACCGGGAGGCAGAGTGGTTGTGGAACAGGCCTGGCTCACACTGGATAGGCTCAGCTTCCGCGAAGGGGCGGACTGCACGCGGTCTAACGAGTCAGTTGCCACACCAAAAATTGGCCTCGGCGATCATTCAGGGCCCGATGCGCTCCGACTCAGTATGAATGTGAAGCCGGGCAGCTACTGCCAGGCCACCGCGACATTCATGAACGGACAAGTGGAAAAGCCGCTGGGAGCTCCCACCGAGGTGCTGGACCACTCCATTGTCGTCGTGGGTCGCCTCGCCGATGGAACGCCATTCAAGATTGCAAGTAACTTTGCGGCACCCGTCCACCTCGATGCGACGCAACGAGCCTTTGACTGGGGGACTGACCGAAGCGCACTACTCTTAGAGTTTGACCTGGCTGAATGGGTTAGGGGCATTGATTTTGCCGGAGCCGCTCGCGACCCCTCCCACGAAATCATCCTTGACGAGCGTAACAACACCGACTCACTCGCCACGTTCGAAGGCAATGTCGCTCCCGGTGTTGAACTCTTTCATGATGTTTCAGCCAACGGGGATGTTGACCCAGAAGACACCCAGGCAGCGAAAGGTTCGTTATGATTCGGTCGCTGGCAATTAAAGCTTAACCTCTCATCAACACTCTCGAGCTCGCCGAAGCCGTCCCTTCTCGGAACGGCGCGGGATGAATTTGCCCCAAACGCACTCATGAATCGCAACGATTTGCGACGTCGGACAGCCTTGTCCGACGTCCAAAAACACATCCCAACCAAACAACCAAACAACCAAACAACCAAACAACCAAACAACGCAAGGAACACTCACATGAAAAAGCACTCGAAAATATCAACTTTGCTGCTCGCTGCGGCGCTACCGCTAGCCATCACGGCCTGCAGCAGCGATGACAACAACGCTAGCTCACCCAAAGCTGCTGGCGGAACCGCCAGCGCAACAGGGGGAACAGGTACGGGCGGCATGAATAGTAAGACTGGAGGTGCAGCGACTGGAGGTGCAGCTACTGGAGGCATGGCGAACGTTGGCGCAGGCGGCACACCGATAACGGGTCTGACCATTGTCGATGTCGCCGTGGCCAACGGGAACTTCAAGACTCTAGTGGCCGCCGTTACCAAGGCTGGTCTAGCTGACACGCTTTCTGGGCCGGGCCCCTTCACCGTGTTTGCTCCGACGGACGCCGCCTTTGCAGCACTGCCGACGGGCGTGGTCGATGGCCTGAGCGCCACGGCGCTCGGGGATGTTCTGAAGTATCATGTGGTCAGCGGCAAAGTGCTGGCCGCAGATGCGGCCAAGTTGACCACGGCAGCAACTGTTAACGGCGCTGCTCTGAAGCTCGGAGTCACTGACGGCAAGCTCTTCTTGAATGGTCTCACGCAAGTAACGATGACAGACATTCAGGCGTCGAATGGCGTGATCCACGTCATCGACAGTGTGATATTCCCTGCAGCATTCCCGGGAAATATCGTGGATGCGGTGAAGGCGCATCCTCGGTTGAGCACGCTGGCTGGAGCTGTCACGGCAAACGTTGCGACCGCCCTTTCGGCACCCGACCGGACGCTGTTTGCGCCCGTGAACAGTGCCTTCATGGGCGTGACGTTGCCTCAGGATCCCGCCGCACTCGAAGCCATCCTGACGTACCACGCCTTGGCCGCCATCGCACCGGCGGCAGCGGTTCTAGAGTTAACGTCTGCGAAGACCGCCAATGGCGCCTACGTGGGGATCAAGACGGCCGGTGGAGTTAAGCTGAACGACAGCACCAAGGATGTGGATGTCATCTACACAGACTTCACGACTTCGAACGGTGTGATCCATCTTCTCGATAAAGTCTTGATTCCACCGGGCAACATCGCAGAGGTGGCCAGCGCGGCCGGTCTCACCAAGCTCACAGGAGCGCTCGGTGCGGCAAACGTTCCTGGCACGACCACAACGTTCGCGGCGGCGCTCGCCGGCGACGGCCCCTTCACCGTGTTCGCTCCCTCCAATGCAGCCTTTGATGCCATCCCACAGGCCGGATTCGGCGCGGATCTCGCGAAGGTTCTGGGTGACCACGCCATTTCAGGGGTGGTCGATTCTAAAGCTGTTTTGAAAGCAATCGCTGACAAAGCGTCGCCCGATACCATCAGCAACGCGACGGATAAGAAGCTCGTTTTGACTCAGGTGGGCAACGACATTCTCATCAATGGCATGGTGAAGGTGACGGCAACCGACATTCCGGCCAAAAATGGGATCATTCACTTGGTGGATGCGATCATTCTTCCGAGCGACATCACTTTCCCTGGCAACTTCGTACAAGCACTCTCAGCGTACCCACAGTTTTCGTCACTGGTAACAGCTGTGACCTCGGCGGATGCCGGCGTCGCGGGTGCACTCACCGGGGCTGGACCGCTCACTGTCTTTGCTCCTGGGAATGCCGCGTTTGCAGGAATCGATGTGAGCCAAAATCTCACTAGCACCCTACTCTATCACGTCCTGCCCCTCGAAGCGGACAGCGCCTTCGTCGTCGGTAACTTCGCGACCCCTGGCACCACGGCAACCGCGGGCGGAAAAAATGTGACCGTCGATGGCACTCTCCTCAAAGTGAATGACAGCAATATCGTTCGGGCCGACATTAAAGTCTCGAACGGTGTCATCCACATTCTCGACAAGGTGCTCACTCCCCCTGCTAACTGAAGATTGGACTCAAGCTCATAACCGGCAGCCCCTGGGACTTCGCGAAGAAGGCCCGGGGGTTTCGGTTTTTGTAGCGTGGAATTGAGCGCCGCTTAGAGGTTGGGGGCACGCGGGGTTGCACCGGCCGTCACGGCGAAAGCGCCCGTTCCGTTGGGTAAACGCCCGTAAGTCGTCTCGACGTTTGCCGGGAAGGCCACCTCATCTGCGATCGATTGATCGGGTAAAAGCAAATACACGTGCTCGCCACCGTTGTTGACGGCGAAGGTACCTTTGTAACACCCCGCTCCGACGTCTTCGCACAGGCCAACGGATAAGGGCCCTTCGTTCACATTGCCGTTGACGCCTAGCACCACCACGTAGGCGTGCGCGGGCAATGTGGTATTGTCAGGGAACACGAAAAGGTTGTTCAGATCAGGCTGG
>JBBRRP010000203.1:0-7874 GCA_038246305.1 Polyangiales bacterium | reverse complement strand
TGAGGAAGAAGACGACGAAGAGTTCGACGTCGACGAAGAAGAAGTCGACGAGGATGAAGATTTCGTCGACAAAGACTGAACCGGAGGCGCTACTCGGCTTCTCTAGGAGCCGTGGGGGCCGCCGGCTTCTGCGGAAGGGCTGAGGCGAACATTTCGTACGCCAGGAGCTGCACGGCCTGAGCGAGGTTGATGGAGGGCTGGCTAGCGGCCATCGGGATCCGGACCAACGCGTGAGCGTGGGCGGTGTCGACCTCCGAAAGGCCCGTCTTTTCGTTACCAAAAACGATGGCCAGCCGCTCGCCCCTTGCCGCGCGTCGCAGCAGCTCTTGAGCGATCTGCTTCGGGTGCATAATCGCCGAGTGCCCGGCTTTCGCTGTCGTGGCGACCATGAAGTCGACATCCGCCAGAGCCTCCGGGAGCGAGTCCGCCACCAGCGCGTTATCCAGCACGTCCCACGAGCGGACTGCCATCTTCTGGGCCATATCGTGCCCAGGGGACGCCAGGCGCCCAGGCCGCACGATCCGGAGCTGGTAGAACCCCATCGTTTTCATCGCACGCGCACAGGCGCCAACATTTTCTGGGTAGTGCGGCTGTACCAAAACAAAGATGGCTGCCTCGTGGATCGGGAGCCTGAGCCGTTCGTCGCTCCCGAGATCCGTCTTGTCGGTGCGGGGCAACGTGTCTTCGTGTTTCATGGCGCGTTTCCTTCCGGGTGAGAGGCGCGCTCCCGCACGCAGCGAAAGCCAAGCAAGGGGCTCCGAGTTTCGGGAGGGAAGGCTAGGCGTGCCGCCGCACGCAGCCAAGCAGGGCTGCTTTTATAGTGCCCTCCTCGAGCGACGCGCATGCCCGTTGGTGAAGTGGTGGGGCCCTTGGGATCGCGCACGACGGAAAGCACCGAGCCGTTAGCGTTTGGCTTTGGATATTCCGCGTAGAGGTCGTGAACCCATTCGGCGACGTTACCGGCCAAATCGAGCACGCCTTCCGGGGTGGCACCCGAAGGAAAGGAGCCCACGGGCGCCAATTCTTCGAAACCGTCGCGCGGATCCGAGCTCATGGCGTCTTCGTCGCTCACCCCGAGCGGTGTTCTAAGCGCGGGGCCACCGTGGTTACTCACATGTGAATTGAACAGGTCGCCCCAAGGGAACACACGCGCGCGCCGCTCGGTGCCGTCAGACCCACCTTCGACAGCACGCACCGCGCCTCGCGCAGCCCGCTCGAACTCCGCTTCGGTGGGCAAGCGTCCCCCCCGAAACTCGCAGTAGGCTTCTGCCTCGCCCCAGGTCAGAAGGGAAACCGGATATTCCGGCTTGAAAAATCGCGCGGCGCCCTCAGATTCGCGCAGTGGTTGACACCGTTGAGCGCTCACACAAGCTCGGTACTCCTCGACACTTACTTCGGTGCGATCGATGAAGAAACCAGATATGAACACCGAATGGCGAGGGAGTTCGTCAGCGAAGAGCCCATCCGTGCAGAACGGCTCGCGGGCTCCTTGAGAGCGCCCTCGGGTTGAACGCAGGCACAGGTCCTGGGCCTCCAAGACTTCAAGATCACTTGAGCCTAGCTCCGTCGTGAGCGCCTTCAACCAAACCAGCTTCGAACTTGGACTTCGTAGGCTAACGAGTCGAGCTTGGCCAGGTGCCTCGTTGGGAACCCAAAGCGTGAGCCATAAAACGGGCAGCATGAAAAAGAATTTTTGAAGCAGCGGGAGCAGATCTTGCTTCACAAAAAAACATCCCGGGCTATTCGGAAACGCCTTCGGTCTTGGGTTTCGGTGTCGGCTCAGGGGTTTTCTCGGGTTTTTTCGGGGGTTTAGGGGCTTCGGGCTTGGCCGAGTCGGGCGCGCCGTAGTCTCCGCGCAGCTTCGCCACCAACGACTCCCGCAGGGTCTGTTCGAAGTAGCTCGGGAGCTTCGGCAATTGAACCACGACCCGACAGCCTGCTTTCACAGAAATGATCTCGATGCTGCCGTCTGATTTTTGGTGCTCTGCACCCTCTGCCACAAAATGAAAGAGCAGATAGGCTGAATCGGGATCTTTCTCGTAGACATCCTGCCCCAGATCCACGCGCAAGTAGCGCAGCGCGGCGCTGTAAACCTGCGTCTTAGTGTAGCCAACTTCGAACGGAGTTCTCGCGCTGGCGGAACTCGAAAGCACGAGCAGGGTGAGCGCGGCAGGCAACCAGTTAAGTGGCCGGTTCATTTTACGCATTCTTTCGGAGATTTTGGCCATGCGGTTGTCTCTCAGCTGGGGAGGCTTCCCTCCAACAGTGCGCGCGGCCCCTCATGAAAAAGAAACTCAACTTCCTCGATCCCGTAACGTGTTTCTACACGCTGCATACCAATCTTAACTTGCAGAATGTCTTCGGGCCGGTGCGCGTCACTACAGGCCGCGTGGTAAAGGCCACGCTCGAGCAGCTCTTCTGCTGAACGCTGCGGCTTCTTTCCATATTTTCCCGCGAGTGCCGCAACATCGAGGAGTGCCGCGGCGCCACCTTCGATTAACCGTTGGAGGATCTCCGGGGAACGCCAGATTGCCTGATAACGCTCCGGATGCGCGATGATCGGCAGCATGCCGTGCCGGCGCACGTCGGCGAGGCGATGATCCACGGTGTACGGAAAATCGACCTCGTAAAACTCAAAGAGCACCGCTTTGCCTCCGGGATAGGGTAGCCCGTCACCCGCCAGGACTCGTTGAAACACCACATCGTCGAAGTAGTGTTCACTCGAAAGTGCCAGCTCGGGAATGTCCGTGTCGGTTAACATTTCGCGGGTGCGGGCGAAGGCTTCTTCGATGCCCTGACGCGAGTTGTTGAAGAGCCCAGGTCGCATGTGCGGCGTCGCGATCACGCGCGAGAAGCCGAGCTCCGCCAAGCCGCGCAGAATCCCCACGCTGTCTTCGAGTGTGCGCGCCCCATCGTCGACGCCCCACACATAATGGCAATGCAGGTCCCAAAAATCGGCCACCTCGCAGGTGTAGCCGAGGATGGGGTGGAGTGCGACTTATGCGGCCAAGATCCGAATGCAACCGGCGGCGGCTTCCTTCAGTTGTTCGGCGCCTGGTGCTGGCGTGCCCATTCCGGACATTAAGACCGCTTGCCCAGGCAGATCGACCCGTTGCACCAAAACGGGTCCAAAGCCTGCAGCACGCCGGGTTCGGCTCGGTGCCAGGGGCGCCGTGGCCGCGAGCTCTTCGCAGATCCGGGCGGGGCCGGCGCCCGCCACGAGGAGGCCCGCTTCATCTGAGATAGCCAAGACATCCAAACGCGCGCGTTTTCGGCAAGCTTCGAGCATCAGGGCGAGCGCCTGTTCGAGGTCATTGCTGCGGTGTTTTCTGCGATCATTCCAGGAGTCATGGCTGGGCGTACTCATGGCCCAGAGGATCGCATTCGCCGCGAAGCTCGGCCAACTTCGCCGCATTCACGCCGTGTGTTACACCCAGAGACGATGGCATCGGCCCTCTTAGCACTCGTTAACGGACGCAAGGTGATCGTGTGCGCCGGCTCTGGAGGGGTGGGCAAGACCACTGTCGCGGCTGCTCTGGCGCTCGGTGCCGCCGGGAGTGGACGACGCGTGCTGTGCCTCACGATCGATCCGGCGCGGCGCCTCGCTAACAGTTTAGGTATTGAAAACATGACCCAGGCGGTCCACCGAATCGATCCTGAGCGCTTGGTGGCCCTCGGTTATCAAACAGCTGGTGAGCTCAGCGTCATGATGTTGGACACCAAGACCGTGTTCGACCATCTCATCGAAAAACACGCAAAATCGCCCGCACTGCGCGATCGGATACTCAGCAACAAGCTTTATCAGTCGATCTCAACCCACTTGGTGGGGGTCCAATCCTATATGTCGATGGAGAAGGTGCTCGAGGTCACGCAAGATCCGCGCTTTGATTTGATCGTGCTCGATACACCGCCCACCACCGAGGCGCTGGATTTTTTGCGAGCACCTGAGCGTTTGATGGAGGCGCTCGATAGCCCAGCCATGCGCTGGCTAGTGCAGGCTTTTGAGCCGAAAAGAGCGTTCGGATTTAACTTGGTAGCGCGCGGAGCGGCGTTTGCCTTGAGAGGTTTGGGAAAGCTCACCGGGAAAGGATTCCTCGAGTCGGTGGCGGAGTTTGTGACCGATCTGAGCGCGTTGTTCGGTGGATTTCGGGCACGCGCGCTGGAGCTGCGACGGGCGTTCACGAGTCCAGAGTTTGGCTATGTCTTGGTTACGGCAGCGCGGGAGAGTGCGATCGCTGATGCCGAATTTTTTGCCGGTAGCCTAGCTGCCGAGCACATTTCTGTTGATGCGGTTGTCATCAATCGCTTGCATCGAGCACCTAACGCCAACGTCACCCAAGCTGAGCTGACGGCAAGGTTGGCTCAGCTGAAAATGCCGCTTAGCTCCGATCTAGCTGCCCGAATTCTCCAGGCCGGCAAAGAAGCGCAAATGGTCGCTGAAGGAGAAGCCCGGCAGGTGGCTCGCCTGTCGGCGAACCTTCACGCTTTGAACGTGCCGTCAGAGGCCCTGCTGCGGGTGCCAGCGATGGAGCGCGATGTCCACGACCTCACAGCCTTGGCCGAAGTCGCTGCCGTTCTTTTGGCTTAGCCTAGCGCGTGGTCCGGCGGCGCGCGCGCCAACGAATCAGGACCGGTACCGCTTCAAAGCCAAATTCCTGGCGGATCTGATTGCTCACGAAGCGACGATAACTTTCGGCGACCGAGTCTGGTGCGCTCGTCATTGCAACAAATACAGGAGGCGCCGACTGGGCTTGCGTCAGATAATAGATCCTAGGTGCTTTGCCGCCACTGGTTGGCGGTTGGCGCGTTGCCAGCACTTTATCAAAGAAGCGGTTCAGCTCACCCGTGGGAATACGCAGCGTGAACTCCTTAGCAGCCTTGGTAATGGTGGCCATGAGCTTCGGCACGCCGAGGCCTGTCTTGGCGCTGATCACCACAACGGGAGCCCAAGGGGCGAAGCGCAGTGCATCACGCGCTTGCGCTTCGACCTTTTTCCGCGTCGCCGAGTTGATCAGATCGACCTTGTTCAGCGCAATCACCAGTGCACGTCCGCGATCAAGACATAGACCGAGCAGCCTGGCGTCCTGTTCAGCTACTTCAGCGCTGGCGTCACACACTAACACGGCAACCTCGGCGCGCTCCATCGCGCGAATCGAGCGGATCACGCTAGCGGACTCGACGCCTTCCTCAACCCGCGCGCGCCGTCGCATGCCAGCCGTATCAACAAGTAGGAAAGGGCTGCCTTCGTAGGTGATCGGGCAATCTACCGGGTCACGCGTCGTTCCCGGTCGATCATCCACGAGCGAGCGCTCACCACCGGCGAGATGATTCAGCAGCGAGGATTTGCCCGCGTTCGGGCGGCCCACGAAGGCCACACGGGGCCCTCCGCCTTCGTTAGCTTCGGTCACAGCGACGTGCGGCGCCATTTCAGCGACGACGGCTGCCATCATCTCAGCCATGCCGCGCCCATGCAGCGCGGAGACCGGAAGGATACGGCTGATCCCAAGCTCATAAAGCTCGAGCATCAGAGTGTCTCCAATGGGTCGGTCAACTTTATTACCCACGTAGATCACTGGCTTATTACTGTGGCGTAACAAGCGAATGGCTTGACGATCCGCTTCAGTAGGCGGTGCGGAACCATCGAGAACCATCAGCACGACGTCTGCTTCGGTAATGGCAGCCCGAACATGATTCGCGATGCCGATCCCCATCGGGTCATCGGACTCGGGGTCGAAGCCTCCGGTATCCACCAACACCAAGTCGCGACCATGCATGTGCGCGTCCGCATAGTGCCGATCCCGAGTGATCCCGGGCTCATCAAACACAATCGCCAGTGGGCGCTGGGTCAAGCGATTAAAAAGCGTGCTTTTGCCCACATTCGGGCGCCCAACGATGGCAACGATCGGCTTCATGCTGGGCTCTTTCGGGACTTTTTGGGCTCGGGCGAAGCCTTCGCCTTCTTGGGCTTGCTGGAAGCCTTCACAAGTGAGGCCTCGCCCGTGAATCGGGAAGAGCCGTAGCCGAATTCTGCAAGTTTGATCGGAATGTGCTTCCAATGTGGCGTGATGCGCACAAACAGTTTGAGGTAAACAGGATGGCCGACGCGCGCTTCGATGCGCTGTCGAGCCAGGGTGCCAATCGCCTTGATTTGCGCACCGCCGGCGCCCACCAAGATGCGGCGTTGTCCCTCTTTTTCAACGTGCAACGTGGCGTAGATGGCCGTACGCTCCGCAGATTCTTCCACCTTATCAATGCTCACCGCCACCGCATGAGGCACTTCCTTGCGGCATTGTAGGAGCACCTGTTCTCGCACGTACTCCGCGAGGAAGAAACGAAGGGGTCGATCGGTGAGCGTATCATCGGCGTAGGCCTTGTTACCTTCGGAAAGCACCATCTCCAAAGCTGAGAGCACGCGCTCGACGTCAGCACCTTCAAGCACGGACGCCGGAATGATCGCAGAAAAGTCGTGAACCTTGCCCAAGGCTTCAAGCAGCGGCAAGAGCTTCGATTTGGCCCCAATCAAATCGACCTTGTTCACCACCGCCACTGTGGGGAGCTTCAGCTCAGCCAAGGTTTGAAGGAGCAGCTGATCCTCCGGGTGGAAGGCGTGCTCGGCGTTGGGCCGGCGAGTTGGTGTTAACTGCACGCTGGCGTCCAGCATGAAGAGAATGGCATCGGCACCGCGAGCTCCCTCGATAGCTGAATCGTTCATCCTGCGCCCGAGCTCCGAACGCGGGCGATGGATCCCCGGTGTGTCCAAAAAGCCGATCTGCGCTGCTGCCCGATGCACCACCCCGAGCAGATTCTCACGCGTCGTTTGTGGGACAGGTGAGACGACGGCCAAATCTTCGCCCAGCGCGGCATTCAGGAAGGTTGTCTTTCCAACGTTGCTACGTCCCACGATGGCGACAGTTCCGAATTTCATACGCAGGTTTTTTGGGGGGGGTTAGCGCGCTTGGGGAGGCGGGCTTGCTTGGGAGAAGTTCAGCTCTTGCGCTGGGTGAGACAGTCGTGCGACTAGCACGCGAGGTATGGGTGACCTGAAAGCGTCCCGACCACGTCCTTCGACACCAGGCTCCAAAGTTGGGGCGCTCTTGTGACCGACGAGGGCAGCTCAGTCAAGGGGAGGCTTGGGGGCGCAGCCCGGCTAAAAGGGCTTTTGTTGGTCCTCACGGTACTTGTGAGCTTGAGCAGCGGGATCCGCGAAGCTGGGCTATGGGATCCACCGGAACTCGAAGTTGCTGAATTCTCTCGGCGAATTGCCGTCTCGCGTTTGGGGGGCGATGCGCTCCGCCTGCCCGACTTGCTGAACAGTGTGCCCACGCAAACGGAGCTCACCCGTGGGCAGCTGCCCTTCACATCCATCGCGCTTGGATTTCGGGTGTTCGGGCTTCACGAGTGGGCAGGGCGTGCGCCGCTCGTTGTGTGGGGTGTTTTGGGTGTTGCTGCGACTGCGCTCTTGGCGTTGCGTTTTGTAGGTCGGAGGGTTGCTGCGCTTTCCGCACTCGTGCTGAGCACGATGCCTCTCTATTTCGTCCAAGCCAGGACGATGTTGGGTGATGTCGTCACCATGGCGGTCCTCACCTGGGCCATTTACTGTTTTTCCTTGGCAGTGTTCGGTGATCGGGCTGGAAAAGTGGCATCGCCTTTCCGGGTTACGGTTTGGCTTTTGGCTGGAGCTTTCTGCTGTAGTCTGGGGGTTCTGTGCCGGGGCCTTTTGCCGGGTGTTGCGCTGCCCATGCTTGCGGTGGGCGTTACCTATTGGTTGCTTCCGGTTGTCGAGCGACCCTCGCATCGGCTGCCTCAGATCATGGCGCTCGGGCTCGTGGCTGGAGGTTTTCTGGCTCTAGTATTGGGAGGCCTTGCCGTGAATC
>JBBRRP010000202.1:0-7907 GCA_038246305.1 Polyangiales bacterium | reverse complement strand
GTGGGTCATCAAATTCCAGCCGTTGGCCAGCGGCTATCCGGAGCAGATAGAGCCCGGCTTCTTCTGTCTCAAGCAGCGTCTCGATCGGCCCAGGGCCAGCGCTGTTGTTGGCGCCGGGAAAAGCCGCGCGCGAGCGTTCAATTTTAACCGAAGTGCCCAGTGCTCGCCCCTTGAGCGCCTCAGGCTTCTCAAGGCGAATGCGGATTTGTTCGAGCGCTGGGTAACAACCAAACAGCATGGCGCTCATCTCTTCGGTCGCCATTTCGATCAAGCGATATTGCCGGAACTTCAACAAAGAAGCCACGTCGTCGGCGACGCGCGAGTAATCAATGGTGTCCAGAATTCGGCCAGTGCGCCCGGCTTTTGACAGATTGAGGCCGAGCGCCAAACTCAGCCGCACCGGCTGCTTCTGGTGCCGTTCACGCGGCCGCATCCCGACGATGCACTCGATCTCAAGTTCGTTGATGCGAATGAAGTCCATAAGAAGCGTTCAGTGGGTCGTGACCGGACGCGGATCCGTTTCTGTGATGGTGAGCGGCCAGGCGATGTCCTCGCGCGTCCAGCCTTCAGCGCCAGCATGTCGCCAATCGACGCGGATCTCGTAGCTGCCCGTCACCGGTGGCAAGGGCAAACCTGCGGTGCGGGTTCGATAGCGGAGCGAAAGCGCGCGGTGGTCGAAGACGTCCGTCGTGGTTTCAAGGCCGGTGTGCGCGACAAGCGAGAAGCGAAACTGGAGGCTTTGCTTCAGCTCTTGCGGCGCAATCTGGAAGTAGGCGTGGATTTCGAGAGGGAGGATGGCCCCCACGGGATGGGAGCCCTCCGGCAAGCTCACTTGCTCAACCAAATTCCAAAGCGTCACGTTGTTAGACTGCTGATCTAAACTGGACCCGCCACAAACGGTGAGTAGGTAACAATGCGGCACGGGCGGAGCCTAGTCCTTCACCCGGCGGGCAGCAAATGGTCAAAAAGGGCTGCGCCGGTTGCAAAATAGAGGACCTGGCTGGCACTCAGGAGAAAGAGCCCAGCGCTGAGCGCGTGGGTAAGCCGGGGAAGGAATCGCGTGGCCCAGAGTGGAAGGCGTAGGCTCGTGCGGAGCCAAACTTCACTCACGTTCTGGCTCAAATGAAAGCAGACGCCCGCGAGCCCGATCAGATAAACGAATGCCTGAACGGGGACGCCCAGACTATTGACGCTGGAAAGTGAAGCACTCAGCTTGCCGTTGATGTCCTCGAGATAAAGTTCTCCGCGGAGGACGGGCCAGCTGATCGTCAACAGATGGTAACCTATAAAGGCGAATGTCAACCCTAGCCACCCAAGCCTGGCCAATCCGAGCGGCCCAGAGCTTTTAGTCCAGTGGGCGCTTGCTGAGGGAGTGGAGAGAAATCCTGCCAGTCCGAGGCCTAGCACACCAAAGAATCCGACCAGCACGCTCGGCGCCAGCACAGCGAATGACCAGGAAAGCTCAGAACCACGCGCCAGAGTTGACGCGTTAGATTGCGTGAGGGGCGACTCACAAGCCAGCCGGAGCAGCAGGAATGCGGCAAAAGTTGCGGTTGCAACGTCCACGGAGAGGCGGGGAATACTTGACGGCTCCTCGGTCAACCGGTCACCTGTACGTGGTGTTTGAGCCAGGCCATCTGCGAGCGAAATGGAGTTACGGGACGAGATGGAGGCCGTCAAGCCAGGCCTGTCTGGTTGCGTTCTTGGCGCTCACGGCGTTCACGGGCTGTGCTCATGTGCGCGAGGGATCGGGACGCGCAGCTGGGATCTCCGCCCTCGCAGAGAACGAGACGGCGCAGAGCGAGCTTCGAGCGCTCAAAAGCCGCTACTTTGCGTTGCCACGCGCCCTTCGCGGCCGCCTCACGCCTGAGCTCGTCGCATTGATTAACAGGTATCCGTCAGACCCAAGTACTGAGTGGGCTCGAGTCTACCTGGCGTTCAATGAGGTGGATGCTGGTAGAAGTCAAAGCGGCGCGGCGCTTTCAGTGCGAGTTCGCGGAGGAACCGCGGGCAGTGTTCGGGATCTGGCCACGGTGGCGTTGGCCGCCTCCTTGACTTCGGAAGCGAAACCAACGGCCGCTCTCGCGCTGCTCGTTCCGCTGCAGAGTAAAGTGATTGAGGCCGACGAGCGAGAACTCTTCTATGAAGAGATCACGCGCGCAGCGCTCCGTGCTCGGAGTTACGCAGACGCCGTCCAATTCGGTTACGAGTGGGTAACGAGCGGAAGCCTGTTGTTGCCTGAGTCCAACCATTCGGCCGTAGACCGGTTGGTTCAGGCGGTGCCAACGCCCGAACTTCAAAGCGCGCTCCGTAGATTGGAGGTGAGCGCGGTTTCGGCACACACTGAAGCGAGCGAAGTGCGGGCTCGCAATTGGTTCCTAAAAGCTCTCCGCCAAGCGCTCATTGCACGCGCGCTCGCCAAGAAGGATCCGATTTTGGCACGCTGGCTGCTCGGCGCGACTGCCGCACGAGAACGACTGAGCGATAACACCACCGAACTTTCGCGGCTTGCCACGACGGGCGCGCCACCAAAAGTCAGAGTGATTGGGCGCCGCCTGGGGCTCCTTTTGGGAGCGGGCACACGCGAGGCCCGGGATCGCTCCGCCAGCGTGGTTTCGGGATTGCTCGCGTCGCTTGATTTAACCTCAGAAACGCTCGTGTCCGCAGTGGAACTTAAAACGGAAACGGACACGGGTGCTCCGGGCGCGACGCTCGGAGCGCTCGAGTCGTTGGCGAGTGATGGGGTGGCGCTGGTGGTTGCGGGGATCGAACCGGAGAGCGCGGCTGTCGCAGCAAGTTACGCGGAGCGGGAGCGCTTGCCTGTGCTGCTCTTGGATACGCCAGCGGGTGCCTCGACCTCTGACTATGTCTTCGGGATGGGTGCTGATCCGGAAGCAGTGGCAAAGAAGTTAACGGAAGCCGCCGCTCAGGCAGGGTTCGCGAAAACAGCGGGCGTGGGGCCCGGGTTCGTGTCGTGTGATGCTGCTCCAACGGAGAACGGCGTTCCCGTGTTCCCATTTGAAGAGTGGCGGCAGTCCAAGGTTGAAGCGCTGTTGCTGTTGGGGGATGCGGTGTGCAGCAGGCAGGTAGTAGCAGGGCTTGCGGGATTGAAGCCTAAGCCCGTGTTGTTCTTGGGTCTCGAAAGTTCGAATCTTAGCGGCATCCCGGCGGGATATCGGCGCGTGACTTTGGGAGCCGGGAAATTTCCCGAAGGCGTGGCGCCTGGCAAGTCCTGGTTTCATGTTCTCGGTCACGATGCCGGAATCCTAGGCGCGGAAGCGCTCCTCGGCTTACCGGCGTCGGTTTTAGTCGAGGATCGAAAGGAGGCGAGTCGGCTGCATGCGCTGGCTCGCACAGCCCTCAGCCGGGCCAAGGGCGAGCTGTGGTCGAGCGATGCGCATGGGTTTGAAGCGAGCCAGAAGCTGCCGCGAACCTTTCGGATAGAGTGATGAAAGAAGGCCGGATCTATCAGCTGACGAGCAAGGCACGCACCCGCGCACTGGCACGTCAATTGGCCAGGCTCGCGGCGGCCTCGGATCTGATTGTGTTGGAGGGAACACTGGGTGCAGGGAAAACCTTCTTCGCCCACAGTTTTTGCACGAGCCTACCGAACGGGAAGGGCCTCTCTGTCACGAGCCCCACCTACACGCTGGTGCACGAGCACGAAACGGTACCCCCCGTCTGCCACGCTGATCTCTACCGCCTCGCTTCAGCCCGCGAAGTCCTGGAGCTAGATCTGTCGGCGCGCCGAGACGCGGGCTGGCTTTTGCTGGTTGAATGGGGCACGCCTTACCTTGATGCGCTGGGCGGCGATGCCCTGACCGTACGCTTGGGCTTCACGCCGCGGACCCTCCAATTTTGCGCCGCGGGGCCACGAAGCGAGGCACTCTTGGCTCTGCTTGAGGGCGCACTCCAATAGTCCCTAGATCAATGTTAGAAGGTCGGCCGTGGGAGAATCTGACGAGAGCGAGAATTCGGGATTCCAAGCGCTGAACCCGCTCTCCTATGTGCTCGGGATTCTTGAGAGCTTGGGCCAGCTCTTGGAGCTGACGGGCAAGACGGTCACTTGGATATTTCGACCACCGTTTCGTATAGCGCAGTTGCTGCTCGCGATGGACTTCCTTGGCGTCCAATCGATCTTCATCGTCTCGCTCACTGGAATTTTTAGTGGAATGGTTCTGTCACTGCAGACGGTGTACAGCTTGAAGCAATTTTCAGCTCAGGGCGTGGTGGGCTCGGTAGTCGCCATTTCGCTCACCCGCGAGATCAGTCCAGTCTTCACCGCGCTCATGGTCACCGCGAGGGCAGGCAGCGCGATGGCGGCAGAACTCGGGAACATGCGCGTCACCGAACAGATTGACGCCTTAACGACCATGGGAGTAAGCCCCATCCAGTATTTGTTGTCGCCTCGGCTGTTAGCCAGTGTTTTAATGATGCCGCTGCTCTGCATCCTCTACACCTGTGTTGGCATGAGTGGGGGTTGGCTCGTGGCGGTCAGTTGGCTGGGTGTCGATCCGGGATTGTTTATTGCCAATATCGAGAAATACCTAACTTTTAACGACCTTTTTATGGGCCTCGTGAAGGCCGGCGCCTTTGGATTCTTAGTCTCTGCGATTTCATGTCGGCAAGGCTTCTACGCTAAGGGCGGCGCCAAAGGGGTCGGCGAAGCAACGACCCGAGCCGTTGTGCACAGCTCCGTGGCGATCCTCATTGCGAACTACGTGATCACCAACTGGATGACCCCTGTCTGACTGACGACTCGAACACTTCGCCGCGCACGAGAGTGCGCCTAACGAAGCTTCGCAAGCTCGCTGTGTGGCGTCAGCGCCTGGTGTGGCCGCTGTTGTTGGCGCCGGCTTGGGTCGCCTTTGGGCTTGATGTGTGGCGGCGCGCTCCGCGGATTTGGGGTTTGAGTGGAGTTAACATCTTAGCCTATCTCAGCGCACTGATCGAAAGCGGCGTTGTATGGGCGCTGCTCTTGCATGCGGCATCGCGCCGGCGGGGGCCTTGGCGGCAGGTGATGGCCGTTCTATTCGTGGCCTTTGTCAGCTTGGCACACGCTGGGCAGTCGTATTTTTTCGAACAGAATAACGTGTACCTGAACTCCGATGTTTCGCGCTTCGCGAGTGATTTCGGCGCGAGTGTTTTGAATCAGTTTTTGGCTGATATTGGCACCTATCTCCGCGTTTTGGCGCCCGCGATTGCCGTGGCTGTGCTGTGGGTGTTCCTGGCGCGCCGCGCCGTGCGCCCAGCTCGCCAGCGTGGGCGACTCACAGCAATTCTGGCGCCGTGTGTGCTGGTGGCGAGCTTCTTCATTCCTACGAACCATCGCCAAGCGCAGGCTAGCACTCCGGATGTGTTGTACCTGAATGCTGTGGGGGCGCTCTTGGGACAGGAGCTTGGTTTAGCCGACGATGCGACCGCTGCCCGGCCGCGTCCACGCGCCTCGCTCCCCGTGTTGCCGCTTTTTTCGCAGACGCCGGTCAAGAGAAACGTGGTGCTGTTTATTCTGGAGAGTGTGCGAGCCGATAGCGCGTGCAGTGAATACAACAAAGATTGCAAAAAGACGCCTTTTTCCAATGCTTTGCTGCCCAATCGCGTGCCACTCAGGCAGTTGCGATCCATGGATTCAACTACCGCCATTTCGTTGGCCGTGCTGTGGACGGGAGTGGGCCCCGAAGAATCGCGCGAGGTCTTGCACACCTGGCCGGTGGTCTTTGACTACGCCAAGGCGGCCGGTTTCAGTACCGCATTTTGGACCAGCCAAAACATGCTGTTTGGCAATGCGCGGCTGTGGGTTGAAAAGCTCGAAGCGGATAGATTCGCCTCCGCCACGGACCTCGATCCCACCGCCGATCTGGACACCGGTGCCGACGAAGCCCTGCTCGCGACCCGAGCGCTGGCCGAGATCCATCAGCTCAAGGAGCCATTTTTAGCTGTGATTCAGCTTGCCAACACGCACTACCCGTACCGCATTGAAGACAGCGTGGCACAGCCTTTCCAGCCTGCCACCACGAGCAAGGCCCCAGAAAATAACAGCGCCTTCAAGAACTACTACCAAAATTCGATCTACCAACAGGATCGCCACGTCGCGCGCATGATTGAAGGCATTCGTCATGCGAGCTTCGGCTCACGCACCGTTCTCCTCTACACGAGTGACCACGGGGAAGCTTTCCGCGAGCACTACCAAATGGGCCACACGTTCAGCATCTTCGATGAGGAGATCAAAGTCCCAGGCTGGGTCGATGCGCCGCCCGGAACACTCACGCCCGAAGAAGCCGAGAGCCTGAAAACGAAGTCGGATACGTTCGCCTTTCACGTCGACATGGTGCCCACCATTCTTGATCTAATGGGGGTATTGGATGCGCCTTCGCTCACCCGCTTCCGCACTCGCATGCCTGGCACCAGTTGGCTCAGACCCGCGCCAACACTCGCCGCCTTACCCATGACAAATTGTGCGGGTGTCTGGGGCTGCGCTTTCGAAAATTGGGGCGTGATGCAGGAAAATCTGAAGCTTGAAGCTCGGGCCTGGGATGGGGATTATCGCTGCTATGATCTGCTGAGCGATCCGCTGGAGCTCACCAATCTCGGTGAAAGCCGCTGCGCATCGCTCAAGAAAGTAGCGCTTGAACGCTTCAAACGGTTGCCTGGGCGTGGCGATAAGAAAGCAAACTGACGTTAAGTGAACGCCAGGAATCGCTCCTTGTAAACCGTTAGTTAGCATCGAACTGTATTTCAGTCCCGACGGCAACTTCCTCCCTGGCCCACTCGGCGAGGATTTAAAAACCCCCGCCTTGGCGTGTGACCGATAGTACTTTGTTCAACCCTGCCGTTTTAGGTTGACAAGAGTGGGGGGGGGGTGGGTAGAGACGTTTGAGATTGTGGGGCGGCTAGCGCTTTGCAGCTAACAACAACGCCGTACGCGGCTCGTCGACTATTCGGCGCACCTCAGCAGGCATATTGAAAGGGCGGAAGTCATGAAAAACACACACCTAAATATCATCGCATCAACTGGCGCGGTTGCCTTAGGGCTGATCGTATTGGCTTGTTCAGCGGAGTCTGAGCAGCTTGGTCAGGAAAAGTCTGAGGCCAAAGCCGATTCAATTCATAATCAGTTAACGTCCGCCCCAAATCCATCTGTGTCGGGATCGTTTGCTGAGACGGATGTCACCGCGCTCTTGAAAACTGCCGGCCTGGATGGGAAGGCCCCGCCGCTAGCCAAAGCCCGGGCAACCGAAGTACGAGAACACCTACTTAACGACCATTTCTCTAAATATCATGTCCTTTCGACCTCGCACACTGCCGCGGGGGAGACGGTCGACTGGGTTGATCCCCACGGGCTGGACCCGGAATTCGACTCGCGCACCCCGCCTCCGCCCCTGAAGCCACCGGATGGCGTGGATAATGCCCAGAGCGTCACCCCAGCGTCTCTTCGGAGCCTCGGAACTCCATCCCTGCAGGGGCCGCCCGGCCTGGTCCCTGTGCTACGCCCCAATTTCAGCTATTACATCAGTGGCGAGAGTGGGAAGACAAGTTTGGCCGCATTTATCGCCAGCATTGAAAAGCCCAGAACCGCCAGCACGACTCACCTTTATGCAGGGTACGAAGACCACGTGGCGACCCCGTTAAATACGGGCACCCAAGGTTGGGTGAACCTGTGGGATATTCAAGGTGTGCCCACTGACGGGATGTCACTTGTGCAGGCCGGGATGGCGTCGTGTGAGTCGGCTCCGTCGGGTGCCGCAATGGAAACCGTCGAATGGGGCATAATGAAGAACCCTCCACTTTACGGTGATAACCTTCTGCACCATTTTGCCTACTTCAATACCAACGGCTACACGTCTGAAGGCGACTACAAAGGTGGGTACAATCAAAGACAACTCGGCTTCGTCCCGGCCGCGGGCGCG
>JBBRRP010000201.1:0-8071 GCA_038246305.1 Polyangiales bacterium | reverse complement strand
CCGCCCGACGCCTCACCGAATTGCTCCCACACCGCTGGTCCCCGGGCCTCACCCTCTAAATTCCAACTCCGTAAATCTCGCCCCTTGCAGTTTATCTGAGTTTCCAGCCGCTGCGGAGAGGTGGTCCGTAGATGGCTTACAGCAGTGGTGGGACCCAAGTGGGACGCCGCTCGCCGGCTGTGCCGTTGATCTACGGCCCGGGGGCGCTTTCTGCTTCACGACGGCCTCGACTCACGCTCCGCCCTTCGCGGGCACCTACCAGAGTATCGAGCGGCCTGCCGAACTCGTCTTCGAAGCGATGGGCGCTCTCGGCACGGTGCACCTGGAAGGTGACACGCGGACCACACACATGACGGTGACAATCCGCTGTCCTTCGGCGGAGCATCTCGCTCAGTTCGTGAAGCTCGGCGTGGACGAGGGAACGGACCAGACGCTCGATAACCTTGTCATCCATGTGGAGAGGAAGCGTTGACTAGCTAGCGGCAGAGTGCTGCTCAGGGTGCCGGAGGGCAGATAGCCCGCTTGGGCAAGGTTGAATCCGTGCACTCGCTGACACATGTTGTCACGTCACCTTGCACCAGGCAGTTGGCGTCGAGAGTGCCCAAACGGTGCGCGCCGCTCAAATAGTAGCTGCAGGGCTCGCAACGACGGTTGTAGTTGCCAAACACGTCGCCGGGCAGGGCGCCGTAAAACGACATGGGATGATAGTAGCCAGGTTTGAAGGGTGAAGTGCCGTTCGGATAGAAGTTCGGCAGCAACCAATAAGTGGGATCGGTAAGAACGGAAGTTGGGCTCGCGGCGGCTCGGGTGTTGATCGCAAAACCTGGAAAGCCTGCCGCGCAGTCGAGCGCGCATTGTGCCGGCGTGGCACAGGCATTGGGGCTCGGGGGAGGATTGTTTTGGAAACTCACCTCGTAGACGCCTTCTTCCTTGAACGAGCCAGTTGCAAGCCCGGAAGCCGCACTGTTTACACCCAACGGAAACTTGGCAAGCACGTCGAGCGTGCCCGGCACACTGGTGCGATGATCGAACAAGGTTTGCTGCTTGACCCAAAGCGGGCATGCGTGGTTGCCAGCCTGGAAGAAAGCATCCTGCCAACGCTGCCAGCGACCAGCGATACAGCTTTTTCCGAATGGGAGCTTGTCGGGGCGCGATTGCAGGGTCAAAAGTTGATCGATGGACTGGAGGGCATCCTTGACCTCGCTCGCCGGTAAGGCGGGACACGAATCGAAGGCACGTTGCAAAAATCCATTGGCGTTAATCTGGAAGTCCTTGGGCCCGATGCTCCCGGTGCAATCGACCGTTTGCGTCGCAATCGCAGCGCTGTAGCTGTTGTAGCTGTCGCAGTCCGAAACACTCAATACCACTCGCAGCTTACCGACTCCCGTCTGCACGATCGTTCCATTATTGGTCGCAATCAAGAGCGCTAAGATGGTCTCGTTGTTGCGCGTTATCTCAAAGGGCGCTGGGTTTTGTGAAATAAGCTTGGCTTCTACTGGGTTGCTGAGCCCGCCGCTCACTGGATCGAACACTCGCAACTCCCAACCGTCCAGGAGCTGCAGCGCGTATGATCCGACGCCAAGCTGGGTGACGAATGACGTGTCTGCCGGGGGAGCCGGAGGCGGCAGCACGATCGTTCGCGCTTCTTTGCCGAGCGGTGCGCCGGTAAGCTTGAGCGTGACGTTGGTCAGGACGTAGATGGTGCTGCCGGTCTGAGACGAAAGGGGAAGGTTCAAAGATCCAGTGGCTCCCTCCTCACCGACGCCGCCCGCGCCGTTACCAGGCGTTGAGCAACCAACCGCGGCTAATAGACAGATGAGAATGGCAAAGATCCGTTTCATCGAAGTTCCTCCAGAAGCGTCATTATGTAGGGGTAAACCCAAGTTGGGCGATCACCCAGGGCGGCGGATGCTAGCCCGCGTGGTCGTGACAAGGGGGGTGAATAGTTCGAGTCGGGCTACGAACGCAATGCAGGGTCCCCGAACTCCGTTGAACTGCTGAGAATTCTCGCCTGTCTGGACAGCTGGGACGCGACGAGTAACCATCCGAGCGGCTCATGAGCGGTACCCGTCTGCGCGTCGTGTGCGTTTGTTTGATCGCGTCGGCCCTAGCCCGCTGTGGGCGCGGCGAACACGCACCCACCAGCCTCGGAGAGCCACCCATGGGTTCACAGGGTGGGCAGATGGCTATCGGCGGGGCTAAGGGTTTGACTGCAAAGTCTGGAAGCGGAGGCGCGAGCGGGGCCGTTCAGCATTCCGGAGCAGCGAGCGGTAGGGGGCCAGAAATCTGGAGTGGCGAGGGCGGGGCAGCCGAGGGAGGGAAGGATGGCACAGGGGGAGCCAGTGCCGGTTCAGCGGGAACGGTCGGAATGCCGGAAATCAACCTTTGTCTACGCCTCGCTCGGGTCGAAGCTCTGACGCGAGAGGTAGTGACTTCTTACGAGGTGCGTGTCTACGCGGATTGCCGTCTCAAATGGGTTGTGAATCTGTATTTGCCAAATGGACGAGCCGACTTCCAAAATCGCCTGAACCAGTGGACCTATCGTCTTTGGGGATGTGCGACACCGCCGCCTGACGACTTTGCCCTGATTGACCGTGTCGTGCCGATTTCTGAGGTTGAGGCGGAGGCCCTCATTGATCGCTATCTAGAAGCGGTCACGATCGTGGTTCAATTGAGCGCGGAAGAAACCGCTAGCCTGAGGGGCGCACTCCAGAAGCTCAGCGCACCCCTCATTGACCCGACACGGCTGGGGTTTCCAGAATCGAGCTGCGCCTTGGGTGGCGGAGGAGGCGCTGCTGGCATCAGCGCTGCGGCCGGTGATAGCGGTGCGGCGGGCGCTTGGCAGGAGGCAACTTTGGCGGGTGGCAGCGGAGGCACCGCACCGTGAAGGCCGTGCGTTTCAGTACCTTCGGGCTTTTTGTGATCGGATGGGTTGCGGCTCCGTCGCCGGGAGCGGCCGCCGAAACCAACGGCAGCGCCGAGAACGAGCGTGAAGTGGGCGGGGCTTTGGCAGAGGCTCTTTACCAAAAAGGGCGAGAACTGATGGCCGCTAAAGACTACGCAGCTGCCTGTCCGAAATTCGCAGAAAGCCAGCGCTTGGACCCTGCAACCGGGACACTGCTCAATTTAGCAGCGTGCCACGAAGCCGAGGGGAGGTTGGCGTCGGCCTGGCTTGAGTTCACGAGCGCGGAGCAAGCGGCGCGGTTGGATGGACGCGCCGACCGTGTTCTTTTCGCTCAAGAGCATGTAGCAGCCCTCGCAACGCGTGTGCCCTCAATACGCTTTCGCGTCTCAAACACCCAAAGCTCCCTGCTTGAACTCCGGCTCGACGGAATTGTCATTGCGGTCACTGCTCGCGACGTCGAGACACCGCTCGATCCGGGCCTGCACGAGATTCAAGCTAGTGCGCCGGGCACGCGCCCGTGGAGCACGAAGCTCCAAGTCGTCGAGGCACAAAAGGTTGTGGTGGAGGTGCCAGAGCTCGCTCTGTTAGACACAGAATCGAGCCCCGTGCGAGTCGAGATCCAGGCACAGGCATTACCTGTGACCGCGCCGCCGCCTGCCTCGAGCAGTCCGACGGTCGCCGACATTCGAAGGACCGACCCAAGCGGACCGGCCTCCTCGGTACCGGCGGAAGTATGGGTTTTGGGGGGTTCAGCCCTGGCGCTAGGCGCGGCGACGGGGCTGACTGGCGTCGTCTACCTCAACCGCCGCGCAGACTACCGGCAGGCACGCAGCAACCAAGAGGAATACGCCGCACTCAATCGGAAGTATAACGGGGCGCAAGATATGTTAACCGTTAATACGGTGTTAGCTTCTGCTACGCTCGCTTTATCCGGCCTTGCGATCTACTACGCGGTTCGCCAAAGTTCCTATTCGCCTGCTTTGGTTCGGGTGAGCGCGAGCGCGGGACCTTTTGGCACGGCTCTCTTTCTATCCGGGAACTATTGAGGTGCAACAACGAGGACACTTGGGCGTCGCAGCGTTTCTCCTCGGGCTCGGGTCTGGGAGTTGCGCGCTCATCGCTCCGCTGGGCGATCCACCGACCTTGGTGTCCGTGAAGAACACTGGAGGAAGTGCGGGCGTGGCGGCGACGCCGATGCAACAAGGTGGGAGCGGCGGTTCCCTAACGATGGCGGGAGGCCCCGAAGCGGGCGGCTCGATGCTGCCCGTGCAAGGAAAGTGCAGGCAGAGTTCGGAATGCAACCTGGCCGGTTCTTCACCAGCTGTTTGCGGATCGACGGGAGCGTGCGTTCCCTTAAAATCGAAAGAGTGCCCGCTCGTGTACGGCAAGGCGACCGATCCCAACGCCCTCCTCATTGGCGCCTTCACGAGCCTCGACTCCAACGATCTTGAGGCAAATTCGGTGCTCTGGGCCTATCGCCTGGCGCAGGGGGAGCTGAGTGGTGATAACCTGGGTGGGCTGCCAGGTCCCAACGGCGTACGTCGACCCCTCGTTATCATAGCGTGTGACAACTCGACGCCGACGGCTGTGACTGCTGCGATGAAGCACTTGGCCATGGAGCTAGAGATTCAAGCAGTGCTCGCCGCCCTCAAACCGGGCGACCTCGGACGCGCCATTGCTGACTATAGCAAGCTCGGCGTGTTCTTCATGAATCCGGGTGGCGCCACGCTGGCCCTCGAAACCTACGATGATCACGGCCTCGTTTGGCATATGTTGGGTCACCCGGCAGACCTAGCGCCGGCTTACGCACAACTCTTGAACCTAGTGGAGAACTACGTCCATGGTGCTCGCGGCGTTGACAGGGCGCGCGCCTTGAAAGTGGCGTTGGTGAACACGGATGAAGCGTTCGACAGCGAGCTAACTGTGGCGGTGACGGGCGCCATCAAGTGGAACAGCAAGGGAGTCGTCGCCAACGAAGCCGACGGCAACTACTTGGGAAGCACGATTCTGATCGCAGATCCAAAGCCGGCGGACATCGGTCTCAAAGTCGCGCAATATCGCCCGGATATTGTGATCTCCACGGCGGGGGTGCCGTTTACGGCGATGAACGGCGTGCTCGATTCGATTGAGGCGAACTGGGGCGCGTTCGGCCCGGAGCCACGCCCGATGGTCATTCTGTCTCCGATCAATGCCGGGGACTTGGGCCGCGTGGAAGCCTATATCGAGTCAGAATTGGCAAACATCGCCAGCGATTCAGACGCGAGTCGACGCTTCCTGGGCATTAGCGCGGCAGCGGCTCAGGATCCCACCCTCAAGAACGAATTTCAAACGCGCCTGCGTATGCAGTTTCCGAACGCGGATCTCGAATCGGAGAACTTCTATGACGCATTTTACTACCTCGCTTACTCGATCTATGCGGCGGGGCCAGTGACGGGCCCAGCTATCTCGCAGGGCATGCTCCGAATCCTGGGTGGGCCCCAAGCGTACGGAGTAGGGCCCAAGGATATTACCAACGTGCTGAGCGCCTTGGCCGTCCCGATGTCGAGAATTGAGCTCGATGGCACGCTCGGCCCTCCGAACTTCGACCTCAAGCTGGGTACCCGAATCGATCCTGGGAGCGTCTTCTGCTTCGAACAGCCTAGCCCCACGGTCGCTCAGGTGAGCCTGCGAACCCAAGTTCTCCGCTTTAACCCAAGCTCGCAGGCATTCACAGGCACTTTCAGTTGTTTCCCTGGTTTTGCGCCTTAGATGCGTCGTGTGGGATCAGTGTCGTCCATCTAGCGGGTCCAGTTTAGAACCCAAAGCGGGTTTTGACGGAGCGTTCTTTGGCGCGGCAGGCGGGAGTGTGCCAGCTGAAGGGAGGTGCGGGCTGGGACCGGGAGGCGCATTTCGAGTCGAATCCTTAGAGCCTGGTGGCGCCACTTGCGGTGAGGTCTTTGCGATCGGCGGCGTAATGTCTAGCGTGGCCGAGTTGGTTTTGGGTGGATCGGCGGGAGTCACGGCGACGCCACGATTCGAGGGCGCTTCTGCTGCTGACACCGGCACCAACTCGGCTTTCGCTGGCGCCGCGCCGAGGTGTGGGGTCTCAGCGCGGCGGCCAGCAAAAAGCTGATATCCCGCGAAGGCCAGACCGAGCACGATGGCAAAAAAGACAGCTTTTCGCCGAAGCGTTCGTGTTTTGGGGGTGGCGTTGGTCTTTGCTTGTGGTGCTATGGAATCTTCGCTTCGCGAAATGGGACCACTCGGTTGTGGAGCGCTGATACTTGAAACGGCGTCCTTAGGAGGCGTGAAAGCGGCCGTGTCTGCATGTGTGTCCGGAACGGCGTCTGACAGGGCACTCTTCAGTGTGTCGTGGGCCGGACGTGAGCTTGAATTCGAACGCAGGATTTTCGCGATCCGGGCCACCAAGTGCCGACCACTGGGTTTAGCAAAGGGTAGTAGGGCCGAAGCGAACTCCGAGATCGTTTGGTAGCGGTTTTGGGGTGATTTTTCGAGGCAGCGAGCCACCACGGCTTGGAGATTCGGCGGCAGATCGCAGCCCAGTTCACTGAGCTCGCGGGGCTGTTCGGAGACGATGGCCGAGAACAAAGAAAGCGGGCTGAGGCCTGAGAACGGAGGCGTTCCAGTCAGAAGCTCCCAGAGCAGAATGCCAAGCGACCAAATATCGCTCCGGGTATCCACGTCCTTGGGGTTTTTGACTTGCTCCGGCGACATGTATTGCGGAGAGCCTAAGATTGTCTGATTGCCGGTGAGCTCCGGCCAGTCGTGCGCGAGCGTGAGGCCCTTGGAAATGCCAAAATCGAGCACTTTGATCAGCGGGCTCTGGTCTGGACCTCGACACAGAAATAAATTCGCTGGCTTGAGATCGCGGTGAACGATTCCAAGCGAGTGCGCTTCAGCGATCGCTTCGCTAGCCTGAAGGATGTAGTCAACCGCAGTCTCGACCGGGAGCTTCCCCCGTTTTTCAAGCTCCTCGGAGAGGTCCACACCCGACAGAAACTCCATGATCATGAAGGGACCGACGACCGGAAAAGTTCCAACATCGATCACGCGCACACCGTGTTCCCCGCGGATTTTCACAGAGGCTCGCGCTTCACGCAAGAAGCGTCCGACGGCTTCCTCGTCTTCCCGCAGGTCGGGATTCAGCACCTTGATGGCAACCTGCTGCCGAAGCTCGGTGTGTAAGGCCTCTACGACATAACCCATACCCCCAACGCCCAGCACCCGTTCCACCCGATACTTATCGAGCAGAATGTCCCCCGGGATCAGAATTCCGTCGCTGCGCACAAGGGGCTCTTAGCCTTTACTCGCACACCCGGGTGACGTTGTCGAACTGCATCGGGCAAACCGCTGCGCTCGAGCAACCACAGCTACCCGCCACGCATTGGTCACGTCCAGCGACCGAACAATCTGTGTTGCTGCCGCATTCGCAGCGGTGCGTTGTTGAGTTGCAAACCGACACGCCCGGGGCCGTGCACTCCGAGCTTTGACTGCATCCACAGAGGCCCGTCACCGGGTTGCAGGTCAAGCCATCCCCAGTAGTGCAGCCGGTCTCCCCGCAACCTAGAATGCAGGAACCCTCGCTGCATCTACCGGCATCGCTGGCACAAACATCAGCGACGCCCGCAGCTCCAAAACGTTTCACGCTGCGCACGGTCTGGCCAGGGAAGCAGCTGTTAGCATCAGGGGGGTCGGCACATCGGCCCACGCCCCCAGCATCCACACAGACCTCTCCAGGGATCAGGCACTCGCCATCCGATGCGCAAGAGAAAAACCAAAGTGTCGCGAACGCAATGCAGTCAGAATGAACCTTGCAAACTGCGGTCGGGTTCACACAGCGTTTGGACGTCGGATCGCAGCGGTAACTGGAGTCTAAACCACTCTTACAATCGTCATCGTTCACACATTGACCGGCACAGCTTCTCGCCTCAGGCGTTGACTGTGCGCCGCCCTGACCACCCCCCGCAACGGAGCCGTCGCCCGCACTGCCTGCCGTTCCTCCTGTGCTGCTCATGGATCCCCCTGCCCCAGAGGCTCCACCGGAGCTGGACACGGCCATACCGCCCGCTCCTGGTGCGCCTCCGCTGACACCCCCCGAAGCGCCGCCCGAAGGAGTGCCCGCAGCTCCTCCAAACCCGCCCGAAACTGCTCCGCCTGCCCCGGCTG
>JBBRRP010000200.1:0-8089 GCA_038246305.1 Polyangiales bacterium | reverse complement strand
GCTTGGCAAGTTTAGCTTTGCGAAGGTTTTGGCGCCGCTCGCTGCCTATCAAGCAGACGCGAGCTCTTACTCAGTAGACAACGGCGCGGCCGCCAACATTTGGGGGCAGACGTCGGAGCCGCACGCGGCGGAGCTCCGAACGCTGCTAACGAATGATAGTAGTGTCGCCCCCGCAGAGGGAGCCTCGGGGTGGGCGAAGACGGATAGCATTGATCAGACGATCGCTGCCAAGATAAGTTCTCAATTGAAGTTCACCACGTTGCAGTTTGGAGTGGTCACCGAAACCAATTCCAACCCCCTAGATCAACGGCGCATGAGCTTTAAGAACGCAACTCCGCAGCCTCCGATTGAGAACCCCAACGAGATGTTCACGCGCCTGTTTGGTAACGGAATTCCCGCGCCTGCACCAACTACTACAGGTTCGGCTCCCGTGCCGACGGTCGATCCAAATCCCAGTTTGGACGGCAAGAGCATGCTGGACCGCCTCAAAGCAGAAGTGACAGCGTTGAAAGCTGTGGCAGGCTCCGGCGAACAGCAAAAGCTCGACCAACATCTGACGTCCTTGCGCGAACTCGAAAAGCAACTAGTCGGCATACCCACGGCCGGAAGTGGTGGCGGTGGCCTTGGAGCAACCCCCAATCCTGGTTGCGCGCCTCCTAGCATTCCGCAGGCGATTTATGCGCAATCCTACCCCCCTGGTTCGGGCCCCGACCCCCAGATCGACATTGTTACCGGGCAGCAGTTTGAGCTTATTTATCAGGCCCTCACGTGTGACCTAACACGCGTGGCCTCGATGCAGCTCCTCGGCACTGCGCACACTGAAGTGGGTTTCGGTTGGCTCGGGGTTTCCGATGATCACCACTCGATGGAGCACGGGGGAGGGGACTATGGGCCCAAGATGGACAAAGTACAAAGCTTTTTCGCCGGTGAAATTGCAAAGTTTTTAAACCGCCTCAAGTCCACGCCCGAAGGCAACGGGAACATGCTGGACAACTCGCTCGTGTTTCTGTTTACTGACTTCTCAGATGCGTCCGCCCATTCTCACGATCAATTGCCGAGTTTCACGTTCGGCAGAGCAGGAGGCAAAGCCACGCCCGGCCGCACGGTGCCCTACGATGAATCCAAAGGACAAGGCAACCTGCTCTGGGGGATCTTGAAGGCGTTCGATATTGACCAATCTGTGGGCGATCCGGTGGGTGGCTCGGCGATGTTGGTGTAAGAACATGCCCGATACGAAATGGTTCGCGGACCTAGGCT
This sequence comes from Polyangiales bacterium, assembly GCA_038246305.1. Lineage (GTDB taxonomy): Bacteria > Myxococcota_A > Polyangia > Polyangiales > Polyangiaceae > JBBRRP01. The sequence goes on along the minus strand of JBBRRP010000200.1, from coordinate 6,832 downwards.
GGGGTGTTTTCTGCCACTATCTGACCACGCCGGAGACAACGGCTGACGAGTGGAATCGTCAGGTTGATGCCTTCGACGTTGCCGGCCTTGCGCGGCAACTCTCAGCTGTCAATGCCGGCTATTTCTTCATGACCGTCGGTCAAGGGTCAGGCCACTATTGTGCGCCCAATGAGACGTATGATGCCATTACTGGCCTTCGGCCAAGCAAATGCTCGCGTCGCGATTTGATCTCTGATCTGTATGATGCGCTACGTCCGCTTGGCATTGAGCTCCTCGTCTACGCACCCGCGGACGGGTCCAACGGCGATCCCGAGGCGCGTAAGGCACTCAAGCTTGCAACTCATTGGCATGATGTCACCAACTTCGACTGGCGACCGGGTCCTCACTGGGCCCAATATCGTCTCCCTGAGTTTCAGAGGAACTGGGAAGCGGTTTGTCGTGACTGGGCTGTGCGCTGGGGCACAAAAGTTAAAGGATGGTGGATCGACGGGGCATATGCCGCCGATCTTCGCTACCCGGAAAACGAAGAACCCAATTTTAGAAGCTACGCGGCGGCACTGCGCGCGGGTAATCCTGATGCTATCGTCGCCTTTAACCCCGGAGTGGTTACGCCGGTACGGCACTACTCGGATCACGCGGACTTCACTGCCGGCGAAATCTCCGAATCACTACCCGAATGCAAAGGACCGTTTGTCACCGGTCCGAGCGGACACGCCGACCGCTACCATACTCTGTCGTATCTAGGTGAAAACTGGGGCAAAGGTGAGCCCCGGTTCCCGGACGAGCTTGTCCGCGGGTACGCGAAACATGTCATCAGTCAGGGCGGCGTGGTTACGTGGGATGTTCCCATACTGCAAAACGGACTTCTTCCTGAAGTCTTTGTGAACCAACTTAGGTTGAGCAGCACTTCAACGACGCGACATGAAAATCACAGCACTCAAAACTTTTCTGGTCGCGCCCCGCTGGCTGTTTCTGAAGGTGGAGAGGGATGAGGGCATCACGGGTTGGGGTGAACCTGTGCTCGAAGGGCACGCGGAGACGTTGGCCGCCAAGATCGCGGAGTTAGCAGATTTTGTTGTTGGGCTGGATCCCCGGCGTATCGAGGACATTTGGCAGTTGCTCTACCGCAACGGCTGCTATCGCGGCGGCCCTGTGCTCATGAGTGCGATCTCAGGGATTGACATGGCCCTGTGGGACATTAAGGGCCGTGCCTTAGGCGTGCCGGTGTATGAGCTCTTCGGTGGCCCCGTGCGGGAGCGTGTGCGCAGCTATTGTTGGATCGGTGGGGATCGTCCCGAAGGGCTCGTGGAGGGCGCACTCGCTTTGCGTGCGCAGGGCTTCGACGCCGTAAAATTCAACGTTTGCGCAGAGCTTCAGATCGTCGATACGTACGCAAAGATTGACGGCATTATTCGGCGCATGTTCGAGCTGCGTGCGGCCGTGGGCAACACGATGGACCTCGCGCTCGACTTTCATGGTCGGGTACATGCTCCGATGGCGCGTGTTTTATTGAGGGAATTAGAGCCACTGCGTCCGCTGTTCGTGGAAGACGCCGTGCAGTCGGCCATGCTGGAAACGCTCGCGGATCTCGCTCGTGCCACCTCCATTCCGCTCTGCATCGGAGAACGCCTCCACAGCCGTTATGATTTTAAGCGCGTCTTCGAGCTACGGGCGGCGCAGGTTATTAACCCAGATACCGCTCATGTCGGCGGCATCTCAGAAATGGTTCGAATCGGGCATTGGGCGGAAGCCTATGACATTGCACTCGCGCCGCACTGCCCGCTCGGGCCGATAGCGCTGGCCGTTTGCTTGCAGGTCAATGCGATCTGCCACAACGCGTTTCTTCAGGAGCAAAGCCTCGGCATGCACTACAATCAAAACGGCGATCTCACAGACTACCTCAAGCCCGACTATGGCTTCACTACCGTCGAAGGGCACCTTAGCATCCCGAGATGCCCGGGCCTTGGAATCGAGGTGGACGAAGAGCGCGTTTGCGAGGCTGTTCGCGCGGGCCACCGCTGGCGCGCGCCAGTCTGGCGTCACCCAGATGGATCGATCGCGGAATGGTAGGGCCCTTGCATTCCTTCACGAAGGAGCGCTAACCACTGGCGAGTTTGCGTGCGACCAGGCTGTTCAGGCTCTCCCCTGACACCTTCAGAACCAAGCGCTGGTGAAGCGCCGGTTGCACTCGCACCAAGAACTTGCCGCTGTAGCTGCCCGCCATTTTGGTTGGCGGAAGCTGCGTCCCGTCTTTGTCCAGGGTTGCCACCCACTCTTCGGCCACCTTGCAGAGTTCCTTATACACGGCGGCCTCGTCCCTTCCATGAACACCACCTCCGAATAGCAACGCACAGCGCCCAATGAAGCACGCGTCCTCATCACTCCATTCGACAAATTTCGGGTAGCGCGCCACGAGTTTTCTACGCTCCGTCTTAGTCATCCTTTGTTTGGCGCTTCCGTTACCCCGAGATGAATGCCTCGGGCGCGTGTTCACCCCAACGCAAAAGCTCTCCCACCGGGACCTCGCCCTGGCACTCGAGCACTAGATGCGTGCGCGTTGCGGGTAGCGCACTTGGGCCTCCGTCCGTGGCATCTTCCTCAGCCCACGCGCCCAGGTTAACGTAAGTCTGATTGGGAGCTGCTTTAGACACCTCCGGCACGTGCGTGTGCCCCATCACGATAAATGCAGCTGGAAACAGTTGGAGAACGAGAGGTGCTCGATTTCGGAGGTCCGCGCTGGCGTCGAGTGAACCACGGACTTTTCGCCAGGCGACAGCCGCGATGCTCGTGAGGAGCGCGATCATCGCGGAGAAAAGCAGTGCGCGCTGCCAAGAATCTGTTCGGAGGGCCACGGCGATCACCGCGCTCAGGCTGAGCAGCGCCACGGCAACACGATCCAGCATCACGCTCGCAAGAATGAGCACTAGGCTTTGCGTGACGGGTGGCTTTTGGAGGCGAGCGAGAGCCCGCAAGCGCTCAACGCTGATGTGCTTCGCCTCGCCGAGGAGTTTCATCTTGCGCTCATGTTCGCGCCTCACCCAAGCCGCGGCTTCAGAGAATTGCGCTTTGTAGATCCGCATCATCTCAACCACAGCGGAGGCGAAGCGCTGACTGAGCCTTGCCGCTCCACCGAATCCAAGGCGTGTGGCGAACCTGACATAGTCGAGAAAGCCCGCCTTATCGTGCCCCGCCTCCAGCATGCCCTGCGTCGGGCGAACGATGTAGCGCAACAAGACGTCCGTGACGGATTGCGACAGCCGACGACGATCGCGCGGGTCTACAGGGTGAAGCAGGTGTTCTTGGGAACAGAAATGATCGTATTGGTGCCCATGTTCAACGTAAACGACGTCGCGTTCGTAGTAAAACCAAGGCGCGAACTCGACTTCATCGCGTGCGACAGGCGCGAACTTCTGGAGACAACGCACGAAATCTTCCTGCACGCTTTCCCAATGCAGGTCGACATCATGGTTGCCTCGCAACACCACCAACGTATTGCCGCCGGCTACAAAACGAGCGAGCGCCCGGAAAACGCCACGATGGTGGCGCAAGACGAGCTCCAGCTTGGCGCGGGCGTGATCTTCAGCGCTACCGAGCCCATGTTCCTGCTCTTCGCGGGTGAGGCTCGTTTTGATCCGACCCCGGCGCAGTGCGGGCACACTCATGCCGATAAAATCCACAAGATCTCCGGCGATAATCAGGCGCCAGGGCAGGCCGCCGCGGCGATTTTGCTGATACCACTTCAGCAGACGCACGAAATCGCGGTCGCGAAGCAGGCTGTTTTTGCCACGCAGCGGCGCGTTCGGACGGGAGTGTTGGACCAGGTCGCTTCCCAGGTGCACATCCGAGAGCACGAGCAAGTTGTGTCGCGAAATCTTGCGCGCGCTGAGCGGGGGGAGGGAAGTCATTGTCGGCCCACGGGCACGATGCCCTAAACGCTAAGTATGCGTCCTCAGTTGCGCTTTGCCAGCCTGCTGAGCGATTTCTAGGCGTCCGCGGCGGAACGCATTCGCGAACTGGAATCCTGGCTTTCGGGCTCGGGTTGCAGGTCTGCGCGGAAGACGAGAAGTTCGCGGGTTGAGTAGCGCGACCCTTGCAGAATGATTTGTGCGCCTTGTCGAGAATTGGCGTCGATCACGATCGGAGCGAGCAGGTTCACCGTGGCTTGTTCGGTGGGTGTCGCGATCACAACTGCCAGCACCGCGATATCCCCGCTCGGAGCGTCCATTCCGGCCGCAAGCAAAGCGTCAGTGAGTGGGACGTCGGGGTAGGAGGTAGGGAACGCGTGTGCCGAAGCCACCGGTAGCGCTACCTCGGGGGCATCCACGGACTGAAGCCAAGCGATAATGTTGCTGTCGCCTTGCCCTAAGAGGACATAGCGCTTGGCGTCCGGGAAACCAATGATGCCGTGGGGAAAGTGGATAACGGCGCTTTCTTCGAAGGCGACCTTCCCGAACCGTTTGCTGATGATATTCATAGTGGTGTCTCGACTTGACTGGTTGAGTGGTGGATTAGTGGTTGCCCATGATGCCGGTAGCGGTGCGTCGCTCGATTTCGCTGAAGCTCTCGATGACGCGCTGCATGGCGTCGAAGCTGCGGGTTGCTGTGACGAGCTCTGTCATGCTTTTGACGACAGAGACATTGGAGCCCTCGAGGGAGCCGCTAGCGAGTGAAGGAGCCGTAGCTTCAGCACTGGCTGCTGGTGCGCGAAACAGCGTGGTGCCTTCCCGTTCCATGACATCGGGGTTGGCGAAGCGAAAGAGTGCGAGTTGGCCCACGGACTCACTTCCGGCATAAACGGTGCCGTCGTCGCCGATGCTCACGTCGGTCTCGCCTTCGGGGATGGCGATGGGGCTATGGCCTTCATCTAAAACTTGTTTACCGCCTGCGGTGGTCAGTTGGCCATCCACAACTTGAAAGGCGCCGTCGCGCGTGTAGCGTTCGCCTTGGGCGGTTTGTACGGCAAAATAGCCATCACCATCGATCGCCGCATCCAGGCTGCGCCCCGTGACGATACTCGCGCCAACCGTTTGGTCCGGAGAGCGAGTTCCTACGACCGTATAGCGGCGATAGTCAGTGGCGGCCCCTGCTTTTTCCTTTGCGGCAAGAACTTGGCGGAAGACCGCACGGTCCCCTTGGAACCCAGTGGTGGATGCATTCGCCAAATTATTGGCGGTGACGTCAAGATTTTCGAGATGCCCGATGGCCCCCGAAGCTGCTGCCCAAATACCACTGCTCATAGGTAGACACTCTTTCCTAGGGAACCACGTCGGTACGCACGGCCGTGCAACGTCGCTCGGATGCGGTGAATTGCTTCGATGTGTAGTTGGCAGGCGCGAGACTCGGAAATATCCAGAACCTCGCCGATCTCTCGAAAGGAGCAATCTTCTTGGTAGTACAGTCCCAAAATTAGCTGCAAGCGCTCCGGAAGCTGCTCGATGGCTTCCGCGACTGAACCGACCTCTGCACGTCGTCCGACCTGCGCTTCAGGCGAGGCATCGGCGGAAGCTGGCTCAGTCACTTCCGAAAGTTCAAGTCGGGCGGAGCCTGCGTCGGAGATATCACTCAAGAGAGAGTGGTAATCGTCCAAGCTGAGTCCAAGTGCGCGGGCCACCTCTTCGGTTTCAGGCGCTCGCCCGAGCCCAGCGGTCAGATCGCTCATGACTTGAACGATCCGGCGGGATGCCGAGCGCATTTTACGACCCATGGGGTCAAGGGAGCGCAGATAATCGAGGATTGCTCCGCGCACGCGATGCGACGCGTAAGCCTCGAATTGCTCCTCGTTCATTTCAGGCGTGCGGCGATCCAGCGCCTCCAATAATCCTACCCAACCTGCACTGATGACGTCATCCACGGTGATAGATGGCGGTAGCTTGCGAACGGCTCGCATCCCAATGCGACGCACGAGCGGCATGTACCGTTCTGCGATCTCGGCAGGCGCGGCGGTGTAGCCTTTCGCGAGTGCCAGCTGGGTCGAAGCCTGAGGTTGATTCATCATGCGCTCGGTAAGAGTGCGTCTAAAATCTGTCCGATTGACGCCGTGTGGATGTCTTCGGGAACACGCGGGCCGTTACACAGGTAGGTGAGGGGCAGCGTGTGACCGAGAGCTGCGTGGAGGCTTCCTCCAATGCACTCGGTCTCGTCGAGCTTCGTGATCACGAGTCCAGTCGGCGCTGGTGCTGCGTAAACCTGAGTCACTCGTTCAACATCTCGTGCGCGCAGCCAAGCCGGCACGACCAACATGACCTCCACGGGCACCGAGGCTTCCGCTAAACACTCCGTGACTCGGGGGTCCTGCCAGGCGCGATCCGCACTTCGCCCCGCGGTGTCCACGAGGACAATATCGGCGTTGTGGTCGCGCAACATGCGGCGAAAGCTATCGACGTCGTGGGCGACGCCCATCGGGATGCCAAGGATCTGGGAATAGCGCTGCCATTGAGCGACTGCCCCGACTCGGAAGGTGTCGAGTGTGATCACGGTCACGCTGCGTTTCCCGTCCAAGCGAGCGCGCGCCGCGAGCTTGGCGAGCGTGGTGGTCTTCCCGGCGCCACTCGGCCCGATACAGGTAATGATGCGGGGTCCGGGCTTCTCGATGGGGCTCTCCGCGAATGCGAGAGCACCCGAAACACGCTGCCGGAGGTAGCGAACGAGAGCGCGATTGTCGCGGTTAGCATGTGCGTCCGCTCCGTTCGCGAGCATTTGCGCGAGCGCGCCTTCAATGCCGGTGTTGTGGAGCAGCGCTTCAGCTTGCTGATTGGATGAGCGACCGTGACTCAGGTCATCGACCATTGAGCGCAACACTCGGAGTTCGCGTTCCATCACGTTGGTCTGGGGT
>JBBRRP010000199.1:0-8101 GCA_038246305.1 Polyangiales bacterium | reverse complement strand
CTTCCCGCTCGCCCGCCATGCGGCCACGTGCTCTGCCCATTCTGATGCTGTTGCCATGGGCACACCTTGGGCCCGCCGCCGCTAACTTGCTACACGGCTCCGTGAATCGGATACGAAAGTCCAACGAAACTCCTGGTTCAGATCTGGGGTCTGGTGGTGCTCTCAACGGGACAGGCGGCACGGGTTCCGTTGTGGGTGGGCCCGGGCAGGCTGTGGTAGTGCCGTGCACCGACGCCGGGGTCACGTCGCCTAGCCCTTCGCCGTTGCGGAGGCTGACAGACACGGAATACGACAATACCGTTGAGGCGTTGCTCAAAGTTGCGACGAAGCCCAGCCGAGCTTTCCCACTCGAAGAACAGGCCTTCAACTTCGACAACAACGCCACAGTGCGCTCCGTGCCTGCGCGTCTGCTTTTATCGACGTTTTTGGGTTAAAGAGCTACCGGCGTCCGCTCACACCGGCCGAAAAAACACGTCTCCTCACATTTTATCAAGGCATAAAACCCGGCAACGGCTTTAGCAGCGCGACTCAGATGCTGGTGGCTGCCATCTTGCAAGCGCCCCAGTTTCTGTACCGAATTTTGTTGACTGCTCGCAGCTATCAAGTGGACCCCGCCTCGTCAGCGCAGACTAGCTCGATGCGGCGAGCCCCACCCAAGGGCACGCTGATCCGGTGCAATGAACCGACTGTGTTCACCGTCAATGGACTGCCGTTAGCGCTGGCTTGCAAGGGGTTCTTGTGCCACGCCAACAGCGTCCCGCCGTCGGCAAGTTCAACGGTGACGCCCGAGGCCCCCCCATTCACAGCCAGGATGGCACCCCCGCCGTTCAGTTTGCCCTCGAGGCCGATGAGCGCGAGGCCAGCTTGCAACGGGGCGATGGTCGCGATTTCCCACTCCATGGCGGCGAGACTCAGGGGCACGCGTTCGTCGCGGTCCACAACCACGGCGCAACCCCGGAGGTGTTGCCACACGACATAGCTGCCGGCCGTAGTGTCTGGATGATCCGACGGCGAGACAGAGCCGGCAATGTTTCCTGCCTGATTGTAGCGGCAATTGAACACGCAGATGACACTGCCGCAGCGGTTGCGGTTCACGACTTTCAGCAATACGGCATCCCTCGTAGGGTCGTAGAACAGTCAGTCGCGGGATGGTCGGCCGCGGTCGATGCAGCGTGGCACCGAGCCGTCTGCGAGCGTCAAGGCACCGAGCAGGGCTGCGTCGTGTTCGTTCGGCTTGTCGCAGACGTAGACCGGTCCTCCTGACACGGCGCGCCCTGCGGCGTGGAACCAGCCGGCGGCGTTTGTGGTCTGAAACATGTCCCAATCAGGATGAATGAACTCGCCAAACCAGCCGCCGACCTGGGCGTTGGTGTACAAATGCAATCCATGTGATTCGGGCTTTTTTGGCCAAAAATCGGTACTGGTGCGGGTAAAGTTCGGGGCCCGGGAGGCGTACAACATGTCGTTGCTGCACGACATGCAGTTAATCAGGTTGCCATGAAAATGGCGCGCCGTGCTGGCTTCGAGCGCCGCTCGATACGCGCGCATCACCTGGACGCGACCGCCCATGCTGTGCGTCGTCGCCTCGATAGATGCCTGATTGTCGACCTTCACTCCATCCACACCCGCTGCCGCTAGGCTGGCGTGGAAGGCGCTGTAGAAGGCGGCCACGTCCTCGGGATCGACCATCCCGGCGACATCTCCCCAGGCGGTCTCCATCCAGTCTGCGTTGTCCGGCGGATTGCTTGCGATAGCCGCGTCCGAGCGCCGCAGCTGGTCGTGGACGCGGAAACCAAGCCGTGCGTCCGCCCCACCCCAATAGCCCACGAAGGCATGCCAGACCCAGAATTCGCGGAGGCCGAAGTCTTTTTTTGCGGATGCGACCAGTGAGGCGAGCCCGTCGGGAAATTTGCTGACATTGGGCGCAAAATCGCTCAATCGCTGCTCCCCCGTCGTTGCTCGCGTGACGGTTAACCAACCATCGTCAAGGATCATCCAGCGCGGTTGCACCCCGATGCGGCGGAAGCTTTCCAAGCCCAATACGACACGTGCCTGATCGACTTCCTGGTAGAATGCGTCCCAAGTGCACCAACCCAACCAGTCAGCCGTCTGCGGCTGTGAAACGTCGCGCGCTAAACCAACTTGGGGACTTACTGCAGCCAGCGCCGCGGCGGCTTCGCGCCACAAGGCGAAGGGGCAATCTCCGACCGCCACTAAACAGGCAGGGGCGGTGCCTACCTGAGTCCAAGGATCAGCGGTGTTGCCGGTCAGTAGCAGTCCGTCGGCATCACCGCGTAAGGCAAAACGCATCGAGTCGAGGGCCAACGGTGCTATTAGCACCAATCGGCCATCACCGCGTTCGAACAGCACAACCTGAGTCTCCGGAGGAACCGCCGCGTGATCCACGCCCGCCTTCGGGATCATCCAGAACGGCTCTCGCTGACGAAAGCAGGCAGTCCAGCGCGCGGTATACCGCACCCGTCCCAATCGCACCTCAGCCCGCGCACTAGCCTTTTTACCTCGCCACCGCAGCAGGCTAACGCCCGGCGCGAGGACGAGCGCGCCGAGGCAGGGGTCGATACCATCGAGTAGTTGGTCGCAGGTGGTGGCATTTTCGTTCATGGGGTTGTCCTTCTGTGGCGCGAAAGTAGTGGCTGACGTTCTGAAAAGCGAGTTCGATTAAATTGAGAGGATAAGACAATCGAACTGCCAAATCGGCCGGAAGGAGTAGCAGAGGCAAGAGCAGGCCATCTAGCCGATGGCGATCTGAACGCACGGGAGCAGCTCATCAAAGCTCAAAGGAGCGCTCAACAAGACCTCCTGCGGACCTAGAAAGGCCCCGGGATGCGGGTGCAAATAGATCCCCGCACGATGTGCTCACTTTCAGTAAAGCAAGCACCCCCAAGGGCAACAAGAGGCCAGCGTCAGAACCTCAGCAGAACCTGAACCGGAGCTGCCCGAACGAAACCCGTGGTGGCGCCGGAGGCCGTTGAGGAGCCAGGCCAAGCGCTTACGGGCACTTGCCCGTGGACCGCCAACGTGGCTTACGCCAGAAGCTCCGGGAGCACCCCACGACTCGAACCAAAGCTTGGCTCCGGAGAGCCGAACACGTTTTTCAGTATTGTAAAGTGCACATCAGCCAACTCCTGCTCTGACGCAAAAAGCACGTGCTGATTCTGCTTCAGCACGCCGCCGCCACCGCCAATCAGGGCAACCGGGATGTTGTGCCCCTCATGGTTACCACCGTGCATGCCGCTCGCAAAAGTGATGACAGTATTGTTCAGCACGGATGTGCCGTTTCCATCGGAGCTCGCGCTCAGTTTGCCTGCAAGCTCAGCTGCTTTCTGTGAATTCCAGTGCCCAATCGTCGCATACTCCGGATTCTCATCGAATGAGTGTTGTAGCTCATGGTAGTCCCCGACGGTCCCAGCGATCTGCGTGGATCCGGTTGACGTAAACGACCGTTGGGAGAGAAAGTCATAGACAAACTCGCTCCTAGCGTCGTCCAGCATGAAGCTCACCACCCGGGTTATGTCGCACTGAAACGCCATTACGACGAGGTCGATCATTAACTTAGCGTGCTCGTCGCGATTATAGCCCGGGGGAACACTGTCCACGTTAATGGCGGCAGAAGGGCGAGCAATGAGCGCACATCCGGCGCCTCCGCCGACCTGAGTCTGCGGTGCAGACGCGCGGACCTCGAGCGCGCGCACAGACGTGAGGACCTGATCCATCTTCGCAACATCACTCACGCTCATCTGCCTCTGCAGCGAAGTTGACATCTCTAGAACCGCATCGAGCGCGCTCTTCTTCAAGGCACGCCGCCGCGCGGCCAAGGCCTCATCGGCTGGTGACAGGGCCATTCCGGGAGTTCGATTATTCGCCAACAATCGGTCAAAAACCGCCTGCGGATTCACCACCTTGTAGAGAGGCTCAGTTTCAGACTGCCACGCCATGCTCCGAGAATGCTGGCCGGGCAACTGGTCGTCGCTCCAGTATCGCGTCGAAAGGCCCACCTGGATCGACGGCAGGGGCGTCTCGGCACCAACAATCTTGGCGATAGCTTGATCAATAGAAATACCGTTATAGGCGTCTCCTGGGCCATGCGGCTTGGTTGCGGTCCACGTTGACGCACCGAAGTTGGCGTGCTCATGGTCTGGGCCACTGACCCCCCACGGCGACAGATTACCCATATTGCTCAGCACATTCACCGAAGCCTTGACGGACAAGAGGGGTTCGAGAATAGGCGAAAGCTTCCAGGCGTCAGCAGCACCTGCAACCTGAGGACGCCAGTAGGACGCTGTGCCGTTTGGAAAATAGAGAGCTACGTAGCGCCTAGGCGCGACGGGCCCGAGCGCATTCGCAGCCCGAGGCGCCAGTGATTCCATCCAGGGTAACGCCAGCGCCACGCCGGCGCCCTGCAGGATTCGTCGCCGGGGGATTAGATGCTTCATAGGCCTGCTCCTTGGGGTGCTTCCCCTCTACGTTGGCGAAATGGCTCACTCATTACGATGGCCGTTAGCAGGCCGCGAAGGCTGCGATCTTCGCCCTGAGCCAGCTGCTCAAGAATACGGTCAAGATACACGTCGTCGGATCGCTCTAGCTTCCGTGAGAGCGCGTAGGTCATGAGCTTCTTGCTTGCGCACTGCACGAAGCGCGGATCTGCAGCCAGAATGTCAGCGAGAGACGTGAGCCCATTAAAAGCCTTCCCTCCGGGAAGCTGTCCCGACGCATCCACCGCGTCTCCGTTGGGATAGCTAGTTCGATAGCGCCCGATGGCGTCGAAGTTTTCGAGACCAAGCCCGATGGGGTCGAGGATCGCGTGGCAACCGGCGCAGGCAGGGGCCGTCCTGTGCTGAGCCAGGCGAACTCTCACATTCCCCGAGGAAGCCATATCCGGTGTCGTGTTTTGATCGAGAGCCGGAACCGACGGGGGTGGTTGCGCAATGGGTTCGCATAGCAGACTTTCAAGGACCCACTTGCCGCGAACCGTGGGAGCTGTTCGATACGAGAAAGACGATATCGTGAGGAAACTCGCCAAACCCAAGAACCCCACCCGTTGGTCGGTGCTGATGCTCACCCGCTCGGGTGCGCCTCCCGAGCCCGCTGCAATGCCGTAGAGATTCGCAAGCGAGGGATCCACGAAGTTGACATCGGTGTTGAAGAATCCAGATAGCGGAAGCGGGGACGGCCCCTCCAGGAACAGGTTGAAGTAGCCCAATCCTTCCTGGATCATGGATTGACGCAACTGCTGATTCCACTCTCCAAAAACCCCAGAATCTACCTGATGGCTCCCGAGGGCGCGCATTCCCAGCCACTGTCCTGCAAAGCTTGAAACGAACTCGCTAGCGCGCGGAGAGGCCAACAATCGGCTAAGCTCCGCCTGAAGACCTGCAGTCGTCGATATTTCGCCGCTCGCCGCCACGGCCAACACCGCGTCGTCTGGCATCGTACTCCACATGAGATACGAGAGACGTGAGGCGAGGCTATAGCTGTCAACCGGGTGTGGCGTCGTCGAAGCCGGGTCAGGGTCTGGCTCAAAACGGTAGAGAAAGTGCGGCGAGGCGAGCATGACCCGAACGACCTCTCCAACGGATCCCTCAAAAGTTGCGCCCAAGGTGACCGCGTCAATCGCAACCTTCACCAGGCGGTCCACTTCGACGCTATCGAGAGGGCGCCGCCACGCCCTGAGTCCGAAGCTCGAAACGATGCTCTTGATGCAGGCTGCATCTCCCGGAGTGGGGGCACACGTGACAATGCGCGAGCGCAATGCTGCGTTCGACATGACCTCGTCTGCGAAAAGGCCTGCTGCGTTGAAGTATTGCTCATACTGAGCTTCCGTCATTCCAAGCGAGCTAGCGATGGAATCGAAGCCGAGAGCCTGTTCATCGGGGATGAACGATGCCCGAGCCGGCGTTGCCGCGACCCCGAGCAGATCGCGGAGAGTGTTGTCGTACTCGTTGTTGTTGAGGCGATGGAGGCCAATTCGCCCCGGATCTGCAGCCGCACCACCCGAGGGCATCCCCAAGATACCGCTCCCACCAGCACCAATGACAGCGCCACCTGCCCCCCCCATACCTGACCCACCTGACGCGCTTCCGGGGAGGGTTGAATCAACACCCAGCCCGCCTCCGCTCGGCATTTCCAACCTTGCGGTGCACGCTCCCGCAAATGCAGAAAAAAGTATTAAAAACGGGGAAAGGACAACTCGCGCACGTCGCATGGATCGCACTCCTTTTTTGGACATTGCCCGAGCAACCAATACCTTCTAGGTACTGGGGCGGCGTCATTCGAATATGACATTATGGTACCCGACCAGGTCGCGCTATCCGATTTTGCGGGGGTATTAATAGCACTTCAAGGTCTGTGCTGAAAAGCTTGACGGAACACACTGGGGGTGACTCCGACATGCGTTCGAAAAACCCGGATCAGGTAAGAAGCCGTTGAAAAGCCCGCCTCTTCGGCGATTTTGTCATTGCCCCAATCGGTATCTAGCAACAGGTTTTTGGCGCGTTCAACTCTGACACGGGTAAATTCCTCCCCCGCAGATCGTCCCAATGAAACCTTAAATCGATGTTCCATTTCTTTGCGGTCCATCCGCAGTCTTTCCCACAGCTGCGCGACACCCATAGCCTCGTGAGCGTGCCGACGAATGAAGTCGACGGCTTCCGCCACCTTCTTGTCCGGAACTGCGACAATGTCCGTCGACATTCGCACCTGCGGAGGCATCGGTGCCAGGCAAATCGGTTCTGCGGGTGCCTCGCGCCCGGCCAACATTTCGTCCAAGAGCTGCGCAGCTCGGTATCCAATTTCTCGGGCGGGAATGCGAATGCTGGTCAGCGGGGGTTGGGATGCCAAGCAGAGCACTGGATCGTCATCCACTCCGATGATGGCCACCTCTTCGGGTACGCCAACTCCTCCGTGGTGACAGACCCGGGCGACATTGTAGGCTAACAGATCATACGGCGCGAATAGGCCCACCGGCATTGGCAGGCTCTTCAGTTGCGCCAGCAAGTTCCGCGGGTCAAACGGCAGCCAGGTTTCAATTTCGTTCGACCAATCCAGCATGCTGCAGTCAAAGCCCCGTGAACGCAGAACGTTCTGGAATCCCTGAAATCGCAGTCGTATCCCCGGCACTCGAGTATCGCCGAGAAAAGCGAACTGTCGCAATCCGGTATCTAGGAGATGCGTCGCTGCAAGGCGACCGGCTGCTTCGTCGTCAACATGCACTCGCGGCACGCGGGAGCCCTCAATGGTATTCGCGACGCTCACTACGGGAACACGCAAATTAATCAACATTTCTTCGTGATGTTTGCGGAAGATAAAGGCGATAATCCCGGAAGGTTTGCTGTTCGTGAACAATGCGTCCGTTCCCTCCCAGTGATCCAGGACGCTGATCCAAACCTCCGGTCGACGCCGAAAATAGTCTGATATCCCCAGCAAGATCCCGCGTGCGTGCGCAACGGCCAGGGGGAGTATCACTGCAATCGATGGTCGATGGTCAACGCCAAGAATTGAAGCCACAATACTCTCAAGCTCATAGCCGCCGCCTCACCGGTAGGTCAACGCGGCGCGGCAAAACCGTGTTTCAGCAGGCGGAACCAGCGGGGGGCCCAGAACATAAGATCGGGGGGTGGCACCTAATGGGGTCGGGATTTAGGTCGTAGTCCCTTGGGTTTGAGTCTGCTTTTCGACGGAGAGATGTCCTTCTGATTGTATCGACTGCTCTTGGGTTGCTCGGTTGTCGCTACGGCTACGACCTCTTGGCACAGGAGTCGGTTGGCGATGTTGGCTCGCAGGCGGGCGCGTCTGGGACACTCGGGGGCAGCAGCTTCAGCTTCTCTTCCGGGAACGGGGGCACTGGCATGGTTGGTTCGCTTGGCGGAGGCAGGAGCATGGGGGGCACCGGTGGAGTCGTCACCTTCGGTGGTGCAAAGTCAGGCGGTGGCATGGGAGCGGCAATGGCAGGAGTGGGAGGCAGTGCGACGGGAGGCAGTGCGACGGGAGGCAGTGCGACGGGAGGCAGTGCGACGGGAGGCAGTGCGACGGGAGGCAGTGCGACGGGAGGCAGTGCGACGGGAGGCAGTGCGACGGGAGGCAG
>JBBRRP010000198.1:0-8108 GCA_038246305.1 Polyangiales bacterium | reverse complement strand
GAGAAAGCAGAAGAACGAGCGACCGTCCTTTACGCAACTGGAGGCGCCTTGCTTGCCGGCGGATTCGTGACGCTACTTTTGGCACCCAACGCAGAAGAAGCCACAGGCCAGGCCTTGGCCTGCGAAGCCAGCTTCACGAGTGTGCTCTGCACGGGCCACTTCTAGGCTCTCGGCTCAGCCCCTCAGTACTGAGCGCGCGCGTTCGACCAAACTGCTTCGATCCAGCCCGTGGTGTCGTAAGACCTCTGGATTCCTGCCACACACCGGCACGCTTTCGACTCCGATGTTGTGAACACGTGGAGAATTCTTGAGTCCCAAAGTGGCCACCGTGGCGCCCACGAGCTGCCCTTGCCCACCCACCACGTAATGATTGTCCAACGTGAACACGTGCGCGCGTGCCCCGAGGCTGCTCAGCAACCAGGCCGCGTCGATGCGATTCTGCCAAGGCACAGCAATGACCCCAACCGCGAGCCCGTGCTCCTTTCTGAGCGTTTCAGCGGCGTGCCACGCCTCGGTCAACATAATGGGGCCCGAGCCAATAAAGACGGCGTCATCGCCCGAAAGAACCTCCACACCCCTGCCTTCCTCAAGCTCGGTGTCCGGCAATTCGAACGGCACGTCATACGGAACACTCACCAGGCGTAGCCAGACACTGCTCCGAGTTGTCTCGGTGGCCCAGACAAGCGCACGACTGACTTCTGCTTCGGTGGCCGGCTCAAGCAACACAAGATTGGGAACCGCCGCAAGCGCTGAAATATCTCGGACGGACTGATGCGAGTGGCCTGGACCCGCCGGGAGCAATCCCGCGAGCGATGCCACATAGATCACCCGCGCGTGCTCAGTCGCGTTGTTGTAGATTTGCTCATTGGCGCGCGTCGCGAGAAAACAAGCAAAAGAGTGGCAAATTGGCAAGATCCCTTCGCGTGCCATGCTACCGGCTTGGCTCACCATATCCATTTCGGCGATCCCACATTCGATGAAACGCTCGGGAAAGGCCTCTTTCGACGGCAGCTGCCCCGTATCGACGAGCAAATCCGCATCCATCACGCAAAGCGCAGGAACTTTACCCATCTGCTCTAACAAAGCTTTGGCATAGGCTCCGATCAAACGCTGTGGATTTCCAGCAGCCGGTACCGGTTGGCTTTCTTCGGAGCTGAATGCGAGCCGTTCAATGCCCAACGCATCGCACTGTCGATGCAAACGCGCGACCAACTCCTCGGCCGCGCGCTGGTAGTTTTCAGCGTTCGGAGCTCCCGAGTGAAAACGATAGAGCGAGACGTCAGAATCGAGGCTCGTGTGCTCCATGAAGGAGACGCCGCGCCCTTTGATCGTATGCGCAATGATCACCTGCGGTGAATCGGTAACCGCGCGCGCACTTTCGAACGCTTCCCCAAGCGCCCAATAATCGTGACCATCCACCGGAAACACACGCCATCCAAACGCCTCAAACTTCTTGACGAGATCACCCAAATCGCTTGTTTTTTCCACAAACGAGTCGCTTTGAAGCTTGTTGTGGTCCACGATGACAGTGATCTCAGACAGCTTCCGGTTCGCCGCTGAAATCAGCGACTCCCAGATTTGCCCCTCCTGGAGTTCTCCATCGCCGGTCATCACGAAAATTCGGCTCGCTTGACCCTTGTGGCGCCGCGCCCAGGCCATGCCTTTGGCCTTTGAAATTCCCATGCCAAGGGATCCAGTGTTGGCAACGATCCCGGGAGTGCCGACATCTGGATGCCCAGGTAATCCACCGAGCACGCGTAACTGGTGAATCAGTTCAAACGGAAGCTGGCCGAGAGCCATGCGCACCGCATACAAGCCAGGTGCATCGTGTCCTTTAGATGAAAAATAGATGTCGTCCGCGCGATCGAGTGAACCTGCGGGGGCGCGGGTGAGCTCCTCAAGGTGGAGCCAAGTCACGATATCGAGGCTCGAAAATGAGCTTCCCAAATGCCCCGAGCCCGCTTTAGCGATCATATAGAGAACATTGAGCCGGCAAGCGTCTGCGAAGAGTAACGCGCGTCTTTCCCGCTCTACGGGAAGCGCCAAAATCTTGGAGAACTCCGCTTCCGGTACCCAATGCAGCCTGCCTGCAACCACATCACCAACAAGATCGCCCATGGCTCATCGGGTAGCCTACCCATCGTGACAACACCACGACCTTACGGTGAACTTTCTGGAAACGCGGCCCGGCTCAACAACCGAACGGATCATGGCGAATGCCTCGCCAGTCGGGAAATAATACGTTGACGAACCGTAACACAATCGTCGTTTTCGCAACCTAGGGTTGCACACATGCGTCCTAAGCTATTTCGCACCGCTGAAGCGAGCAGTGTGGCGTTTGTGCGTCGCCGCGTCCCCTTGGCTTCTTTGCGCTATAGCCAACTGCCGCTAGGAAACGCGTCGCAGCCCCTCATCTCTCCGCCCGTCCTCACATGGACCCCTGGCCTCCTTGGTGAATCCCGTGTGGCGTGTATGTTGCTAGGTGCAGGCATGCGTCCAAAGCGGCTCGGTCACACCAGCCTTGCGGTGCTTGGAGTTTTTCTCGCGATCGGACTATCAATCTGGACATTTCGCAACGCTGAAGCGAGCGCTGTGGCGTCTGTGCTTCGCCACGTTCCGTTGTCTCTTCTGTTACTCATTTTGGTTCCGCAACTGCTGTCTTTGACGCTCGACAGCTGGGGTTGGGTCGAAGCGATTCGATCAATGGGTCATCGCGTGCCCGTGCTCAGGATTCTGCTGGTACGGATCAAGACCGAAGCGCTTTCCCAAACGCTTCCGCTTGGCCCGCTCTGGTGCGAATCTGCCACACCGCTGCTGCTTAAGCGCGAAGGCGTCCCGTGGGGAACTGGTGTCGCTGCAGTGGCGGTGCGCAAGTACCTGTTGATCCTATCGCAGGCTTGGTTTCTGATATTCTCGTTTGTGATTGGGCATCAGGCGCTCGGGAGCGCCTCCCAGCACCTCATCGGTTCGCCCGTACTCATGTGGTTGCCCCTGGCCGCGGCAGTGCTTCTCGGGTCTAGCGTCTATTTTGCGGGATCTCTCCTCGGTCAGGGTGCTGTCGCCACGCAGCTCTGGAAACGCTTGCTCGGCGTTCCAAGTCGCCGCCTGCGCGCTGCCTTGGCCTCGTCTCGAACGCACTTTTCTGGAACGGATAGAGGCCTCACCAGGTTCTTCTCTCAGAGAGTCACGCTTCGACAAGTCGGCCCATACCTTGGCTCCTGGCTGTGTGAATCCCTGGAAACGCTTCTGATTTTGCGGCTCCTTTCGGTGCAGCTCGGTTTTGTGGATGTGGTGAGCTTTGAAGTGCTGCTGGCCTTGACACGTAACCTCGCCTTCATGGTGCCCGCGGGGCTCGGTATTCAGGATCTTGGATACGTCACTTTTTTCGGCGCACTCGGCATCCCAGAGCCCGTCCAAGTAGGGGCGGCGTTCAGCATCTTGAAGCGCAGCAAAGAACTGATTTGGGCGTGCGTCGGCTACGCTTGCCTCGCCCGAAAACCGCCACTACTAGCCCTCGAACCCACTCTTGCTTCGGTCAACTGATAGCTATGTCCTCTCGTGTCCTTTTTATCTGTGGCTCTATCAACCAAACAACGCAGCTGCATCAAATTGCCGACCAACTGCCGGAAGTGGAGCCCTTCTTTACGCCCTACTATGGCGGGCCAATCCTTGATTTCGCGCGCAAAGCTCACTTGTGCGAGTTCTCCATAGGCGGCACCAAGTTAACACGTCGCTGTCTCGATTACTTGGAGCGCCATCAGCTCAATATTGATCTGCACGGACGCCGCGGTGACTACGATCTAGCCGTGACGTGCTCAGACGTTGTGGTTCCAGACAACGTCCGCGAGATTCCGATCCTCCTTGTGCAGGAGGGTATCCCTGATCCCGACAATATATTCAGTTATCTGGTGCGGAAGTTTCCGTCTCTCCCGCATTGGATTGCTGGTACGGCGACGACGGGATTGAGCCACGCCTACGACCGTTTCTGCGTGGCAAGTGAAGGCTACAAACGTTACTTTGCTGGGCGCGGAGTCGACGAACGAAAGCTCGTCGTGACGGGCATTCCCAATTTCGACAACTGCGCAGCTCACCTCAACAATGATTTCCCGCATCACGGCTACGCGCTAGTCTGCACTTCGGATGCCCGTGAGACGCTAAAGCTCGACAAGCGCTCCGCGTTCATAAAATGGGCCGTTGAGAAGTCCGGAGGGCGGCCGATGATTTTCAAGCTTCACCCGAATGAAAACGTGAAACGCGCGACCGCGGAAATCAACCGTTGGGTTCCCGGAGCACTCGTCTTTTCAGCCGGGGACACCAACGCGATGATCGCCAATTCGGAAGTGTTGATCACCCAATACTCGTCGGTCGTGTTTGTTGGATTGGCACTCGGCAAAGAGTGCCACTCGTATCATCGCATGGAAGAGCTGGTGGAGCTCGTGCCGGAACAGAATCGCGAGGCCGCGCAAAAAATTGCGCAAGTGTGCCGCGAACTCTTGGGGACGCCTGCGTTGTGGCAGCAAGACGAGGTGGCGGCGTGAGGCTGCTCTTGGTTGTCCAAGCACGTCTCGGGTCCTCACGGCTCCCAGGCAAAGTGCTGCTCCCGCTTGCAGGAGAACCCGTGCTGGTGCGCATGTTGGAGCGGGTGCGGGCCGCGACGTCTCCCTTTCATCTGGTGGTAGCGACGACAGATCTTCCAGAAGATAAGCCCATTGTTGATCTGTGCGTCGAGCGCGGAATCGACGTCTTTTGTGGCCAACCTCTCGACGTTCTGGGCCGCCACTACCAAGCTGCCATTCGCTATAATGCCGACGCGGTTATCAAGATCCCTTCGGACTGTCCCCTCATCGATCCGGCAGCCATCGATCGTGTTCTTCAATATTTTCTCGCGCACTTAGGCGAATACGACTTCGTCACCAATCTTCTGCCTCCCACCTGGCCCGATGGGAACGACGTCGAAGTGATGACGCGTTCGGCGCTAACGTCGGCGTGGCAAGAAGCGGAGCGGCCCTTCGAACGAGAACACACCACTCCATTCATCTGGGAGAATTCAGGGCGGTTTCGCGTTTCTAACGTCACTTGGGAGACAGGCCATCATTTCGCCCAATCCCACCGCTTTGTCCTCGATTATGTGGAGGACTACCACTTCATCAGTGCGGTTTTTGAACGCTTATTGCCCGAGTTCGGTCCCGCTTTCTCGCTCGAACAGATCCTCGACCTCCTCGGTCGAGCACCCGAGCTTCAAGACCTCAATCGCGAACACCTAGGCTCGTGTTGGCAGCAGAAGCATTGGCACGAACTCAAGACTCTTGGCCCGCCCAACGGACCCCTCAACTGGGTCTCAGGCTAAAGCTTCATAAGAAAGATTGTCATGCATCGTCCTAGCTCCGACAGTTTGCTTCCAAACATTGGCCAGTCCGAGGCGTGGTACGAACGCGCAAAAGCGTGCATCCCGGGTGCGACGCAAACGCTTGCCAAGGGGGCCACTCAGTATGTTGATGGCGTCGCGCCCAAGTTTCTGCGTCGTGGCAAAGGGTGCCACGTTTGGGATGTTGACGGCAACGAATTCATAGATCTTACCATGGCGGTTGGCCCCGTTTCGCTCGGTTACTCTTATGACCGAGTCGATGCTGCGGTGCGTGCTCAGCTTGAGGATGGCATCACTTTTTCTCTCGTGCATCCACTCGAAGTCGAGGTGGCGGAGCTCATCAAGGAGTGCGTTCCGGGAGCCGAAATGGTGCGTTTCAGCAAGACGGGGTGCGATGTGACGAGTGCGGCGGTGAGAGTCGCTCGGGCCTTCACGGGTCGCAGTGTGGTCGCGTGTTGCGGGTACCACGGCTGGCACGATTGGTACATCGGCACGACGCCGAGGAGCAGCGGCGTACCGGTGGAAGTTAGGAACTTAACGCGCAAGTTCACCTACAACGACTTGGATTCCGTGAAGGCGGTGCTTGATGGTGACGTGGCAGCCGTTATCCTCGAGCCCGTCTTGTTCGAACAGCCGCACGCTGGCTTTCTTTCCGAGCTGCGCAGACTCTGCACCGAGAATGGAACTCTGCTTATTTTCGACGAAATGTGGACTGGCTTTCGGATCGCCTTGGGCGGGGCCCAAGAATACTTCGATGTGAACGCGGACTTGGCGTGCTTCAGCAAAGCAATCGCCAACGGCATGCCCCTCAGCGTCCTGTGCGGTCGGCGTGACGTGATGCAGCTGTTTCAAGATGATGTCTTCTTTTACACCACCTTTGGGGGGGAGGCCCTTTCACTCGCTGCCGCTAAAGCCACCATTCTGGAGCTCCGTGATCAACGCGTGCCGGAGCACCTGGCGGAAATGGGGGAACGCCTGAAGACTGGATACAATGAGCTTGCCGCGAGCCTCGGCCTGAATTTCACTCGCGCGGTGGGGCTTTCGTGCCGCGCGATGGTCACGTTCGATGAGGCTGCCATCGATCCGTTGCTCGCCAAGTCGCTGCTTCAGCAAGAACTGATCCGTCACGGAGTCTTGTGGAGTGGCTTCCACAACATGAGCTTGTCGCACCGGGCCGAAGACATTGACCATATTTTGGCAGCCTACGCGTTGGCGCTCTCGTCGCTTGAGCGCGCTCACCGCGAGGGGACGCTCGAGTCGGACATCATGGGGAAACCTGTCCAGCCCGTCTTTCGTAAAACTCGTTAGCTTGTCGCGACAACTCCTTGATCCTGTCACTTTGTTCAGCCAACATCCCGTTCATCACCTGCATGACACCGTTTGATCTTAAAGATCGTGTTGCCATCGTCACCGGCGCGATGGGGCTTTTGGGAAGGGAACACTGTTCTGCCCTGCTCGAGGCTGGTGCCAGCGTGGTGGTGGCTGACCTGGACCATGCCGCAGCGAGCACCTACGCAGGTGAGCTTGCAGACGCCTACGAAGGTCGGGCGTTGGGGGTTGGGGTTGATGTCGGATCCGCGGAGTCGGTTGCCGCAATGACAACAGACGTTTTCAAGCGCTTTGATCGGGTGGACATTCTGGTGAACAACGCCGCCATCGACGACAAAGTGGAGTCGCCCAAGCTGGCGCTTGAACTCAGCCGTTTTGAAAATTATCCGCTAGAATCCTGGGAAAAGCTGCTACGGGTGAACCTCACCGGAGCATTTTTGTGCTGCCAAAGCATCGCACCCCGCATGGCGACGCAGAAGAGAGGCAGCATCATCAACATCGCGTCCACCTATGGACTGGTTGCTCCTCAACAGGACCTCTACCTGGATCGCGAAGGGAAACAGCGCTTCTTCAAATCGCCAGCGTACCCAGTCTCCAAAGCGGGCCTTTTGCAGCTCACTCGATTCTTGGCGTCCTACTACGGAGCGAGCGGCGTTCGCGCAAATTCGCTGTCGCCGGGTGGTGTGCAGAATGCACAGGACGAAGACTTTCAAGCAAAGTACTCTTCTCGCGTTCCGCTGCAGCGCATGGCGGACAAGGGGGACTATCGGGGCGCCCTAGTTTTCTTGGCGAGCGATGCCTCCTCGTACATGACCGGAGCGAATTTGGTGGTGGACGGAGGTTGGACTGCGTGGTGAGAAAACTCTCAGCTGAGCAGCTTGGTTCACGCGCGCGGAACATCCGCCTGGTGGTCAGCGATGTCGATGGGGTGCTCACTCCAGCTCAAGTCTATTACAGCGAGCGCGGCGAGGAGCTCAAGCGCTTCAGCCTGCGGGATGGGATGGGCACGGAGCTACTCCGTCAAGCGGGCATAGAAACGGCCTATTTTTCCCGAGAAAGCTGCCCAATTGCGCACCGTCGCGCGAGCAAACTCGCTCTGCGACACGTCTGGATGGGAGTTCAAGATAAGGCTCTCAAATTACCCGAGTTGCTCAAGGATGCCCGGTTTCGACTGGATGAAGTTGCCTATATTGGCGACGACGTCAACGACGTCGGCGCCATGCAGCTTGTTGAAGAAGTCGGTTTGGTTGGCGCGCCGAGCGACGCTGTACCGGCCGTGGCACGTATCGTGCACATGTTAACGCAGAGCCGCGGTGGCGAAGGTGCTTTTAGAGACTTCGCTGATTGGATTTTAAGTTTGAGACAGGAGTTGCACACATGACAGCAAGCCAAGTGACAAGCCAAATGTTGGACG
>JBBRRP010000197.1:0-8125 GCA_038246305.1 Polyangiales bacterium | reverse complement strand
TGGATGTGCAACGCGGTCGCCTTCCCTGGGGCGCTGTCCGCTGTGGGCCCTCGTGCGGGCAGAGGCACGAAGGCACTCCCAGGAAAGGTGGCCGAGAGACCTCTCTTTTATGTTCCGGTTGGCCGATCCTTGCCAACAAAAACCTTTCCGAGAAGCCTCGCCAGGAAGCGTATAGGAGGCACGACGGGAAAGCATCATCCAAATCTTGTCGGCGTCGGCACGATAGGAAAACATCAACGGCTACAAATCCTGGGGCAGAGGAACCTGACGCGAGGCTCCTATAAGCTCGGAACCTTTGCGAGGCGCGCAAAATCTTCGGGCGCAGGTGTGGTGGTTAGCTTGATTTCAATCACCTCGCGCTCAGCACCACGCTCCAACACGAGGTCAGCCTCCAGGCCATCGTGGGTCCGGAAATAGGACGCTTGCATCAGGTCCCCGCGGGACGCACGAACTGAAATGATCTGCTCAACCTGTTGCGCACAAGCTTGACTAAGGAGCGGCGGATCACTCTAGAAGATTAGAAATGAATTTCTGAATTGCGACATGCGCCCCAAAAAAGCTGCCTAAAAAAGGCCATCCTGAGTCCGAAGACTTGGCTTCGTAGCTGGCCAGTACTCGGGTTCAGCGTTAAATCTCGACGCCCCACGGATTGATCAGGTCGATCCCGCACCCTTCAAAATCGGACGTGTTGCGGGACGCTAGCGTCGCGCCGCGCGAGCGGGCGATCGCGGCAATCTGAGCGTCTGCCTGAGTGATCGGTCGACCTGCGCGGCGACGTGCCGCTGCCACAACGGCGAACTCCCGCGCCGCGGGCGAATCAAATGGCAGAAGACGGCCCGCAAAGTCGATACCCAACAGGGCGCTGATGGCTTCCTCCAGATCATCGCGACGCTTACCTTGTGGTAGCAGGGCAACTCCAAACAGCATTTCTGCTTCAGTGATGGTCGTTGTAAATAACCCCAGGAGGGGTTGGCTCTCTACCCAGCTGCGGACCGCCCGCGAGGGCTTCACCTTGAGCAGCTCGGAGAGTACGTTGGTGTCGAGCAACATCATCGCTTGAGGTCCGGAGGGGTGCGCATGGAATCCCGCTCAGGCTGCGGGAGGTCCACCGAACCCGCCTTGGCGAAGCGCTTGCGAATCGCGCTCATCAGAGTGCTCGGCTTGCCCTCTTCGTAAGCCAACACGATTCGGAGCACGTCTCGCGCCTCCTCTTCCATGGACCGACCGTGCTGAGCCGCCCGTACCCGAAGCTTTGCCTTCAGACCCTCGTCCAAGTTACGAATCGTAATGCTCGCCATTTCACGTTTCCTTCGCCATCAATGATGCCTGACGCAGCAATGATTGCAAATCGGGAAACTCCCACAACGGCCTCCGGCGGTTTTGCCTGCCGAAAACAAGGACACCCCCCGGGAGTGAACCGTCCTCCCTCTGGCGCATTCGAGCCAGCCCCCAAAGCACGCCATGAGGCGGCTTCCCACGGCGGCTCGTGCGCGCATCGTGGGCAAGCGAACCGCGAGGATACCCAATGACGAGGCACAATTCGTTGTGCTACCCTGCAAGGGGTGTATGACCGCCGCGCCCAACTTCGTCTTACGTTTCGGCAGTACCTCGAAGTCGACGAGGCTAGTCCGGGGCGTCACGAGTACCTGGAAGGACTCATCCTCGGCATGGCGGGGGGGCACTCCCTAGCACGCGCGTCTCGGGGCGGCAGTGACTGCAGCGCTTAGTCGACAGCTCGAGGGAAAGCGCTACGCCGTCTATAGCGCGACTTGTGGCGGCGTCCTTCAACGAAAGCAGAAGGTGCCGTTTGCAATCTCGAGGGCGACAACGGCGGGGCCTAGCGAGAGACGCGAGGCAGGTGCGTTGACCGGAT
This sequence comes from Polyangiales bacterium, assembly GCA_038246305.1. Lineage (GTDB taxonomy): Bacteria > Myxococcota_A > Polyangia > Polyangiales > Polyangiaceae > JBBRRP01. The sequence goes on along the minus strand of JBBRRP010000197.1, from coordinate 6,252 downwards.
CCGTTCGTGCTCGGAGGGGAGCGGACCCAACAACTTATCGCCACTTCGGAAATACCACGTCGTCCTAGCCGTTCATTAAGAAGGGCGCATGGGTATCGAATCTCGTACTGGCGGTGACGACGCGGGCTCTCGGCGCCGCCTACGAACTCGGCCATGCAGCTATCGCCACCGGCGTTGAGATGTTGCTAAGCCATGCTCAGCTGTTGCAGAATTCCGACATCGTGCTGAAAGCTCTGCACCACTACAGAAGGAAACACTCATTAGGTTTCTCCGAATGCGTAGTCCTGGAGATCGCGCGTCGATATCCGCGCCGGTTGAGGTCGGGCGTTTTGCCGAAACTTTGCGGGGGTCAGGCCCGTGAAGCGTTTGAATGCCGTCGCAAGTAGCCTGCTGTCGCGAAAGCCACTTGCTTCTGCAACAAACTTCAGCGGCAGATCCGTTTCCACCAGCAAACGTTGGCCTTCCTCCAGTCGAAACCGGGACCATGCGTGGGCAGGACTCATACTGAGCGCGAGTTCGAAACGTCGCTCCAAGGTTCGCCTAGAACACCGAAATTTGCCGCACATCAGCTCTATGCCCTCGGTATCCAGGAGGTGCGCTTGCATGTACGCGAGAACATCCGCCACCAGCTTATCGCCCACTGCTGAGAAGTTAGTAGAACGACGCTCGACGACACGCACCGGGGGGACGATAACTTCTCGAACCGCCGGAACCTGCCCAGCCATCATTTGATCCAGCAACTTAGCGGCCTCGTACCCCGCCTTGAAGGCGCCTGTCTGGATGCTGCTGAGCGGCGGATCGGCAAGTTCACAAATCACCGTGTCGTTGTCGACGCCGAGGAGGCCAAGCTGTTCGGGCACGGCGATATTCAAACGCAAGCAACGCTCGGCGAGCACCCATGCCGCGTGATCGTGTGCGCAAAACACGGCGCTGTGCTGGGGCAAAGATTGGAGCCAGTCCGACAAGGCGCGTTCGTAGGGCTCTTGCACGTCGGCTACTGGATCGGGCAGGCCACCCCGAAAGACTCGGCAGCTATGACCGCTCTCGGAAAGCCTCTTCTTGAAACCCTTCAACCTATCGTCGATGCGTTCACCCGTTGCCGAGAAATACGCGAACTCTTTGTAACCTCGGTTGAGGAAGTACTCGGCGGCGAGCCCCCCTATGGCGGGGTGGTCGTCGTTAACTCGGAAGCTATCTTTCCAGCCATCATAATAGTGCAAGTTGACTGCCGGGATCCGCGCTGCGCTGATTCGCGCGGCTACTCTTGGATCAGAGGTACTGATTAAGATGCCATCTGGCTTCTGTGCGAGCATCCTATTGACGCCTTCGAGCCCCTGGCTGCCGTGATCGAACGTCCAGGGACGGTTGGGTCTGGCGTAGGCAGCCACGCCGCGCAGGGCGGCTTCCGCAAATCCACTGAAACTTAGAAGGGCGAGCGCGACTCTCATGGTTCCTCTGGGGGGAGCGAATGTCGCAAAAGCGTAACGCGGCGTCAAAAACTCTCCGTTGATAGTGCCCCTGCCCGCCGTCACACTCGATGGGCAATGATGGTCGCGGCGGCAGCCACAGCCATGTGCGTCGATTTACCGAAAGGTTGAGAATGACGAAGAACCCACCCACTTTGCGCGTGCTCACTTGCTTTCGTGCGGGAGCATGGATGCCTCTGATCTTGGCGGCGAGTGCCTGCTCCACTCACGTGGACAGCCGGCGCAGCGGAGGCTCCGGTCTGCCTGCTGGCGAGGCAGTCGCAGGCGCAGGAGGAACCCATGCCATCGGCGCGGGCGGCGCTGCCCAGGGCCTGGGCGCGGACCCTGGGGCCATTGGCGGCGCGGTAAACGTGGTTGCGGTGACTCCCGCAAGCGGTCCAGCTCGCGGCGTGCTGCGGCTGCTCACGAACGATGAGTACCGCAATTCGGTGCGTAGTCTGCTCAACCTTCCGGCCAACCCATCCGACGATCTTCAGCCCGAAACCGTGACTGAGAGCTATCGAAACTTCTCCGACGTACTCATCGTTACAGGTACGTTGGGTGGCCAATATGCGAGTCTCGCAAAGCGGGTGGCCGGAGAGATCACAGATTTTCAGACATTGGCCCCCTGTGCGCAAGATGCTGCACCGCGCGAATGCGCCGGCGCATTGGTGCGTAATTTTGGCAAGCTTGCGTACAGACGCCCGCTCAGCGACGCAGAGGTGGAAACGCACTTGGGTTTATTTGACGGAGAGCTCGCTCGCAGCTCTTACCAGGAAGGCATTCGCTTGGTCATCGAAGCGATGCTTCAAGCTCCCAATCTGTTGTATCGTTTCGAGCTGGGAACGCCTTCCGGTAACACTCGCACGCTGGACTCATACGAGAGTGCTTCATTGCTTTCCTACATGCTCACTTCGAACCCGCCGGATCCCGAGCTCATGGCGGGAGCGGATGCGAATACTCTCACTACGCCAGCTGCACGCGAAACTCAGGCGCGACGGTTACTCGCAACGGATTTAGCCAAAAATTCCATCCGTAGCTTCATGCGCCAATGGTCGCAAATCGACGTGATCGGGCCGCTACAGAAGGACCAAAAAGCGTACCCGACGTACTCGGCAGAACTTTGGGCGTCGATGCTGGCAGAAACGAATAAATTCTTTGATTCGGTGATGTGGCAGGGGGACGCAACGTTCAAGACCTTGATGACCAGCGGAAATTCGTTCGCAGATGGTCCGCTTTCAACGCTCTACGGCAGTGACAATCAATCCGCTCCAGGAACATTGGCGCCGATCGTTTTGAACCCGACACAACGCAGCGGCTTGCTCACACAAGCGGCCGTTCTGGCTTCTCACTCGAAGCTCAATGAATCGTTTCCCATCGCGCGTGGCAAACTTGTGCGTAAGCGCTTTCTTTGCCAAGATCTTCCGCCTCCGCCGCCGGCAATCGCGAAGAATGTGGTGCCCATTCCTGTCGATCCCACGAGCACGGGTCGAGAGCGATTTGAGGCCCACTCCACGAACCCAACCTGTGCCGGTTGCCATGCGCTCATCGATCCCGTCGGTTTCGGATTGGAAAACTACGACGGCATCGGGCAGTGGCGCATCCTGGATAACAACAAGCCCATCAATTCGGCCGGCAATCTCACTGCGACCAGGGATATCGACGGCCCTTTCACTAGTGTTGAGCTCTCCCAGAAGCTCTCCATGAGCACTGAGGCCCAAGATTGCTTCTCGCTTCAAGCCATGCGCTGGGCGTTCGGCCGCGAAACGTTCAAGAACGCTACAGACCGCGCTTTGGCCACCAGCATCACCAGCCAAGCGGGCTCGGGCATGAACATGCAAGAGGCCCTCGTTGCGCTCATCAAGAGCGATTCCTTCGTCGTGCGCAGCGCGCAGTGAGCCGCCGAATCTTTTGAAAGGGAACCTGAAATGCAAAGGAACCTGATCCAACGTCGTAGTCTGATTAAGCAGCTCGGTGCGGCTGCATTCCTGGCAACTCCCGTCTTTCGCTCAGTGTTTGCTGAAGCGCAGATGGCGAGCCCCAAGCGCCTGATCTTGATGGGCGTCTTTGGCGGGCTACCTGTGAAGGCGGACGAGCCGGATTATGATTGGGGCGGGGCAATGTCCGCACTCACGGAATTCCAAGCCGAAACCATCACCTTCCGAGGGATCAAGAATGAAGCCTGGTCGCGGATGATGGCGGCTACTGGTACTGATTGCCACGGTGGTGGCACTGCCACGATGTTCAGCGGACAATCCGTTCCGAGTAAGAATCATTCGCTCGATCAGCTGGTGGCGGATCAAATCGGGGGAACGAAGCGCTTCAATTCGCTTCAGATCGGCGTGGTCACCGATGGTGGCGGTGGCATGGATGGGCTCTTTCAGCCCAGCATTAACAATCACCGCACGAGTTGGCGCAACGGTCAGCCCCAGAAGCCCGACCAAGATCCACCCGCGCTCTTCAATCGCTTGTTTGGTTCGGCAGTTCCGTCACCCGCTCCGATGGGCACAGCTCCCGACGTCGCTGCTCAAATGGCGGCCCAAAACCGTTACGCGCGCGGCAAAAGCCTGCTGGATTTCTTGATGGGTCAAGTCACCTCCGTAGAGTCCATTGCCGGCGCAGGCGAAAAAGCCAAGCTCGACGCTCATCTGACAGCTCTGCGCGAGCTTGAAAAAGGTTTGGTAGATCCATCCACTATGATGGGCGAAGGCACGGGCGGTGGTGGTGCAGCTGTGATGCCCGGCGCCGGGTGCATGCCGCCCGCGATTTCGGGAGTACCCGGCGTGCTCAATACGGGGCTCGCCGATATTCAGAAGGTGGGGGCAGATCTGACCGCGCTCGCGTATCAAGCGCTCAATTGCGATCTCACCCGCGTTATCTCGTTCATGTGGTTTAGCTCCGGCGATCAGGTGCACCGCTACAAGTGGCTCAACATCAGTGATTCTCATCACGGAATGGAGCACGCCTTCCAAGAGGCTGCCGCGGACTGGCTGGTAATGCAGCGCTGGACGCTTGGCGAGATCGGAAAGCTCGCGAGCATGCTGAAGCAAACCTCAGAAGGCGGCGGGAATATGCTTGATAACTCGGCGCTCCTGATTGGCTCAGACATGGCACAGGGAGATCACGGGGAGCCAGGAATGCCCTTCCCTTACGTGCTCATCGGCAAAGGCGGCGGCAGCATTCGATCGGGGCGCCAAATCACCCACAGCCCCGATGCTTTGGCTCCCACGCTATCACACAACGACCTCCTCGTTGCGGTCGGGCAAGCCGTCGGTGCCAACGTAACGGCCATGGGCGACGCTGATTTGAACGCCCAGCCTGTCAGCTTAGGTTGACGCAGCCCTCGGGTGCTCCAAGCCAGGGGCGCGTACTTAAAGACCTAAGCCGGGCTAAGTCCGCACAAAAAGCCCCTCAGCTTGGAGACCCGGCGAGTTCAGGCTAGGGTAGCAGCCGTCGACTGCGGGATTGGGCCATGACCTCGGAATTGCTTAAGCTAACCACCTGGCGCTGGATGCCGTGTGCAGCCCTCAGTTTAGCGGCCACAGGTTTTGCAGGGCTGGCCCTGCTGTTGACACCGAAGCCCCACGAATATGATCCCGCGCATGCTGGCTACTCGGATAACGCTCAGCCGGAAGCCAGCGTCCGAGCACCTGTGTATCAGCTGAACGCAGCTCAGGCAGCAACCTCACCCAGAGGCTTCAACTCAAGCTCAAGCTGGCGGCCGCCACCCAGTGCGCCGGTGATGGCAGCCCCCCCTCCCGATCTTCAACGCGTCGGTGCGCCTCCCCCGGTGGGTGTTCAGCCCATGAACAGCCAATTCACCGAACAAGGCATGGTCAATCGCGCCAACTATGGCATTCGCCGTTTTGCGGATTTTGCGCGGACTGACCTTACCAATGGCCCCGCCAACATCCCTCCGCCTCCTGTCGCGCCTGTGAACATCCCTCCGCCTCCTGTCACGCCTGCCAGCAACGCTCTGGTGGCGCCTGCCAACGTCGCACAAGTTCCGCAGAACACCCCGCCAGCCGCCAGTGCACTTCCAATGCCGAGTGCGAACGCTAGCGACGCTGGCGCGACGGGCGGTACTGGGGCTGCTGGGGCCGCTCCGACCTCGAACTAAAACCCCCGAAATCGGAGTAACGCTCGACGGTCGCTCTTGGTGGGTCTACCAGCACCGCGCAAACGCACTCCGAACTCTGGCTCTTCCAGAGGCGGCGGTGAGCGATCTTCATATAACGCCCGTGCGAGCGGAGCGGAAAGCCGCTTCTCAGCGAGCCCGAGCACGTGAAGCACAATGCAACCACGGGGGGCGGCGCCACTCACTTCCTCCCCGATACGCAGCGCCCGGCTTGGCTTCACGCTATCGCCATTCACTTTGATGGCACCACCGCTACAGGCTTCCGCCGCGGCGGTCCGCGACTTGAAGATTCTGGTGGCCACAAGCCAGCGGTCGATTCGAACCGTTTCCAATACGCCCAGAATAAGCCTCAGTTCCAGTTTCCTCAACGCCTTGAGCGCCCCCGGCGCCCCTTGTACCTTAACACCATGCGCAAAATCATGCTCGAAGGCGACTTTGGCTTGGAGCATTTAGTGCTACGCACGGCACCGCCACCCGAGGTGGGTCCCGAGCAACTGCTACTCAGAATGGCGGCGGCCTCGCTCAACTACCGAGACCTCCTCATGCTACGCGGTGAGTACGACACCAAGTTAAAGTTACCCTTCGTTCCGGTTTCGGACGGAGTCGGGTGGATTGAGCAACGCGGTGCAGATGTGGAAGACTTTCAAG
>JBBRRP010000196.1:0-8134 GCA_038246305.1 Polyangiales bacterium | reverse complement strand
GACGATGGCCAATGATGACTACGTCGCGGGCGGTATCGATTCCGCTACGGGCATGCTTTCTGCCACCGGCGATATTCTGCCCGAGCAAACACTCGCTTCTACGGGAAAGACGTTTAACGCGGTGCTGGGGGTTCCGCCTGATCTCATTGAAAGCACCATGACGTCGGGCAAAGTCATTTCCGCGGTTGTCGCCTGAATTTGTAATTTAGCTCAAGAATTTCAGTGGCTGAGCGGAGCGTCTGGCAGAGCGCGCGTCTGGCACACCGCGCCGCCGGTGATGGAAGCGGTAAAGCGCCAAGGAAGCTGCTATCCATTCCCGGATGCCCGTGCATGTGTCGCTCCATGACGTCACCCCAGCCTTCAGTCCAGAGATCGAGCACGGATTGGCACTCTGTCACGCACGCGGGGTGAAGCCTTCGCTCTTGGTAGTGCCAAACTTCCATGAAAAATGGGCTCTCGACGAGCACCCAGCGTTCTGCGAGCGACTGCGCAACCTGCAAGCGCAAGGCCACGAGATCTACTTGCATGGTTTCTACCACCTCTCCCGGCCACGGAAACATCCAGACTTCCGCTGGTGGTTCGCTCAGCGCGTGCTCTCCGGAGGCGAAGCCGAATTTAGCGACATCACCCAGGAAGAAGCCTCACATCGACTCGACGAGGGGATGTTAACCCTCAAACGCGCCGGGCTGCGTATGGACGGTTTTGTGGCCCCAGCTTGGTCGTTTCCCGAGTGGCTCTTGCCATTGCTCGCGGCTCGCGGCTGCAGCTTTACCGAAGACCACCTGCACGTGTACGATCCCGTAAAGGGTTCGAGGCGGCTCAGCGTGGTCCTCAATTTCGCAAGCCGCACCCCCCTCCGACTCTGGTCAAGTGTGGCGTATTGTCGGCTGGCAATGGCCGCACACCCGCTCTTGCCGGCCCGAATTGCACTCCACCCTAAGGATCTCAGGATGCCACGACTGGTGCGCGAGACCGAGCGCCTGCTTGATTGGGCCCGGGGTCAGTGGCTCCCGACGGGCCGCGCACTCCTCGAATGCTAGCGATCCCCGCGAGTCAATGATACCGCTCGCACCCATGATAGAGCCCAAGAGCGTTGCCGGTTGGGTCCGCGCCTGCACTCGCACTTCAGCTAGGCAACCTTGGCGCGTGCTCGCCGTGACTGCGATCGTCTTGGTCAGTGCCTGGGCGTACGCTAGCCAGCTCAAGCTGAAGACCGATTTCTTGCAGCTCCTGCCGAGCGAGAGTGGCGCGGCTCAGCGCTTCCGAAGTGCTGTGGAGCGACGGCGAGGCTCGGCATCCACGCTGCTCGTGATGATCGAATCGGACAATAACAGCCTCGCCCAACGCTTCATCGACGCCGTCGAAGCCGATGTCACGAAGCTACCGAAGGATTTGGTGGGCGCAGTCGAGCACGGCCCCAACGAATCACGCGCATTCTTCGAGAAATATCGTTGGATCTTCGCCAAAGAGAGCGATCTTGAACAAACCGCTTGCGAGCTTGAAGCTGCCCGTGCACGCGCCACTCCAGGCTACATCGAGCTCGATGAACCGTGCGCCGTGTCGAATGCTAACCAATCATCGGCCACCAGCGGGCTTCAACCAACGCCAACACCGGCCCGAGCACCCAACCCCCTTCCCAATGGCAAACACTCAGCCCTCCGCGATTTTCAGGCCCGCGCAGAGGCCGAGATCAAAATCCATGATGTTTTTCCCACGGGCTACTTTCGCAGTGAAGACGGGCGCACGTACACTCTTGTGATCCGTTCGCCCAGCACGGGCTTCGGTGACGCCGCGGGCGAGCGGCTGATGCGCGCCGTGGAGGCCATTGCCGATCACAGACGGAATGCGCTCGGTCTGCCCAAAACGGCGGTCGGTTTCACAGGCGATATTCCCAACGCATTGGCTGACGTGCAGGCACTGCGGGACGACATCACGATCGTTTCCGGAGTCGCGATTCTTTTAATTTTTGGCTCAATTATTGCTTTTTTCCGTTCAGCTTTCTCGCTCCTTCACATCGGCATTGCGGTGTTAACTGGTACTGGCATAGCCTTTGCCACAGCGATGGCGGCGTTCGGGCACCTTAACAACGCCACGGCCTTTTTAGGCTCGATCATCTTTGGCAACGGGATCAACTATGGCATCGTGTACATGGCCCGCTACCGGGAGCGCCGTGGACTTGGTGACGGCGTCGAGGAGGCGCTCACGGACGCAGCCACCACCTGCCTCACGGCAACTTGGCTCGCCGCTCTTGCTGCCAGTGGTGCCTATGCTGCGCTCATGAGCACTAGCTTCCGAGGATTCAGCGAATTCGGGCTGATTGGGGGCGTTGGCATGGTCGCCTGCTGGTGCGCCACGTTCCTAGTCGTGCCGGCTAGCATTTCTGCGTTGGAGCGCGTGTTGGGCAAGAAAGAACGTCCAGCGCGCGTTGTTGTTCGTGCGCCGGTGGCGCATGCCATCGGTAAGCTCACGCGCAATTTTCCGCGAAGTATTCTGTTAGTGGCCGGCGCTCTCGCTGTCCTCGCCGCGCTTCCGTTGCCCCATTATTTGAAAGATCCATGGGAATACAATTTCGGCAATCTTGGTAGCATTTCGAGCAGCAAGCACGGCGCTGGACGCTGGAGCTCGCGCTCTGACCAAGTCTTCAAGTCGCGCGGGTCTCCGCAACTGATCCTCGCGGACGACGTCAACGAGGTCACCGAGCTTGCTGATCAAGTGAAACGTGCGGACCAGAAGATCACCGGCGGGCGCACCATCGACCGCGTCGAGACTATTTACGATATGTTGGGGGGCCCGCCCGACGTGGTCACCCGAAAGCTCAAGCTGCTCGGCGAGATCCGCGAACACATTGACCACGTGGAGAAACATCTCGATGACGAAGAACGGGCCATTGCTACAAGGTGGCGCCCTCCGGAATATCTGCGTCTAATCACACCAAAAGATCTGCCAGCACAGCTTCGCGATCGCTTCACTGAGAAAGATGGCCGCGTCGGCACTTCCGTCTTTGTCTATCTTTCGCCCCATGTTTCGCAAAGCCAAGGCCACAATCTTCTGCAAATCTCCGACGTTTTTGCGAGCCTGCACCAGAAGGACGGCAAGGCTGTGCCGAACGCCGCGCGTGCCACGGTCTTCGCCGAAATGATTCGCTCGATGGAACGCGATGCGCCACGGGCAACACTCGTGGCTTTCTTCATCGTGATCGTCGCTTGCCTCTTGGTTGAACGTCGCGTGCGAGGTGTGGTCGCTGTTTTGGGCTCGTTGGTGTGCGGTGTGCTCTGGACGGTCGGTGGCGCAGCATGGCTTGATGTGCGGCTCAAGTTCCTGAACTTTGTCGCTCTGCCGCTCACCTTTGGCATCGGGGTTGAGTACGCAATCAATCTTTACGAGCGCATCCGCGCTGAAAATGGCGACGTCACAGCTGGTGTCCGCTCGGTTGGAGGGGCCGTCATTCTTTGCAGTTTGACCACCACCTTCGGCTATGGCGCGTTGCTTTTCGCCGACAACCAGGCATTGCGTTCTTTTGGGCGCTATGCGATCGCGGGCGAGCTTTCCTGCATCACGACAGCGCTGCTCGTGATGCCGGCGGCACTCGCACTATTCGCCAAATCTAGGCGTCCAACTTGAGAGGGACCCCGTGACGATCAGAGGGACGGAGTGCGCTTGATCGCGATCCTCAGAAGTTGGCTCGAAGAAATATCTCGAATGAGCCCCCGAAGAGCTGCCGCAGATCGCGTTCCAATTCGATATCTGTGACCGCCCAACCCACTCGAAAAAGATCGCTGTATTTCTCGACCAGCACGTCACCGAGGATTTGCCGCGAATGGCGCCACTTGTAGATGACCTGCTCGAGCACCCGTGCATCTGAGTGCTGCGGGGTGAAGCTTGGTCCGAGGAGCTCCAGCCGCATGCGGGTCATGTCATTGATAGCGATGGGAATATTGGTGAACCACCAACAACCAAACACATGCAAATTCCTGAATTTACGCGCCATCACGCACAACTCGTGCTGATTTTCGCGCGCCAGGGCCGTCACGAGGAACTTGTGGTGCGGATGCGCTGCGATCAGGTTTAGGTAAGCGCTGAGGTCAGCTCTGCCTACGCAATCCCCGGCTAACCTCAATGCCGGATTCGCTTGGCGTACGACACCGGGCATCAAGGCGAACGGTAGGCCGTATTCAAGACAATGCGGGAGCACGGCGCCGTCGATCAGTGTTGCCATGTCTGACTTGGCGGGGTAGGAAAAATCTGGCTCGAGCGAGACCATCACGTACTTGGCGTTCAGCTTCTTGGACCAGTCCGCTAGGAAGCGCCGCACTTCCGAGAGGGACTTTTGATCCAGAGTTGGATTGACCGCATAGCCTTGCTCCGTGAGTGTTTTGGAGGCGCTTTTCCAATCGATGAGCAGCGGATCGATCCGTAGGGCTGTGGTAAAGCGCGGGTCACGTTGGAAGCCTTTTTCCCAAAAAGGCCGTTCTTCGGGCGCGAATGGAGAATTGGTCATGCAAAAGGTGTGGACGTGCGCGAGTTCCATCACTCGTGTCACGAAGGCTCCCAGCTTCTGCTCGGAAAACCAGCGACGGATTTTAGGCAAACCGTCCTTTTTGGGATCCAGACCGAGCGCGTGCAAGGTGGTGACAACGCCACGCGTGGCTTCCGAAAGCGGGCTTTGCTGCTCAAAGAGCGTGCGCCAGACGAGCTCGGCTTGCTCAGATTTCTTGAGCGCCCAGTACTTTTCGTAAGGGAGCTCAATACTCCGAAAAGCCTCTGCGACGAGGTAGTGGTAGGTGAGCTGCTCGTCGATGCCCCAGAGCAAGAGGGACTCCAGCGCGGGGTCATAAAGGTGCGTGTGAATGTCGTAGGTGGGTGTGGTTTCTGCTTGTTCACGGATCTTTTGCTCAAGCTCTTTTGGCAAAACGGATGCTCGACTCATAGCCGCCTCGCTTGAGCCTGAGCACGCAGGCATAGCTCTGCGGCTTTAAAGGTGTGAGTCTGGGTCATAGCTTTCTCCGTTCGTTCCAAGCAGTCCACAATTAACTGCCCAAAGTAGGGAAACCCGACCTGCCCTTTGAGCGAAAAATGCTTTTCGACCGAATCATTAACGAGATACAGCTGATCTCCGCCTTCTTCGCGTCCAACCTCGATATATTTGCGCATCTCGATGTAGCCGCGTGTTCCAACAATAAAGGTGCGTCCATCGCCCCAAATGCGGGACGCGTCTGGAGTTAGCCAGTCAACGCGTACAAAGTTCGTCGCTCCGTTGTCACCCACAAGGTGCGCTTCGCCGAAGTCTTCCAGCTCCGGATAGTCCGGATTGTTGGTATTGCTGACGACAGCCGAGAGCACGCTGGCGTCGGTGGCGCCGCTGTAATGAAGAAATTGTTCGAATTGGTGGCTGCCGATGTCGCATAAAATCCCGCCGTACTGCTCGCGATTGAAGAACCATTTCGGACGTGCTTTTGCGTCCAGCCGATGCGGCCCAAAACCTGTGACCGATACCACCCTGCCGATAGCACCTTCCGCCAGTAGCTGACTCGCAAAGACAGCACACTCCACATGCAGGCGTTCGCTGTAGTAAACCGCGTACTTTCTCTGAGTCAGCTCAACCGTTTTCCGAGCTTCGGCCAATTGTTCGAGCGTGGTGAATGGGGTCTTATCCGTGAAATAGTCCTTCCCGGCCCGCATCACCCGGCAGCCCAGGGGGCCACGCTCATTCGGAATGGCGGCGGCCGCGACCAGCACGACCTCACGGTCATCCAAGATGCGCTCCAAGCTATCGGCGCATTGTGCCTGGGGAAACGCTTTCTGAAACTTGTCCAACCGCGCTCGGTCCCTATCGTAGACCCACTTCAGTGTCCCCCCTGCTTCGACGAGCCCATTGCATTGCCCGTAAATATGCCCATGATCGAGCGACGTCGCGGCAAACACGAACTCGCCCGGCCTCACCACGGGAGACGGCTTGCCCTGGGGCGCGTAGTTCATTCCGTCTTTCATGCTTCCCTCAAGAGCGACCAAATGAATTGGCCATGTCGCGCTCCCCACCGCGCCTGGGCGCGACCTGCTTCTGTTGAGAGCCCGCGATCTTCTGCGCGAGCACACGAGCGTAGTGCCCGGCATCGAGCGGCAGCTCAACGCTCCGTTCCTCGAAGGCGGAAAGCAGCATGGCATTGGCCAATTCCACCGAGTGAATACCCTCTTCGGCGCGCGCAATCAGTGGAGTGCCTTCGAGGATCGCCTGCGTGAAATTTTGTAGAATCCCAATGTGCTGTTCTCCAGACCCATCAACCGGGATCTGCGCCGTCCAGGTGTCGGGGCCACGCCACTTTTCGCTTGATGTGCGGCAGTATTCGGCCACCGAAGACTCAGTGCGCAGAAACTCAAGCTTGCCGTGCTCAAGCACCAACCGCCCACGATCCCCGGCAATTTCTAGGCGATTGGTCCCGGGAGCTTCTCCTGTCGAAGCGATGAAAGTCGCTGTGGCGCCATCCTTGAATTCCATGAAAGCTGTCACGTCATCCTCCACTTCGATTGCATGATAACGGCCAAAGCCGCAGTGAGCGCGGAGCTTCACGGGCATGCCAAACAACCATTGGAACAAGTCGAGATTATGCGGGCATTGGTTGAGAAGAACGCCGCCACCCTCGCCAGCCCACGTCGCGCGCCAAGCGCTGGAACCATAATAGGCGTCGCTTCGAAACCAGTTGGTCACGGTCCACTGAATGCGACTCAGTGATCCGAGGTCTCCTGTTTGAAGCATTTGTCGGATCTTTAGGTAGCGTGGATCGGTACGCTGATTGAACATCGCGGCGAACACTTGCTCTTGGTTCTTGTGTGCCGAGATGAGCTGTTCGCAATCCGCCTTGTGCACCGAGATGGGCTTTTCCAGCAAAACGTGGAGGCCTAGGCCTAAAGCATCCATCCCCAGGGTAGTGTGCGCAAAGTGCGGAGTTGCGATCAGCACCGCTTCGACCGCGCCTGATCGAAACAGGGCTTCGCCGCTGCCGAACTTTTGCACACCCGAGAAAGACGCCAGCGCCTCAGCATTCGTATCCGCCACGGCGGCCAGCTCAAGACCGGCAACCTTGCCCTCCAAGATCCAACGCGCATGTGTTGCACCCATCGACCCAAGCCCAACAATCCCGAGGCGTACTTTTCCCATACCTAGGCACCATCCTAACACGTGTTAGGATAAACGCCAAGCAGCATGGCAAGGCAGAAAAACCCCATGATAGTTCGCTCCACCGCGGACCTGGCTCGCCAGCTCGGCCTTTCTCGCTGGACCGTTTCGCGTGCCCTGAATGGGCATACCGGCGTTGGAGCGGAGACCGCGAGAGCCGTCCGCGAAGCGATGCTGGCATCAGGTTTCAGCCCAAGCTCGCTGGCTCAGGGGCTGCGTCGAGGAAGCACTCACCACATCGGAGTGTGTCTTCCGGATTTGGAGAATTTCTACCTCGGGCCAAAGCTCGAAAGTTTCAGACGAGAGCTTGGAGCTAACGGGTTTCGTTTGGTCATCGGTATGTCCAACAATGATGCCGCCGAGGAGGCGCGAGTGCTTCAGGATTTTCGAGCCCTGAGAGTCACAGGAATCGCTACTTTTGCGTCTCGTCTATCCGAACGTGATTGGGCTCTTCTGACCCAAGATGGCCTGCCTTCGCTCAGGATCGATCCGTTGGTGGGAGCAGAAGCTCGAAGCTTGGGTGTGGATCGTGCCTATGGCATGTGGGAAGCCACTCGGCATCTGCTCAAGCTTGGACATCGGCGTATCGCGCTGCTCGGCATTGGAGAAAGCGCCCGCTATTCCAGGGCAAGATTGCGAGGCGTGAAGCGAGCCGTTGCCGAGACGAAGTTGGATTTTGAGCGAACTATTGTGGGTGTTCCTGTCGATGGTTCTTTGGTTTCGGAGCTTGAGCGCGGAAGAGCTGCAGCCGAAACGATCGTTAGCCTGGTGCCCCAAGTGAGCGCTGTGATGGCGCTGAATGATCGGATGGCTACCGGTTTAATCTCGGGCCTACGTGCGCTCGGGTGCGCCGTGCCCGAAGACATGTCTGTGATCGGATACGACAACATGCCGCTGCTCGACTACGTGGCGCCCAGCCTCACGAGTGTGGATCCTCAAGTGGATGAGCTCATTGCGAGAGCG
>JBBRRP010000195.1:0-8218 GCA_038246305.1 Polyangiales bacterium | reverse complement strand
GCAAGACTCGATCCTATCGCCTTGCTCGCTGAACTTGGCCCGATCCAGATCCCCGTCGAGCCTCTCGACACGAGCGGCTCGCCTGAACAGCAAACCCCGGCCGGTTAACGCAGTTTTCGTCACCCCGCTACATTGATGCCCTCAGCGCGCCTCAGCTACACGGCTCTGTGAACCGGATACGATTCACATTCCGTCATCAGCCCTGCGTATTCTAGCTCGAACTGCGGTGGGTCTTCTCCGCTACGTAGAGGGTAGCTGGGCGCTTGATCAGTACCGCGAGCGCTTTCTTCGGCACGACCTCGACTGCCTGGTCGACCTGCACAAGCAAGCGCTCATGAACCAATGCCGACCGCACTTCGCCACGGTTCGCGTATTCTCAACCGACCCAGACTTCCGTGAGTTCAATATTGCGCAAATTTCATCGGCGTTGGCCGCGCAGTACCCGACCAACGACTGCATGTTCGATCTGCGCTACCTCACCGTGCGAAACGGCGAGGTTGTTGACGCGCACCTCATCCCTTGGCAATACCTTCAAGATGGGACTGTTCCTGGGGTGACCGACCCCGACCAGTTCCGAGTAGATATCCCCTCGGACATCGATCCGATGCACCTCGAACCCGGCGCTGGCTAACAGAACGTTACAGCCGACCGACAACCGCCGTCGGTCGCGCTGAACGCCGGTACGTTATGCGGTCCAAATCCCCGGGGTTCTCTCAAGTTTTCCTCATCTACTGATCCTTAGCTTGTGCTGCTGTTCCGGCACTGCCAGGCACTGTCTCGCCGCTCCGACACCCCTTGCTGGCGCGGTCTTCCTAGCCCCTTGTAATGCGAACCGAGTAGATCGCGCGCTCAGGATGTACAGGTTTGAACGGGGCTTTTGCTATTGGAGCTACAGACCCTCAACAGAACCCAAACCTCGGCTGCCCTGACGAAAACGGAACACATGAGTCAGCACTATGTCCGCGGCGCCACCAGTGACGCTGACGAATGGGTTGACGGAGCAGGTAAGCATGGCCACGACGGCACACAAACTAGAGCGCAGCCAGCAACGCTTCCAACGCTTTCCCACTCACTACCTTCCCGGAAACAACGTACGTCGGCGTGCCAGCATAGCCCAACTTCAAAGCTTCGTCCGACTCACGTGCGGCACGTGCCAGCACGCGGCCGCACCAAACACGAACCGAGCTTCGCGAGATCCAGGCTGATATCCCGCGCAGCGATTTCGATATCCACCCGTACTTTGCCCGAAGCATGGGCAAACAAGCTGCGGTCCGCCTGCCAAAATTTACCTTGCTCGTCAGCACAGTAAGCTAACCGCATAGGCTGACATACAAATCCATCCACGCAGTGCGTCCGCGGGAACTGACGTTTCGTCACTGGCAGCTACCCGTGTCGTCGTTGCCGGCGATCAACGTCTGTCCTGTGAAGTTGGTGAGTTGCTGCAGTAACGCCTGGGCTTGACAGGTAGGGAGCCTGGGGTTCCCGTTGATGCGGAAGTAATTGGCTGTCGCGAGCGCTGGAGCCGTCAGCTGGCTCAGCGCGTAATTCCCGTCGACGCTGAAGCCGCCGACCGTCGCAAGCTTCGGAAGCGCCAGGTCCGTCAGCAAGGAAGTGCCTTTGACGATGAATTCGCTAGCGACCGTCTCTAGATTGGGAACGCTGAAGCTCGTCAGCGGAGCGCCCCAGACCTCGAAATCAAAGACATCGGCACTCACGAGCTTGGGGAGGCTCAAGCTCGTCAGCTTGGGGGCGAAGATGGTCAACCCCGCCGTTACGAGGTTGGGAAGCTCCAGGGTCGCTAGCTCGTCGTTGCCGGTGATGAAGACAAAATCAGCCTTCGTGAGCGCGGGAAGGCTCAGGCTGGTCAGTGCGGGATTGACCTGGCAGTTGAAGAAACCATCGACCTTAACAAGCTTGGGAAGGCTCAAGCTGGTCAGCATCGTGTTGCTCACCAGCAAATTGCCGTTGATGGTGGTGCAGTCCACGATAGCTGCCACGCCCTCTGCGTCGTTGATGGTGGTGTTGCTTCCGTCGCCGCAGACGCGAGCGGTTGCGGCTGTGCCCGCCGAGCCGGCTCCACCCGTTGCGTCCGCGCCGGCACCTCCCGCATTGTCGCTTGCATTCGTTGCCGGGTCACCTGTCTGCCCGCAGCCCAGGGGGACGAGGAGCGCAGCGACTAACAAGCATCGCGCTCTCATGTGCCATCCATTGTTGTGATCTGTAGTGGCTCCGCAGGCGCGTTTTGCCTCGGTCAACAACGCTTCATCGACGTTTAGCGTCTCCTTCACCCATACATTATTGCCATTCTTGTATGGATATTTCAACAGGTCTCCGAGGGGCCGACCGCCGTGTCTAGATGCGTACTGGCGGTGGCGCTGCGCGATATCCAGCGAATAGGCTAGGCCATCGGTGGGCGAACTGACGGACAGCGTGGCCGTGGCCAGCGGGCAGAACCCGGGGGAGATTAGGGCGGGTTGCACTGATGCGTCGCGGGATTGGCCACTGAACCATTGAACCTACGCCGGTCCGCTCTTGTTGCCGTCGGGGTCAGTGCTTTGAGATCCAGATTCGGGCAGAACGAGGCGTTCCAGAATTGGTCCCGCCCTCGGCTGAGCCAGGGCACCGCACGTTCAGCCGCGCGGCAGCCACCGTACTCGCCGAGCTCACCGCCGACGTCGCCCTTGGAAACTAGCCCGGTTGTGGCTAAAGAGCCGTTGTGAAGTCGCTACCTCCCTGGGCATGGTTCGCTCCGATTGCTCTCGTCTTCCTCTCCATTGTCGGTTTTTCTGTATTCACGCTGATGCGCTGGCGAGAAGACCTTAGAGACGATCCATCGACTTACGAATGCCCATCAACCCCCCAGGATATTGCTGGTGGAAGCCAGTGGCCGACCGTGGTCGGGAAACTTGTCGATGAACGTACTGGGAAACCTATAATATCTGCCTTTGTGGGGATTGGTCCGAACGGCGGTGAGCTGGTGACGCGGCAGCGTGAAACGGACGAGTCGGGGCACTTCAAGCTTGGCGGAGTGTGCAGAGGTGTCGTCCGCCTCTTCGCTTCTTGCAAGCAAGGGGGAGCATGCCAGTTTGAGTCGGGGGCGACCTTCTTGCTTCCGAACGGCTTTATCGTGAGGCTCAAGTCGAATGAGACTCGCGATTTAGGAACACTCCGGGTTAGCCCCCTGGGCAGTTCGTGGACGGGAGGCCTTTATGGCAGATTGCTGAGACGTATTCTCAAAAGCTAGAGGCTCCTGTCTCCAAAGCTAGGGCGTGCCAATCATTCGCTACCTGCCAAGCCCCAGTCGCCCGCGTTTCAGAGGTATAAACCTGCGGCGGCTTCTGCGACACCCACAAGGTAAAACGCCGCGCCCCCTGACGCGGCCTCACCTTCAGCTAGCGTGAGCGCCCATGTGGCGTCCGTGGTTTTACATCTCCCTCGTAATGAGTGCTCTCATTCTGGGCGCTCTCACCAGCCTTTACGCTGGACTTGATCAAAGCGCCACTCCGCTCGCTTTCTTTGCCCTCTTGGAAGCTGTCTTGCAGCTTGCAGCATCGAATCGCGCGATTTCTCGAAGCTGTTGGTCGTTGTGTTGCTCAACGCCAGCATTGCGATTGATCACGATCGCCGATCTCCTTCAGCCCAGCGAAAATCTGAATTTTTGCATAGCGACCACAGTGTGCAGGGGGCCGGCCGTGCCGGATCTGGGCGCGCGCCACGCGCACCTGCAGAAACAAAGTGCCCTCAGGCTTTGTTCAGCTCTTCGCCAAAACGACATCCTGGCGACGGTCGTTTTGGCGCTCTTGCCGGCATTCGCCTGGCGACATAAAGCTAAAACGTATTTGGATGGCGGCGCGGTGCCCGGATGTGACGCGAATGGGTTGATGAAGGGAAAGCGTGGCCCCGACGCCACACAATCTAGAGCGCAGCCAGCAAGGCCTCCAACTCTTTTCCACTCACCACCTTCCCCGAAACAACGTACGTCGGCGTGCCCCCATAACCCAAGTTCAAGGCCTCGTCCGACTCACGCGCGGCACGCGCCAGCACTTCCGGGCGCACCAGGCACGAACGCAGCTTGGCGAGATCCAGGCTAATATCCCGCGCTGCAGTTTCGATCTCCACCCGCACCTTGCCGGAAGCATGGGCAAACAACCAACGATCCGCTTGCCAAAATTTACCTTGCTCATCAGCACAGTAAGCCAACCGCAGCGGCTGACAGATGAACCCGTCTACGCAGTGCGTCCGCGGAAACTGACGCCGGACAATCCGCAGCGCTCGAGGCTTCCGTATCACCTGCTTCAGAAGATGTTGGGCCGCAACCTGGCAAAAGGGGCAGCTGTAATCCGTGAATTCCTCCACCGTGAGCTGTGGAGTAACGGCACCCAACCAGTGGTAACCCTGCTCGGTTTTGCCATTGGGTAACGTCACATCGGTCTTCCAATTGAAGAGCTCAAAGTAGCGAGGGGCAAAAGCTAGAAAGGCGACCAACGTGCCAACCGGCAGCGCAAAAATGCTAAATAACGCGCCCTTCGCATCCTGCGGCACGATCCACTCGCTGCCCGCGCGCCAAACCGTGAAACCAAGCGCCAACGCAGTGGCGTGCACGGCCTCACACAGCAAGCACACCGACTTCACCCAAAGTATCTCAACGCCGAGCAGCACCAAAGAAGCCAGCACTGCCAGCACTGCCAGTGGGCGCAACCACACAGACCGCAGCCAGGCCGCGACCAGAATCGTTACAAAGCCCAACGCACCCCAGAGAGGAACCGGAACACCCAGGAACACCGAATACGGATTCAACGCGACGCGTGAGCAATCAAACGTCGGAGTGATTGCGCAAAAGCTAGAGGCGTCGGGCTGAAGGTAGGCCCGAACGTGCAGCGCCTGTAATACGACGGAGAGTGCTATTCCGAGCAGCGCTAAAATTAGCGAGCTTTGGAGCGGGTGGGTTCGGATCTTTCTGATGTCACCTGGATTGGTCAAGTGGCGAAACATTTAGCACGAGTTCGGCGAGTTCATGCAAACCCACAAAGGCCAAAACGGCGAGCAAATTGCCCGCCGTTTTCGGCTATTGATTCAGACTGTATCAGCTACCCACTGCAGTCGACACCTTGGCTGCCGCAGTGATACTGGCGGTGAGCTTGTCGGTACCCACCTTGACGGAGGTCGCAACATTGGGAAGCTCGGCTAGGGCACAGCCTACGCCAATCGAAGCCTTGAGCTTGATGTCAGCGCTACCCTTGATGGTATTTGCTGCTCCTTCAACTGCTGCTTTCCCGGCTACGGCGAGGTTGCCACCGGCTTTTACGACGACGTCAGCACGCTTGACCTCGGCGAGGATCTGCCCGTACGCATCCAAGAACACGGTCGTGAATGCTTGGTACTGCGCTGTGGCAACTGCGTCACCGGCCAGCGATGCCTTCAAAGTGGCCTTCAGCGCCAGCTTGGGAGGCGTACATTCCACGTTGATTTCTCCCGAAGCTTTGGCCGAAGCCTCGCACTCAGCGCTGGCTTTGGGAGGTGTCACGGTGCCCTCGCACTTTCCTTTGCACTCTGCAGATACGTTGGCCTTGGCTTCACACTTTACTTGCGCACCACCGGTGCACATACCGTTCGGCGGAGTATAGGAGCACTCGCCCTTGCATGAGCCCATGCATTTGCCGTTGCATTGTCCTCCGGCGGTGACGGTGCATGTGCCATTGCAGTTCCCGTTCGCGTCAGTCGCCACCGAGCAAGTGCCCTCGCACTTAGCGGTGCCATCCATCATGCACGCGCCGTCGCAGGCGGCCTTACAGGTTCCTGCGCACTGCAGATCAGGGAGAGTTCCACTGCATGTCAGCGTCGAATTCGCATCGCAGGTGGCCATCGCTGAGGCATCGAGCGTGCACGTACCTGAACACGTGGCTGAAACCATCCCCGGCGTGACGGTTGCGTCGCACTTGGCAGTTGCCTCGATAGTGGCGGAAGCACTCACTTCGCACTTGGGAGGCTGGGCCACAATCGTCACTCCGCCGTCAGCGTACAGTGCGAATTTAGCCTTGATGGCGGCGCTGAGATCCGCGTTGGCATCGACACCTACTGCGGCACGAATTCTTCCCAGCTGTGCATTAATGTTGCCCGAAACAATCGAAGCCTTAGCGTTAAAATCAACCACTGCGGCAAAGAAAGTATCGATCGAGCGCAGGCCAGAAATCTGAGCGTTGCCCTGAAGCAAGCCTTCTGTCTTTGAATCGGGGCATGTGAGCCCGCATTGTGCAGCGATATCCCCCACTCCCGGCAAAGCGCTCGCATCGCTACAAGCCGTGGCGGCAATCCCACCCACTAGCACTGGTGCAAGCAGCGCGATCAAGGCAATTTTTCGTGTATTCATTAAGAACTCCTTAGCTTTCGTTGAGTAAGATGCACGGCCCCGAGCCGCAGCAAGATTGGACGGAACAGATGGGTTCGGAATGTAAAGTATTCCCTTCCCAAAGGCCTAAATCGCTGGTGAACGCGCGTGAATCGTTGAATAAAACCTGCAATTGATCCGCCTTTTTACTACGAATGCTTCTGAAAGTCATCGGCTGCTTCTCCGCGCGCGCGGATCACGATGGGGTCCACGGGCCGGACATTCAATCTCTTCCTGTGACGACGGAAGCGGGGCCTTAACTTGGCCCCCCAAGGAGCGCTCCTCTGAGGGGTTCCAGGGGGATGCAAGGTTTGGCGCGTCGCCGCGTTTGGGAGTGTGTCGAATGAAATTGGAGGATTGTTGGTCACCAATCGGGCGCTGGGGGTCACTTGGCTGTGAGTGACGAAACGATGTCCATGAATGGCGCCAGTGCAGTTGAGGCCAGCATCGTGGAGGCTGTGTCGAAAGGTGCGCTGCGCGAGGCCGTGCTTTTGTGTGCGGACCATTATGGCGCCTGTGTAGGTGGTGTGTGTCTTGCGCTGCTCGGGAATCGTGCCGACGCCGAAGATCTCGTGCAAGAAGTGCTGCTCGATGCGCAGCAAGCGCTGTTAAAATGGGGACAGCGCGGGTCGCTCAAAGGATATCTCTTGGCGATCGCACGCCGCAAGTGTGCCAGGAGCCTGGAGGGGCGCAGAGCGAACGCGCGAAAGCTGGAGTTGCTTGAGCCTCCGCGCCACGCCGAAGCTGCCGATGAACGTTCGCTTCTACGTGAAAAAGCCGAACGCGCACGCCAAGCCCTGGCCGAGCTTAAGCCAACCCTGCGCGAAGCGGTGGTGCTGCGTTATGTGGGCGAGCTTGGCTTTGCCCAAATTGGCGAAGCGCTCGGAATCGATGAACCTGCGGCTCGCCAGCGTGTTTCACGCGGACTTCGAGCCTTGCAAAGCGCCGTCTCTGAAAAGGAAATAGCATGACTTTATCGTCCCTCTGCCAACAGGTCGAAGAACACATTTCCGAAGTGCTGGATGGCACCGGAGCTCCTGAGCTCCGGGAACATTTGCTCGATTGCGACGCTTGCCGCGATCTTCGGCACGAAGCCGAACGCGCCGCCGAACTGATCGCCCCAGCAGGCAGCGACTTCACACTCGCTCCCGCCGACCTCCGTGCCCGGCTTGAAACGGCGCTCGCAGCGCAACCCGAGGCAGCACCCAAGGCCCCACCGGAACCCGCGGAAAACACTCCCAAACAAAAAGCTAACCTGGAGATGCCAAAAGCCAACGGCATTCTATCCTTTCTGAAGCAACGCCCATTGGCCGCGGCGATTGCCGTTTCGGGAGCGGCTGCGGCGCTCCTGTTTTTCGTGAATTCAGCGTCCAATCAACATGGCGCCAGCTCGTGGTTGTCAAATGGTTCCAGCTGGCAAGGCGTTGTGCGGAACATCAGCCAAGCCTCCGCGAACGCCAAGGGTCTTGAAATCTGCACGGACGCCGGAGCCTGTGAACGCGCACAAGTCAACCACCGCATTCGCCCCGGCTCACACCTGAAGACGGATCCCTTCACCCGTGCCACGCTCCGTCTGGATGACGGCTCCGAGCTCACGCTCGACCAAGGCACAGAATTGGTGTTGAACGAAGCCGGCCGTAGCGCTCAGCTCAAGCTCGGCAGCATCGTCGCCGATATCGCGCATCAAAAAAACGGTAGCGCCAGCTTTGTGCTCGATTCGGGAAAAGTGGAAGTGCTGGGCACCAAGTTTGCGTTGCGTGCGCAGCCTGGGTTCTCCAGCGTCGAAGTGAGCCGCGGCGCCGTGAAGCTGATTGATCGTCGCGATCGCCAGGT
>JBBRRP010000194.1:0-8273 GCA_038246305.1 Polyangiales bacterium | reverse complement strand
TGCCTCAAGGCCTCCGGATTGGCCAGGAGGCACCCGAAATCGAGTATGCATTGGTATAACTCCTGCAACCTCGAGAAGCCTAAACTCGCGCTAAAATCAGGTTTTGTAATGACTGAACTGGCTGCGAGTGCAGCGATT
This sequence comes from Polyangiales bacterium, assembly GCA_038246305.1. GTDB lineage: Bacteria > Myxococcota_A > Polyangia > Polyangiales > Polyangiaceae > JBBRRP01. Next base: position 8,135 of record JBBRRP010000194.1, on the reverse strand, counting down.
TTCTTCAGTAGCGATACCTCAGCATGCATTACCTAACAACTCTCAATTCCCAACATCCGTTCAAGCGAAGCCGAAGCCTGTGTCCGGTGCTAGCTTCTTTATTGCTGCTGAATTGCGGAGGCACTGTCGAGAAGGGCGTGTGCAGCACGAGCGCCTTGTCGGAGCCGGTCGGGACTGTGCAAATCGGCGCCCCAGGTTCCGTTCTGCGCCAGTATTGGCTCGGCCTGCCGGACATGGATCCGTTTGTTGCGAATCTGCGGGACACGATTGCCCGAAGCCCCCCTGACGGTACTGACACGCTCTCTTCCCTACAGACCCATTCATTCGTTCCAGGCCAAGAAACGGTCGTCTTAAACTACGGTCACGACTTTGGCGAACGCATGCGTGGCTTCATCAAGGCGCCCACGACCGGCGTCTATCAATTCCTAGTATCCGGCGACAATCAGGTTCAGTTCTTCTTGAGCACGAACGAGCAGTACGAGCCGATGGGAGTGGCCCCAGCAGACCTCGAAGCCAATTCCTTTGGAACAAGGCCGGTATTACATGTTCGATTGGTACCACCGCGAAAGTGCGGGGGACACGCACGCAATGGTGAAGTGGGCGAAGCCTGGCGAATCTGTCACCAAACCTGACCAGCTTGAAATCGTACCGAGCTCCGTCCTCTACTATCCGGTGTTCTCGATCGATCCCGGTGGCGTAGCTCCGTCAAGCGGGGGCAGTCCTTCGGCACCATCAGGTGGCGCCAACGGCGCTGGAGACGCCAACGGCGCTGGAGGCGCCAACGGCGCTTCACTCGGATCCGGTGGGAAGTCCACTGGGATGCCCCTCGGTGCATCTCCAGTCGGGATCGCAGGCGGTAGCGCTTCGGCGCAATCGAAGCCTAGAATCGCTTGCCCGTAGGGTCCCCATAGTTTACCGAACGTTTCACTATAGTTCGTGGAACATTTCATCCGATCATCTTATTAAACTCCACCTGAAAAATCGCATCGGCGATCACGGACATGCCAAAGAGCGAAAGCACGAGTCCGAGCACTCCGAAATTCGTGGGCGCACCGCCGACTCGTGCTCTTAGGATGGCGTCAAGATCGGTACCGAACTTGTACTGATAATAGATGTGAAAGATGCCGCACGTAATCGCAGTGACCAACAGCCAAAGCCAGAAGTTGTACTCTTCTTTGCCGAGAAGTGAGTTCATGGCTTCAAACTGCTTCCTATTCCAGAAGATGTTGTAGATGCCGCAGGTGATGACCGAAAACACGATCGCGAGCACAATTTCGACTCGAAACCGCGGGTTCAAAAAGTTTCCGTACATCGCTTAGACCGCCTCTTCTGCGTCAGGTTGTTGGTCGGCGTGGGCCGCAATGAATGCTGGCAATGAAGCGCACGCGTTCTCGATCGCACGCAGTGTTGGATACTGGCTAACATCCACTCCAAAGCGGGCGGCAAAACTCATTTGGGGCACGAGGCAAACATCTGCAAATGAGACTTCACCGCCAATTGAAAAGGTGCCGGCGGTTTCTGCCGTGAGGGCTTCCAGCGCTTCTAGGCCGAGCCGGATCCAATGTTGAGCCCAGGCGGCGGCGTCGGCATGCAGCTCGGTTTTTACCCAGTGCTGCACTTTGGTATTTTGGAGCGGCTGAATCCCGGACACTACGATCTGCGCGAGTTGGCGTGCCCGTGCACGCAACAAAGGATCGGCAGGCAAGAGCGGAGGAAGAGGCACGCGCTCTTCGAAGTACTCCAAGATCGCCATCGACTCAGCGAGATGATGCGTTCGGCCGCCCGCCTCGAGTTCGAGCACAGGTACGTGGCACATCGGATTCAGTGCCCGAAACGGCGCAAGGTGCTGTTCGCCACCTTCGCGGGTGAGATGCACCGGCACGTACTCGTAAGGAATGCCTTTGTGAGCCAGCGCGATTCGCACACGCCAGGTCGCCGTACTCCGCCAAAATCCGTAAAGCCGCATGCTGCCACGCTAGCGAATCTTCCTCACCGATGCGAGCAGTTGGAACCACCCGAGCTTGCGCGCGCAGATAACGTGCGATTGAATCTCATCCGGACACTGAGACTGGAGTGGAAATTGTCGACCACATTGCTGGCTTTTCACGGATTTTCACTGAACGGCGCCCGAATGGAGGCCCAACTCGCGGCGCTCACGCCGGGCCTACCCGAGGAGCTCGCTGTGGTGTGTCCCGACGCACCCCATAGCTGTGAGCTTGAAAGTGTGGAGCGACTCCATCAACGCTGGGGGATCGCGCGCTTGCCTCCGCCCTATTTGCATTGGTGGAACGCTACGGACGACGGCAGTGACTATCGCGGTTGGGAAACCACGCGGGAGTTCGTAAGAGAGCTCCTCTTGCGCCATGCGCCCGTTGGGATCCTTGGGTTCAGTCAGGGTGGGATACTTGCGACGGCTATCGCAGCCCTATCGCATGCGGGAGAGTTGCCCCCCATTCGCTTTGCCGTCATCGTTGCAGGCAGCCTGCCGCGTTCGCAGGTTATCAAGCCATTTTTGGCTACAAATATCGCAGTACCGTCACTCCACGTCTGGGGTGAAAAGGACACCATTGCGGCCAGCGCTCCCGCGGCCCTCGAATGCTTTGACCCCGCGACGCGTGAACAGGTGATCTGGCCGGGCGCCCATAGTTTGCCAGCCACTGGCCCTGGCGCGTTGGCCATTGTTAACTTTGTGAGGCGCCACTCCTGAGCGCTCCGGGAGGCTCAAAGCTAACGGCAATCTGAAAACGCGCGCGCCCACACCTCTGCGCCTAGTTTCTCGTGACCCTGTTGGTTGAAGTGAAGGCCATCCGGACGTGAGAACTCATACGTCTGGCAAAAGCGTTCTGGGTCACCGCAAGACAACAACGCATAGGAATCGACCAATTCATCCACGAGCCCACCGCGCTGCGAGAAAATCCAAGCGTTGAGGCTGCGCGTGTGGTCGCTGCGGCTGGGGGTGAAATAGCGCTTGAAGCCTCCCCAGGGCGCAACCGTGATGGCCACCACACGCATTTTGGCGTCCCGGGCGCGTGCGTAGATGAAGGACAGATCGGCGGTAATTTTATCGTTGGTGCGACCCGCCGTCTCGTCGCTGTACAGATCGTTGACGCCGCCGAACAAAATGAGATCTGTGTAGGTGCCCACCGGCGCGGTTAGAATGTCAGCCTCGAAACGCCGACGCATCTGATTAACCATGTCGCCGCCTTTGCCAAAATTCGCGACCTTGGATTGTGGGCAGTGCCCTTCAAGGACGCGAAGGTACCCGCCACCGGACGTGCGGTAGTCGGTGATTGAATCCCCCAGCGCGGCGATCGAATAGACACGCTTCTTGCTGGATGCGTGAGTATTCCCTGATGCGGGCCTAACCGCGTCATTGTTGGAAGTTGGCGCTACAGGTGGCTGACGCTGCCCGGCGGTCTCCGGAGTCGACGTGGATGGGATCTCAAGCACCACGGGAGCAAGCCGTTGAACGACGGGGGCGGCCGTTTCGGTCTTAGAAGCTGCCCGACAGGTCTGCGCCAAGAAACCAGCTGACGCAATTCCAAGCACCCCTGCCCCGAGAACTGAACGCACCTTCACGGGCCTAGCAGGTCGCATCGAAAATCAACTTTCACGTATCGACGGAAAACACAGTGGTTGTAGCTAATTTCTCGCCCGGCGCAAGCACCCGAAGCCCGGTGTTTTGATTCCCACGCGACACCAAGTTAAAGGCATCATTCGCGTGACTGACTGGCTCAAAACAGAAAAAGCTCGCACCTCTTGGTGTGTAGATCACGGCCCTTTCGCACACCGCATCGCTCGTGATTCGCAGCCGCACACCACGGTCGGGCCAATGGATCTCGGCGCGACCATCCCAACCCTCAAAACAATGATCCAACAACGTCTCGCAAACTTTGGTTGGGCGTCGAAAATCGGAGCCGCGCGTAACCCCTTCCAAAGCCATCGGCACAAAGTCCTGCACTTGCCAAATCAATGGCAAATTTGCCTGCAGCGTGGTGAGCTCATTGCACTCGAAATAAGGGTGAAGCCCGAGCCCTGCCGGCATCGGTTCGGCACTGCGATTCTCAACCGAAAGCGTCAAACTGAGCGCATTGTCTGTCAGCATAAAATTCTGAACTGCTGAGTAGCGCCACGGCCATTCCCCCGACGCGTGCTCGTAATCGAGCACCAAACGTGAGGGCTCCTGATACGCGACTCGAAAAGGAGCGCGCCACGCATGCCCATGCAACGGATGCTCTTGGGGCAACATGTTCGGACTTTGCCGCACGACGCGCCCTCCGAACTCAAAACTCCCACCCAACACACGGTTCGAATAAGGAACCAACGGAAAGCTGGACATGGCCAGCGCCCCGCTGGAGCTGATTTCCCGAGTCACCGCCGGGCGCATCAGGTGCTGAACTCCCCCTTGACGCTCCAGCTGAAAGGCCCCAATCGAGCCTCCAACTTCGGGATAGATCAGGAGTCTCAGCTCCCCCGAGAGCAGCTCAACGCTAGCCATGCGCTACTCCGCGACGACCAAGGTGGCCGACATCGCCGGCACATACAGAGCAATGCGCTCGCCGCTCGCCTTCTGCGAATCGGCCTCGAGCACGCGCTGCCCAAGAGTCTGCGAAAGGACGTAGCTCTTGAATTTGGAGATCTTGGCAGGAAAAGCCAGCGTCGTCCGCATGCGGGCCTCGGGGTTCTTATTGACGAGCACCGCGAACCAGTGTTTGCCGTCGTCTGCCACGTAGCTCATCAGATCACCGTTGTCTGATTTTGACGCGTAGAATTTTCCGCCGACGTGGCCGCCCTTGCCGTCGTAGTTGCCGTACATCTGTTGCGCCAAGAACACGAAACTGCGCTTGTCGTTAGGCTGAAACCAGGCCTGCGCCATGTACAAATTTTCCTGCATGAAAATGCCCATCGCGGCGACGCGCAAGAGCGCGCCGTGAAAGTAATCCCGGCTTCCGACATCGTACTCGTTGATGGCTAGCTTGGTACCTGGGTAATTCTGCTCCACCAGCTTCTTGAGCGCGGGGATCACGGGGTGAAATGGCGACCAGAATGCCGCTTTGTTCTCAGCTTGCGCGAGCCACGTGGGATTGGTGTACGTCGGGTCGTACCATTCTCGGAGCGCATCGAACTGCTGGGCGACGAGGGCCGGATCGTACTCAAGATTGTCGGAAAGCTTGAGCGTGTCTCCGTTGGAGTTGACGCCAACTGATTCGGGATACCAGTGAACGTCTACGATATCGATCAGTCGCTTACCCGCTTTCTTCTCGGCCGCGGCCATTTGCTTGAGGTAATATTCGAGCTGTGTGGTGTAGCCGTGGGCCTTTCGATCGCGCCACTGTTCCTCGGCGGGATTCTTGAACGTGCCGTAGTTCTGGTAGCCATTTTCGCCGGGCGGAGTGTAATCCAGATTGGAGCCCGCGAGTTCGAGCGCACCCCAGGCAGACCATCCGATCACCTTCGACTCTGGCAGCACGTCTTTCACCAGAGATGCGTAATCGGTGTTCATCTTCACGAGTTCATCGGCGTTGATGCCCTTGGGGCTTGAATCGCGATGCGATTCAAACCAAAGCCCAGGTTCATTGTCCATGCTGATGAAGAGTTCTGTTTTCTTGTTCTTGGCCTTGCGTTCGGTAATGAGTTGCTTGAGCTTGACAAGGAATTTACGCTGGAATTCCACGGAGTTCGGAACGTTGGACCACTTAGGATCATTCGTCCAAATCTTCTTGCCCTCTTTGCCAGGCTCCAGACCGTCCCCGCATTCCCCGGAGGGATCGAAACTGTTCTGTTTGGGCAGCTTGCCTTTCGGGAAGCCACAGTAGCGTTCAGCGTCCTCCATGTGAGGCTTGGCAATATAGGGCCCCGTGGGCAGCGTGAAGTTCACCGCTGCGCCGGCATCCGCCGTCTTGGTGATGAAGCCGTAATAGCCCTTTTCGTCTTCATCGGTGCCACGCCGCTTCGAATAGCCATTCATGAAGAAGTAATCCGCGCCGGAACTATCGACGTCGTACTCCCAATTGTACTTGGTAGTGCGCATCCCGCCCCAACGGTTGATGGTGACGCCCGTCTTCGTAATCGTTTCGGGCTCCGCCCAATTGGTGCCGAAAATGTAAGACGAAATCTCATGCCGAGGTGTACTGTCGACGGTGACGACGGCAGCGTTTTCGGATGGACGCTTCATATCCAACTCGAGATTCACTGGATTCGAGCTGTCCTCCTCGCCCACCGTCGTGATGCTGATGACCGCGGACTTACCTGGCGGCAGCAGCTTGTTCGGAATGATGGCCATGCGCTCGCGGCCATTGATTGAGAGGATCTCTTTTTCGCCGACCTTGATCGAAAAACGCTTCGGTTGCTCGATGGGCGCCTTATCCCACACCACCAATGAGCCGTCGCCCCGCTGCATATAACCCACATTTTCAACAGGCGTTATTTTAGTTGCGTCCGTGAAGTACACGTTGTCAACCAACAAATACTCATCTTTGTTCTCCACGGGCGTTCCACCCAACTTCAACACGATGCTTTGGGCTTCCGTGATATCCACCTTGGTAATGTCGGGGAACGCTGTGATGGGGACCGTTACTTTGGTCCAATCTTTACCAATGCGTTTGCCAAGCGCGTACTCAGATAAATCAACGTAGTCCGTGGTCTTCAAACCCTTGGATTCGTTGGTCGATTGGATCGCCAGCTCGGGCTTGATGGCGGAATTCGGGTCGCTCGATTTCAGCCACATGATCAAATAGCGCGCCTGCGAAATATCTGTCTTCGGCCAATTCGGAGAAAAGGCAATTGAGGTGGTGGCTAACATCTTGTCGGTGTGCTTGTCGTCACCGTCAGTCTTGTAATGGTACTCAAGCGCAAGGCTCTTCCCCAGGGTGACTCGACTATGAAAAATCATCCAATTTTGATGATGTGCGGTGCGGCGGTCCCCGAAGTTGTTCTTGTCGATCGCATCCTGCTTCAGAGGAGCCTTCTGTGTTTCGGATTGCTTCAGGTAGAGGCCGCCTTCACTCTTGTTCTTGGCGTCCGAATCAACTTGCGAGCCCTCATAGTAGCTCATTGCTCCAGCCTTTTGGTTGGCTGCGCCAGTAGGTGGGCGATAGCCTGGGGCGAACTTCCCGCATCCGGCCCCGGAGAGTGCAAAGCCTGCGAACAACAGGGCAGTGAGATTAGTGAACGTCCTCAATTTTGAATTGCTACTCATTGTTCATTTCCTGAAACTCGCGCTGAACGCGCTCGAACGATTCGGGGGGGTGGCGGCGCAGGGGCGGACTTTGGCACAGCTCTGACGTCTCGGGCAGCCCCCGCCGACACACGGCGTGTCAGGTGCAAAAACCCGATACCCAAGGCAAGTGAGTCGGCTCGCGAGTGGTATAGAGTTTGTGAAGGTGGCTGCAGTTTGGGCCCCGCAGTGTCAATTTATTGGCCCAACCAATGGACTTCTCTAACTTCTGGGGATATGGGCCCCCAGCTCCGACGACAGTGGTTTTGGTACCTCATCGCCTGGGCTTCGGCATTCGGCCTCGGAGCATGCGATCGTAGGTCGGTCACACTCGCGTTGAACGCAACCAAGCCTGAGCCGCACGCTGAAGCTTCACCGTCAGTGGGTGAGGACCCAAACCGTACCGCGGATCAAGTCACCGCCCTTTCCGCGAAGTTGAGCTACGAAGCCGCCCGCCTCCGGCGACGCTTTGCCCAGCCTTTTGCGGGACCTGTCGACTTGGTAGAGCGAGCCTGTCCGGACTCACGTCTAGGCCTGCTCGGCGAGACCGAGCTGACGCTCGGAGTGGAGTCCTCCGACAGCAGAACCAACCCGAAGAACCTCGTCCCGTTCAGGGTTCTCGAATCGCTGCGCATTGACGCACTCGCTCGGGTCGAAAGCGACGCCTTGGAGCCAAGCAGCCGTGACGACGGATTCCGTCTTGTGCGCAGCCTAGCCCAAGGAGAGCGGGCACTCCTCCAGCTACGGGCGCTTTCAAAGCAGCGCTTTTTGGGCGTGTTTCATATCATGCATTACAAGGAACCTGAGTTGACTTACAGCCCTCGGAGGAATCGCCGAGAATGGCTCCCAGGAAGCGTGATTGCCTGGCTGGTCGTTCACGATCTCGATACCGGTGATGCAGTGTGTCAGACAGCTTTGC
>JBBRRP010000193.1:0-8354 GCA_038246305.1 Polyangiales bacterium | reverse complement strand
TCGGCAGTGGTCACTAGGCCAACCGGCCGGCGCAGGGTCTTCTTACGTGAAAATCTGCTCGCCTGTCGGGCTGCAGCATGTTAGCCCTCGCCTTGGTCCTCAGATGCGTCGCAGTTCGGTTCCCCCGCCCGCGTTTGACTCTGTAGAACCGACCTCCAGCTCGTATGGAGGGATCGGAGAAAGCAAAGGCGCTGAGCGTTCACCGAATCAACCTGTAATCTAGCGCAAACTGAGAGATGACGATCTAATGAACAATAAGCTTTTCGTGGGCAACCTTGATTTTTCCACAACAGAACAGCAGCTCCGTGAAATGTTTGAGGCGATTGGGCCGCTTCAGTCGGTTGCCCTCGTGCTCGACCGTATGACGGGCCAGTCCCGCGGGTTTGGCTTCGTCGAATTCGAGTCCGACGCTGACGCTCAGCGCGCGATCGAAAGCCTGAATGGCACCGTGGTGGGTGGTCGTTCGCTCAATGTTAACGTCGCACGCGAGCGCACTGGCGGCGGCGGCGGTGGCGGCGGCGGTGGTCGCAGCTTTGGCGGCGGCGGCGGCGGCGGTGGTGGTTACGGCGGTGGCGGCGGCGGCGGTGAACGTCGTGGCGGCGGTGGCGGCGGCGGTGGCGAACGTCGCGGCGGTGGCGGCGGTGGTCGCGGCGGCGGCGGCGGTGGTCGCGGCGGCGGTGGCGGCGGCGGCGGCGGTGGTCGCGGCGGCTGGTAAGTTTCGAGCTTCCAGTAGCTAAAATTTTCGAAAGGCTCCGGTTTCGGGGCCTTTCGTTTTTTGTCAGAGCAAAGCTTGCGCTAGACTCCCCGAACCCTGCCCAATGCAGGAAGCCCGTCAAGGAATCCTCCAATGCTACAAGAGTATCGTCAACACACCCAAGAGCGCGCCGCACTTGGCATCGTACCCGAGCCGCTCTCGGCCAAGAAAACTCAGGCTCTCGTCTCGCTCCTTGAAGTGCCCCCACAGGGTGAAGAGATATTCCTGATGCATCTGCTCACCGAGCGAATCCCGGGCGGTGTGGACGACGCAGCCTATGTGAAAGCGGCTTTCCTCACTGCGATCACGCGCGGCACCGCAAGCTCGCCGCTGATCAGCAAGGTGCGCGCAGTTGAGATCTTGGGGACGATGCTGGGAGGTTACAACATCTCAACGCTCGTAGAGCTGCTCGACAGCGCCGAGCTGGCACCCGAAGCAACTCGGCAATTGAAGAAGACTCTGCTCATGTTTGACGCCTTCCACGATGTGGACAGCAAGGCGAAGGCTGGCAATCCCCACGCACGTGAAGTGATGCAGGCCTGGGCCGACGCAGAATGGTTCACGAGCCGCCCCAAGCTTGCCGAACGCATCACGCTCACTGTTTTCAAGGTGAGGGGCGAAACGAACACCGATGATCTCTCACCCGCACAAGATGCTTGGTCCCGCCCGGATATCCCGCTTCACGCGCAAGCAATGCTGAAGAATCCGCGCGAAGGGATCCACGATGCGCTCGCACAAATGGCCGAGGTCAAAGCCAAAGGCCATCCCGTGGTGTACGTGGGGGATGTGGTGGGAACGGGCTCTTCCCGCAAGAGCGCCACCAATTCTGTGCTCTGGCATTTCGGGACGGACATTCCGTTTATTCCGAATAAACGCTCAGGTGGATTTGTGTTGGGTGGGAAGATTGCCCCCATCTTCTTCAACACCATGGAAGATTCTGGTGCGCTTCCCATCGAGTGCGACGTCTCCCAGCTCAACATGGGCGATGTGATTCACCTGTATCCGTATGCAGGCAAAATCGAGAACGAAAAGGGCGAGCTCATCGCCAGTTTTCAGATGAAAACCACGATCTTGCTCGATGAGGTGCGCGCCGGCGGCCGCATCCCACTGATCATCGGTCGCAGCTTAACGGGTCGCGCTCGTGAATCCTTGGGCCTAAACCAATCCACAGTATTCGAGCGTCCGATCAGTCCCACAGACACCGGCAAAGGCTACACGCTCGCTCAAAAAGTGGTGGGCCGCGCCTGCGGCGTACCGGGCGTACGTCCTGGCACCTATTGCGAGCCCAGAATGGCCACCGTTGGCTCCCAGGACACGACGGGGCCGATGACCCGCGACGAACTGAAAGAGTTAGCCTGTTTGGGCTTCTCTGCGGATCTGGTGCTCCAATCGTTCTGCCACACCGCCGCTTACCCGAAGCCTGTGGATATCGACACCCAACACACGTTGCCGGATTTCATCACGAACCGTGGTGGCATTTCGCTGCGTCCCGGCGACGGCATCATTCATTCCTGGCTCAATCGCATGCTGTTGCCGGATCAAGTGGGCACCGGCGGGGATTCACACACGCGTTTCCCGCTCGGGATTTCGTTCCCGGCGGGCTCTGGCCTCGTGGCCTTTGCCGCCGCGCTCGGAGTGATGCCCCTGGATATGCCAGAGAGCGTTTTGGTCCGTTTCAAAGGCAAGATGCAGCCTGGGATCACGCTGCGCGATCTGGTGAACGCGATCCCGTACGCGGCGCTCCAGAAAGGGCTGCTCACGCTGGACACCAAGAGCAAGCAGAATATTTTCTCCGGAAGGATCCTGGAAATTGAAGGGCTTCCCGATCTCAAGGTGGAGCAAGCCTTCGAGCTGAGCGATGCCAGCGCCGAGCGCTCTGCAGCGGGCTGCACGATCAAGCTGAATCCGGAGCCCGTGAGCGAGTATCTGCGTTCCAATGTGGTGATGCTGCGTTGGATGATCGCCGAGGGCTACGGAGATGTGCGCACGCTCGAACGCCGCGCCCAGGCCATGGAAAAGTGGCTGGCCCAACCCGATCTTTTGGTCGCCGATGCGGACGCCGAGTACGCCGCGGTGATCGAGATTGACATGAATGAGGTGAAAGAGCCGTTGCTCGCTTGCCCCAATGATCCGGATGATGTGCGTCCACTGAGCGCTGTCGCAGGCGCCAAGATAGATGAGGTTTTCATCGGTTCTTGCATGACCAATATCGGCCATTTCCGGGCGGCCGCGACTTTATTGCAGCAATTCAAAGAGCCCGTGCCCACGCGGCTTTGGGTGGCGCCACCCACCAAAATGGATGAGAGCCAGCTGCGCGAAGAAGGCTTCTACAGCATATTTGCGCAGGCGGGCGCGCGCACCGAAATGCCCGGCTGCTCCCTGTGTATGGGTAATCAAGCCCGCGTGGCCCCGGGCTCCACGGTTGTCTCCACCTCAACGCGCAACTTCCCGAATCGGCTCGGCAAGGGCGCCTACGTCTATCTAGCCTCCGCCGAGCTCGCCGCCATCGCTTCGCTGTTAGGGCGCTTGCCAACCAACGAGGAATATCAGAAATACGCGAGCGGCATCGACAGCATGGCACCCAGCCTTTATCGGTATCTGAACTTCAATGAGCTGCCGAGCTTTACGGACAAGGCGGCTCACGTCAGGCTGCCGCTTTTGCAGTGAGAGCTCGGAGATGCGGGGTTCGGTGAAACTTGTTGCCGTCTCTTCTCCGCATGCTAGGCTTTCGACCGTGGTCGCGGCACAAGACACTGGCATTCGCACCCTAAAGCGAGATGAATACACGACGGAACTCTGGACATCCTTGAGAGTTTGCTCAAGCTGCGGCTCGGAACTCGCGCCAAAGTACGGGTCCAATCCGCCTTCGCCGCCAGCGGCGACTCCCAACCCGATCCCGACGTCGCCGTCGTGCCCCATGCAGATTATCGCTCCGCACACCCCGATCGCGCTTTTCTCATTGTCGAAATCGCCCATTCTTCGCTACAGCGAGATCGTGAGAAGGCTCTCATCTACGCTAGAAGCGGCGTACCGGAGTACTGGATCGTGAACCTCGTCGATAAGGTCGTTGAACGATTCCGGGGTCCGTCAGCCACAGGTTATCAAGCAGAGGACATTGTGAATGCCACCGGCACCCTGGTGATCGAAGCGTTTCCGGAATGTGTGGTTCAGGCGCCTGAGTTCCTTTAGGCCCCATCTTATGCCCCACGCGCGTAGAAGCAGCTAACCCAAAGCGCTAGCAGCGGTTCACGTTCACAACTTCACAACTTCAACAACCGAAGCTGGATCTTCGACGCGCAGCGAGCGCAGATCCAGCTGTGCCAGAAGCGCAGGCGGAAGGGTAGCGCGAAACTGAGCGGCAGCATTCTCTGGCACGCCAAAGATTCGGCGCACCAGCGCGGATTCGGAGCGCCTTAGATTGCGCAAAGGTTCCCTCTCACGAAAGCGTGTCTGCCACGAGCGAGGCCGCACCCTTTCTGGCCCACGGCTTTCAGAGAACGGTACGCCGATAAGGGATTGGCCGGCCTAGAAGGTAACCACAGAGAGGTTCGAGACGCAAAAGTTGAAAGGGACGGCCCCGTCGTTGCTGGGGACAATCCACTGGACCGCTTCGATTTCACCTACTGGAAGCAGAGCACCAGGCACGCTTGCGTTGCAATCCGCGCGCACCTCGTTGCCAAGCACCGTATAGGTCCCCGCGCCGCTCACTACCTTGCAGTACGGGGTAGACGAACCGGGGGCGACAATCGTTACCAAAACCTTGTCAGGGACTGCTGTTCCTTCCAGCGTGAACCTGAATCCGACGAGGCCATGGGTCATCGGATTGTAGGGTGCCGGTGATGCGGCTCCAGCGGCTTGGTTCAGGTTGAGGCCTATGCCTGCTCCCCAATACATTGCGTAATTCATGTTGGGGACGGCGACGGTCGAACCATCAGCGCAGATGCTCGCCCCTGCCGCGGCGAAGGTCGCCGGCCGGATAACGGATACGCCATCGTTGAAAGTGTAGAAGGGGCCCTCCACGCCCACGCCGTTGGTTAACCTGTTCACGAATCCGTTGTTGGGAATGATGGTAAGCCCTGTGCCCATCGTCATGGCCCCTCCTCCCGCACCCAGCATGACACCCGTGCTTCCTCCCGCAGCCAGCATCGCGCCGCCGGCGCCCGTCCCGCCACCTGCACTATTTCCCCCGCTCGCGGACATGGCCACTTCATAGCCAGGCTTCTTCGAGTCACGGACAAACGGAGAACGCGTAGCCTTCGTCTTGCAGCAAACCTGTCCGTTACAATCCGCGCTATTGCCGCAGGGTTTCTGGCACGATTTGTCGCAGAGTCCGTTGCAACACAGCTCGCCTTGCCCCGTTTTGCAATCCGAGGATTGCGTGCACGCGGTGGGGCAGGACACCTGGGTCGGCACCACGCAAATACCCCCAGGCACGAGGGTCGTGTCCAAGGTGGGAAGCGACGTACAGCAGATCTCGCCGGCGGCGTTGTTACAGGCCGAGCTGTTCGAGCACGTCTTCGGGCAGCGATTGGCTGGCAAACAGAGCGGCTCCTTATAGCTTGCGCAGCAAACGTCGCCGATCTCCTTGCAGTCGGAATCCGCGCCGCAGAGCCTGAGCCCCTTCGAAGGTTCTTCGCAGACGTTGATGGGGGTTTCGAGCTTGGTTCTTACGCAGGCTTCGCCATTGGCGGTGTCGCAGCGGGCGTCGTTCGTGCACTGCCGCGGGCACTCCTTCGCCTCAGTGCAAGCTTTGCCATCACTGCCGAAGTCGCAACAGAGCTCACCGTCGACGGCATTGCAATCCGAATCAGCGTTGCAGGCTTTGATGCACTTGTCAGCACAAAGGCCCTGTTCGAGCTCGTTCGGCAGGGGAGCGCTCGTTTCGGAACTCTTGGAGCAGCCCGCCCACCACGCCCCGAGGGCGAGTGTCGCCACAAGGAGCTTGCGTGTTCCAGCGAATCGGGAGGTGTGTTTCGCTTCGCCTTTGGATGTGTGCAGATTGACAGTGAGCTTGCCCAACCGTTTCTCTAGATTTCTCAACCCAAACGTCTTGCGCTTGCGAGTAGTCATGCTTGTTCACCTGCCCTTCAGCGATTCGTCGCGAAAACCTTTCAGCTTGCGAACCTCCCTGATTCCGCTCTCTTCCACCAACGCTACCCATATTCTGAACTTGCGACAAATCACTTCGGGGACGTGGTCCAACTGTTTCAGTAAGTGTCCATGCTTGACCGACGGAGGGCAGCGAACGCCTCGTCTGGTAGTGACACTGGAACGGTCGTCATGGATAGAAAAAGTCTGCCACGCGGACGGGTGCGCAAACCCTACGCAGCAGTACGCCATTGGCGCATCGTTGCCGCACCGCATCTGTACCAAACTGTTGTACCAAGCGCCGTCACACTGTTGGGCTTCACCTTCTACTGGGGCTTGTCCCGGAAGAAGACCTGGGTGGTTAAGCAAAAGACGAGCAAGCCAGTCTCAGCAAGGCGCTTCGCCGGATATCCATCATCGAGTTCGTAGCGCGAGGAGACGGAGTTGACGCGCCGTGTATTAGCTGGTATTAGCTTGTTGCACATGACGGTCTTGTTGAGCCCGGAGGCACAAGCCGAGTTTGACGAACTGCCGGTAGTCATTCGGGCTCGTGTGCTCCGGGTTTTTGACCGCCTAGCCCGCGTGGCCGGCTGTCTCAGGTGCCAAGGCGCTATCGCGACAGTGGGCGGGCCATTATCGGCTCCGCACCGGCGATTGGCGCGTGCTGTTCCGAGTCGTGACTCCGAAGGTCGTCGTGGTTCGCATCCAACACCGTTCCCAAGTCTATGAGGATTAGCCAATGAGCAACCCGCAAACCATCAAGCTCGGAAAGAACGAGTACGTTATTTTACCGAAGGCCGAGTACATCCGGCTGCAAGGCATGGCGGGCATTCCTGCCGGTTCGGTGGACGCGACAGGCTACGCGCGCGCGTCGATTGGCACGACGCTGAAGGCGGCTCGTGAACACGCTGGGCTTACCCAAACAGAGCTTGCAAAGTCTCTCAAGAAGAGCCAGCCCATGATCAGCGGCGCCGAGGGCGGTACCATTAGCGTGAGCGACCGCTACGTGTCGGCCGTGCTGAAGGCCTGCAAGCTGCCGGCAAACTGGACCGGACCCAAATCAACCAAGAGGACTGACCAAAAGAATGCTCGCTTATGACGGACTCGGGGCCGAACTTTCTGAACACGCAGCGGCAAGCGCAAGCCCTACCACAATAAACACGATGTGGGTGCGAAGCGTCATGGCTTTCGGTGAGCTGCTTTCTCGCGCAAAGTCGCCTCAAGGACTGGTAACTGGGCGAGATCCTTAGGTCGGCCAAGTTTCCGCTTCAATTCGATCAACCGTTCGAGCCGGATGATGCGGATCCTCTGCCCGGTTACCGTGACGAACTCGGTGTCTGGGAGAATATCCTCAAACGTCAGACCATCGTTGATGGATCCCAGCGCGTCCACGTCACCGGCTACGGTCGCAGCTAGATGATGGCCAAAGTTATTCAAATGGTCGAAGGAGAAACGCTGACGCCGTTTATCGTTCCGCGCGACTGCGTCGAGATCCAGCAGAGCTTGTTCGAGCTTTCGAACATTCTCGTCCTCGACCCTGTAAAGCAAATCAATATCCTCCGTGATGTTGGGGCACCCTGCGATGCGTGCGGCAAGACCACCGACGAGAATGTACTCAACTTGGCGCTCGGCCAGCGCCCGCAAGACAACAGCGACGTTCATCGCTCGACTTCGAATTCGACCGTATCCATCGCCGCAAGGAATTCCTCAAGCGTTCGCAGACGATCGTCCACGCTGAGTTTCAGGAACTCCCGGATGTGGCTGAGATCCACTCCGTTTTCGTCGTAAGTAAGTTGGGTAGCCTCGTGCTCTCCCGTCGTTTCCATCCGGCGAGTGTGAGACTATCGACACCACAATGCAAACTGCTTCGGAGTTCACTCGCTTTGGGGCTCGGAGGTTCCCTACCTGCATACTGCATACCAGCGATTTTCCGGAATCAACGAATGCTTTGAACGCTTCATCCTAAATTCAGCGATTAAAGCGTCGACTTGTTGAGCCCGTGCTGCCCAAGCCGCGGCGCTGACAACCCGCTTGGATCATCCCGGGACAGGTAACTCGGTAGATGCCTTAGTCTTCAAAACTCGGGCCCACGCAGAACTGCCGACGGGAGTTTACGAAGGTTTTTTCCTCCGAGTACAACCCAATTCCGTTACGGCTCTTCTGTTTCAAGAAGAAAGAACTGGCAGTATTGAGAGCGAATGAGAAATCGCTCTTGCCCGGGCAACATGGTCGAGCTTTCAGCCCTGCGAATCTCACAATAGGCGAGGTCAATAAAACGTTCCTCATCAAAGTCAAAAAAGTCGTGGAAGAGGAAAACGTCGTCTAAGCCTCGATTTCGCGCGGGTGCAGGGATGCCACCGTCTTGGCGCAGCGCAGCCCGATGTTGTTGTTGCGATGGTCGGGCGTGTTGTTGTTGCGGTTCGAAGAGAGCCCCGTTCGACGCATTGTTGTTGAACGAGCCGCCCCGTATCACGCGGTTGGAAGCTCCCCGTCACTCCGGTCGGGCCACGGG
>JBBRRP010000192.1:0-8435 GCA_038246305.1 Polyangiales bacterium | reverse complement strand
GAGCTGAAGAAAATCTCGCGCCCGATCGAGACCAACGACCAAATCGCCCGAGTCGGCACGATCAGCGCCAATGGCGATGAGGAAGTCGGCCAGATGCTTGCAAAGGCCATGGAAAAGGTTGGCAAGGACGGCGTTATCACGATTGAGGAATCCAAGAATACGGAAACCTCGCTCGAAACCGTCGACGGCATGCAATTCGACAAGGGCTACATGTCACCGTACTTCGTGACGGACACGGCCCGGATGCAGTGTGTGTTGGAAGATCCTTACATTCTGCTGCATCAGCGCAAGATCTCCAATATGGCCGAGCTCGTGCCCCTGTTGGAGCAGATAGTCAAGACTGGTAAGCCGCTACTGATTATCGCTGAAGATTTCGACCCGGAAGCCCTGGCCACGTTGGTGATCAATCGCTTGCGCGGTACGTTCCAGTGCTGTGCCGTGAAGTCACCGGCCTTCGGTGATCGCCGTAAGGAAATCCTCGCAGATATGGCCGTCCTCACCGGCGGTGTGCTAATTGCCGAAGAAACAGGCCGAAAGGTCGAAAGCGTGACGCTGGCTGATCTTGGGCGAGCGCGGCGCGTCGTGATGGATCACGAGACAACGCTGATTGTGGATGGAATGGGCGATAAGGCGCTCATCAAAGGTCGTCTTGACCTCATTCGCGCTCAAGTTGAAGAAACGGCGAGCGACTTCGACAAAGAGAAGCTTCAGGAGCGCCTGGCTAAAATGAGTGGCGGCATCGCGGTCATCAAAGTGGGCGCACACAGTGAGATGGAGCTGAAAGAGCGCAAAGACCGCGTGGATGACGCGATGTATGCAACGCGCGCTGCCACGCAAGAGGGCATCGTTCCCGGAGGCGGTGTGGCGCTGCTCCGTTGTCAGGGCGTGTTGGATAAGCTGAAGGTGAGCGACGGCGAGCGAATTGGTGTGAGCATCGTCAGGCGGAGTCTCGAAGAGCCTCTGCGCATGATCGCTTCGAACGCGGGCCTTGAGGCGAGTGTTGCCGTCGATAAGGTGCGCAATGGTTCGGGCGGATTTGGCCTAAATGCAGCCACTGGCGAGTACGAAGATCTGATCAAGAGCGGCGTGATTGACCCGACCAAGGTTGTGCGCTGTGCCCTCGAACACGCGGCGTCCATCGCCGGCACGATGCTCACCACACGCTGCCTCATCGTCGAGAAAGACGACGGCGTTGCCAAGCAGCCCTGGCAAAACCCTGACTACGAGGACTGAAAGCAGACCCGCGAGGCTAGACTCCGGCCGTGGCTCGATTGCGTGGTGCGGCTGGGTTCGAAGAACTCTACCAGAGTCGTTTTAAAGAACGCTGGGCTGGGTTGCGCCAAGCGCTGTTGGCTCCCACCGAGCACGTCCAGCGACCGAACGGCTTCGCGGCGCACTCGCCGGGTTTGGCTGCTCACTATGCGCTCGATCGGGCGTCGATCCTCGCAGCCGAGAGTCTCTCGCTCGGACCAGGAATGCAAGTGTTGGACATGTGCGCCGCACCGGGCGGCAAAGCGCTCATCCTCGCCGAACAGCTATTTCTGAGCGTTGTTTTTGGGGGGGGTAATACTGAGAACGACGGCATCGCACGCCGCACACTTGTGCTGAATGAACTCTCGCGCACGCGACGCGCGCGTTTGGCGCGTGTGCTCGATGACTATGTGCCACCGGAAATCAGGCAGCGCATCGATGTGCGCGGACACAACGCGGCTCGCTTCGGACAGCATCATCCCGAAACGTACGACGCCATCCTTTTGGACGCACCGTGTTCCTCAGAACGCCACGTACTCGCGGATCCGAAGGCACTCGCAGAGTGGTCCGAAGCTCGGGTCCAACATTTGGCAATCCAGCAATACGCCCTCTTGCGCTCCGCCTTCGCGGCGCTGAAGCCCGGCGGCGTGCTCGTCTACGCGACGTGCGCACTTTTAGAAGAAGAAAACGCCAACGTGATCAGCCGCCTTCATCGCAAACTCGGAACTGAGTGGAAAGAAGAACCGCTCGGTTTCAGCTTGGGACACCCCGAACGTTTCGGCTGGAGCATCTGGCCCGATACGGAGGGCGCCGGGCCGATGTACGTGTGCCGCCTGCGGAAAAATGCCCCAACTTGACGCCGGACTGCCTTTACGTATCCTCCCCGCCCCTTCGCCAACTTAGCTCAGCTGGTAGAGCAACGGTTTCGTAAACCGTAGGTCTCGAGTTCAATTCTCGAAGTTGGCTCTAAAAACGATAGGTTGGAAAGTGGAGTGTCCCGGCGGGGGGGCGGATGCCAAACGTGCAGCGAGGTTGTGATGGAGCTTCTATCGAGGCGCATCCGACGACACCAGGAATCCTCGCCTGGTCACCGATGTCTGGGCGGTTTTCTTGCGTGTTAAACGCGCTTGACAGGTAACGGAAATATTGTACCCTGTTGAAGTGAGCAGCACGGGGCTTCGGCGAGTTCTGCGGTTCCTGGGATGCGTCGAGGTACGCCAACGAGGTTCGCACCTGAGGATCCAATGTGGCACTTGTTTCAGCACGGTCCCAATACACAAGGCGAGGATATCCCGCGCGGAACATTGAAGGCGATCGAGCGAGATCTTGAGCACTGTCTTGGTAAGGGCTGGTTGTCAGCGAATCGCTGAAGGGAAGTTAGAGATGGTACGACAGAAGACATACACGGCGCACTACACGCGGGAAGATGGCTGGTGGATCGTGAGAATTCTCGAGGCGCGCGGAGTGCATTCGAATGGCCGGACCTTGCAAGAAGCGCGTCGGCGGGTTCGTGAGGCCCTATCGCTTGAGATCGGGGAGACGGCGTTCAAGGTTGAATTCCAGGAAAAGATCGACCTTCCCGCGGATGCACGGAGAGAACTTTCACGCCATCGCACAGCGCGACGACGAGCAGAGGACCAGACCCAGCAGGCGATGGTGAGAGCCAAAGAAGCCGCACGTGCTCTTGCAAAGGCGGGCCTGAGTGTCCGTGATTCCGGAAGTTTGCTCGGTCTGACGGGCGCCAGAGTTTCGCAAATCCTGCGGGGCAGCGCCGAACGGCGTTCCGGGTAAGCGTCTTGGCATTCACCCGCAAGGATCGCGCGCAATCGAAGCCATTCGCCGAGGAAGCGCTAGCATCAGTTGGACGAGGAAGAAGCATGAGCCAATCACATATCGTTGACGAGGTTCGCAGCATTCGGGAAGCCCTCGCAGCGGAGAATAACTTCGACCTCGGTGCCATCTTCACGATGCTTAAACGCGTCGGCCTTGAATCAGGCAAACCGCACGTGCACTTCGCACCCCGGCGCTTTGACGCGACCGCCGCAGCTCAACAAGCGCCTGCAGCGGACGAGAGCCACCATTCGCCTTTACCGACTCCGTCGAGCCCTCGGAGGTGAAGCGCGGTACTTTTGCGCGGACCAGCCCATAACGGATACGAGCATGAGGTTCCTCATTCCGGCACACATCTGATGGCGACCTGCAGTTTCGGCCCACGCACACGGTAGGAAACGCTATCGGCTGGAAGCACGCCACGCTCGACTTGCAGTCCACGCCTCGCACACCGCCGCCTCCCTCAGCGATCGCATCCGCCCTGATTTTAAGGTACTTTTCAACGATAGGTTGGAAAGTGAGGTGTCCCCGAGCGGGAACGATTCCAACGGCGCCGCGAAGGCCTGACGGGTCGTGCCGTTTTCGGCCTCGCTCGCTTGTCGCGGGTCGAGAGCCTGAGTACACTACTGGAAGCGCTAGGGGCGCATCCAGTCCGCGGAAAGGGCCGTGCCCACCCACTCTTACCAGTTCAAGAGAACGAAATTCTTTCTGCCTGATTCGTGCGGACTCCAGGCAAATCCAGGAAAGGATTTTCGTCATGGATCTTCGAGAAATCGCTCCGCGCCCAAACCTCGAGCAGTACAAGAATCAGGCAAAAGACCTACTGCGCCTCCTGCGAGCTGACAACGTCGAGGCGTGGTCTCGCTTGAAAGAAAATCACCCCCGGGGATACGAGCGCGACGCTAACCGCTCCGCGTCGCTCAGCGATGCGCAGGTAGTGGTGGCTCGCGAGCATGGCTTCGACAGCTGGCCGAAGTTTGCCCACCAGATCGAACAGCTGGCTTGCTCGGCCGGTCCCGACTTCAAGTTCGAGTCTGCCGCGGACGCGGTCATCGATGGTGACGTGCAGTCGCTGAAAACAGTTCTTCAGCGTGACCCTGAGCTGGTGCGAGCGCGTTCTGCCCGCGTACACCGGGCCACATTGCTCCACTACGTCGCCGCGAACGGCGTTGAGGACTTCCGGCAGCGGTCCCCATTCAACGCTACTGACGTGGCCAGACTGCTGCTCGAGGAGGGGGCCGACGTGAACGCTACCGCCAACATGTACGGGCACGAGGCGTCTGTCCTGGAGATGATAGTGTCGAGCGCCCATCCGGCGGCTGCTGGCATCCAGGGAGAGTTGGCAGCGCTGTTGCTCGACCGTGGAGCGAAGCCTGGCAACGCTCTGATGGTGGCTCTCGCGTTTGGTTACCCAGATACCGCGGAGGTCATCGCGCAACGAACCGGAATCGATAACGTCGTGGCTGCAGCCGGACTCGGTCGGCTCGACCTCGTGTCTGACTTTATCGAGCCCAAAGGCGGCCCGAAAGCCTCGTCGAGGCTCACTCCGATGCCCGGCGTGCCGAATCTTCCGCTCACTCCAAAGACTCAGCTGGAGCAGGCGCTCAACTGGGCCGCTCGCTTGAACCGACCAGTGGTGGTTGAGTTCTTGCTCGACCGAGGCGTTGATCCGGGTGCCCCCGGGACAGAGGGATTTACCGCCGCGCATTGGGCGGCATTTCAAGGCCATCTCCACGTGCTTCGACTTCTGTTGTCAAGGAGTGCGTCGCTCGAGACGCTGAACGTCTATGGCGGAACGGTCTTGGGGCTTGCCGTGTGGGCTGCTGTCAATCGCTCTGCGGAAGTCGACGTCGACTATCCGCGCGTCATTCAGGAGTTGCTCGAGGGTGGCGCAAATGTGGACGCAGCTAGATTCCCGTGCGGGAAAGCAGCCATTGATGAAATCTTATCGCGTCATGGAGCTCAAGCAGGCTAACTCGCAATGAGCTTGAGAATCACGGCTTCATTTCGCGCGCAGCCGTGCCTCAATCTTCGCCTTCACTTCCGACCGCGGCACTCCCTGAACCCGCCCCTCGTCGAACTCCCGCACACGACGATCCAGTTCCGCAGCCCACGCTTCCGCCCACTCAGGCTCCCCAGGACCTTCGACACTCTCCAACAGCGCAGCCGCGAGCGCGAGTCTTTCGTCGACAGGCAGCCGCAATGCACGGTCAAGAGGTTCCGCGGATGTCGCTTGATCCATAACCTAAAGATACCCTGGAGGATGCTGCCCAACACGCGGCTCTAGCATTCGAGCGCCGTCGATCGCCTTTGCAGGCTCCCTCTCATACAGGCATCCAGCGATGACGGCCGCCGGGGCTTTGGGGTACTTTCCGAGGATTCGTGAGCCCTCCGAGAATCGCACTCTCTCAGTTATCCCTCTTCGAGGTCACCGATGCCGACGGGTATCTCCTTGGCTTCTGCCCTAGATTTCCCTGCTATTCGCCTGCGTTTGGACTTCGGGTTAGAGTGTCTTCTAGTGGACCTTCTTGATCGCATCACTCACGATCCCAATGTAATGGGCGGGCGCCCCTGTATTCGTGGATTGCGTGTCACAGTGGGGACGCTCCTCGGACTGCTTGCTGCAGGGCGTCCTGAGAGTGAAATCCTCGAAGCCTATCCGTACCTCGAACGCGCTGATGTTCACGCGGCCCTCGCGTATGCCGCGTGGCGAACACAAGAGACGGAACTGTCGCTGCCGTGAAGATCCTCGTCGACATGAAGTTGTCGCCGCTGTGGGTTTCCTTCTTTACGCAAGAAGGTTTTCAGTGCGTTCACTGGAGTGAAGTCGGCGATCCTAGGGCTGCTGATATTGCGCTTTTCGTTTGGGCTCGGAATCACCACTTTGTCCTCTTCACGCACGATATGGATTTCGGCGCCTTGCTCGCTGCCACTCGCGCACTCGGCCCGAGTGTGCTTCAGGTCCGCGTCCAGGACACCATGCCGAAGGCCATCGGTCGTGATGTTGTCAGAGTCTTACACTTGCGACGCGAGGCACTTGAGCAGGGAGCCCTGGCCACAATTGACAAAGCACATTCGCGCGTCCGTGTGCTACCCATTCTTGCGAGCGGCAAGGGCGATAGCGAACCAGGCTAAGATCGCTTCACCTGCCATGCTCATTGATGAATACAAGTCTCAGTTCGCATGGCGGTCATGGCAGGTTGTTTTCGACCTCCTTCCACCTGTGAATAACGCCACAGTTTTGGATCTCGGCTGTGCGCTCGGTGATCAAGCTGCCGCCCTTGCTGCCCGAGGCGCTCGCGTCATTGGGGTGGGTTCGGATCCACTGCTTCTCGCCCACGCGCAGGCTCGTCACATTCCTGGTGCGCGGTTTATCCTCGGCGATTTGAAGGCCCTTCCAGATGTCGGATCTCCCGTCGATGGCATCTGGTGTAGCTTCGCCACTGCTTATCTGCCAAATCTCGGACCCTCCCTTGCTTCCTGGGCGAAGCGCTTAAAGCCCAATGGCTGGCTTGCGCTTACCGAAATCGATGACCTCTTTGGTCATGAGCCGCTTCAACTCTCCACTCACCAATTGCTTGCCGAGTACGCCAACTCCGCGTACGCATCAAATACGTACGACTTCTTCATGGGTCGACGGCTGCGTTCTCACCTCGAGAATGCTGGCTTTTGTGTCTTCAACGAGCTCACCCTCCCGGATCTCGAATTCTCCTTCTTGGGTCCCGCGGAGCCGCCCGTTCGTGAAGCCTGGAGCGCTCGCTTTGAACGAATGAATAGCTTGCAACACTTTTGCGGTCCGCGTTTCGATGAGGTCAGAACGGACTTCCTCGCCGCATTGGCTCACCCCCAGCATCGCTCGCATTCAAAAGTTATCTGTTGTCTCGCCACGTCCTGACTCTGGCTCTATCACCATGCTTGATGCTCAACTTCCGAACCAAGACATGAAGCTCCTCGCGCTATTTCGAGCGATCGCTTCTCGGGACACCGCGGTAGTCGCACGCACGCTCAAGCAGTTTCCGACACTTGCACAGCTCTCCGCCGGAATCGGGGCAACTCGCGAGGATCCTTCTTCGTACTACTTCAAAGACATCGCGCACTACGCTTACGCCGGAGACACGGCGCTCCATATCGCTGCTGCAGCCTATGCCGTCGACATTGCGGAAAAGCTCGTTGCAGGGGGTGCTCGCGTCGGTGCGGCAAACCGTCGCGGTGCCCAGCCCCTCCATTACGCAACCGATGGCATTCCTGGATCTTCCCACTGGGATCCTAACGCACAGGTCGCCGTCGTTCAGTTCTTGATCAACGCAGGTGCCGATCTGAATACCGGTGACAAAGACGGCGCGACGCCACTACACCGGGCCGTTCGCACGCGCTCTGCCGACGCTGTTCGCACGCTACTCGCCAACGGCGCTGATTCGCGCGCCAAGAACAAGGCTGGCTCTACCCCTCTGCACCTTGCCGTTCAGAATACCGGCAGGGGTGGCTCTGGCTCCCCGCAGGCTAAGGACCAACAGAAGCAAATCATGCGGCACCTTCTCGATCACGGTGCCCGCGTTTCAGACAAGGATCCCAAAGGCAAGTCGGTCAGCGCCTGCGTGACGTCGGCCTGGATCCAGGAAGAGCTTGAACGCGCCAGGTAATCACGGACTACTAGGAGAACCACCATGACCAAGCTGAACATCAGTAAAATCGCAAAGAGGCTCGGTGCGGTTCGACGCGGTCGCGTTGACTCCCGCTCGGGGTTCTTCGGAGCCATGGAGCTTCTTGCGGAGGTCCAACGGCGGTTTCACGTAGCCAGGCCCCGGCGGCGACAATCCAACACTTGAGCTTTCCCTCCCCAGGGCTAGACTCGAACACGTGCTGCTTTTCGGAAATGACACCAAACCCGAAGTCGCGCAGATCCTGATCCAGGGCTATCGGGCAATGTCTCACGCCGAAAAGGCACGACAGGTTTCCGACCTCACCCGTACCGTTCACCTGTTGGCCGAAGCTCGAATTCGGAAAGAGTACCCTGATGCCACCGAACGCGAGGTGACGCTTCGGCGAGCCGCCCTGACCCTGGGGCGAGACCTGGTAAAGAAGGCGTTCAACTGGGATTCGGAGCGCGAAGGGTGGTAAAGGAAGACCTTCCTGTGGCGATCCGCATCACGCTGATCGTCACAGGAGAGCTCGAGCGATTGGGTGTACCCTACGTCGTGGGTGGTTCCTTGGCGAGTGTTAGCGAGCGTGAAAAAGGGCGGAAATCTGAGCGCGGTTAGTTGGGGTTGACGCGCTTTGCGTGGGCGCGTTCCTTGGCTTCTTTGGCGCGGTAGCTTTGGCCTTCGATGGGGATGACTTCGCAGCGGTGGATGAGG
>JBBRRP010000191.1:0-8566 GCA_038246305.1 Polyangiales bacterium | reverse complement strand
TCAATTCTTCGATGCGTCGCCTGCGTACGAGCTCGGTCAATGACAAGATGATCGTATCTGTCTTGGACTTGAACCCGAGCAATTGCTGAGCCTCGTTGAGCAGATCCGCCGGAAGGTCGAGGGTGGTGCGCATACGTTTAATGTTGATTCGTATGCTTAGAGGTGTCAACTCTGGCGTCAATCTTATGCGCGTGGCGCGGCTCAGACGCGTTCGACGCTAGGCGAGCTCTCGTAGTTCCAATTGGCCCGCAGCTTGGACCAAAGCGCTCGAACTCGAACGTCGTCCTCTGCCAAAGCCGCGCGCCGGCCGAAATCGTCGACTGAACCCATCAGCGACGCGAGCTGACGAAGCTTCGTTTCATCGGTCGCAGCTTTCGCCTCTTCACGAAGGCGACGATTCACGAGGGCCCAGCGTTCTGGCTCCGTGAGTGCCATATCATCAACCGCCATGGGGCGACGATAGCAGGTTGCGCGCCCATCGAAAAGCGGGTGCTCCGTTCAAGTCAGGGTCGACCACGCGCGCACTTGATGTGGCCCGCGAGGATAGGATCTATCGCCGCCATTCACGAGCCACCCTCCAGGCTGACTTGAAAGCTTCGAGTAATGCTCAAGCCCCTGGAAGAATTCGCTCACCACCGTTTCGCCAAGCTTGATTTCAATGGGAATGCGGCGAACACCAAGATCCAACACAACGTCTACTTCGTTGCCACGCGAATCACGGTAGAAATAGAGCGGCGCTCGCTCGCCGTTGTGAAGAAATCGCTTGCGCAACTCGCTCACCACGAACGATTCGAAAATTGCCCCCTTTAGAGGGTGCACTCGGATGTCCTCCGCCTTTCGAAGCCCCAGCAATCGGCAGAGCAGGCCGGTATCTAGGAAGTGCAGCTTGGGAGCTTTGATAACGCGCTTGGAGAAATTTTCGTGGTGTGGACGAAGTAGCGCGAGGACGTAGCTCGCCTCCAGAATGGAGATCCAGCGGCGTGCAGTTGTATGGCTCACTCCTGCATCAGAGCCGAGAGACACCAAATCGAGGAGCTGGCCACTTCGCCCCGCACAGAGCGCCAAAAAGCGAGAAAAGGCGTCCAAATCCCCAACATTTGCGAGCTGGCGTACGTCTCGTTCAACGTAGGTGCGAAGGTAGGCGTCGAGCCACATCACCGGATCAGTGCCGTCGATGGCTACCCGGGGAAAGCCGCCGGCAAACAACACTTCATCGAGTGGAGGCGCACTTTGATGCGGCGGGATCTGGTCCATATCATCAGGTGTCAGAGCCACTCTCCCCAGGCGCTCAGCCATCGATAACGGGAGCAGTTCTAGGATGGCAACGCGCCCGGCTAACGATTGTCCAATCTTCTCGGACAGAAGAAAGTTCTGTGAACCTGTGAGTACAACGAATCCGAGGCGTCGTTCGTCGAGGGGGCGTTGAAGGTAGGAGAATAGCTCGGGAACGCGCTGCACTTCGTCCAGGATGACGCCAGCTTGCCCTTGCAGCCGCCGCAAGAATCCGGAAGGATCCTCGAGCGCGTCTTGGCGTTGCTCGGGATCCTCGCTGCGGTGTGGAATGAATTTCTGATGTTCATATTGCGTGATAGTTATTTTATCCTGAATAATCATGTGGTTAGACGTCAAAGTACGTCTCCGGGTGGGTGGTAAGACGCGAGGATAGCCCTTCCCAGCGGTCCCAAGAGCTCACGTACCTCGGACCTACTTCCGCATGTGGCGGTGCCTATCAGTGCGGATACGTAGGGTGCGAGCGTCGTGCCTCCGCCGTGCGTCACCGTAGGTTACGGCCAAATCCAACGACTCGTAGGTTGGTGAGTTGGTTGAGCTCGGAGCATAAGTTCCGGTCTCGGCCATGTGCACCATTGGCTGCGCAGACTAAGTCGAGGCCTGGGCCGCGTGCTCGGGAATCGTTTCAGGGAGCGTCAGCCTGGGACCAATGTGGCGTACTTTTCAAACAGCGCGGCTGGCAACCGATAGTCGAGACGCCAGGTGACGGCGATAGGTCGATCGCCTGTGTGCGATTGGTAGCGAACTGGTCCAAGGTAAGCAAACGGGTCTTCTTTGGTGGATCGCACAAACAAATGGAACGTCATTCCGTTGCCAGGGCTTTCGATGTACCTGCGGCCGCTCGCACGCGATGCACTGGCAGCTGCCTGCGTCTCCCAATGGAACAGATCGCGGCTGATGGCATAATCTCTATAGCGTGTCGTTGGAGAAAAACCTGTGCCCGACTTGTCCAGTGTCACGAAGAGCAGTTCCGAATGAACATTTTCCAGTTTCAAGATCCCGCCCTGGATACTTTTCTTCTTCTGACCAGGTTGAACGAAACCGACCGCTGCCACGATCTCTCGTCGCGTGTAGTGGCGATGAAGCCCGATCGGCCACGCCAAATTCGGGTATGCCAAATTGGAATCCGTAGCTCGTTCGCTGAGAACCTCTTGAAGCTGCTGAAATTCGGCCACGATGAGCGGATTCTCCGCTAGCTTAGCAACCGTCTGTTCTGCCGTCGCCATCTCACCCCGATCCCAAAGTTGCGAATCGAGCATCTGTATTCGGGTTCGGTCGAAGACAGAGAGCGTTGCGGGCGGGCTCCCAGCCGCGGCCAGTCGCGACACTGCGCTGGCGTAAACGGAGAGGCGTTCGGCGTCGTCAACATGGAGCAAATGCTGCAGGCGGGCACTTAGATCATTCGTATTGCTGTCGTCTCCACCAACGAGACCCGCCTGTCGAAGCAATGTTGTCCAACCACCTGCACGATAGATTTCAGCAACCTCGCGGTTCGCCTCATTGAGGTAGTTGCGCATGGACATAAGCTGGCTTCGATCTGGCGACAATTCGCGCAATTCTGGCACAATCGCGCGTGCCCCCCCGAGTGTCTGAAGAGACCGCAAGATCGTGTCTCGCGCAACGCGATCGAGCTGCAATGTGCACCCACTTGGTAGGTACGAGAATCCGCTCTCAAGTGCCTTGCGCAAACTAGACCGCGGAACTCCCGTCATCGCGCTTAACAAGGTATCAAAGCGAAATCGCTCGTTCTGCTGCCCAATAAAATCGAGTACTAGGCACGATGCCTTGCGCTCGTGGTGACGTAGGCCGCGTCCCAGTTGCTGCATGAACAGCGTCGCGCTCTGTGTCGGACGAAGCAACAAAAGCGTATCGACGAACGGAAGATCGACTCCCTCATTGTAGAGATCACAGGTAAAGAGGACGTTCACGTCACGTTCACGCAGTCGAGTCGCAGCCTGGGCGCGGTCTTCGGAATCAGATTCCCCATGAACGGCCATGGCCGGTATGCCGGCGGACGAGAACTTGCGTGCCATGAACGACGCGTGCTCAATGCTCACGCAAAAGCCCAGAGCGCGGACCGCTCGAACATCCGCGACGCGGCGCTCTAGTTGCTTCAAGACGAGCGCTGCGCGGGCGTCGTTTCCAGTATAGAGATTGGAAAGCGCGGCTTGGTCGTATCCAGATCGGGTCCAGCGAATGTTTCTCAGGTCGGTTAGGTCTGAAACACCGAAATACTCAAAAGGGACGAGCAGCTGTTGGTCGAGCGCTTGCCAAAGGCGAAGCTCGTGCGCAATGTGCCCTCCGAAATCAGGTAGCAATGATTTTCCATCGCTTCGCTCCGGAGTGGCAGTCAGGCCGATCATCAAGTCGGGGCTGATGCTTTGAATCACCGTTTGATAAGAGGGCGCTGGCAGGTGGTGACACTCATCGATCACAACGTGGCGAAAATGCTCGCGACCCAGCCGTCCGATGAAGTCTCCCGCCAATAGGCCCTGGATGGTGGCGAAAACATAATCACACCGTTCAGGTTTTTCCCCGTCAGCGAGAATTTCTCCGAACGATCCATCTTGGAGCGCGTGTCGAAACGTATCGCGAGCTTGGAGTAGTATCTCTTTCCTATGCGCGAGGAAAAGCAAGCGCGGTCGAACAGCTGCCGCTATCGAAACTCGAACGTAGTCACAGGCCGCAATGACGGTTTTCCCCGTACCAGTGGCGGCGACGATCAGATTGCGCCGGCGTCCGTGAACTTCGCGCTCGATCCGCAATTGCTCCAGAATCACTTCCTGAAAGGGTAGTGGTCTGATGGTAACGAGCGATGTCGAGGATTTGTCGGGCGATCGCTCGGCGCGCAATGCCTTTCGCAAACGTGTTCGAGCCCCTTCGTCTTTCGGATCATAGGCTTCAAATTCTGGATCCTCCCACAAACTTTCGAAGGTCCCCTGAAACTTCTCAATCACCTGCGGTAGATCTGCTGCGCAAACCTTGACCATCCATTCTTGTCCGCCGCCGAGAGCAGTCGCTGTCAGGTTCGCGGAACCTATATATGCCGTTGAAAGGCCGCTCTGGCGGTGAAATAGCCAGGCTTTGGCATGGAGTCGAGTTCTGCGAACGTCATACGATACCTTTAATTGCGCACCAGGCAGGCAAGACAGACGGTCCACGGCCTCCGGTTCAGTCGTCCCAGTGAATACAGTAGTCAGCATGCGAAAACGAAGACCGTCGCCACGCAAGCTGAACTCCTCCAGCACGTCGGAGAGAAGGCGCACACCACCAACGGTCACAAACGCAATGATCACGTCAACGCGATCTGCTGTCGCCAACTCCGCCGCAATCTCGTTCGCCAGCGAGGGTTCGGTTCGATTCCGCGTCAGCAGTGTTGAAATGGAGAGTGGAGTCGCAGGGCGAACAGGAGGTGTTCCCTTGTGAATTGAAAGCAAGCGTTTCGGGCACGAGGTTAAGCCCTGGTCTATCACACTTTCAAAGTCCTGATCATTCGTTCGCGCGAAGTCTGCGATTTCTGCGAGCAGATGATCCAGTAAAATTCGGGCTACGTCCGAACGCCCCTCGGCCTTAATTCCACCCAGCACCCGTTCGACCTCTGTGGCCAGATGTCGCGCCACAACGGCAGCACTCTCTTCATCATCAATGGACTCAATCTGACGTCGATCCGCCGGAATCCCCTCCAATCCACGTTGAAGCTCAAGGGTAATCGGATGTTCATACACTCCCTCGCGAAGCGGCAGCGTCACACACAAACAATCGCATACCGTGCGGTATTTCGCGAGGATTCAGTGAAATCAGAATATGCCGCTGCTGTGGCCAGCCCGAGAACAATCAACGTGCGCTAATGGCGCAGTGGGGGCGAACAGGTCACCTAGCCGGAGGAGGCTTGCAAGCGCGATAATCCTGTGGCGAGGGCCTCGCACTATTATCGCCTGCTTTTCCTGGAAGGTAGCCGCAAAGCGCGGGCTTCAATGAGCACGTGACGAAGCCGGTCGATCTCGTCAAGTTGGCGAAGCTGCTTGAGATCCTCGTCTCAAGAAATGCTGAAGGCGATGGCTGACCCACTCGAGCCAGGTTGGCTCCCCTCGGCAAAAGGAGCGGCCGGCGGCTCCGAGAATGGAGCACACCGGCCGTGCTTGCCATGGTTTTCTCTCCTTCTAATTGGCTTGCGTCAGCCAATTACACCAGCGGACGGGACGACCCGCGAAAGAGCGTGCTGCCGAGCACCAGAAGCACGATGGCGCCGACTAGGCTTCCGAGGAAACCAGCGGTGTGAAGATCGAAGATGGGTCGGTCCGTCACAAGGCTTCCCAAAAACCCTCCGAGGAAGGAACCAGCGATGCCGAGTATCATGGTCATCACCAGGCCCATCTTCTGGTCCCCGGGCATGATCGCTAGTCTCCGTGCGTTCAGTTCCCGGGCTCTTCCGAAAAAGCAACGGTGCCACTTCGCTCATCCATCTTCGGTTCGATCGAGGTGTTGACGAACACCTGCGGTGCGGCGGCGGTGTTAGCCTGCCACACTGTGGCAATTCGGTCGCGCCGGAGCGCCGCCAATCCAGACTTGACCCTCCCAAGGTCGAGAAACTAGGGTCCTCTTCAAGGGTACTCGATGAGCGCAGATGCTAATCTCGTAAAGGCGCCGCGATCGCCCTTAGCACCTGTCTTGGTGCTGCTGCTGCTGCTGTTGCCGGCGGGGGTCTATTCGCTCTCGAACCTGTCGAGCATGACCGAGTGGGTGAAGCACACTGACGAAGTGCGGGTGTCCCTTGGGCGGGTTCTCTCGACGTTGGTCGACGGGGAGACCGGGGTCCGCGGCTACGTCCTTGTTGGTGATCCCACATTCCTTGAGCCCTACAATAAGGCGGCCACGCTCTGGAAGACTGACTTTGACCAACTCCGCGCGCTCACAGCCGACAACGCTGGGCAGCAACAACGCCTTGGTCACTTGTGGCAGCTCGCTGGAAAGCGGGTCGAGCTACTGAAGGCGATGCGGGCGAAGTACGATGCTGGTCAGCGTGACGCGGAACTCAAGCCGCTGATCGTGGAAGGCAAGCGCACGATGGACGAGATACGAGCCCTCGTTGCAACGCTGGACCAAGAAGAGAAGCGCCTCTACGGCATCCGGCAAGACCGAGCCATCAGCCAGTGGCGCTGGACGATGGCACTTTTCCTGGGCGGAGCACTGACGTTTCTGCTCGTCGTCGGAGCGCTATGGATTCAACGCCGAGATGCCGACATGGAACGCCGGCGCGCCGAGGATGTCGCTCGGGCAAGTGAATTGTTCAGCATCGTTCTGCAGGGCGTGGATATGGGGATCACGGTGCAGGACGCAGCCGGGCGACTCATCTACGCCAACGAGGCGGCTGCCAGCATCACCGGATATGGATCTCCCGAGGAGCTGCTTGCAGCTTCCATAACGGAAGTGATGGGCCGCTTCGACGTGCTCAATTTTGACGGGACACCATTTCCGCTTGAACAGATGCCGAATAGGGTTGCGTTTGAGGGCAAAGCCAGCGACGAAATCCCTCTTCGGTTTCGCGTTCGCGGAACGCGCGAGGAGCGCTGGTCACTGGTGAGAGCGGTTCCGTCGCACGACCCTTCCGGCAAGCAGGTGCTCTACGTCATCAACTTCTTTCGGGAGGTCACAGAAGAGATTCGTGACAAGCATCAACGCACGTTTCTTTTGCGCGCCGTCGATGAACTGAATTCTTCGCTCGACTACGAGAAGACGCTCGCGGCCGTGACACGTCTGGCTGTTCCGACGCTCGCTGATTGGTGCGCGATCGATCTCGGCGATGGCGATCGCACGAAGCGAGTGGCAATCGCCCACGTTGACCCAGCAAAGGTCGCTTTCGTGGAGGCGTTGGAGCGGCGCTATCCACCGGATCCAACGGCGAAGACTGGCACTCCCCAGATCCTTCGGACTGGTAAGCACGAGTTCATAGCAGAGATGCCGCGAGAACTGCTCTTGGCGGCTGCCGTCGACGCGGACCATTTGAAACTCATTGATGAGCTTCAACTGTGTTCCTACATCGGTGTCCCGTTGACCGTGCGTGGCAAGACTATTGGCGCGTTTACGTTCGCGATGGCGGAGTCAGCCCGCCGCTACACAGAGAAGGATCTCGAAGTCGCGCAGGCGCTCGCCGATCGCGCTGCGCTCGCCATTGAAAACGCGCGCTTGTTTCATGAAGCCGAGCAGGCGCGAGCGGTCGCGACGGCCCAGCGTGATCAGACCGAAGAGCGCTTCCGCCTGATGATACAGAGCGTTCGGGACTACGCCATTTTTATGCTCGACCGCAATGGAGTCGTGGCGACCTGGAACACCGGCGCGCAATTGATCAAGGGATACCGCCCGGACGAGATCATCGGTCAACACTTCTCGCGTTTTTACCCCGAGCATGCAGTTCGTTCCGGGTATTGCGAGCATGAGCTTGATGTCGCTGCTCGCGTTGGCCGTTTCGAGGACGAAGGATGGCGCGTCCGGAAGGACGGTTCGCGCTTTTGGGCGAGTGTCATCATCACGGCCATGACCGACGAACACGGGCGGCTCAAGGGCTTTGCCAAGATCACTCGCGACTTGACCGAGCGGAAGCAGAATGAGGAGGCACTGGCGGCCGAGGCGCTACGACGCAAGCAAGCCGAGAATGAGAGCCAATTCGCAGAAACCTTCGTTGGCATTCTCGGTCACGATCTGCGCAATCCGCTCAACGCTATCATCATGGCGGCCACCCTGATGAAGAAGAGGGCGAACGGCAACGACACCAAGACGATCGATCGCGTCCTGTCGAGCGCAGACCGCATGGCCAACATGGTTGCCCAGCTTCTCGATCTCACGCGCAGTCGACTTGCCGGCGGAATCTTCCTCGAGAAGGGCCTTGGCGATCTGGGCGCGCTCATTAGCGGGATCGTCGACGAGCTGCGGCTCGTCTATCCCGGACGAGACATCCGGTGGGAAAGTCTCGGCCAAGGGCAAGGCTCTTGGGATAAGGTGCGATTGGCGCAAGTCTGTTCTAATCTAGTCGGCAACGCGCTCCAGCACGGCGACGCGACAAAGGCTGTCACCGTAAGGCTTTTGCCCGCCGGGCGTGATTCCGTGGCGCTGAGCGTGCATAGCCATGGTCACCCGATTTCATCGGACCTGTTGCCGGTAATCTTCGAGCCGTACCGTCGAAACACGGCCAACACCGAACGGTCCAAGGGGCTCGGCCTCGGTCTTTTCATCACACATCAAATCGTGGAGGCCCATGGAGGCGACATCCATGTGTGTTCTA
>JBBRRP010000190.1:0-8632 GCA_038246305.1 Polyangiales bacterium | reverse complement strand
GGAAAAGCTTCTCTTGATCGATGTGCGCACTCCCGACGAAGTGGCGATTGCCAGTATAAAAGGCGCTCGCCGCCTTGACGAACAGGTCTTTGCTGAGTTGGCGACGCTGGACAAGGAAACGCCGCTGGTCTTCATGTGCCACTCGGGGGCGCGGAGCACGCGCGCGGCGCAGCAATTCTTAGCGGAAGGCTTCCGCAATGTTTACAACTTGGTGGGTGGTATCGACGCCTGGTCCAGCGAGGTGGATGCGGCTGTTCCACGCTACTAGCTTCGCCCGCGCAACAGTTTGGGGCCAGCGCTCGGGCCCGCTTGGACTCCGCGGTGCAACACCAAGCTTCGACCTGCCTGGCGACCCCTTGAAAAGCTTTCGCTCGCGGCGTTTCCGCCGTAATACGCCATACGGATCCGCGGATACCGGCGTTTGAAAAACGACCGCAGCTCGGCATCTCCCAACCAAACCAAGCCCTCCTCACGGTGCTTTTCCTTTTGGCCATTGAGCTTTTCGAGAAAGCCCGCCATCACACCAGCAACGTAGCGCTGTCGATCGCCGTTCCCCGGCAGGCCGTTGTCCCTCTTATGCGCACGCCAGAGCTGCTCCGCAGAATGAGAAAGAAACGCGTGGGCGTATTCGGCCATCTCGACGTTCTCGGGTGTCCCGCAAATTTCGAAGACACTCCCGCGTTTGCCGGCAAGTGGCTGCCAAACTGACACCCACAGGCCCTGAACAAAAAAGTGCTCCGTTAGGATGTTAGCTAACGTCCGCCCGGCCTCGTTCACGCGCCCCGTGGGCACCCCGAGGTGCCGATGCGCATAGCCAGAAACTGGCGCCGTAGCAGCGTCAATATTGTATTTCAACATGAGACGTTGTGCGGCTGCAGTTGCAGCCTCAGCTTCGTGTTGATTGCTGCTTTGAGCCAACGCCAAGAGCTTGGCCACGCGCTCGAGCATTCGAATTGTTTCAGGTGTTCGGCTCTGTGCCTGCGGCAATCCTGAACTATGCCCATCAATTCCCCGTTCACGGCACACTCGCTGGAAGCTCGGCCCGTGCGGCGGCTCCTCCACCGCGAGCACTTCGAACACAAATTGGTGCGCCATTTCGTGCTTCAGAACTTCCAGCAACACGCCCCAACCGTGTTCAACGAGTAAGCTTCTGGCGAGCTCAAGTGAGCGACTTTCGCTGCTATAACGCCCGAAATGCGCGTTAGAATCGGACCAGCGCAGGATTGGGCTCCGGAGCTTACCGCCAAAGTAGGTATCGTTGAATTCTCCGTACGTCTTGCAGACGGCGCGCAGCGCTGCTTGTTCAAGCTCAAGGCTGAGTGCAGGAGCGAACGCCATCGCGCGCGAAAATAACGCGCCCGGGCCCGCTTGTCTCCCCATTGCCACCACCACCAGACCGGCTAGCTTGAGGTATGCAGCCGGATTGGTCAAAGCTCAGGCAAAAAGAACAAGCACTCGCCTACCATGCGGAAGGTCGGCCCGGAAAAATCGAGGTCGTCCCCACTAAGCCCGTAGCCAGCCAGTTCGATTTATCGCTCGCCTATTCGCCGGGCGTGGCGGTTCCGTGCCTCGCCATCCGCGACGATCCAAGCGCTGTGGATCGCTACACGGCCCGACGCAATCTGGTCGCTGTCATCACCAACGGCACGGCGGTGTTGGGGCTCGGCAATATTGGCCCGCGCGCGGCCAAACCCGTCATGGAAGGCAAGGCCGTGCTCTTCAAACGCTTTGCGGACATCGACGTTTTTGATCTTGAACTCGACGCGTCGGATCCGGCACGTTTCGTCGATATCGTGCGTTCGCTCGAACCCACCTTCGGCGGCATCAATCTCGAAGACATCAAGGCTCCGGATTGCTTCTTCATTGAGCAGGCGCTACGGGACCAAATGAATATTCCCGTCATGCACGACGACCAGCATGGCACCGCCATTATTTCGAGCGCCGCCCTGATCAACGCCGCAGCTCTCCAGAAGAAAGACTTAGCCGATTTGATCGTGACCTGCATCGGTGCGGGCGCCGCGGCCACGTCTTGCATGCGGATGTGGACTCGCATTGGCGTCAAAATTGAAAACATTACGATGCTCGATCTGAATGGGATCGTGATTCTGGGCCGCGACGACTTGGACGATTATCGCCGCCCGTTCGCGCGCCCTTTTGCCGATCCGCGCCGCAGCATTGCCGATTGTCTGAAGGGTGCAGACGTGATGATCGGCTTATCCACCTCTGGATTGGTGAGCGAAGAAATGTTGCTCAGCATGGCTCCCAACCCGATCATCTTTGCATTGGCCAATCCGGATCCAGAAATCGATTACGAAGCCGCACTGCGAGCGCGGCCGGACGCCATTGCAGCTACCGGGCGCAGCGATTTTCCCAACCAAGTGAACAATGTGCTCGGGTTTCCTTATATTTTTCGGGGTGCATTGGACGCCGGTGCCACAACAGTGAATGAGGAAATGAAAGTCGCCGCGGCTCGCGCATTAGCCGCACTGGCGCGCGAAGAGGTGCCCGATGATGTGCTGCGTGCCTACGGTCGCACACGCCTGCGCTTCAGCAAGCAGTACATTATTCCCAAGCCCTTTGATTCTCGTGTCCTCTACTGGGTGGCTCCAGCCGTGGCCAAGGCCGCCATGGAGAGTGGTGTGGCTCGTGAAGTCCTCGACATCAGCGAGTACACCGCACGCTTGTATCACAAGATTTCGCCCACGCGCCGCGTGCTCTGGCACATTACGGAAGCTGCCAAGGAGCACCCGGCACGCATCGTTTTCCCTGAAGGCGACCAGGCGAACGTGTTGCGCGCGGCCGAGCTCATCCTCGAAACGGGAATTGCGCAACCGATCCTACTCGGCAATAAAGAGCGGATTTTGCGCCTGAAAGAAGATCTGGGCTTGGATCTGCTCGGTGTTACGATCATCGAACCGCGCGAGAATCCTAAGTTTGCGCTGTATGCGGAAACGTTCTGGAACAAGCGGAAACGGAAGGGCATCACTCTGCATGAAGCAGAGAAGATCATCCGGCAATCCCGCACGACCTTCGGCATGTTGATGGTTGAGCTGGGAGATGCCGATGGTCTCGTTGCAGGTTATCGCCAGGATTACCCTGCCACCATCCGCCCCGCTCTCCAAATCATTGGCATGCGCGCTGGAGTTAAGCGCGCAGCCGGCATGTATATGATTGTGAGCAAGAGTGGCGTGAAGTTTTTCGCGGACACCACGATCAACATTGATCCGGATGCCGAGACCTTGGCAGAAATCGCTATCTTGGCGGCTGAAACGGTGCGCGAGCTCGGCATCGAGCCGAAAGTCGCCATGCTCTCGTTCTCGAACTTTGGCGACGCACCGCACGCCCAATCTCAGAAGGTGGCCAAAGCCACTGAGCTCGTGAAGGCGCTCGCGCCCGATTTGATGATTGACGGCGAGATGCAAGCCAACGTTGCGCTCAATGAGGAAGATCGGGGGCCGTATCCGTTTTCAAGTTTGAAGGGGCCGGCCAATGTCCTCATTTTTCCGAATTTGGACGCCGGAAATGCGGCCTACAAGATCCTGGCTGCAACAGGCAACGTGGATGTGGTGGGGCCGATCGTCTTGGGTCTCAGAAAACCCGTCAATGTGCTGCAGCAAGGCGCCAGCGTGGATAACATTGTGCACATGACCGCGATCACCGTGGCTCGGGCCAATCGGCTGCGGCTGGGCTAATCGCCGTTGGTTCTTGCTCAAGTCCAAGCATGGCGTGTACCCTTCCGGTCACGATGACCCCCTCCGAAACCAACTTGTTCAAAGCGCTTGTGGCCGTGGCTTGGGCCGATGGGAAATTCTCGGAGCCTGAGCAAGGCATGATCGAAGCGTTGCTCTGGGCTTTTGGCGCGAGCGAAGA
This sequence comes from Polyangiales bacterium, assembly GCA_038246305.1. Classification (GTDB taxonomy): domain Bacteria; phylum Myxococcota_A; class Polyangia; order Polyangiales; family Polyangiaceae; genus JBBRRP01. The sequence goes on along the minus strand of JBBRRP010000190.1, from coordinate 4,762 downwards.
AGAAGAAGCCGCGCTCAAGGAACACTCGTCCAAGAAGCGCACCGTCGGAGAGATCCCAGCCAGCGAATTTTCAGCGGGCGAGAAGGAAAAGCTCGTGGCTCACGCAGCGCTTCTCACGCATGCCGATGGCAAGCAGACGGCCGGGGAGCAGAAGGTGCTTGCGGGGCTCGTCAAGCAGCTTGGGCTCACACCGGAGGAAGCCAAGCCGATCATCGCAAACGCCCGCGAACGCGCCGCCAAGCTAGCCAGCAAGCTCTAGCGTCCAAAGTAAGCGCTAGCGTCCAATGGCGCTGGGAGCGACTTAACGCTGGCGGAGATCCACGGGACCGTCGAAGGGCGGTCGCTGCATTTTTCCGAGCGCCGTAATTCGCACTTTGGGAAGCGCACTCGATAGCTGGCTTCGCAGAGTTTCCGAGCCGAAGAAACCGACACTGGTGAGCACGTGGCCGATCCGAGCCAGTGGCAAAATAGGCTCTTCCACGTGCTGAATATGAATCGCCCGACCCACCGGCGCGAGCGCACTCAGCGAAGCGCTCTCTGAGAGCGCGACGATACCGGGCTCAGTGTCGAAAACCTTGCCCACGTACGTCAGCGTGTCGCAAAATCGAACGAGATCGGCTTGTTCATCCGGTGAAAGCTCACCTCGGGGCACGCGTTTTCCTAGGCTCGTGAGCTCTGCAACGACACACGCTGCGAAGCAAGTCACCTCCTCCGTCGACCCCGTGACCAGCACGACACGCGGGCTCAAACAACCACGCTGTTCAAACAGCACCGTGTCCAACACCAGACCTTGCGCCTGGCTCTGCATCTCCTCCGCGCTGGCGCCGGTCAGCTCAAGCAGTGCTGCGCCAGCTCCAGGCCCATGCCCCAAGAACTGAACACCCCCGGGCAAGCCGGTTTGCACTGCGCGCAACGTTTCCTTCCTTCCGTACGCCCAGAACACATCCCCGCGCGCCGGCGTGAGGTCTGAATCGATCTCAAATAGCCCTGGGCAACCCTCAAAAAGAGCCGCTGCGAGCACAGGATCTCGGCGTGAAACCCGCACCACCACATGCTCGGAGCCCGCGAGAGCTAAAGCCAGGGCGCGATGCGCCCCCACGAATACGTTTGCTGACAGCAAGACCAACGCACGTTTCGATGTTGGTACACTGGCAATCAGCTGTTCAATTTCAGCTTCGCTCGGAGAAATTTCGAGGCTGTTGTCCAGAGCTAACTCGATCCCTTCAGGGGATAGGCCAGTGGTTTGCAGCCAGCGTGCACGAACGCGCTTCCCAACCGAGCTGTCTTTCTCGGCCACTTCACGTGCCGCTGCGATCAGCGCACGCACGCGTTCCTGTGGAGTCATCCAGCGCCCTCCAGCAGGGCTTCAATCGCCAACGAACACCCGCGCGCCACCGCTCCGGGTTGCCGCCCCAAGAGTTCAATCCCGCCATCACGAGCTCGCACCAAGTCTTGAGTGATCACCGCAACGGCCGAGTCAACATTTCCGAGATCCACAAACCGCGCCAGCCCCATCGTGCCCGGCTCCACGGGACGCAAATGCAACGGATCAACAGCTGTGACACGGAGCCAAGGCGGTGGAATAAATACGCCACTAGGCCCTTTCAAGCTCACGCCACGCGCGGTCCCCTCGTAGAGCTGGCTACAGAGCTCCGTCATCCCGTATTCCCCCACAATTTGGCCTGGATCGAGCTCAAAGCTGCGCGCCAGGCGCCCTCTCAAATCGCTCAGATCGAGCTCACCCGAGCGCCGTTTAGGCCCCCCGGTGTGCATCACGATGCTGGATGCTGGCAGCGCGAAATGCTCGCCCTCCAACTGCTCCAATAACTGGCAGAGAGCTAACGATGTTGAGAGTAAGAGGAGGGGCCGTTGCGTTTCCTTTGCGTGGCTGCACGCACGCTTGAGCCCTGCCAGATCGGCACCCTCTCGTCCGAACAGCCAGGGTTCGAACGAGGACTCCTTCGACTCCGGCTCGTCAAGTGTGAAATCGGGGTCGAAGCTGCGAATGAATTCGCGCATCATGAATACCAACGATGATTCTACAGGATCGCTGGGTTTCGGCGTGAGCGCCACCACGACCGCAGAATCTTTAGACATGAGCGCCTTCCTCCCAAAGCGTTCACTCAATGCGCTGTACGTCAGCGTAGAACGCAGAGCATGCACCCCCTGCGCCTCAGCTGACGTACCGCTCGTTCGAAAGCGTACGACATCCAGCTCGGATGGATGCACCGCCACGCGGGTGAGCTTGAAGGCGTCGCTGGGCACAGCGGGGATGGACTCCACGCACTCCAAACGCGAACCGAAACGCGCCACCAACTGGCGAAAACCAGCAATATTCTCGGCCTGAAATCGTGCTATCCGGAGTGCTAGCTCGTCAAACGTGACGCGACTTTCGCCCGCCGCAAAAGCTCGCACCTCACGGTGCAACGCATCAGATTCTTCGAGCGTTGCAGCCTTCATGCCGAAGCTCCACCGACAACCTCACTCAGCGCGTCAATAAAGCCGTCAACCAGCGCCTCGCTGAGCGTCAGCGCCGGAGTCAGCACGAGCGTTTCACGGTGCGTCCCACCACTCGTCACCAGGTAGCCACGCTCCAAGAGCGCTTGGGCAATCCGACCACCCACTCCACGGACACTCCCGAGGTCGATCCCAATCATGAGACCACTCCCCGTCACACGGGCACGCTCGCCCAAACGTGCGCTCAACCGCGCGCGAAAGCTCTCTCCCAAAGTCCGCGAACGCTCAATCAGCTGCCCCCGCTCTAACTCATTCAACAGCGTGATAGCCGTGGCGCAGGCCAGCGGCGCCCCCGCGAATGTCGTTGTGTGAACGACTTCCGCTTCCCTCGCCCAGCTCTGCATCACGTCCCGCGCACCCAAACATGCCGAGATCGGCAACCCGCCGCCCAGTCCCTTGCCGAGGCAGATCAAATCAGGGGTGACCCCGGGCTCGACTGAAAACAGCCATTTTCCTGCCCTCCCGAGCCCTGTCCAGATTTCGTCGCTGATGAGCAGTGCGCCGCGCTCATGCGCTAGCGTTAGCAGCTGACCGACAAAACCCTGGGGTGGCAGTAGGCAACCCCCGCGACCTAAGATTGGCTCAACCACCAGCGCACCAATATCGTTAGCCTGAAGCCTTTTGCGCAGCCGCTCATACACGACGCACGCTTCGGCCTCCGAGGTCGGATACGGAAGGAACTCGACCGCCGGATTGAGCTGCTCTAAGAACGGCTCGCGATAGCTCTCTCGCAATCCGCAGATGGCGAGAGGTCCGTAACTCAGCCCGTGGTAGGCCCCTTCAAACGCCACCACTCCAGGCTTCTTGGTATAGAGCTTGGCCGTCTTCAACGCGGCCGTTACAGCGTCCGCCCCGGATTGGCCGAGGATCACCTGAGCATCCCCTGGATAGAGAGCTGCTAAGCGTTCTAGTAAGGCCACTTTCGCATCGGCGGAAAGCATGTCCCCGAGCGCTTGAAGCATACGAGGGGCCTGGAGCTCCAAAGTACGAAGAATGCTGGGGTGGCCGTGACCGAGCAGAAGTGAGCCAAATCCTTGGGCGAAATCGACGTAGCGATTGCCGTCCACGTCGACCACGTTGTCGCCCTTCGCCAGCGACAGTACGATAGGTAGCTGCTCGCTCTTGTTGGAGCGAGGTGACCCCATCGGCGCGGCACGATGCCGAAGCCTGAGCGCCCAAGTGCGGGAGCTAGGCCCCGGAGGCCGGACCCGCACGGCGGGACTCTCATCTCCTGAGAGAGCGCCAAAAGGTGGCGGACCGTCGCTCAACATAGCCCTCAATAGCACACGCGGTTGCGGCCGCTGCGCTTGGCTTCGTAAAGCTTCTGATCGGCTAAGCCAATCAGCTCCTCAGCTGACTTCTGTTCGATCAGCTCGGCGCAGCCAATGCTGATGGTGAGCGGAATGGCTTCAGTTTGGAATACAAACGGGTGCGCTTCAACCCGGCTGCGGATGCTCTCGGCAAGCGCCGTGGCGCCATCCTGCGGAGTTTCCGGGAGGACAATCACGAACTCTTCTCCACCATAGCGAGCAAAAACCTCATCCCTGCGGATCCGATCCTGAACCAAGCGTGCGAGCTCGCGAAGGGCATAATCCCCCGCAAGATGGCCGTATTGGTCGTTCACGTTTTTGAACAAATCAATATCAAACATCAGAAGACTCAACGGGCGCTCATGCCGGCGCGCGCGCACAATCTCCCGCTCCAGCGCCTCGAACAGGTACCGCTTGTTGTGGACCTGCGTCAGGCCATCCACAATTGTCATACGATAAATTTCCTCATGATACTTAGCTTCTGCATCAGCACCCGAGAGGAACTTGAGAATCGAGGGCCCAATCTTGACGCGATCAGCATTGGCGAGCAGCACCTGGACATCAGGCTTGATCTGCTCTTCGTTAACGTAAGTGCCATTGGTTGAGCCGGCATCGGTGACGAACCAATTCGACCCACGTCTCGTGAAATAGGCGTGACGCCGCGAAACGGAATCACCCTCCAAGACAATTTCGCTGTCGGCTCCGCGCCCCACACCGATCGGCTCGTGATCGAGCACAAAGCGCCGGCCTAGCATTCCGGGTTCCTGGCTGTAGATGACAACCAAGCAATCCGTCGTGGATACTTGCTCTTCAACCTTATTTTCGAGAACCTGTGTGACTCTCGTTTTCTCTTCGAAGTCACTCACGTCAATGCCACCAAGGTTCCCGAATGATGCCCCGCGGCAAGACCCTCAGCCGCGATCGGGGGGGTATTT
>JBBRRP010000189.1:0-8670 GCA_038246305.1 Polyangiales bacterium | reverse complement strand
TCGAGGCGGCGAGCGCCTTGAATGCTGGCTATCGCCACTTCGTCGGGCGTGCGCACTTCGATCAAGAGAAGCTTTTCCGCCTTATCCAGGCGTGCTTTCAGCTCTTTCGGCTCCAACGCCTTCACGCGCGGCGGTTCGTTCGGGTTTTCAAGCTTGAAGGCTTGGCCGTCTTGGGTCTCGACGCAATCGATGTGGGTGCCGTTGGCTTTGGTTGCGCTCATGCGGTCCACGAGCAGCGTGAGCTTTCCTGCCGTGATTTCCGTATCACCTGCCTGCTTGGGTCCCAGGCTGAGGCCGAATTCCCAATTGGCTCCTACCTCCAAGCGCACGAAATCTCCCTCCTCTTCGATCGCTGCGAGGAGAGCCTGTTGTGCTCGATCGCTGATGGTGACGCTAGGCGGGGGAGGCGCTTCGGCGCCAAGCTTTTCGGCAAGCTCGCCATTGGCGAAGAGCTCCGTCACAATATCGCAGCCGCCAATGAATTCGCTCTTGATGTAGAGCTGGGGGATGGTGGGCCACTGTGAAAATTCTTTGATGCCCTCGCGTACGTTCGGATCGGCGAGAACATTCACGGTTTCGTACGGTGCGCCCAAGGAATCGAGCATCTGAATCACTCGCGCGGAGAAGCCGCATTGCGGAGCATGGCGCGTGCCCTTCATGAAAAGGACGACGGGGTGATGCTGGATAGTGCTTTCCAAAAGTGTGCGCGTCTCGGGATTCATCGGTTGATTGCTCCTGGGGCGGCAAGTAGCACACAGGGCTGAAAGTAACCCGACGGAAGCTTAGCCAGGGTCAATCAAGCTCCTCCGGTTGGCACAAACGGGGGCCTACGCCCCCTTTAATAAGCTCAAGTCCCTGGACTTGCCACAATATCCGTATATCCTGATGTGCGGATGGCAACACTCGACCACCTTGCCCAGCTGCTGCACCTTCTGGCAGATCCAACTCGGGTCCGGCTGCTGGCTTTGCTTGGCAGTGGCGAGCTCACCGTGGCGGAGCTCACGGCCGTCACCTCGCTTCCGCAATCACGGGTTTCAACCCACCTCGGAAAACTTAAAGAGGCAGGCCTGCTCCGCGACAGAAAGGTCGGGGCGTCCAGCTTTTACGCCGTTAACGAAGCGAGCATGCCCAAGGTTGCCGCACGCCTCTGGGAGATCGTCGGGCACGAGGTGGAGGACGAAGTGCTCGAAGCCGATCAACGCCGAGCGATCGAACTGAAGGCCGCACGTGTGAATGATTCTTGGCTGGATGCGATTGCAGGCGAGATGGAGCGCCATTATTCGCCCGGCCGCACTTGGGAAGCGACGGCACAGGGCCTTTTAGGTTTCATTCGCCTGGGGGATGTCCTCGACGTGGGCTCGGGGGACGGTGCGATCGCCGAACTGATGGCTCCCCGCGCGGCGAGTGTTACCTGCTTGGATCGCCATGAACGCATGCTGGATGCTGCGAAGATCCGCCTGAAGAGGCTTTCAAATGTGCGCTTTGCCCTGGGCGATATGCATGAGCTGCCGTTCCAGCGCCCCGAATTTGACGCACTTCTACTGTTCAACGTGCTGACCTACGCTCACCAGCCGGAGCGCGTTCTTGCCGAGGCTTTTCGTGTTCTTCGACCGGGCGGAACGGTGTCGATTGTCACACTGCATAGCCACTCACATTCGGACGTGACGGCCGCGTATGGTCACGTTCGCCCCGGCTTTTCCGTCGAAGAGCTGGCCCAAATCATCGCTTCTGCTCACTTTGAAACGCAGTCCTGTGGTATCGCGCTCCGCGAACGCCGTAAGCCCTACTTCGAAGTGCTCACCGCTACCGCAAGAAAACCAATAGCCGAGTAACCTATGTCCAAAACTGAACAAATCCTGCGCAAGCTGGCCAAAGAACGTGTCCTCATGTTGGACGGCGCCATGGGCACAATGATCCAACGGCATCGACCAAGTGAGCTCGACTACCGCGGTAAACATTTCGCGCACCATAGCCAAGACGTGCAAGGCAACAATGATCTCCTGGTTCTGACGCGCCCCGACATCATTCGCAACATTCACGCGGCGTATCTGGATGCCGGCAGCGACATCATCGAGACCAATACGTTCAACGCCACCCGAGTCTCCCAGGCGGACTACAAGCTTGAGCATGTCGTCTACGATCTGAATATTGCGGCGGCGAGTTTGGCCAAGGAAGTGGCTGCTGAGTATTCGGATCGCACACCCGACAAGCCGCGTTTTGTGGCTGGGGCGATCGGCCCGATGAATCGCACGCTCAGTATTTCGCCGGATGTGAATGATCCGGGCTTCCGATCGGTATCCTTCGACGAAGTGCGCGATGCGTATGCCGAGCAAGTGCGCGCGCTGCTCGATGCCAAAGTGGATCTGCTGTTGGCGGAGACTGTTTTTGATACGTTGAATCTGAAGGCGTGCATCGTTGCCATGGAGCAGGTGTTCGAGGAGCGTGGCGAGCGTTTACCTGTGATGTTGAGCGTCACGATCACGGATCGTAGTGGGCGCACCCTGTCTGGTCAGACTTTGGAGGCTTTTTGGGCTTCCGTAGCGCACGCCAAGCCACTCAGCGTGGGTATCAACTGCGCGCTCGGGGCTGAGGAAATGCGCCCCTACATGGCGGAGCTTTCGCGCTTGGCTCCGATCCTCACGAGCTGCTATCCGAACGCAGGGCTTCCGAATGCGTTCGGCGAATACGATCAAACGCCCGAGCAAACGGCGGCATTCTTGCGCGAATTTGCCGAAAGTGGGTTTGCGAACATCATCGGTGGCTGCTGTGGCACCACAGCCGATCATATTCGAGCCATAGCGAAAGCCGTGCAGGGCGTGGAGCCACGCACTCCGCCCGAGCCCGATGACTTAGCGCACTTGAGTGGGCTCGAGCCGCTCACCATCCGCCCAGATTCCAACTTTCTCATGATCGGTGAACGCACCAACGTCACAGGTTCACGCCGATTCGCCAACCTCATCAAAAATGGCGACTACACCACGGCGCTCCAGGTAGCCGCGGAGCAGGTTCGGAGCGGCGCCAACATCCTCGACGTCAACATGGATGAAGCCATGCTTGATTCTGAGCTGGCCATGGGCACATTCCTTAGAATGGTCGCCACGGAGCCGGATATTGCGCGCGTGCCGGTCATGATCGATAGCTCCAAATGGAGCGTGATCGAAGAGGGGCTCAAGTGGGTGCAAGGCAAATGCATCGTGAATTCGATCAGCCTGAAGGAAGGCGAAGCGGAATTCCTGGAGCGCGCGAAAAAGGCCCAACGCTACGGCGCGGCCGTGGTGGTGATGGCATTTGATGAGCAAGGGCAAGCCGAAACGGCAGAACGCAAGTTCGCGATTTGTCAGCGCGCGTATGAGCTGCTGACACAGAAGCTCGATTTCAACCCGACCGATATCATTTTCGATCCGAACATCTTTGCTGTAGCGACCGGCATCGAGGGCCACAATCGCTTCGGCTTGAACTTCATCGAAGCGATCAAGCTCATTAAGGCGCATTTGCCAGGTGCCAAGGTGAGCGGCGGCGTGAGCAATCTGTCGTTTTCATTTCGCGGCAACGACATCGTGCGCGAAGCCTTCCATTCGGCCTTCCTCTACGTTGCGATCAAGGCCGGCATGGATATGGGCATCGTGAACGCCTCGCAGCTGGTGGTTTACGAGGACATCCCGAAAGATCTTCTGGAGCGTGTGGAGGATGTGCTCTTCGATCGGCGTCCGGACGCGACCGAGCGGATGGTTGAATTTGCCGAATCCGTGCGCGGCGTTGCTGCCAAGCGTGAGGAAGATCTCGCTTGGCGGGATTTGAGTGTTGAAGAGCGGATTCAGCATGCCTTGGTGCGAGGCCTGGTCGATTTTATCGATCAGGATGTGGAAGAGGCGCGTCTGAAGTTCGGCAGGCCGCTTTCTGTGATCGAGGGGCCGATGATGGCCGGCATGAGCACCGTGGGTGATCTCTTCGGAGCGGGAAAGATGTTCTTGCCCCAGGTGGTGAAGAGCGCGCGCGTGATGAAACGCGGCGTGGCGATCCTGGAGCCGTACATGGAGGCCGAGAAGCTGAATGGGTCGGCTCAGGGCTGCGTGCTCATGGCAACCGTGAAGGGCGATGTGCACGATATTGGCAAGAATATCGTGGGCGTAGTGCTAGCGTGCAACAATTATCGCGTGATTGACCTCGGGGTGATGGTCCCCGTGGATAAAATCTTGAACGCTGCTGTGGAGCACAACGTCGACGTGATTGGTCTTTCAGGGCTTATCACGCCAAGCCTCGACGAAATGGTCACCGTGGCGCGCGAGATGAAACGGCGAGGCCTCAAGATGCCGCTGCTCATCGGTGGCGCCACAACGAGCCCGCAGCACACTGCCGTTAAGATCGCTGAGGAGTACGCGGAGCCGGTGGTGCACGTGCTTGATGCATCGCGTGCGGTGGGTGTTGTCTCAAATCTGCTGGACGCTGGTCGCAAGCAGACTTTGGATGCCGCGAATCGTGAAAATCAGGCTAAATTGCGTGTCATTTATGGCAACCGCGGCTCGCGGCAGTTGCTCGCCTATGAAGACGCTAAGAAGCGCGCACCCAAGCTCGAATGGAATGAACAAAGCGTGCACACGCCCGCGTTTCTGGGGGTGAAGAAGCTGGACGATTTCTCGCTCAGGGAAATCGCGCGCTACATCGATTGGACGTTCCTCTTCATCGCTTGGGAGCTGAAGGGCCGTTATCCCACGATCTTCGAGCATCCCCAGTATGGCGCTCCCGCGAAGGAGCTATTCGAAAACGCCAGTCAGCTCTTGGAGCGCATCATGAGCGAGAAGCTGATCGTGGCCCGCGCCGTTTACGGATTTTGGCCGGCGGCCAGCGAGAATGACGACATCATTCTGTACACCGATGAATCACGCAGCCAAGAGCTTTCGCGGTTCAACATGCTGCGACAGCAAAGCATGGAAGGTGATGTGAGTCGCTCGCTCGCTGATTTTGTGGCGCCCAAATCCTCGGGCCTTCGAGATTACGTCGGTGGTTTTGCCGTGACGGCGGGCATTGGTGCCGAAGAGCTGTCGAAGGTGTTTGAGAAAGAGCTGGATGATTACAACGCGATCATGGTGAAGGCACTCGCCGATCGGCTAGCGGAAGCCTTTGCTGAGCTGATGCATGAACGCGTGCGCCGAGAGTGGGGCTATGCCAAGGACGAAGATCTTTCGAATTCCGACCTCATCGCGGAAAAATATCGCGGCATTCGTCCGGCCTTTGGTTATCCCGCGTGCCCGGACCACACCGAGAAATTCAAACTGTTCGACTTGCTGGGCGCGCCCTCCGTGGGCATCGAATTAACGGAGAACTTAGCGATGACGCCCGCGGCCAGCGTGAGCGGTATCTACCTGGGCCACGCCAAATCCCAGTACTTTAACGTAGGAAAGCTGGGGAAAGACCAGTTGGTCTCGTACGCAGCCCGAAAAGGCATGACGATAGCTGAAGTGGAGAAGTGGCTCGGACCGAATCTGGGCTACGAGCCAGAACGAAGCTGAGTGGTCTCATGAAGTGGATACGGGTCGCCGCCGCGAGCCTCAACCAAACCGCGCTAGATTGGCAGCGCAATCGGGACAACATTCTCGGTGCCGTCGCCGAGGCGCGTACCGCAGGCGCCAGTATCCTGTGTTTGCCAGAGCTTTGCATCACAGGTTACGGTTGCGAGGACGCCTTCCTATCCCCAGGTGTGTTGCGTACCGCCGAAGAGGTATTGCTGGAAATTTTGCCGCACACTTCGGGAATTTGTGTGTCCGTGGGCCTGCCGATTTTCCACAACAAGGCCGTCTACAATGCGTGCTGCCTGCTCGCCGACGGCAAGGTGGTGGGTCTTACGGCAAAGCGTGCTTTGGCGGGCGACGGGATCCACTATGAGCCGCGTTGGTTCAAGCCCTGGCCACGTGGGGTTCGCGCGACGCACGTACTAGCTGGGCAGGAGGTGCCACTTGGTGATCTGCTGTTTGAGGCAGAGGGCGTGCGTGTTGGATTTGAAATCTGTGAGGACGCATGGATAGCGGAGCGGCCAGGTGCTGAATTGGCGCTGGAAGCCGTGGATATTATCCTGAATCCGAGCGCGAGCCATTTCTCTTTTGGTAAACATGAAGTGCGCCGACGCCTGGTCTTGGAAGGGTCTCGCACCTTCGGCGTAGCGTATGTTTACGCGAATCTGCTCGGCAATGAAGCGGGCAGGGCGGTTTACGATGGAGACACGTTAATAGCGTCTTCAGGTAGCTTGCTGGCGCGCGGTCAGCGCTTTCGTTTTGCCGAACGGCAGTTGATCTATGCCAACGTGGATGTGGAGCTGAATCGAAGTCAGCATGCACGGCTTTCGAGCTATGTCCCGCATGCAAACGCAAACCCGGTGCGCTTCGAATTTGAGTTTCCAGAGCAAGTGCCTACGAAGGCGGTCGCTGTTGCTGACGCTTGGGAAAAAGGGGAGCACGTCAAGCAAGAAGAGTTCACACGCGCCGTGGCGCTGGCCCTTTTTGATTATCTGCGCAAAAGCCATGCATCGGGCGTGGTGGTATCCTTGAGCGGGGGCGCAGATTCATCCGCTGTTACCCTGCTAGCGCGCTTCATGTTGGAGTTCGCGGTGGCGGAGCTTGGGCTTGCCGGTGTGCACGAGAAACTCGCCCACATTGCAGGGATCCAAGGGCTCGACTCAACAGAAGCGCTCGCGCGACAGCTCATCAGCACGGTGTATCAATCCACGGAAAATAGCGGTGAAATCACACGTAACGCGGCGCAAACGGTGGCCCAGGCCTGCGGAGCGAACCACCTCGAACTGGATGTACAGAGCTTAGTGGCGGGGTACATCGGCCTGGCAGAAGCCGGTCTGCATCGAAAGCTCACCTGGGAAACTGACGATGTGGCACTACATAACATCCAAGCGCGCGTGCGAGCACCGAGCGTATGGTTGCTGGCCAACATCAAGCAAGCGCTGCTCTTAGCAACCAGCAATCGCTCTGAGGCCGCCGTGGGCTACGCGACGATGGATGGCGATACCGCTGGCGGCTTGAGTCCGATCGCCGGCATCGACAAAGCGTTTTTGCGTCAATGGTTGCTCTGGGTACAGGAGTGCGGTCCAGCATCCTTACGAGCCTTTCCCGCGCTTGCGTGTGTCACAGCACAAGCGCCGACAGCCGAGCTACGCCCCGAAGCTCAGCATCAAACCGACGAAACGGATCTGATGCCCTACCCCGTGTTGGACGCGATCGAACGCGCTGCTATCCGCGACAAGCGCACGCCGCTTGAGTGCTACCAGCTGCTCAGTGTCACGTTCCCCGAGTACGGATCAGAGCTGAGAGGCTGGGTGCGGAGGTTCTTCGTCTTGTGGAGCCGCAATCAATGGAAGCGGGAGCGCTATGCGCCGTCATTCCACCTGGACGACGAAAATCTTGACCCGAAGACATGGTGCCGCTTTCCGATATTATCCGGGGGATTTGAGCGAGAATTGGCGGAGTTGGGGTAGGGGGCGTGAGTCGTCCGAGGTAGGGGGAAAACCTGCAGGGATTGGGAGTGCTTTGCACGGGTATCGGGTGGGTGCTAACCGGCGATTACATGGCGAGCTAGGGAGATCCCCTAGAAGTATTGGGTGCAAGTTTCTGTAGCGAGGGAGAGCTCCTGTGGGGTTGATTTGCGCGGGGCGTTGCAAGTAGGGCACTCCTACAGTAACGAAAGCAGCGAAGTCGCGGCTGTTTGAAAATGAGACCAGTCACTCGAGAAGACTCTCGCCAGCGTTAGTTTTCTCAACCCTTGGAGTTCTTCTGTTTGCACTGAGCTGCGGCAGGAAGTTCAACAATTGCGCGGAGACGTATACCTGCGCAGCCGTCACCCATATCGGTGGTGCCTCTGGGTCTGGATCGTCTGCAGGCGGCTCACCAAGCGTGGGTGCCCCGACGAACGGCGGCGGTATGGGAGGCACCCTCGGACTGGGAAGAATGGCGGGACTCGGGGGAGCTGCTGGTATCCAAGGTGCCGGCGGCGAGCCTGTGATGACGGGGGGCTCAGCGAATGGAGGCGGAGGTGGAGGCGGGCCCTCTCCGGGTACCGTCGGTCAAATTGGCGACGCTTGCAGCGGGAATTCCGTGGGATGCTTGGATCACTCGCAAAATCAGAGATTAGTCTGTGAACGCGGAAAGTGGGTTTCGAACGGGATGTGTCCATCGAACCAGCTTTGTGACACGAGCGAGAGCAACGCGGGGTTTTGCAAACCTGGCGTTGCTGAATGCACGAACAAGGCTGCAAACGCTCAGGTTTGTCTCAATCAATCGGTGGTCGAGTGCGGTCCAGATCAGGTCGGATCCACGATTGTGAATCCGTGCGCCGCTCAAGCTTGTCTCGGTGGCGCGTGCACGGGGGTCTGCAAACCAGGCGCGACTGTTTGCTCGAATGGCAAGTCCGCTTTGTGCGACAACCAAGGCAATCTTGGACCCGCCACGCTTGATGCGAATTGCCCAGTTGCTCTCCCCAGCTGCACGGGGTTGGCGAACAATTGTGGTGCTCTCGGCGTTGACAGTTGCTGCGAAAGCCATCTACGGACCACCTCTCCGCAGCGGCTGGAAACTCAGATAAACTGCAAGGGGCGAGATTTACGGAGTTGGAATTTAGAGGGTGAGGCCCGGGGACCAGCGGTGTGGGAGCAATTCGGTGAGGCGTCGGGCG
>JBBRRP010000188.1:0-8823 GCA_038246305.1 Polyangiales bacterium | reverse complement strand
GAAGGCGAAGAAGGCGAAGACGAGTCCCAAGAGGGCGAAGCAGACGCCGAAGACGAAGGTGACTGAGTATGCGTCGTGCAGGTGCGAGCTCGAACGACGCGACGATTCTTGAAATCGCCGAAGATTTGCTCAGAAAAGGGCAAAGCGCGACGGCGGCAGCGCTCGGCGCATTCTTCCTGGTTGCAGCGGAGCACGAAGGCACGTTGTTTGGACCGATGGTGCTGCTCGTGGCGGGAACGGGTCGTGGCGTGAAGGTTTTTGATGGGCGGCTACGGCAGCCTGGTTTGGGGCGCAAACGCCCGCGCGGGTTTCTGGCGAGTGAGGCGATCCCGAGGGCATCCCGGGTTCCTGTTCCCTTGTCGATCGCAGCAGCAGCGGTGGCGATGGCCTTCGACGGCAGGAGTGGGCTTGGCCAAGTGATTCGCCCGGCAGTTGGACGTGCACGCGATGCCGGGTTTCCTTTACGCGCTGAAGTTTTAGAAAACGTTGCCTCGCTGGGACCGAAAGCGCTCTCCGAGTCGCTGATTTCTCAGGCTTTTTTACGAAGCGCTGGGCCCAGCGTGGGAGGGCTCATCACGCCTGGCGATCTACGTCAAATTCCCGAGACCGCGTTCGGCGCCGCAGAGTTGTCGTGTGAAGCGGGGCTGTGGTCCCACCCGTTTTCTGAAGCCGCAGGTTTCCCCGTGGTGCCAGCCCTGCGCCAAAAAGCCTGCGAGATACTCGGCCCACCGCTCGTGCTGCTGACCGCTGATCCTGAAGGGGTGTTAGCCTGTATGTGCTTTTATCGCCCGATTTCATCGGTTGCTATCGATGGCCTTGAGCTGGCGGTGCCGGCTTCGGCGGTGCCCGTGGAGCGAGGCGTAGCCCGAGTGCCTGCTGGAGCTGCGCTCTACGCACCTACCCCGATGGCTGTGCTCACGAGCGTGCAGGGGGCCTATGTCGCCGGTGCAGGATTTCCGGATGCCGACGTGACGAGCCTGGAAGCCATTGAACGCGCACGCTTGAAGCTGCGTCGGGATCCAACGACGCTCGCCGTCTACTGAGCGTCCTCTCCAGCACGAAATTTGGCGAGCAAGAACCACTTGGTGGGCTGTTCCGCGCCCCAGGCGTGCGTGGGTGAGGTGCCCTTTTCGTTAGTTGGAAGATGGTAAGCATGCTTACTATCTTGTGTTCGACTTTGGAGGTAGCGGCGCACAAGCTTGGCAGCACTTGGGGATGCGCAACTCTATTCTTCGCTGGCGCGGCGCCGAACCTCCACAATTGCTCGCCTCAAAGCCCATAATTGCTCGCCCAAAAGAACGCGCAAACAATGTCGCTAGATCAGCGACGGAAGGCTCAGTTGACTTTGAAGCCGTGCTGCTTGGCGAACGCCAAGAGGCCGATCTTGCTCACTGTCCGCAGATCACTCGTGGTGAGCTTGAGCGAGACAAAGCGGCTGAGCTCCGGAACCCAAAGGCGCCGGCGCTGCACGTTGACGTTCTGCCAACGTATGGTCTTGATGTTGGAGTGCGACACGTTGCGGGCACTCATGCGTCGCTTGCCTGTAATTTCGCTGCGGGCCATGGGGGCCGGGCTAATAACCCGGCGGGCTGGGGTATTCAACCTCTCAAGCGCGGTCCGACGATTTTTTCCTGTCCAGACGCGCAGGGTTCTCCAAATTCCCGAGGCTTTGAACCAAGCCTGAGCAGAAATCCTCGGTATTTTGAAAGCGCTCCGGGAGCTTGGTGAGGCTTGCTTCGTCCATATAAAGGCCCCTCGAAAGTTCCACCTGGATGGCGTGAAAACCCTGGAGTGGTCTGCCATAGTGGACGGTCGTGTAGCCGCCTCGATACGGATCGTCGTGTTTGAGGCTGAGCCCCGCGCGTTTGGCTTCCGCTTCGACGGCCGCGATCACTCGGGACCCCGCCGTCGTTCGGCCTTGAGTGCCGGGCACCACGTCTGCACGACGGGAGCCTGGATCGGTATGGCCCGCACGGCCCATGCTGGGCATTGAGTGGGCCGCCAGGAGGATCGCGTACCCGAAACGCGCGTGCTTCTCGCGCAGGATTTGGTCTAGGGCCTGATGATAGGGGCGGTAGATCGTGTCTCGCCGCCGTTCGAACTCGGCACGGCTGAGCTTGCGGGTGAGTGCTGGTTGGGCTTCCGTGGTGTCGCGCCAAATCAGCCCATGCGGAAGCGTGCGTGGCGCAGCGCCTTCGACGGTTGAGGCGTCCACATCCGACTCCGCACGGTTCAAATCACACACATAGCGGCTCACTCGAGCCACGAGCAGCGTTGCTCCAAAGCGCGGAGCCTGCCGATAGAGTTGGTCCACATACAGATCGGCGTCCATGCCGATCGCTCGGGCTGGCGCATTCAGCGTTGCCAACGCTCGCGGCCCTACGCGCACACTCGCATGCGGCACTTCAACCACCAACGGAGAGGGCTCGGCGAGCGGCTCAAAAATTTCAAAATAGGTCGACAACGCGCGCCTAAGCTAGCACACGTTTCCGATTTTTACGCCCGCGGGTGTGCTCCCCGATAGGCCCGCACCACCTGCTGCCGGCTCACGTGCGTGTAGATCTCGGTGGTAGAAATGTCCGCGTGGCCGAGCAGCGTTTGCACGCTTCTCAAATCCGCTCCGCCGGCCAGCAGGTGCGTGGCAAACGAGTGGCGCAGCTTATGCGGGTGCACATTGCCGAAAATCCCCGCAACGGCCGCGTAGCGCCGGACAATCTTCCAAAATGCTTGGCGCGTGAGCGGGCCACCGCTTGGACCCATGAAGAGCACATGGCTCCGCGCGTCGAGCGATTGGGTCTTCACGGCCTGCCGTCGGCGTTTGGTGTTGCTGGAGCCCGCATCCGTCCGTGCGTCCAAATACATTTTCAGATGAGTGAGCGCGATGTCACCGAGCGGCACGAGCCTTTGCTTGCCGCCTTTGCCTAACGCCGACACAAACCCGCGCTCCAGATCCACGTCGCCCAGCTTCAAGTGCACCAGCTCGCTCACGCGCAAGCCCGCGGCATAGGCCACACTCAAGAGCGCGCGATCGCGCAAGCCTCGCACCGCTTTCACATCCGGAGTTTCGATCAGCCGCAGCAGCTCATGTTCCGAAAGTGCCTTCGGGAGACGCCGCCCAAGCTTGGGGCGAGCGGAGAGCGCCGTAGGATCTTTTTCGATCGCCCCCTCGCGCAACAAGAACTTGATGAATCCCCGCACCGACGAAAGATGCCGCGCTGAACTGCGCGCTCCCAGCCCCGACTTTGCCAAGCCGCTCAGCCATGCGCTCACGACGCCAAGATCCAATTGAGCCGGTTCGATAGCCCCCTGTTTTTCGGCGTGTGCCAGCAATTGAGCAAGATCGCGGCCGTAGCTTTCAACGGTGTTTTTCGCCAGCGCGCGCTCCACCTTGAGGTGATTCAGGTACACGTCGAGGAGAGCATCGAGCCGCACCGGAGGAAGAGTACAGAAGCTTGGCTTGGCGGGCGAATTTGCGTGGGGAGGGCAGGGGCTTGCCGCCGGCATCCGTGGTGCTAGTTTTTCCATGGTCGGACGTGGTAAAGCATGGCCGACTCAGGAGACCTTATGAGCGACCCATTGCAGATCTCGGCTACCGTGTCCGCCGCCACCAAGGAAAAACTGGATCGCTTCACGGAGAGCCATGGGCTCAAGAAGAATTTCGTGGTCGAACAAGCGCTGCTTTACTTCATGGAAGCGCGTAGGGAGCTACCCGACGAAGCGCTGATCCCGGCGCGCTTCGTGCTCGACGACAAGGCGTTCGACCGCGTTGTCACACTGCTCGAGAGCCCTCCGGCGCCGACTCAGGCACTTCGCGAGCTGATGCGTGGCCAGGGCCGTTGAGATCCGTCTGCTCGCTCGTGACGACGACCGCAGTGGATTCTGCTCCGGTCAAGCCGATCTCGATCGGTTCTTTGAGCACTACGCCGGGCAGAACCAGTTCAAGCTCCACCTGGCGGTGACGTACGTGGCGCTGGTTCAGGAACGCATCGTCGGCTTTGCAACGGTTACCCCGTCATCGATCGAGCGCGCATCGGTGCCAAGCGCGCGCCTGCGGAAGCGAATGCCAAGCTATCCGCTGCCAGTCTTGCGGCTCGCCCGCCTCGCAGTCGACACGCGGGCACAAGGCGTCGGTATCGGAAGCGCGCTGTTGCGTCATGTCCTCGGCTTGGCGCTCGAGCAGCGCGATCGCCTGGGCTGTGTTGGTGTGGTGACGGATGCCAAGCCCGACGCGGTGGCGTTCTACGAGAACCTCGGCTTCCAGGCGCTCGAAGGTATCCGCGAGGGCCTCTTGGTTTCGGAGCCACTGCCCATGTTCCTTGGTATCAAAACGATCGCTACTGCGTTCGCGCCTTCAGCACGGTGCGACCCCTTCGAGGGTAGTCCGCACAAGAATAATTAAAGCCGCCATAGGATTCTGGCGCTTTTGGGCCTGCTCTACAGTGGGGCATCCAGCCCAGATCCCTGCTGCACGGGTGCGAAGTTTTCTGCTCGCACCCACATGACGGCAAGGACCAGAATCCAAAAGAGCAGCGGTACCGCGCTGACGAGGAACGTTCGCAAAATGATTCGGGTTCGACTCAGGCCGGGGGTTGCAAAGCGTCGCTCGATTCCGTGCGCGTGAATCAGAACATTTGCAACAGCAACCACAGCGGCGGCGATCTCCAGGCGCCGTTCGGCTACGTCTAAACCATTCCGAAAGGTGATGCTGCCCAAATAAACAGCCCACACGGCAGCCCCGAGGAGCCCGACGCTCCCGACAAGGTTGCCCACTACCCGAAATGCCGTTCCCGAGTTCGGCCACACTCGCGCTAGAAATTGCCACCAGGCAACGGAAACCAGCGTCGCTGGGACTGTAACCACAAGAAAAAAAACACCGAGGCTATGCATCCAAGTTTAAGCGCCTCAGTAAAAGGAGCTTGCTATCCAAGCTGGGGTGGTAAGTAACACGGGTACTGTTTCCGCTTCTTCAATTGGATCGACATCAACACGTGTGAACCGCAAGTTTCTGATCGTATAGGGGCCGTCGCGCTTTGCGTCTCGAAGGATTTTTCCGCCGAACATTAGTTCGATGCTGTGTTTGCCAGGTGCCCAACCGTCGAAGCGTTGCTGTGCGATTGCGACGGGAATGTCCCCATGCGGACCAGCCCAGAGATCCGCGTACGCGTGATAGTTGCCTGAAGTGCTCACCTCAACAGGTACTTTGACGATGATGTTGCCGTTCTCCTGAACCACCTCGGCTTTGGCTTCATCGACGGGGGTGGTCATATTGTGAACGTAGAAGCCGCCAACGAGGTTCCGGTCGAAGGGTTCTTCGTCGAGGGCTCCCTGGGCGCGGATGACGTATTGGTACTCGCGAACCTTTTGGTCGGAAGTTGGTGGAGTGAACTCAACTTGATAGATGGGCCCTTCCGGACTTTGGGTTAGCGCAAGCACCTGATCGACAGCAATACCTGATCCCCGCTCGACGATGCGCGCGCTCACAGTGCTCGCTTCCACGTTGCGTTTCTGCTCTTCATCGCGGAGTACCGCTTGAATTCTTGCGGGCTTTCCTGCGCTCACCCGAATGCTCCGGACCCATGCGTGGAGCATTGGGTGAGCCTCTTGAGAACTGAGCACGGTGGTTACTTCAGCATCCTCTGGGCGTGCCCACGGCGAGTTTGCGCCCGAACGCCCTTCATAGAAGGCGAGGTAAGGGCCTGGCCCGGGGTCGTACAACTCCGGGTTGTTCTTAAACTCATCGGTCAATTCCAGTTTCGCAGGAGGCGGTCGCTTGAAATACTCTGCCTTCTCGGCCGCGACCGCTTCGCCCTGCGCTCGCAAACGCTCGGCCTCGGTTTGCGGGGCGTTCTGCGGCGCTGTGGTTGGGTGAGCCTGACCCTTCTTCTGAGGCTCCGTTACGACCGAACGTCCAGGCCTCTTCGCGGCGGGCGCGGTCACGCCCACTGCCCCTGAAGGTCCCCGATCGCGATTGCCAGTCACGAATACAGCAGCGATCGCGGCGAGCAGCAATAGAGCTAGCACTACTAGAATCAGTTCCGACGGCCAACGCCGCGCTGACCCATGTGTCGGGCGAGTCTGAATATTCATCGCAAGCTCATCTCGTTAAGCTGGAAAGCTTACTACCGATATAAGATGCAGGGAAGCTTGTGGTTGATTCACCCGTGCTGGCGTTATAAATCTTGGCTGGCCAACGATCATACCTGCCTTGGTCATGGTTGCCGTTGTATCTCATCCAGCCAACTCGCGGCCCCGCCATGAAAACGCTCTTGTTCCATGACTTGCATGCTGGGTTGTTTGACGAGCAAACATTGGAATTGGGGTCAGCGGAGTAGTTTTGCACGAAGAGGTAACCAGCGTACCGTGAGCCGTCCCAGCGTCCACCACGCATCATGCTGCCCCATGAGGATCGCTGCTCGACCATTCCATCTCCAGGCATGTAGGGGAGGCCGCTGCACAGAAGTTGGTTCAGTGTACTTCCTACGTAGCAGAGGCCAGCCCAAAGGTTCTCAAGATTTCCTGTGTTGGTCTCGCCGGGAGCCTCGTAGGGGCCGGCTGCGTATTGGCCTGACGGATTCAAGAAACCGATTCCGTTGGATTGAACCTGGTAGATCTTAGCGGTGCGAAAAGCATCGCCCATCCATCCTCCGCTTGCCGACGCGTACTCCATCTCGATCCGACGCATCGAATCGGTGCCTGCGTCACGAGATGCAAAACCCAGGGTCTGGGCAATGGAAGCGACGACGTTTGAGACAACATTCTCTGCGTCGGTGGCCAATGCATCGGCAGCCTTGGCTCCAGCGTGCGGTGTTTGGACAGTAATAATGTATTTCGTTTTTCGAGGGAGGCTGCTCCACGAACTCCGGTAAAACCTGGACCCTGGGAACGCATTGTTCAGAAGAAACCGAGTGACCAGCCCGCCCATAGAGTGCGCAATGATGACGAGTTCTCCGTCAGGAATGTTTTCCCGCGTAACGAAGTCGTTGAGTTGGTTTGCGACCTCGTACGCTCTGTTCTTGAAGCTCCAGGTCGAATTCCACGTTACGCGCGCGATTTTGCACCCGGGAACTACCCCGGCGTACTGGGTGAACGAATAGCTTGTTCCACCTGTGCCCACTCGCGTTGATGGGGTGACCTCCGGATTCCAATAGGCTTCAGGGTTTCCGGCCGGCGGAGTGTCCATATGGCCATGTACGAACGCCACGTAACAGGCCGCCTGTGCTTCCCGTGGGAGCAACGCAATCAGGAGGAGAAGGGTTGGGAGAACCGCCTTGGCAAGTGGAGAGCGGACTCTTGCGATCGTATCTGCAACTTTCATGATTTCACCTTTTAGCTGTGCGTCGCTGTTCTGAATGAGCCGAACGATAACCCGGCAACACCCAATCGGGCGGTCACGCCAATGAGTTGCGAGTAGCCCAAGTGAATTTTGATTTTGTTTGACCGGGCGTCCAAGGGTTAACCCCCAGTACACGCTTGTGCGCAGGACTCAGCCCAGCCCTTTTGCGAAACGGTTTTACACAGAAAGGGCGTTGTTACGCAGCGGGCAGATTCAAAATCTGAAGCTGAACGACGCGTCAGCTTGCCTCTTGTGCGGCACGCCTGAGAGCGAAAGGGTGACGTCGTTCGGGTTGTCTCGCAGTAACAGGGTGGTGAGCAGCGTAGTGAGGCCAATTCCGGCTAGAACGAAGCCGCCAATGGCAACTTTTTGGCGGTCGTCGCGGTTTGCCTCGATTTCTTTCAGAAGCGCACATTGCTTCACGTAATCACCGGTGCTGCACGCGTCAGGAGCAGCGGCGGCGAGGTAACCCCTTACAAGATCTGCGTCTCGGTCTTCGCGATTCGCGGCGCTCTGATAAATGACCCCAAGTGTTGCCCCACCAACAGCAACGGCCCCACCTGCGAAGGCGATGATCGTGGACGTTCGGATACCGCTGGCGGCGTGACGATCCACCAGGTTTACCTGCGGAGTCGCTTGGTGGAGGGCGGGTGCTGGAGCTGAGGATGCTGGGGCATTCAGTGCCTCGAGCGGCTCCAGGACGACCACGAGCGTTCTTTTTTCTCCAGCAACCGTCTCGAACTCCTCTTTGTGGGGCGCTTTTCCTTCAAGTCGTACCACGAGGCGGTGTTGACCTGGTGTGACGAATACGGCGCCGCGCCGATCTTGAGGGGTTAAGCTAATGTCGTCGACAATCACGGTGGCTTCCGCGGGTACACGTTCCAGCCTGAGCTCGCTGATGCGTGCCTTGACGCTTTCGAAGGTACGGTAGAGGCTGTTCAGGCGCTCTGGCTCCTCATCAATCGGGGTATGAGCGAGTGTGTAGGCGATGTGATTGGCAGCGTCGGTCCAGCGCTGAAGTTCGATTTCGACCATGGCCAGATTTGCAGCCGTTTTGTAGTCACGCGCCAAATCCCAGGATTCCCGATACGCTCGGTAAGCCGCCGCATGGCGGCCCGCGTCGGCAGCTTCGTTGCCTTTCTCGAACAACGCGGCCGCTTGCCGAACCCGATCGTCCTCAGGCGAAGCCGGAGCAGGGTTCGCCAAGAACGCGAGGCCAATGCAGAAGCCGGCCGATCGTAGCCTTGTGAGTAAACGGGGGAGTGCGAGTCGCGGCTTCATTGCTAGTTAAACTTGCAAATCCGGGGATTCGGCCCCGTATCGCAGCTGAATGGCGAGACCCAAACAGGCTGCGTGGGCCGCACAGGCCACACACGTGCCTGCAGAGCAGACATTCTTGCCGGGGATGTGAGCACAGTGGCCATTGTCCGCACAGGCCACACACCCCCCCGCGCTTGAACACCGTGCGGCTGCCGGGTCTACGCAGGTTT
>JBBRRP010000187.1:0-8834 GCA_038246305.1 Polyangiales bacterium | reverse complement strand
GTTTCCGCCGGCAGGTTCGGGCGTGTGAAGTTGGGAAGTGGGGGCGCTCCTCCAGTCCAATTTTTGAACAGTAGTTCGGCTTCACGCGATAGATCATCCGTATCGATGTCGCCCGCGACAACGAGCATAGAATTTCCTGGCGTGACGTTTGCCTTGTACCAACGTTTGCAGTCTGCAAGCGTGAGCGCCTTCAGACTTTCCGGGCTGGCGTCGTGCTTGGAATAGGCGTGTTGACCCGAAGGCAGGCGAAAAAGCTCGCGATACATCAACATGTTAACGGCCCATCCGCCGCTCCCTTTCGCTGACCCTTTGACCCGATCCAGCTCGCGCTCCTTGAGCTTCTTGAACTCAGCGGGGTCAAACCTCGGCGCCGTGGCGACCGCCGCCAATAACTCGAGCGCCGGCTCAAGATTGTGCCGCGTAACGGACATGGAAATCTGCGTCTTGTCGGTGCTGGTAACGATATCGAGGCCCGACCCTAACGCTTCCGCGCGCTCCATCAGCAATCGGCTCGTGTATTTCCCTGCCCCGCCCGCCTTGAGCAGCTCACCCGTAAGGCTGGCGAGCCCCGCCTTTTCTGTATCTGAGGCGACGCCCGACTTGATGATGAGGCGTAACTCAATGATAGGAAATCTGCCGTGGTGGATAGCGCGCAGCTCAAGGCCATTATTTAGCGCACGGTGCTCAATCTTTGGAAACTTGAGTTCAGGCGTAAGGCCCCGAGGCGGGGGGCTCGCAAATGGATCTACTTCGGCCTTGGCCGGAGCGATTGGCGCGGTTCGTGGCATCGTTATCGGCGCAGGGCTCTGGGGCAGCGCTGGGCTGCGGCATTCGAGCGCGACCAAACCCAAAAATATGCACACCAAGGACAGACAACGGAACGGGAGGCGGTATTTCACTTCGCGGCCTTTCGTGCAGGGTTCACTTCGACAACGCTCCGGCGACTTGGCACGAGCATGCTGGAAACAGCGTGTTTTACCGCTTCGGGAGTGACTCGCAGATAACCTTCGAGGTCGCGCGTGAGCAAACGAGCGTCTCCCCAGATCGATTCGTACTCTCCGAGGCGAGTGCCACGGTGTATGTTGGATTGCAGACCAAAGATGAACTCGGTGCGTAGTCGATTCACGGCACGCGAGAGTTCGTCGGGTGTCGGTCCGGAAGTGCCGAGGGCAGTGATTTGAGCGTCCACGGCTTTCTGAACGGCCTCAAGCTTCGCTCGCTCCGTGAGCACGACCTGCATTTCGAACATATCTTGGCCTGGGTGGTCTCCCGTCCAGGCGCTCACGCTCTGCGCAAGCGCTTTGCCAAGGACAAGGTCACGATAGAGGCGTGAGCTCTCACCATCCGTGAGCACGAGGGCCGCCAACTCGATCGCATAGTGATCAGCCGAATGAGTCGGAGCAATCGGCCAAGCATAGTAAAATCCAGGGGTTTTGATATTGGAGTCGTCAACCTGAGCATGCCTTTCGGCCTTCTGCTCGGGCATCGCCGGGAACTGAAAAGGAGCCAGGCCGGGCTGGCTCGCGGCCTCGCCGAAATAGTGCCGGATGAGCGCGACGGCTTCATCGGCATCGAAGTTCCCTGCTACTGTGAGCACGGCGTTGTTGGGCGCGTAGTAACGCTGGTGGAAAGCGAGCACCCAT
Source organism: Polyangiales bacterium (assembly GCA_038246305.1). Classification (GTDB taxonomy): domain Bacteria; phylum Myxococcota_A; class Polyangia; order Polyangiales; family Polyangiaceae; genus JBBRRP01. The sequence continues at coordinate 7,191 of JBBRRP010000187.1, read as the reverse complement.
TCCAGCTGGGCGTTATCGAGATCTTCCATGGAGCCGATGGTGGAGTGTTCGTAGGGCCAATAGCCCTGATAGGCGAGCTCCTCCAGCCGGATATGCCCCATTCGATAGGGCGCGTTAGCGACGCGCATCCGGTACTCCTCTTGCACGACCTTGCGCTGATTTTCGAAGTTATCCTGTGTCACACTCAACCACTTCAGGCGATCCGCTTCCAGCCAGAGTCCGAGCGCGAGTTCATTGCTCGGCAGTACTTCATAATAATTGGTGCGGTCCTCTGAGGTGGTGCCATTCAGGGAGCCGCCGCGCGCCGAAACCATGGTGAAATGTTCGCCTTTTTTGATGTGCCGGCTGCCCTGAAACATCATGTGCTCAAACAGGTGGGCAAAACCGCTACGCGCCTTTTCTTCGTTCCGCGAACCCACACCGTACGTCATCGAGACGGCGACGGTTGGAAAAGTGGAGTCCACATTGAGCACGACGCGCAGGCCATTTTCGAGCGTTAGCCGCTGAATGGAGGCGCGCAATTCTTCGAGCGCTGTGAGCGCTGGATCTTTGCTGTCCGTGCTGTGACTGCTGGCGGGGGCGACGGCGGGCGCGACGGCGGGCGCGACGGCAGCGCCGGGCTTGGTAGCTGCTGCTGCGGGTGGGTGAGCGACCGGTGCCGCCCCAACGTCGATGGCACATGTCGCCGCGAGCGAAAGGGTGCCGAACAGGAAGAGCACTTTTAGACTACGCATGAGGACCTCGTTCTTTCTGGGCGTCTTCTAGCACCGTGCTCGATACGGCTCTACACGAGAGTGGGGAGCGTTCGGGATTAGTTGAGGCCTTGCCAGTCCGAGACGTATGAGTGCACCAAGGCCTGGGTATTTAAACGATTGGGCACAGCTGGCACAGGCTGCATGTCTTTGGGGAAAACGAAGAGAGCGCCTAGGCGTTCGGCGTCCAGAAAGCGGAGGCCTTTCGGGAGCGGCATCCGTTGCTCGAGCCGGCCACGACCGGCGAGCACAAAGCCCCACTCACCAAAAGATGGGACGAAGGCGTGGAACGGAGCTGTCGTCAGCCCGGCCGCCTTCAACGTCTCGACGATGCAATAGTAGGCTTCCCGCGCAAAGAGCGGCGACGTGGCCTGCACGACGAAGACGCCTCCCCGACTCAGGTGCGAGTTCAATGCGTGATAGAAGAACTCAGTGTAGAGCTTGCCCAGGCTGTAGTTCGTGGGATCGGGGAAATCCACAATGCCGACGTCAAAGCTCCATTCAGTGTGCTGGAGCCACACCATGGCGTCTTGGTTGATAATCTGAACGCGGGGATCGGTGAGCGAATTCTTGTTGAGCGACGTGAGCCGGGGCTCAGAGCTGAAAAGCCGCGTCATTCGCGGATCAAGTTCCACCAGCACGACACCGGCCACCTCTGGCCATTTCAGAACTTCCCTGAGCGCGAGGCCGTCTCCGCCGCCCACAATCAGCACTCGCCTTCGCGCCTGTGCGTACAGCATTGCGGGATGCACCAACGCTTCGTGGTAAATGCACTCATCGTCGGAAGAAAACTGCAAATTGCCGTTCAGATGCAAGCTCAATGCCCCAGCGTGCTCGGTGATAGCAATCCGCTGATACGCGGACTGCTCAGTGTGGAGCAGGGTCTGCCCGCGATAGAACCGACTCTCCACAAACGACATGAGCGGAGTGGCAAAGAAGGCAACCCCGCCGAGCAGGCAAAGCACCAAAAACGCGAGAAATTGTGCCGAACGTCGGGCTCCTCTATCTCGCAGCAGGAGCCGTGCCCCAGCCCAACCCACGAGCGCGTTCAAAGCGCCGCACAAGAGGGAACTCTGCACCAGGCCGAGCTCGGGAAAAAGCCAGAGTGAGAAGGCTACCGATCCGAGGAGAGAGCCAATGTAGTCAAAGGTTAACGCTCTGGAAATCAACTCCCGAAGCTCGAGCGTGTCCCGAAGCAGACGCACCATGAGTGGCAGCTCTAAGCCCACCAACGTGCCCACCAGCAGCACCAACCCATACAGTACCAACCCGAACGCGTGCGCATAGGCAAAAGCCAAGAACAAGGCCGGCGCTGAAAGCCCGCCCAAAAGGCCCGTTGCGAGCTCAACATTCACGAAAACTCGAGGAAGCTCTTCTTCGACGAACCGCGAAAGGTAGGCGCCTGCGCCCAGTGCCGAAAGATAGACGCCGATGATGAGCGAGAATTGGACGACTGTGTCGCCGAGAAGATAACTGGCAACGGCGGCCATCACCAGCTCATACACGAGGCCCGTGGTGGCTATCACCAGGATCATCGTGAGCACGATCCAGGTCGCGGGTGGCTTCTGGTCCTTCTGAGGTGCACCGAGTGCACGATAATTGGGGATGCTTGGCGTCTGCACCCCACCGACTATCCGCTGATGCCGGCAGCGATAATGATGCTCAGGCCCAAGATCACCGCGCCAATCAGGATCGCCAACGCCACATTTTGATCGGTCTCGATTTCCTTGCGAATCGAAAAGGGGGTGAGCTTCTGAATTAAGAGAAAGCTCAGGAGAAAAAGCACGACGCCGAGCGCCGAATACGCCAAGGAAGCCAGAAGCGCGTGGGTGAAGCCAGACCAGTTGATCATCAAGAAATACTCCGCTTGGGTACGGGGCGCCTTCTAGCACGCACACCCCCGAAGCTTCGAGCAAGTTTGGCGTCGGGGCATTTTGCGCTACGCTTCTCTGCCTATAACGGCTCTTTCATGCTCATCCTGCTGACCCCCGATTTTGACGGATCCCCCTCTAGCTATCAGCGGCTCGCAGAGTTGACGGGCTTGGTCGTGTACGATCTGAAGAACCGGGTCCGGACGGGTACTTGGAGCCTGCTTAAAGCTTTGGGTGATCTCGGGGAGGCGACGGAACTTACGGATACCTTGCGCCGCAATGCGTTCCACGTGTGTTTGGTGGATGCGGAGTTCGCACACGATCCACAGCGCAAGATCGTCAAGCTCGACGCGCTTGAACTCAAGCCGGACCATTTGGTGCTCTTTCTGCAAGGGCGTGCCATGGAGATTCCGTATCAGGCGCTGCTCACGCTGGTGCGTGGTGAGGTTCGTCTGGGGCGCCATCAACCGCGGAGCGGGAGCTCCAGTAGCAGTTCGATGCGCGCTTTGGCCCCGAGCGCCGCCGAGGTTGCCGTCTTTCGAGAAACCTTCAACGTCGGAACCGAAGAAGTTTTTGCGGGAGCGGATCTCCATTTCCACACAGTGCTGTGGGCGGCGCGGATTGATTCTCGCGGCTTCGATTTTTCAATGCTTGCGGAGACGACCGGCAATCTTGCCGAAGATCTGCGGCGTCTCACCAATCTGATTGCCGAACGCGCAGGGCTTCGGGTGGACGAGAGCATTCGAAAGTCGAGCTTGGCCTCATTTGCAGGCCGGCCACCACCGATGCGCAGCATGAGTCTGCCCCCGGGCGCTAGTCACCGTATCGAAGAAAAGGATGATTTTCAATTCAGTGCCTACTCGCGACTCGTGGCGGAAGCCGAGCGACAAACGAAGCCGAAGCTCGCGGCTATCTAGCCAGTGTCCCGCGAGAGGCTGCTGCTTCCTATGACCACACGACGGGAGCTTCTGACACTCCTTTTGGGAGCACCGCTGGCCGCCGAAGCTTGTCGCCGTTCGAGTCCGGTTCCGGGGCGTCTGCTGGGCGCTTCGTCGGAGCTTGGGCATTTGCTGCGCGACGCTCGCTTGGCATCAAACGTTGACGATGGGAAACCTGTAACTGTCGATGTCGCGATCGTGGGCAGCGGGCCGAGCGGTCTTTCCGCGGCGTGGCGGCTCGATCAATTGGGTCTGCCGGATTTTCAGCTGTTTGAGATGGAGGGCTGGTTGGGCGGAACGAGCGCTTCGGACAGCTCTTCGGTGAGTGCGTACCCGTGGGGTGCGCACTACGTGCCGCTTCCGGGCAGAGAGAATGGTGCGTTGCGAAGGCTTTTGCAAGAGGTCAGCGCGTTGGATGAGCGCGGTGAACCAGCTGAAAACGTGCTGATCCGGGAGCCTGAAGAGCGGATCTTTTGCGAAGGTGCGTGGCACGAGGGGCTTTTTCCCGCGGCCGCGGCCAGTCCCGAAGATCTCGCTGAGTTTCGACACTTCGAAAGCTTGGTACAAAAATGGGCGAGTTTTCGTGACATCGAAGCACGACGTGCCTTCGCGCTCCCCTTGGCGTATTCCGCAGAATCACCCGAACTCTCCGCCCTCGATCAGCAATCTGCGGCGGCGTTTTGCCAAACTCACGGCCTTCGTTCACCGCGAGTTCTCTGGTATCTCGACTACTGTTGCCGCGATGACTACGGGGCCACGCTCGGCACGACGAGCGCCTGGGCACTCCTGTTCTATTTTGTCGCACGGCTGCCCCAGGCGGGTGCGCCGACGCAGCCATTTCTCACCTGGCCTGAGGGTAATGGTCGATTGGTCCGGCATCTCGCTGAGCGCGCCGGAAAGCGCGTGAGCTCGGGACAGTTGGTATACGAAGTTTCTCCCCATGCATCCGGAGTTAGCCTAAAAGTGTTGGATGTTGCCAGCAAGCGTACGCGATTGGTGCACGCGCGCGCCGCGATTTTGGCCGTGCCTCAGTTCATCATTCAACGGCTCTGGGTACCGTTTAGAACTGCACCTCCGGCGTATTTTAGAGAATTTAAGTACTCGAGTTGGCTCGTTGCTAACCTGCATCTCCACGGCCGCCCCAAGGAAGCGAGCTTCCCCATGGCCTGGGATAATGTGCTCTATTCCAGCCCTTCGGTCGGCTATGTCGTAGCCACGCACCAGGCGCTTTCCGACTTCGGGCCCACCGTACTCACCTATTACCTTCCGCTCGTGAACGCGAACCTGGCAGAAGAACGAAAGAAGCTTTTACGCCTCGACCACGCGACAGCTTGCGACGCTATTTTGGCTGATCTTAAGCGTGCCCACCCCGACTTAAGGAGCCTCGTTGACAGCATCGATGTTTGGCGTTGGGGTCATGCGATGGTGCGCCCTAGCGTCGGCTTTTGGAGTTCAGAGGGGCGCCGACGTGCGAGCGTTGTGGCGCCGAATGTATTCGCGGCTCACTCTGATTTGTCAGGTGTGGCGCTGTTTGAAGAAGCTCAGTATCAGGGAGTGAGCGCCGCCGAGAAGGTGGCAGGGCTCACTCAGATCCCGTTTAAATCGTTGTACGGCTGACCCATGCACGCGCGTGATGCCAAGCGTGCGAGCACCGCACCTATTCATTGGGGTGGCTGGATTTGGTCGCCACGATTGGATCTTGGCGTGTTTGGCGGGAGCGCGTTGTTGGCGCTGCTGCTCGTCGCGTTCAATCATGTTTTAGACTGGCAAACAGATCCGTTTCCTGAGTGGGCGTGGTTGTTTTTGGTGTTGGGGGTGGACGTGGCTCATGTTTATGCGACGCTCTTCCGCACTTACCTCGACGTTACGGAATTGAAGCGCCATCCGTTCCGATATTTTGGTTTGCCGGCGTTGCTGTACGCGGGAGGAGTCGTGCTGTTTTATTGTGGGAATGCGGCCTTTTGGCGGGGTCTCGCGTACCTGGCGGTTTGGCATTTTGTGCGCCAACAAATCGGGTGGGTGAGGGTGTACCGCGCTCGTTCGGGAGCACGCGCTCGCATGGACGTGTGGATAGATGAGCTGGCGATCTACGCGGCGACACTCGTTCCGGTCTTCGTGTGGCACAGCGAACTCAACGCCACCCGTTTTCATTGGTTCATCAGCGGAGACTTCGTGGATTGGCAAACCGCTCTTCGGCCCGCTCTGCCATGGGTCTGGGGTTTTTGGGCGCTCGCACTCGGCACATTTTGCGCCCGGCAGGTCCATGTTTTTAGGAAAACACGCCTGCTCTATGCCGGTAAGTTACTCCTGGTGGCGAGCACCGCACTGCTGTGGTGGCTCGGGATCGTGGGAACGAATAGCGATTTCGATTTCACGGCTACGAATGTGCTCACGCACGGTGTTCCGTATGTGTGTTTGCTTTGGATCTACGCGCGGGCACAGGTTCAGGTAGGCGTAAAGAGTGCGGGTGCTCAAGTCGCTACGGCTGGGCTCGCGGCTTTTGTCGGTCTGCTCTGGGCGTTAGCTCTGCTGGAGGAGTTCGCGTGGGCGCGGGGCGTCTACCACGATCACGCTTGGCTCTTTGGTGCACGCGCTTTCCTCCTACCAATTAGTTTTCACATGCTGGTCGTTCCATTGCTCGCTCTCCCGCAAATCACCCACTACGTGCTGGATGGCGTGCTCTGGCGTCGTTCGGAAAGCGCCGGGAATGAGGCTCAGCTCCGGGCGCTGGGCTTCAGGCCTGAGAGCGATTAATCTAGAAGAAGCATGGCAGCACTCCTTCGTAACTGGGAAGACACCGAAGAGGGGAGCTTACTCTTCAGTCCTCAACCCTCACGTCAGGACGCTTCCAATCTCGCCACGTTCATCCGTTGGCTCGCTGAAAAAAAGGGCGTTCAGATTAACGGCTACGCGGCTCTGCATGCCTGGTCAGTGAACGAAGTTGAGGCGTTTTGGCTCGCGATCTGGGAGTTCTTTGAACTGCGCTCTGCCACCGCGATCGACTGCGTGCTGACCGAGCGCACGTTGCCCGGCGCGCATTGGTTTGTCGGCGCTAACTTGAATTTTGCGGATCATTGCCTGAGCCGCCGGGATGCCGCGCTGGCACTGATCACCGTGTCCGAGGACGGACGACGCGAGACCTTCACGTACGCCGAGTTGAGTGAGCAAGTGGCGCGCGCCCGGGCGGGACTCAAGCATTTAGGCGTAGGGCTTGGGGATCGGGTGGCTGCCTATTTACCGAATGGCCCCGAAGCCGTGATTGCATTTCTAGCCACGGCGAGCCTAGGAGCGATTTGGTCCTGCTGCGCCCCGGAATTTGGCGTGCCAGCAGTGCTCGATCGGTTCTCGCAGATTGAGCCTAAAGTGCTGTTCGCGGTGGATGGTTATCGTTACGGGGGCAAAGCGTTCGATCGCGTCGGCGCGGTTCAAGCAATTGCTGAAGCGCTTCCCTCGCTAGCTCATGTCGTGGTTGTGAAACGATTGGGGCAGCCGTGTGATCTTCAGAAAGCGCTCTCATTCGCCCAATTCATGAGCGAAACGGAGCCGCTGACGTTCGACGCCGTCCCCTTCGAACACCCGCTTTGGATTCTCTATTCTTCGGGAACAACGGGGCTCCCAAAGGCGATCGTG
>JBBRRP010000186.1:0-8838 GCA_038246305.1 Polyangiales bacterium | reverse complement strand
TCGATCCCAGTGCTGTTCATCGACAGAATGACGTTGCGGGGGGAGCGGCTGATCGGGGTTTTGACGCGGATTGTTGCGCGCGTCAGTCCTGTATGTACACTGTATGGGTGCGGCGCGGCTGCACATTCTCGTCGTCTGCCACTGTTACCGCAGCGATGCCGAGGTCATTCGTATCATTTCAGCCCGCAAGGCCGACCGCTCCGAACGGGCAAGCTACACACGAAGGAGTCGAACATGAGGAAGCAATACGATTTTTCGAAAGGCCGGCGGAATCCCTACGCCAAGCGACTCGAGAGGTCGATCACCATCCGGCTCGACGAAACAACGCTCGGCTATTTCAAAGACATGGGCGAGCGCGTCGGGATGCCCTATCAAACGCTGGTTAACATGTACCTGCGTGATTGTGCAGAGAATCGGAAGGAACTCCGAATTCAATGGCGCAAGGCGGAAGCTGCAGCATAGCTCGCAGACGAAGCCTGCAAACGCAGAGATTCAAGTTCGTGGTTGATCACTCACCTTCAACGGGTGGCCCGCTTGTCTAGGCCTGTTAGCGATAAATTTCTCGCCGGTGACCCACTCGCACTACGCAAACGCTGATCTTCGATGCTGTACACCACGCGGTAATCGCCGATGCGAATGCGCCACAACTCAGAGCCGGATAGCTTCTTACAGCCCGCGGGGGGCTGCAGCAGAAAACTCAACTTCGTAACGCGACATCGCCAGGAAACTCTTTGATCTCTCCGTCACGCACTCCGAGCGAAAGCGATGGAGTGGAACAGTGCCTATAGCCCAAACTCAGCTTTGATCTCTTCCAATGGGATGGGCTTCTCCCCCGAAGCCTTCATCGCCGCGAGCACCTTGTTCGCCTCGGCGATGTCGAACTGGTCTTCGTCTTCTTCCTTCACCGGCACCAAGTAGAGCTCAGTGCCCTCCGGCAAATCTGTGGGCTCGTCGATCACCAGATGGCCGTTTTTCACGGTGGCTTTGAGCGCTTGCATTCACCTAACCTAGCATTCAATGGCCCAAAAGGCAGCTCCCACGTGCATCGCCCTGCGGTCCCTTCTTTCGGCTCAATTCCTACTCGTTTTCAAGCTGGTGTACGCTTGATCGAAACCGCGACGAAGCGTAGTTGACGCAGGCGATCCGGCTTCCCCCTAGCGCCCATCCGCCGGCAAACGCAGCGACACATCGCGCAATGCATCGCGCAGCCGCACTTCAAGCTCATTCATCTTCAACTTAACTTCAATCAAATCTTTCGTGGTGCGATCGAGGCTGGCCGTTTGCTCACGTAGACGTGCGGTGAGTGTAGCGCGCAGATCACCGGCTTGCTTATTCTTCTCGATGGCTTCGAGGCTCAAGCGCGTTTCGCGCGCTGCTTTTTCGAGCTCTCCTTGGGTGGTGGTGAGCTGCTGTTGGCGGTCGACGGCGTGGGTAAGATCGGCACGCACTTGCCAAGCTTGGCGCAATTGGGCGACGGCCTTGGGATCGGCTTTGGAGCTGTCGAAGTACGCTTTGATGGCAATATCGGCCAAGGGATCGAGCCAGTTCAACTCTTGCTCAGAAGCTAAACGTTCATCGACGGTGAGCTTACTGGTGGCGTGCGGTTTGGCAGTCACTGGGATCAGCGCGTGGCCGTCCGTGGTGCGATCTTCGGTGCCCTTGGGGGGATTGTTCAGACGCCAACCGGCATCGCGCGCGTGACGGAGCAGGAGCTTGGCGGCTTCTTCGGAGCCGTTCTTGATTTCATAATTGGTCAGCCGCACTTGATCGCGTTCGATGTACAGACGCCCCGCCTCGATTTTGGAGACACGTGCGCCCTCTTGGGACCAGTTGGTATTCTGATTCACCGTTAAGCTGCGTTGAAGCGCAAAGGGCACGGTGGCTTTGCTCTGCGGTGAGAGCGATTCCATCACGCCTTGGCCTAAAAATGCCCCCTTTTCGAAGACTGCGATGGGGCCGCCTTCGAGGAGGCCTTTGCCCGAATTCACGAAACGCACCACACGGAAAGGATGCACGCTCGAATCGGGCACGCCGCCGTCGGGGGCGAATAGAAATACCGCTTCTCCGGGCACATCTTCGTTGAGCAGCATCACCATCGTGGCGCTCTCGTTGGGGATCGTGACGCGCGTGCCGACTTCATAGCGCGTGGCACCCGTTTGGGCGGCGACCGAAGCAAGAGCATTCAGGTTGCGAGGAGCGCTGGGCGCCATGATCGGGGTTGGCGCGGCAGCCTTCTTCGCCATCGCAACGCCCCGTCCGCCCCCTGCCATTCTAGACTTCTGCGCAGCTGGGGCCGAACTCGCAACGCCTGCAGAACCCTTTGCATCTTCGGCGCTCGCCTGATCCATCTCTGCGCTTTCGGCTTCCGGTGCAGCGCCAGGCATCGCGGCGGGAGGCGCAGGCGGCGCCATAGGAGCTTCTTCCTTGTAGGTGGTCATCGACGTGGGCACAGCCGAGATCACCTCGCCAGCATCGCTCACAATCGGGCGCGTTGGGGTAACCGGCGTGCCTAAAGTGGATTCAAAGGCGATCGGCGCGCCGGCCACCAGCGCTAGCTCAACGTTTTCCCAATCTTCGCCTGAAAGATTTTGGACGATACCCCAAACCTGCAGTTGCGCTTTGCCTGCTTCGTTCAAGACCAAGCGATAAGAAGGCTTCCAAAGCGGCGTTTCGGCAACATAACCCACTCGGAGGTCATGCTTTCCCTCGTCGAGCCGAAGGACCACTTCACGCAAATCATCGTCTTTCTCCGGTCGATGATCGGCCTTATCGAGCGCACGCTGGAACTGTTCAACTTCGGGATCTTTGGGTTTATCCTTCTCGATTTCAACGGGAAAGGACGCTGAAGTTACCGCACTGCCGCCGCGTTGCATGATGGCTAAGGTCGCCAGAAAATCGCCAATCATCTTGGGGCGCATCTTGAAGGTGACGCGATCGGCCTCCACTTTGCCGCCGCGCTCGAAGTAAGCCACGCCATTGCGATAGATCACCACGCGTTGGAGCGGCAGTTGGGCGCTCGTCAGATCGGCTTGATGGGCACACCCCGCGAGCAGCACTGCACCGACCAAGGACAGAGCCCCGAGGTGCTTGCCGGCCCGTTCGGAGCGTTTCTGGTTTCGGGTTAAGCGTCTATCCGCCTGTAAATTCTCGGGTCGAAGGCACTTCATGATACCAACACCGTAGGGCCCGACGCGATCCCTCGTCAACGGCGCCGAACTTCCGGCTATCCTCCACAGCTTGTGACCGAAGCTCCCCCGCCCCGCAAACCTCCGCCACCGCCCGCACGTCGTCCGGGTGGGCCGCCGCCTCCACCACCGCGCGCACGGCCCAATCTTCCAGCTCCCGGTCAAACATTGACCGAGGGCGACAAGCAGGCACTCGCGTTACGAGCGCTTGGCCTGATGAACGAACAGATCCAGGCGCGCATTGTCCACTACCGTGGCGATCTGGAGACGAATTCGGAACTTGATGCCATCACCGCTCAAGTCGTCGCGCAACTGAAGGCTGTGCAGGGCTCGCTTTCTCCCGATGGCCCAGCTTTTGACCCGGAACCGCTCGAAGCCAAGCACGCCGATAGCCTGCTACTGCTCCTGACGAAGCTACTGAGCGGCGAACGCCAAGCCACCTTCATGACGCAGGTGCTAAAACCTGTGGGTAGGCGCCTCGCGAAACTCTTCTTCGAAAGCGAGCTGCACGAACGCACCAAGGCGGACAAAGAGAGAAAGATCTATCATGCCGAGCAGGGCATCTTCTATCTGCTCCAGCGCTACAAACATCGGCTCCATTCCGAGCTTGAAGGCTTCGACTACGATAACGACGAAGTGCGCGCGCAGACGCTTGAAACGCTCAATAAGTTCGAACGCGAGATGCAAGTGGCTTTTCTTTCGCGACGCTCACCTGAGCTGAATCGCGTGATGGAGATATTTGCGGCTGTTTTGCGGGATTTCCTGTGCACGCATTTGCCCGCCCGTTTGGCTCCGCTGGCCAAGATCACGGTGCGCGCCGCCAAGACAGGGAGCAGCCGCGGGGCCGTAGATTATAAGATCTTGGCGCAAGCATTCCCTGATTTTCGCCGCGAATGGGAGCAGCGCTTCATGGAGCAGATGGTCAACTTATGCGAAGATGAGCTGATGGGGCGGCTCTCCAACAGCGATGAGCCTTTCCGAGACGAAACGATGGCGTTCTTCGTGGATCCTCAGATCTTCAGCGCCACCTGCCAGGTTGTCTGCGAGCTGATTTACGACAGCCTGTTCATGGAAGGTTTTTTGGATTTACCGACCGATTGGCGCATCTCGATGCGTGAAAAAGGTTAAAATCACTCAGAATTTCGCATCGGCTTCGCCGAGCTCCACCGCGCACGAGACTGTGGCCACATTGGCGCCCAAGGCTCCCAGCAAATTGAAGGGCGGATTGATCAGCCCGACCACGCTACTGTTGTCGATCACCACGTAATATTGGCCCTGAGGTAGCGGGATTTTTTGGCGCACTTCAGCGCCCGGTTGCAAGCCGAAACCTGTGACTGGAGCCTCAGGCGGCGGCCCGAGCGCTGCCCCCAATTGTAGGCCTCGCCGCCACAGGTCGCCTGTTCCGCGTCGAATGATCAACACATCAACCGCGGGACCCCGCCCGATCATGCGTAAGAAGAGCGCTTGGCCATCTTCCACCACGTCGAAAGGGCCCATGAAATCGACTTGATTGGCCTGAATATCGATCGTTTCGTTGCTGTACACGAAACGCTCACCCGAGCCAGTATCGAACGGCTTCTTGGGCCGCGCTGGCGGGGCAAGAAAACCAAGAGTGAAGTCGTCCCCCTTGTCCGTGTGCACGACGGTGAAGCCTTCTGCCAGCTTACTCGAGACGATTTGATTACCGAACGTGTTGGCGAGGTAGCCCACGGGCGTCCGTGTGGCCCAATCTACTAACGCGTTCTCAACGGCCTGAACTTGAAAGGTGGGTCCCGAAAGGATGCGGCTTGGCTTGGCCCAAACGTACGTGGCGTCGTCCGTCAGATTAAAGTCCATGCGGTATTCGATCGCGGCGTCCGCCGCAAACTGGATCCTGCCCGCGATCGGTGTCCACGCATAGCCGCTTCCGCCAAACTGCAACGTCACGGTCTGTGCCGCATCATTCACCTGGGTTTGGCAACGCTCGGGGAAATAGCGACCGATGGTATTGCCACCTTCGAACAACTTGAGCGGAGCTCCATGCTTCAGCATTTCGGGACAAACTTTGGCAGCGCCAAAATTCGAAAACAGCCACCACCTGAGGCCAGGGCTCGTGTTCACGGTATCTCGGAAACACGCGCAACCCAGTGCGAGAAAGAGCGCACTCAACACACAAAACAATCGAATCTTCATAGGCTCAAGTTCCGTTCGATCGCCGTGCTCGCCACATCTTCCAACACTTGGATAAACTCAGGATCATCATTCGGAGCCGCTAGACGCTCCCAAACTAAGCCTAACTCTTTGGCCCAACCGGCAGCCTCAATGTCCAGATCGTAGAGCGTTTCGACATGTTCTGAAACGAAGCCGATCGGAGCTACAATCACCCGTTTGAACCCAGAAGCGGCGGCCTGTTGGAGCACAGCTTTCAGATCCGGCCCGAGCCAATCACCGCCATCCGCACCTTGACTCTGATAGGCAAGCTCAATGGGCTGTGCCAGCGCAGCGGATACTGCCAGAGCGCAGGCACTCACCTCCGATTGATAGCGATCGCCTGCCTGAATGGCCCGCGTGGGCAAGCTGTGCGCGGTGAGTATGATCTGCGTGGGCTCGGCGGATTTGGCCAGAAATTCTCGAATCCGAGTCGCGAACCAAGTCACAAAACCCGGGTGGCTGCCCCAAGGCTCGACCCGAAACAGCGTGGGCCCGGGGGCACCCTGGAGAACGCTGATTAACGCCTCTTCTGCCGCATCGCAGTAGACTTGAACGCTAAAGGGAGCGAGCGGTAACACACATATTCTAGTTAACGTTTCAATCTGTTCTTTGAGCACGTCTGCCACCCAAGGTTTCCACAGGCGCATGCCCCACAACGCCGGGATCCCCAGACGCTGCTCCAGCGCTTCGGCCTGGCGGGCCGTCACAGCATTCAGAGGCGAACCACCGATCCGTCGATAACGCTCGGTGAGTTCGTGAATCAGCGCAGGGCTCGGCGGACGCCCCCGCCGAATCACCTTCAAGAACTCTGGGATCTCAGCCAAGTCCTCAATCGTCCCGTGGGCCACACAGAGAATGCCTAGCTTGCCGGGAAGAGTCGCGTTCGCCATCGTAGGGCCGAAGATAGAGTCGATCACTCACGTAAACCAGCCCCGTCCAACACCACATGAACGCCCTACCCCATGAACGGATAACGCCAATCCCGCGGTGGATTGAAGTTCTCCTTGATGGCGCGCGGCGAAACCCAACGCAACAGATTGAGCGCTGAACCCGCCTTATCGTTCGTGCCTGAACGGCGAGCACCTCCGAACGGCTGCTGCCCGACCACCGCCCCAGTTGGCTTGTCGTTGATGTAGAAGTTGCCCGCCGAAAAACGCAGCGCGGCTGAAGCTTGAGCCACCGCCGGGCGATCCTGAGCAAAGATAGCCCCCGTCAAAGCGTAAGGGCTCGTTTGATCGCAGATTTCGAGCGCTTGTTCGAAGCGATCGTCCGCGTAAACAAACAACGTCGCCACTGGGCCAAAGATCTCTTCCGACATCAAACGATGCCTGGGATCCTGCGTTTGGACGAGCGTGGGTTGAACGAAATAGCCAACACTCGCATTCGCACTCCCTCCCGCCAAGATCTGACAGCTGGGATCGGCCGCAGCCAGACGTTGATACTCTGTGATTCTCTCAAATGCCGACTTGCCGATGACAGCACTCATGAAATTCTTGAAGTTTCGCACGTCCCCAACGCTGATCTCTGAGATCAGCTCAACCAAGCGCTGCTTAAGCGGCGCCTCCAGGCTTTTCGGCACATAGATCCGGGACGCTGCGGAACACTTCTGCCCTTGATATTCGAAGGCGCCGCGCACAATGGCGACGGCCAAGCTCTCGATATCTGCGCTCGCATGGGCAAAAATGAAGTCCTTGCCTCCCGTCTCGCCAACGATTCTTGGAAAGCTCACATAGCGATCCAAGTTGACGGCCACTTGCTTCCAAAGCGCCTGGAAAACGCCTGTACCCCCTGTAAAGTGCAAACCCGCAAAGCTCGGGCTGGCGAGAACTTGCGTCGATATTTCCGCTGGATCTCCCTGAATCAGATTGATCGCCCCATCCGGGAGACCAGCGACCTGGAGCAGCTCCATGATCACCTGTGCTGAAAGCGGTGCCAAGCCTGAAGGTTTCCAAACTACTGTGTTTCCCAAGAGCGCGGGAGCGCATGGAAGGTTCCCAGCAATGGACGTGAAGTTGAACGGGCTCACCGCGTACACGAACCCGTCGAGCGGGCGCATTTCTAGCCAATTCCGTGTGCCCTCGGGGCTGATCAATGACTTTTGCTCCAGTTCTTCGGCAAAGGCTACGTTGAAACGAAAGAAATCGATGAGTTCCGCCGCAGCGTCGATTTCTGCTTGGTAAACCGTTTTGCTCTGCCCCAGCATCGTGGCTGCATTCATGCGCGCACGAAACGGACCACTCAACAAATCTGCGGCCTTGAGGAAGATCTGTGCGCGCTCCATAAGCGACTTTTTGCCCCACGTTTGGCGCGCTTCGAGCGCAATCAGGATCGCCTGTTCCACGTCCGTCGGCGTGGCTTGAACGGCGTGGCCTAAGAGCTGAGTGTGTTGGTGGGGAGCGCGGATCTCGACGCGAGTTCCGCCCGTCTTTCGACTGCCACCCAGCCAAAGTGGGACTTCACACTCCGTGGTCGTTTGCTTTGCGAGCTCCAGCTCAAGCGTTCGCCGTTCAGCGCTCTCCGGCGCGTAAGCAAGCACGGGTTCGTTGAGGGGAGAGTCACCGGTGCGCGCCATACAGATCCTGACTCTTGAGCCGACGTTACAAGAAGTGGTGACAATCTCGTCACCGAACGCAAGTTTGAGCTGATTTGTTGGCCGCCACAACCACACACCCACGCAGAAAGTGGGATGCTATTCTGGCGAACACCTTCAGCTCGTACGACTATTGAAGTTGATTCCGCCTAGCCGCTTGCAGGCCCTCCTGTATCCTAGGTTTTCAATTCAATGCGCTCTCGCCCCAACCCAGTGGAAGCCCTGGCGGCCCTGCCGCGGCTGCAAGATGCGGCTGAGCGGCGCGCGAATTGGCGTCAAGCCATCGCGGCATTGAGCCAGAGTTCTCCGCTTTTGGGGCCACCACCGTTGGATGGAGTTGACCGGCAGAGCCTGGAGTTAGCCGTGGGTGTCGTGGTGGATTCGGGTTTGGCGGACGATCTCGATTGGATCGCGCCCGGCTCAGCCGCCTTGGCTCTCTATGAAATCATGGCGGCGATCGGCTCTTCGCGGCTGAGGCGCGAACTGGGGCGAAGGGTGCTTTCGCGACTGAATGAGGGCACGGCGAGCACGTTTGCTGTGGTTGCGGCACGCATGGCACTTGGTTCGGGTCGCACGCTGGAATCGCCTTCGATGCAGGCCCGGATGGCGCTGCTATTCGATCTTTCGATCGGTACCTCTGTGCACGCCGATCCTCTGGCGCTCACGATAGTCAGTCGCCGCGAGCTGTTTCGGCATTGGGTGGAGCAGCCTTCCACCGGGGCGCTCCCCGCGCGACGCTTGGCAGCTCGGTTATTTGAACACGCTGCGCGCGCAGCCACCCACCGCGCTCAGACGGGCGCACTGGAGGTAGAGCAGCTCATCACGAGCTCGTGGGCACGACCGGTCTTTGATCGTTTGCTGGGTGATCGCGAG
>JBBRRP010000185.1:0-9115 GCA_038246305.1 Polyangiales bacterium | reverse complement strand
CAATCACGTAGTTCATCGGAGACATGCCAAAGGATTCGTTGAAGCAGCGCGTGAGCGTGCGCGGCGACATATGCGCCCGATCTGCGAGCTGCTCCAGCGTAACGGGCTCGGCGTAATGCTGCTCAAGCCACTGCAACACGGCATCCAGGCGCACCAAGGTTTGGGAAAGTGGCACGCTCATTCCGGCATAGGCACGCGACAGCCGCACCAAGATCCGTGACAACAACGCTAAAGCTTCAACTTGGAAGCCATTTTTCTTTTGGCTGAGCTCTCGGTCCAGCTCGTTGCACACGACGATCAACTCCTCCAGTGCGCCATCTCCCAGCCGCAGACGACTCTGAAAATCATGTCGAGCGCGCCACTGGGGCTCGAAGCAGAACATCGCTTGATAACCGGCCACAGATTTCAAATACGATTCTGGGAGTGGCAACGCCTTCGGATCGAACAGCACGTTGATCAGCCCGAGATCTCGCCCACCCTCGTAGCCGTGCAGTGCATTCACCGGGATGACGAAGACGTCTCCGCGCTGGATCCCAAAGGAATCTGCTTCGAACAAATGCTGGCCAACTCCGTCTGTGACCACCACCAGCTCCAAATAATGGCCGTGGCGATGCCGATTCATTCTAGGCGGGTGGGGCCGGAGCGGATAGCTCGCGAGTCCGAAGGCGCGGAGTTCGGGAAGCAGCTCATCAACTGTTAGATCCGCCACCTATTTAGGATAGCTTCGGAAGCGCGGAGCGTCCAACACTCCGTTCGGATGAGAATGTGTACTTTCCAGACTGCAGAAGAAAGACACTCCGTTCGCCTTCCACGCGCATGAAAGCCACCCCGGAAGCTTGCCCAGCCTGCACGCTTCCTTCCAAGATCGCGTTGGGATCCTTACCCGGATAGTACACATGAGCACTCGTATTGGGTGGTACCTCGACGTGCAGCGTGAGGCGCTCGGCGCCGAAATTCCAAGCACTCACTATTTTTCCGTACATGGACGTTAACTCCGCGCGCACCCATGAGAGACCTCCGACGAGTGCTGGCTTGACGAGAAAGTGCTTGAAGCCAGGGCACTCAGGATCGAGCTGTATCCCAGCTAAACCTTGCTGAAACCAAAGCCCAATGCCGTTGAGGCAGCCATGAACTTTTGAAACGCCATACGGGTGGCGCAGCATCCATTCTTCGGGCCACGTGTCGTATCCCGCTTCCAGAAGATAGGCGTAGCCAGGACATGATGTTTGAGTGGCCAACGTGAACATGAGGTCACTGCGCAGACTCTCGGTGAGCCACTTCACAAGAAAATAAGTGCCCCAAAGCCCGGTATTTAGCTGGGGCTCACTCACGATTCTGGATTCAAGCTTGGCAGCGACAAGAGCCCGATATTCCTGAGGCACAGCTTCGGCGATCAGAGGCAACGCGAGATTCACCAGATCATCGTTCAGATAATTGGCGGCTTCCGGATTGAAGAATCTCCGATTCAGCCCAGCGGTGATGACGAGAGCTCTCTCAAGATACGCTTCACTTTCACCCTCGTGGCCTAGCACCCTCGCCACCTTGGCGAGCAGGCGTGTTGCGTAGAGATAGTGCAGATTGTTGTGAAGCAGCCGGCCAGGCTCCCCGCCTTCGCCGACCGGACTCACCCAATCCCCGAGGAAATGCCAATCCCCTGGAAAAGGAAGCAAAAGGCCTTCAGGATCGCTCTTTTGTTCAAGATAAGCCAGCCAGCTCTGCATCGCCGGATACGTGCGCTCAAGCACTCGCACATCACCATAGGTTAAATACACTTGCCACGGCATGCTAACGATGAAGCAGCCATAGGCCGGGCTGCCCCCACCTCCGGCAACAGGTGCCGTATTCGGAACATGGCCATCCGGCATCTGCACATCCACCCAATCTTGTGCCCACTTGGCGTAGAGCCCCGCGGCTTCGTAGGTCGTGAGTGCGAACTCGAGGGAGGTCGTGCCATCGCCGCCATAGCCGAGCTTTTCGCGGTGCGCACAGTCCGAGACATAGCCGCCAGTGGTAAGATTGACGTAGGTAGTGTGCGTGGTGTCGTAGATCCTCTTCAGTAAGGTATTTGAGCAATCGAAGGTGCCCGCTCGTTCCAAATCGTTCCCGATTCGCCAGCCGCACACGTCTTCAAGCTGGATGGGGCCGAGCGCGTTCGCTACCGTGACGTACTGAATGCCATGGTAGGAAAAGCGGTTGCAAAAGGTGCCTTCGCCCTTGGCATCAAACGTCAATAACCCGCGTTGATTGAATTGGCACGGCTGATTCTCGTCCATCGAGAATTCGATGCTGGCGCTGGTGTCAGGCGTGCCTCGCAGCTTGATCTCGATCCAGCCCGAGAACACTCGCTCCATCACGATTTTAGCTCCAGCGACGTGCGCGCTGATGCTTCGGGCTTTGATGGTTTCACAGGCGCGATTGGGTGGGACACGATCTGCCGAGACTTCTCGTTCAAGTGAATAGGCTGTTGCAGGCTCCCAGCCTGCGTCGGAAAGGTCAGAGCTGGCCCAGTTTGAGACGTGCCGGCGCAAGTCGATCTGTTCGCCCCCGTAATCGGTGCCGCGCCAGCCACCGACATGGATGAGCGAACTCAGGCTACACTTCCAGCTCGCATCAGAAGCGAGAGTGAGCTGCTTCTGGCCAGCGGAAATCTCCACTTGTGCTTTCAAGAGCGGGCGCTTGGCAAGCTCAAAATCCGGCCAATCATCCCCCACCACATAGGAAGCCCAGCCCGCTGCCGCCCAGATGCCAATCGTGTTCAAGCCGGGCTGCAGCAGCGCACAGATATCGTAACTGTTGTAGAGCACGCGTCTCCCCAAGTTGCTCAGGGAGGGTGACAGCACCTCATCGCCCACCTTCTGGCCGTTCACATACAGCTCATGATAACCCACCGACGCGACGTGCATGATCGCGGAAGTGCTCGGCTCATCCAACGTGAAGGTCTTTCGAAACCAGGGGCATTCAAACTCAGAGGCAGAACCCATCCCTATCCACTCGCCACGCCAATCCTCCGAACTCTGCGGTCCCATTGAAAAGCGAGCCACCGGGCTCCAGCCTGAAACCTGCTGCTCACTGTCCCAAATCCGCACCTTCCAGTAGCAGACCATTCCGGAGCGAAGCGGGGCCCCCGCATACTCAATCTGAACAGAAGCCTCGGATTCGAGCTTCACGTCCCAAAGATCGCCCATGCCCAGCGCGAGCTCTGCCCGACCGCTGGCGACTAAGATCTGACACGCCGTTTGCCGCTGACCATGGCTAGCCGCGGCATCCATGAGCTTCCAGCTGAAGCGCGGTGCCGGCGTATCGAGGCCGAGCGGCTCAGAAGCATATTCGCAGCGGAGATCTTCAACAGCAACTACAGGATTCATTGCGGGGTCTCGTAGCACACCCCACCCGGTTGCTCACTGGTTTTTGCCTAGTCGGAGCCTTCGCCTTTCAAAAACTCAACCGTGGCGCGCATCACACGTCGGTCACTCAGCATGAGGTGATGCAAGGCGACAGAAACCTTTCTGACTTGGCCCAGCCCCAGTTCCGAACTTCGCGCGGGGAGAATCATCAGATCGTAGGGTGTGTACAGCGACAAGCACGGAAGCCGAGCGAGCTCACTGAGATCGCGATTGAGACCGGCGAGCAACTCACTGTCGCTGCGCATTTCCGCAATCCCGGGTTTCTTTGAGAAACGCGCCCAAAACGTGCCGTGGTGGGGTGCCGCGATGCTCACGAATTTCCGAACTCGGCGCGCGCCACCGAAGCGCTGCAAATAGATCTGAGACACGACGCCCCCCATGCTGAAACCAACCAGCGAAAATGCGCGCTCTTGCCCCAACGCGCCGTCGATGCGCTCCGCCAATTGCTCCGCCAACTTGACGAGCGACGCGGAACCATTATTGGGCTTTGCATTCCAAGCGTGCGCCTCGAACCCGGCTTGCTCAAGCCTCCTCGAGAATTTGCCAAACGCTCGCACGGTATTCCAAATTCCGTGCACCAGCACTACAGGTTTCCGCTTATCGGTTAGGAGGCTATTCACTTGAGTGCTCGCTCTTAAACGGGGGTGCCGCCACTGGCCGAAACTCATAGCGCACCTCCGAGCGGGGCGTGAAGCACGGATTCTCCCCATCAAAGCCGAGCAATCCCGCGGTTTCTCGCCTATCCCGCGCTAGCGATGGCCATCTGAAACGACTCGCTCTAGGTTTCGTGCATGTCGCTTGCCGCAGCCGTTCCCTCCGTCGATCTCCCGCTGGCTCAATTGGTCGAAGAGATCAAACGCCTCAAGCGTGAACGAAATGCGGTATTCTTGGCGCACTTCTATCAAGAAGGGCAAATCCAAGATTTGGCTGACTTCATTGGAGATTCGCTGCAGCTGGCGCAAGAGGCGAAACGGACGCAGGCCGACGTGATCCTTTTCGCGGGTGTGCATTTTATGGCGGAGACGGCCAAAATTCTGAATCCTGAGAAGATCGTGCTCGTGCCGGATATGGCGGCTGGCTGTTCACTGGCGGATGGTTGTCCGGTGGGGCCGTTTCGCGAATGGAAAGCGCAATTCCCGGGCTCCGTGGTGGTGAGCTACATCAATTGCTCTGCCGAAGTAAAAGCCGAAAGCGATTACATCTGCACCTCGAGCAATGCCGAAAAAGTGATCCGTGCCATTCCCGCCGATCGCACGATCCTGTTTGCGCCCGATAAGAATCTTGGTCGTTACCTGGTGAAGCAAACGGGCCGTCCCATGGAGATATGGCCGGGAAGCTGCATCGTTCACGAGACTTTCAGCCTAAAGAAGGTCGTGGACCTGCAGCGCCAACACCCCGAGGCGCAACTGATTGCCCATCCTGAATGCGAAGAGCCGCTGCTCGAGATGGCAGAATTCATCGGCTCCACCGCAGCGCTTCTCAAACACGTTCAGAACGACAACGCGCGTACCTTCATCGTGGCCACGGAGTCTGGCATTTTGCACCAAATGGAGAAGGCCGCCCCCGCCAAGCTCTTTATCCCAGCGCCACCCGAGGCTAACTGCCACTGCAATGAATGCCCGTTCATGCGTTTGAATACGCCTGAGAAGGTTTATTTGGCGCTCCGCGATTTGCGCCCCGAACTTCAAATGGCAGAAGAGCTACGGCAACGCGCACTCTTGCCCATCGAACGCATGCTGGCGCTCTCCTAACTCCGTTGGCCTCCATCCCAAGGGTACCCGTCGGCCGCGGCAAGTCAGATTTCAAGACCCTTATCGCTGTGATCCTCAAATTGAGCGTTACGCCGCGCTGTTACAAATTCCTGGCCCTCCATCTTTTTCCTCCCGGACGGGGGATCCAGAGATGGCGTGCTTGGCTCGAATCCTTTCAGGGGTTCCCCGCGTTAACCCGAAGCCGCAGTCACTACAAACTCCTTGTTCAGTTTGAACTAGCGTGGTTCAATAGCACTATGTTGCTTCGCACAGGCATTTTCTTCACTGCCATTGCTATGTCGTCGATCTCAGGGTGCGGAAACACCACAAAGGCCTGGGAAGGTAAGCAGCCCAACACCGGTGGCACAGCTTCTAGCTTCACGAGCGGAGGCACCGGTGGCACAGCTACTGCTTCTAGCTTCGGTGGGGGAAGCACCGGCGGCATCGCACAGGGACAGGGATCCGGAGGTGAGCTTGCGGTGGCTTCGACGGGTCCCGATGGCTACCCGGCAGTTTGCGTCAACAGCCTGCCACTGATCCCCGGCGAACGCGAGACCGTAACTTTCTCGCTCAAGCTCCAGCTGAATGGAAAGCCCCTCATTTACGGGGAAAATAACGCCCTCGCTAGCGGCGGCGCTCTGCTTCTCAGCAATCTGAGATTCTATATTTCTGAAGTCACGCTCGTGGATGCATCGAGTCAAAGGGTACCGGTCGATCTGGTGGACTCCGGTGGCCAACATCGAAAGCCGTACAACGTCCAGTTCGTGAATGCCGAAGCTCCCGAGTCGCAGGTGTTCCGAGTTCGAGCGCCGGTGGGTACGTACAGCGGGGTGGAGTTCTTATTGGGTCTAACAGATGGTTGCAACAACACCTTCTCGCCTCTGGACCCTCCGCTCGATGAGGCGTCTCAGTTGAAGTGGCCGCACACGTTTGGCTACCTCTTTTTACGCTACGAGGGAATGGTGACGGAGCCTGTGACCACCATGCCATCGACCGCGCAAGAGGTTCACATGGGCGGTGGCATCCATGAACGCATGGCCCCCAAGATCTCGGTTGCGGGCGCTATCACGGTCGCTAAGACCAACGCCGACATTCCGCTCAAATTTGCCTTAGATGAGGTGCTCAAAGGCGCGACGATGCCGGCGGATTTAACGAACTTCATGCTACCTCCACCTGCGCCACCTGGGCCCCCGGGAGCCGAGATCGTGGCAGGCGAACGCCTTCGTCAGAATGTCCCCAAGCTCACGCTCTTTTCGCTGGGCGGTCCGTGAAAGGAACACCGCGTTCGCTTGCGAAAAGCCAGCTAGTGCAGGGCACGTTCGTGGCGTCCAACCGCCCGCCTTCGAGCTGGCAGCCTGCGCTCGGATTTCTGGTGTTCTCCTGTAGCGCAACACCCGAGGCCGTTAAGCTAGAAGCAACGTCGAACTTGACGGAGGTACCGAGTCCATTCGGTTTTTCTGGCAGCCTTGCCTCGACGGCCCCGGCCGACAATGAGCTCACCGAGAGTCGGGCCAGGCTAGGAAGACGGCTCTTTTTGAAACAGCCTTGTCACGCACGCGCGAGGTTTCGTGTTCGAGCTGCCTCGAGCAGCGTCACGCGTTTGCTGATCCGCGACCCGTGACCGTTGGTGGACGTGATCGACCAATACGCCAAAGGTGGACGCGGAGATCCGAGCACGGACGTGCAGATTGAGCCGTTTGAGCTCAACGCGGCTGAAAAAGCTGATCTTTTGGCATTTTTGTATGCCCTCACGGACGAGAAATTCCTGACGGATCCCAAGTATGTCGAGCGTTAGGCAACCCTAGAGTCCGTAACGCCCGCAGCGCCTGCCAGGCCAGTTTCCGACGGCGCCGTCGAGAGAGCACGTGGTGCCGTCCGGTGGCTCGTTTGGGCCGAGGCATTGCTGATCGCTCGTGCATGAACGACAGCGTCCCAACTGGCAGCGATACGCTCCGCAGACGTCGAGCTTGGCTCGAGTTTCTGCCGGCAAGTCAGACGGTGGAATTATGCATTCGATCCCAAAACCAGTATCGAAGCTTGGGCGGCCGCACTTCCCCGTGCTATCGCAGAATCCGTCCGGGCACTGGTTGTCGTTTGAGTAACCAGGGTTGGCAGGCTCAGCAGTAGTGGAGTCCATTGTTTGGCGGTTTGTCTGGCCCCCGCACGAGCCTATCGCCAGCGCCATAGCTGCAAGCAACGGCGCGAACCGTACGCGAAATCGCGTCATGCGGAAGGGCTCTTAGCCCGCCTCAGCCCGCGCGACGTTTTTCGTGCGGGGACCACCGGCGGTTCCTTTGCCAAGCGGTCTACCCTTCCATTCCGAGTGAATCGCAACCCTAGAGTCCGTAACGCCCGCACTGCCTGCCAGGCCGATCTCCGACTGGGCCCAGTGCGCCCAGAAGGGAGCAGGTGATGCCGTCCGGTGGCTCGTTTGGGCCGAGGCATTGCTGATCGCTCGTGCATGAACGACAGCGCCCCAACTGGCAGCGATACGCTCCGCAGACACGAAGCTTGGCCTGAGTTTCTGCCGGCAAGTCAGACGGTGGAATTGTGCATTCGACCCCAAAATTAAAATCACGGCTTGGGATGCCGCACTTCCCGGTGGTATCGCAGAATCCGTCTGGGCACTGGCTGTCGTCTGAGCAACCAGGCTTGGCAGGCTCAGCCGCAATGGAGTCCATTGTTGGCTGACTTGCCCGGCCTCCGCACGAGCCGATCGTCAGGCTCGAAGCGAAAAGAAACGGCGCGAGCCGCGCGCGAAACCGCATCACACGAAAGCGCTCTCACGCTGCGCCACGCTTTTCGTGTGGGGATCACCGGGTTGATTAGGCTTGCAAACAGGTATTGCTAAGGCGCCTAACCTTCCATTCCAGGAGAATCGTAACACGCGATGCCAAGGCGTTGCGGATAAAAAGAGCACGATGCCAGCACTCTAGGGTGCGTAACGCCCGCAGCGTCTGCCAGGCCAGTTTCCAACGGCGCCGTCGGGAGAGCACGTGGTGCCGTCCGGTGGCTCGTTTGGGCCGAGGCATTGCTGATCGCTCGTGCATGAACGACAGCGCCCCGACTGGCAGCGATACGCTCCGCAGACGCGAAGCTTGGCCTGAGTTTCTGCCGGCAAGTCAGAGGGTGGAATTGTGCATTCGATCCCAAAACCAGTATCGAAGCTTGGGAGGCCGCACTTCCCGGTGGTATCGCAGAATCCGTCAGGGCACTGGTTGTCGTTTGAGCAACCTGGCTTGGCAGGCTCAGCCGCAGTGGTGTCCATTGTTTGCTGACTTGCCCGGCCTCCGCACGAGCCGATCGTCAGGCTCGAAGCGAAAAACAATGGAGCGAGCCGCGCGCGAAATCGCATCGTTGCAAAGCGATTGGTAATCAGCCCCATCAGAGGCACGTCCCTGCCGCTCCGGTGGTGTGTCCCGGCCCTCCGTAGTAAAAATATCGGCTCCAATTCCCAGTACCCGAGAAGACTGATGATCGAGTATAGCAGAGCGGCTCCTCGGGAAACATTGTCGGGAATGCTGAGAACCAAACGTTCCCCGACACACGCTCGTTGAAGATATTTCGGAGGTATCCCGCCCACCCAAACCCTTGGCTAGGGAAAAACCCGCCTGCCATGTCTTCTGTGTTCCACGTGGTAGGCGTTGGGTCGAACGCTTCGCCAAACCAGCTGACATTACAAGCGCCCGTTGTGAGAAACTGGTAAGGGATCTTTTGTTGGGCAATGGGACCGATCGGATAGTAGCCGAGCCACGTCACCGTCGTAGTAAAGTCCCCGATCCACCAGGCATTTTGAAATAGCTGGATTTCAAGACGGCGCTCATACTGCGTCCCGCCCCCTGTGGAGTATGGGCCGCCCACAACGGCTCCCGGAGGAAACGCGCCCGCGGCCGGGACGAAGCCGAGTTGTCTTTGATTGTACCCACCTTTGTAGTCGCCTTCAGACGTGTAGCCGTTGGT
>JBBRRP010000184.1:0-9159 GCA_038246305.1 Polyangiales bacterium | reverse complement strand
ATCGACGTTACGCCGGCGGGATCGAGTGCCGCTTCACGTACGCTGGAAGTCACAGGCGCATCGAAAGGCTGGTCGTTCTACTGCGCGGACCTAGCCCAATGGATCTCCCACCCTGCGGGATCGCCACTTTCAACCGCGTGTAACGGCGTCGCCCCAACCTTAGCTCGCTACCCCTTCATCCTCGATCCTTGGGGCCTCGACGCGAATCCATTCGGCAAGTCGCAAACCTACAAGAACCGTTACAACGTCAGGTGGCGGCGACTGGGTGTGAATCTGGTGGGAACTGGCATCCGTGACTGCTCTCTCGCACAAGACCCCCTCGCGTGTTACGCCAATGGCTTCGTGCGCTACTCACTCAATCACACGGGGCCGGCTTGGATCACCAATTTTCAGCAGGATTGGCGCTCACTGGCCATCCCCACCGCCACCGTTGAAGGCGGCAAAGCGTTGGCCGCAGAGGAATGGCTCGATCCTGTCACACACTCCTGGAATCTCCCCGCCGTGGCAAACATTGGACGCTCGGAACTCTTTGGGCGACCTGCCAATGGCGTCTACGATTTCATCTTGGAGCTAGGTCCTGATATTCGCCTCGACCGGATTGAGCGAGTTCAGATACTCACCGAGTACGACTACTGGGTCGCGAACGGCAGACCCACGCAGGGTGCCTCAGCACCATGAGGAAGCGGCAGGCGATCTGCCTGAGCGCTTGGGCTGCGCTTATCTTCGGTAGTTTTTATTCGGCGGTAGGCCTCGCAGACAACAGCAGCGACACTCCCCCCGCCGCCCCGCCAGCTGAAGCCACCGGCACGAACAACAGTGCAAGCTATTCAGAGGCCACGCGAGCAGCCCTTGCAGCTCAGTTCGCCGGCACTGCCCCTACGAACACGGGGGCCGATGAGAACCCGCCTCCCGAGACGGACCCAACCAATACAGCCCCTTCATCGAGCAAAACGGCAACCGACGCGAAGGACGCGCCCAAAAAAGCTGATCCCCTCCCCGCCCTCGCTGACGTCCAAAAAGCGCTCGCTTCGCTGCCCAAGGGCGGCACCGCAATCGCCTCCCAAGCGATCTCGCTCCCCAAGGGGTCCGGGACTGTCGAAGGCATGGGCGAGAGTTTTTCCGCACAGCTTTCAACCGGCGTCGCAACATTCTCGGTCCCCTTTCATTTGCCCAAGGCACGCGGCGGCGCGCAGCCTGAGCTCGGCTTGAGTTACAACTCGGGCGACGGCTTCGGCGATGCGGGCATGGGTTGGTCCGTCGGGGCACCGTCGATTAACCGCCAAACGGATCGCGGCACGCCCGGCTACGATGACCGAGCGGATTGGCACGCTGAACAAGATCACTTTCGATTTGGCTCGACTGAGCTCGTACCGGTTTGCACTGTCTCCGCTCAAGGAGCGTGCGCTGGCGCCACCAGCGAGACATTCTCAGGATTCACGGGCTACCAGTACTTTCGCCCACGCATGGAGGGCTCTTATTCGCGCTTCTTCTGGTCCAGCGATCACTCGACGTGGGTAGTGCAGACCAAGGACGGCCTCGTGATGGAGTTTGGTGTGCCGCGCGATGGCACGGGGGACCGCAACGCGCTTGAAGCCAATCCCGATAAGGCGAGTGAAATTTATGGGTGGTATCTCGCGCGCTCATACGACACCCATGTCACCAGCGTGGGCTCCGGCGCTAACTTGGCCATCCACCCGCTCAATGTCGTTGTTTACCGGTACTTGCACGACGCTGGCTCACTCTACCTGAACCACATTTACGATACGCCTCCCGCGAACGCACCCACAACGGCGGCGTTGGGCGACTTCGCGCACCACACGGCGCTCATCTGGGAGCCTCGCCCCGACGCTGCTTCCTCGTTTCGATCCGGGTGGCTCGTGGAACGCGCGCGCCGACTCGCAGGCGTCGATGTCACCAGCCTGCCGTTTGTCGTGGGTTTGGGCACGACTCCGAGAACCGTCGTTCGCCGCTACCACCTGAGTTACGACCCACTCGCGCACACATCACTCCTCAGCTCCGTGCAGGTCGAAGGCCGTTGTGGCGAGGTCTCTGAAGTCTCAGACGCAGCTGGCAATTTTGTCGTCGCGCAGAGCACCAACTGCGAACGCCTCCCACCGCTCAAGCTCGGCTACGAACGGGTCTCGGGCGGAGCGCCGCCAACAGACTCCAAGGGGCTCACCTTTGAGCCTTTGAGCACCAACATTCGAGACTTGGCTGCCAGCCCGCCCCATTCGCTCGACGAGACACTCACTGAGCTGATGGACGTGAACTCCGATGGCTTGCCGGACGTCGTCGTAACGGCTCCAGGCCTCTACTCAGGCAAATTTGCGCTGTTTGAAAACGGCTTGGCGCAGGGTGGTAGTCGCGGATTTCGGACACTGCAGACAATGTCAGTCCTTCCCAACTTGGGCGTTGACTCCAATGTCTTGCAACTCAGTAACACGAACGTGACCCCGCTCGACGTCGACGGCGACGGTCGCATCAACTTGGTGCACATGCCCCAGGTGAAACAGTATTCGGTCTTTTCCCCGCTCTTCCAGCAGGGAGCTTGGGTCTGGAGCGGGCGGAAAATCGATACGGCCGGCGCTCAAAACGCGAAGATCGATTTTACTCGCGACGCGCCAAACCTGCGAGTCATGGATGTCAACGGGGATGGGCTGGTCGACGTGGTGTTCAGCGGCGCGACAGAGTGGCAGACATTCTTGGCCCTCGGTCGCTATCCGGGAGGCGACGGCCAGTTCGGTCAGGCCCAATCGACTGGCCCTAGCACGGCGACGCTTTCACTCGACCCGATCCGAACCTGCGCACCCTGGGCCTCGACGCCCGTACAGTTTTCAGATCCTGACGTGAAGGTTGCGGACATGAACGGCGACGGCCTGGACGACATCGTTCGGATTCGTTCCGAGCAGATCCAGTACTGGCCGGGACGCGGCAATGGCGTGTTCGGGACTGGATCGCGCACCGATTGCAACGCGGGCAGCGTTTCGGCGAGTCGGTCGATTTCGATGAAGACGGCTCCGGCGTTCGGAGTTAGTGATCCGCAAAACCTCCTATTGAATGACGTGAACGGCGACGGCCTCGCCGATCTGGTCGAAGTGCGCTTCGACGCCGTCGATATCTACCTGAATGACAACGGACAAGGCTGGACTAAGCGAGTCACCATCAGCGGCACGCCCCAGCTGCCGAACGGCGCGCACTTTGCGCGACTGACGGACATTGACGGTTCTGGGACGCCGGACATCCTCTGGGGACAAGCCAACCAATACCGCTATATCGACCTTGCTGATGGCAAACGCCCGTACGTGCTCACGAGCATCTCGAATGGCCTAGGCAGCGCCACTGAGCTTCAGTACTCCACCTCCACGCAGGTAATGTTGGATGCGGAGAAAGCCAACGCCAAATGGTCGAGCTTTGCCCCAAGCGTGGTCCCCGTCGTCACCCAATCGACGGTCTACGATAACCTGCAAGCGATCGGTCGATCCGGCGGCGCCTATGTTACCCAGTATGCGTACCGGGATCCGGTCTACGACGGCCGCGACCGCGAATTCCGCGGGTTTTCCCAAGCCGATTCAAAAAAACTGGGAGATCCGGAGGATAAAAACGGAAACATCACCATCTCCTTAGGCGTCCGCACAGCCATCCAGCGCTCCACCTTCATCCTAGGCGAGTGCCCCGCCACCGACACGGATCTGTGCTCCCCCCAGAATCGTTGGAAAGACAATTGGCGCGCGGCTCTCAAGGGCTTGCCCGTTCTCGTTGAAACTCTCGACGACAAGGGCGTTTACCTCTCAACGCAACACACCTCCTACGAGCTTCGGCCGCTCTATTTGGGACGCGACGGAAGAAACGTCGTGGCGGCCCTTCCCCAGACCATCGACACCTTCCTCTACGATACGTTCAATTTCGCCGCCGCACCCAGCAACGTGACGCTCGATGAAGTCATCATGCCTGGCTTCGCGCAACCGAACGAAACGCGAACGCTCGTGCGCCGTGCCCAAGTTGGCACCTCACACACGCAGGCAACCCAAGTTTTCGATCAGTTTGGGAACGTCACCGAATCGAGAGATCTCGGTTGCATCGAAGGCTGCCCGACAGGCCTCGACGAGACCATTTCTCAATTCGCGAGCTACGCCCTTCCCACGGGGAATGATTGGTTGTGGCGTAAAACACGCGGTTATGTGACCGGAAGCGCGCACTCGGGCAACCGCAACGACACCAGCTTCAGCTATCTTCCAACAGGCGAACCCTACCAAACCAAGCCCACCTTGATCGGCACGGTTCCACTCGAACGCTTCCACGCCACCCCGACAGCGATGATCGCTCAGCCCCCCACCGGAGCCGCGGCTGATGGCGAGTTCGTCGCCGTTACCAACGCCTACGATACCTTCGGAAACCTGGTATCGACCACTGGCGTCGAAGGCCGCTGCCGCAGTGTCAGCTACGATACCGCTTACGCGCAGCTCCCCATTTCGGAGACCACCTTCGCTGGCTCCGTGGGCACCAACGGCTGTGGCACGCGCGCCCTCACCACCGACGGCGTTGTCTACGACCGCGGCATGGAGCTCATCACCAACGCGCAATCCCTCACGCGCCAACCTTCACGCTTCGATTACGACAGCTTCGGCCGCATCACCGCCATCTGGTCCGTCGATCCCGCCTCCCCCGGCAATCTGGCCCTGAAGGCCTCAACCAAAATCCAGTACTTTCTCCCAAGTGAAGCCAGCGTCGCCAGCAGCCCCTACTCAGCCGTGCAGGTTCTCACCCAAGACGGCGAGACCCCGAACGTCGACTCATATGCCGAAACCTGGAGTTTCACCGATGGCCTCGGACGGGCTCTTTTCAGCCTAACGCTGGACGATCCCTTACCGAACGCCGGAAAGTACATCCAGAGCGGCATCACGACCTACAACGCGCACGGCTCTCCCATGCGCGCCTACGAAAACCGCTACGTGGTGGCAGATCCGAGCGCGCTCCTCACGAACAGCATCGCCACCCGCGCGCTGCTGAGCACTCCCACCGCACTGACCGACCGCGCCAGTGAGTACGACGCCTTCGATCGCTCCATCGCACAATACGGCCTCGATGGAGCGTGCAACCTGCGCACCGATTATCACGCGGAAAGCCAAAATCTCTGGGACGCCGCCGACCTAGAAGACGGCCCACATGGCAGGAGTTTCGCCACCGCAACGAAAGATGGCCACGGCCGCGCGATCATGACCACCGAGCGCGTCAACATGCCCAGCATCGAAGAGCGCCAGACCATCACCAGTTACCTTCCAACAGGCGAAGCAGAAGTCATCACCCGCCGTCTCCCCGACAGGCCCGGCATCCCCGACGTCGTCCGCTGGATGCGCTACGATTCGCTCGGCCGCATGGTGCTCAACGTCGAGCCCAATACCAGCACAGCCTTTAGCCCGAGTCCCGCAACTGACATGAGCGTGGGCGGCGCGCGGCACGCCTGGCGTTACGCCTACAACCGAGCCGGCGACATCGTGGGCACGAGCGACGCGCGCGGTTGCGGCGTCAACTACACCTACGACGCTGCAGGCCGCCTGACTTCAGAAGACTATTCGCCCTGCCTCGACCACCACGCAGCGTACGACGCACCCGTATTTACCCCCATCGGGTCCGAAACGGGCGTCGAAATTCTCTACCGCTACGACACACTCGATCCGGACGAAGCCTCCATCCTAGGTGCAAGCCAACCCTGGAACTCTGCCAACCTCTTGCTCGGCAAGCTGGTCTCCGTCTCCGATCGCGCCAGCAAAACCGTGACCCGCTATGACGCCCGCGATCGAGTCACCGGAGTCGCCGTCCGCATCGCCAAATCTGGCAACCCAAACCCCACGATCAACAACCGCTACGCCGCGCGCTGGTACACTCGCAGCTTCACACTAGACGCCGCCAACCGCGTCCTCAGCCAAAGCACGGGAGCTACCCTCTCCGAGCTAACCGTCAACGGCCAAAGCAACCTCACGTACGTCTACGGAAAATCCGGCCGCATCCAGAGCATCGGCAGCAGCTACGGCAACCTGCTCCAAAACGCCGAATACGCCGCCGACGGCCTGCCGATCCAGCTCACCATGGGCGACGCCGCAGCCACCCGGCGGAGATATTTCTACGACGGCCGCCGCCGCTTATCGACCGTTGCGACCGAGCGCGCGCAGCCGCAACTCTGGTCCTCCTTACCAGAGCAGACCGCAAACGAACCGACCCAGCAACTCCCGCTGGAAGATCTCAACTACGCCTACGACGTCGTCGACAACCCGATCAGCATCACCGACAACCGAACCCCCGCCGACTGGCCTGCGTCAGTGCAGCCTGTCGACCGAGCCTTCGTGTATGACGACCTTTATCGGCTGGTGCTCACCACGAACACCTATAAGAACACCAACACGTGGAATTCCCCGTTCGCCGCAGAAAACAACGGCGCCGAGAACGCGCCGCTTCCCGCGCCGCACGTCTCGTTCGCCACGCGGATCGCCAGCCAAACCTATGGGTACGATTGGCTAGGCAACACGGCCACGAGCGATGACAACAGCCACGGCTTTTACGATCGGTCGCTGGGCACGATCACCAACGGCTCCGCCGCAACGGGCCCCTACCGCCTCACCGGAGCCTCCAACCGAGCCGTAGCCTCTCCGAATAGGGGCGATCTTAGCGTCGCCTACGACGCCTCCGGCAACATGACCCGCATGCTGCTCAAGCGCGACGGCCCCTGCCTCACCGCCAACGTCCTGAACTGTTGGCAGCGATACGACTACGAGTGGGACGAAGTCGGTCAGCTACAACGCGCACGCCGGTGGGACCTAAACACCGCAGACCTCCGCAGCCAGCAGACCTCCGTCACGGCGCCACCACCCAACGCCACCGCCGATGCTAATCTAACCTATGCGTATAACAGCGGCGGCCAAAGGGTAATCAAAGTAGCGGGGAATACGAGCAATACGCTCTATATCTTCGACTCTTTAGAGCTGAGAGGGACTCCTTGGGCTGGCGATGAATACACGCTCGATTCTACGACGGCCAGCGTGCGGTTGCTTGCGGGACCCATCACGGCTCGCGTGGCGCTCAGTGCTGCGGCTATCCCAGCGGCGAATTCACGGCATGTATTCCTGGAGTTTAGCGACCATCTGGGGAGCAACAGCTTCACTATTGACCGCGACTCCGGCGAGCTCGTCGAATACACGACTTACCAGGCTTACGGCGCCGTTGAATCCTCATACAGGCCCGGCAGATGGGCTAGCTTTCGCGAGCCGTATAAATTTGCTGGGAAGGAAGAGGATGTTGAGGTTGGGTTGGTGTACTTTGGGTTCAGGTATCTGAATCCGCTGTTGCAACGGTGGATTTCGGCGGATCCGCTGGCTGTGCATGATCCGGGTAGCGCTGACCTTAACGTCTACGCATATGTTAGCGGCAGTCCTCTCCGAGGAATTGATATTTTCGGCCTTGATTGGACTGACAGCGTCTACAGTGCCCTCAGCAATAATGCCATTCTCAGGAACTTTGCCCATCGCGGTGAGGCACTTACCAACGGTGCTATCGCGCTCGGCAAGGGCCTTATCAACGATTCGGCGGGGACAGCTGCCAAAGTCGTGGTGGGCACTGTCACGGGCGTCGGGAGCCTCGTGCAGGACACCGGAGAAGCTCTCGGCGACATCGCGTACGAATCAACGCACTACGACGGACAAAAGAGCAAGGACAAGATCATGTCGCGCTCGCTCGACGTCGTGCTCAACGCCGCTGATCTCATCACCGTCGTCGACGGCGTTGCCGCAGCCAAGACCGCTGCAACCAAGGCCGCCAATAGCGTCAAGTCTGTTGCCACGGACATGATCGCCGGCGAGATCAAGGCGGGCGCCACCGAAGCCGCAACCTCGATGGACGTAGCCGAGGGCTTTTGCTTCGCGGCCGGCACACCAGTCGCAGTGCTTGGTGGCACGAAGCTCATCGAGAACATCCAGGTGGGCGATCTCGTGCTCTCCAAGGACGAAGCAACCGGCGAGAAAACCTATAAGCCCGTCGCCAGGACGTTCATTACTCCGGGCAAGGAGGTCAT
This sequence comes from Polyangiales bacterium, assembly GCA_038246305.1. GTDB lineage: Bacteria > Myxococcota_A > Polyangia > Polyangiales > Polyangiaceae > JBBRRP01. The sequence continues at coordinate 1,100 of JBBRRP010000184.1, read as the reverse complement.
CGACCTCACCTTCCAGCAACCCGACGGCACCTACGAAGTCATCCGCGCTACGCCGAACCATCCCTTCTACGCCGAGGGGTCCGGCTGGGTCAGCGCTGCCAATCTGCAACTCGGAACCGGTGTGCAGACTGCCGAATCCGGCTTGGCACAACTCACCGCTGCCCTCGCCCTCTCAGAACGGGAAACCGTTTATAACTTCGAGGTTGCGGACACCCACACGTACTTTGTTGGGAAGTCTCACCACTGGGTGCATAACGCATGTTCGGTTGGGCACACTGGTAGTGCCGCCGAGAACTTGCCGCAAATGAAAGGCAGCTCTGTGAGCCAGGCGGAAAAGACACTCGCCGACAACGGCTTTACCCAGACGCACGTAAGCAACAGTGCTGGCAAGAATCAAAAGTGGGTCCACTCTGATGGATCGGAGGTCAAGATTCATCCGTACGGGAACGCGGACCCGGTGCCATTTAGGTCAGGGAACAATGCCCACATCCATAAGAATGCTCCTGGCCATAATCGACCCCTAACTGATCGAGGAACTCCGAGTCTGTCGGAGGCGGATAGGCACATCGGGATGCGCAACCCTAAGAATCTTCCAGAGGTTCGGCGCAGAGCACACGGAGCTGGCACACAATGAGCGATGAATACTTCGGCGTGGCCGCTGGCGTGGATGCGTGCGGCTCCGCGATTCTTGACCAGTTGCTCAGCGACAAGAGGTTCGCTGTCTTAGCTCCCTCCGATGGCACTCTCATTCGCCTTAGATTCGCCGATACCAATCCGGGGGATCTGTTGCGCGAAGATGCCAGGATCCGCTTCACCAACGAGCACGTGTATGTTGGTGTGCACTGGAGCACCGGCAACCAGCCTGATAACCTGCTTGAGTTCCTGGAAACCGCTCTTGCAAAACTTGGATACTCCGTGAAATTCGAAGAGGACTAGCAATGTTTCACTCAACCTGACCCCCTAATGCTCCGCGCTAAGCTGCGGCGGCGAAGCCGCCGTCCGCTTCAGCGTCGCAATTAGGCTCCAACCTGTGTTATAAGCCCAATTCCCTGTGAATTTCGCCTCCTCAGCTTTCGGCCAACGCTTCCAGAATGAGCGCT
>JBBRRP010000183.1:0-9266 GCA_038246305.1 Polyangiales bacterium | reverse complement strand
GGCGCTGCAAGTCGCTGACACAAAAGTTGGCGCTTTTAACCAGAATTCTGAACTCACACTCCGCGAAACTGGGGCGGCCCAATACCTGAGTGCCGCAGAAATACTGGCCAAGTCGGTCAGCCATGGCATGGCTGGCGTTGACGATGAGATTCAGGAACACCTGATTCAGGTCGCCCATATGGCAAACGACGTTCGGTAGCTCACCCAGGTTCGCCTCCTCGTCGGCAACGTATTTGAACTCGTTTCGGGCAATGATCAAAGTGCTCCGTAGACCACGGCTGATATCGGCAGGCATCGCCTCTTTCTGATCAGGGTGTGCAAACTCACGCATGGATTTTACGATGGTAGAGATTCGTTCCAGCCCGTCGACCGCACGTTCTACTGCACTCGGCATATGCTCCACTAGGTAGCTCAGGTCTATCTCATCTTCCGCGGAACAGAGGACTGCTTGAAGGGCCTCGCTCTCCACCTTCCGAATTTTCTCGACTAACGCCAGCAGATCCGAAGTGGCCTGCTTGACGAAATGGATGCTATCGCTCACGAACTGCACTGGCGTATTGATCTCGTGGGCAACGCCGGCAGCGAGCGAACCCACGGACGCCATGCGATCCGCAAGGCGCAGCTGAGCCTCCATTTGCTTGCGTTCAGTGATGTCCCGAGAGACCCCCACGACCATCGTGATCTCCCCCTCGGGATTGACGATGGGGGAGCGCACGGTGTGCAGATGCACAACGCTGCCGTCTTGGGCCTCGACCCTCTCATCTGCGATGTCAAGCGGTTCTCCTGTTGCGAATACCTGGTTTTGTTCGCTAAACAGCCGCTCGCGCGCCTCGCCATTGAGGCTCGCCTCTCCCGCCGGATGCGCACTTTGCCCTAGGCCATGCAGCTCTCTGTACGCCCGGTTGGCCATGATGAGCTGTGCGTTAGGGCCACTCACCACAACGAAATCGGAGATGGCGTCGAGAACCTGACAGTAGCGTCGCTCGCTTTCGGCTCTCGCGAGCTCACTCAGTTTCGACTGGGTCACATTGTGATGCGCGACAACCAGTTGACTCTGAGCGCCGACGCTGAGCCTACTGGCTGAGCACGTCCACCAGCTTCTGTCCTCTCCGAAGTGACAGGGATAGTCGAACTCGAGGCGCGAGATGGCACCGGACAGCAAATCCTTCAACCCTCTCAGAACGCGCTCCCCTTCCTCAGAGCCTTCGCAAACAGAAAGGTAGTTCTGGCCTTCACAGGTCGCCTGAATGTTTGCCCCATAGTTGGCAGCAGCCTCCCGCCATGCGCGATTGGTACCGACGATCGCGCCTTGGGCGTCGACGATTGCTACGCGCGCCTCAAGCGCATCCAACGTGGCGTTGACCAAGCTGAGGCTTGCCTGTTTCTCAAGCTCGGCTTGTCGCAACAGGCGACGCTGAACATCGTTCTTGTGTCGGTGCAGCGCCAACTCCGCCGCGATGTGCAGTTCGTGTTCCACGAACGGCTTGATCAGGTATCCGTAGGGTCCAAACTCCTTCACCCGCTCCAGCGTGGCGTTGTCGGAAAGCGCTGTTAGAAAAATGACCGGCACATCCATGCGCCGCATGAGTTCGGTGGCGGTTCGGACGCCGTCGAGCGGCCCCTGAATCACGATGTCCATGAGCACCAGGTTCGGCTGAGTCTCGGCAGCGAGGATGAATGCCCTAGCGCCTGAATCCGCGATGCCGACCACTTCATACCCGAGCCGCACCAAGCGGTTGCGAATGTCTTGGGCGATGATGGCTTCGTCTTCGACGATCAGGACGCGCGCCCGAGGTTTGGACTCAGGGGTGCCCAGGGCTTCAACGTTCCGCATACACAAGCTCTTTGCAGGTGAGGGTGAAGCGAGTTCTCGGCCGCGTCTGGACCTCGAGATGTCCCTTGAGCTGTTGGGTCAAAGTAGTCACGAGTTGCATGCCCAACGACTGTGCAGTCTCAATATTGTAGTCCGCGGGCAAGCCAGCTCCAGAGTCCTCCACGGTCAAGCACAGTCCTCGCTCTGGCCGTGAGGCCACTGAGACGCGCAGGCGGTCGGGAGTGCCCTCCGAGTGACCGTACTTGAACACGTTCGTGACCAGCTCGTTCAGGATGAGGCCGCACGGCATGGCTGTTTCCACATTGAGTTCTACAGGCTCCAAATCCAGCTCTAGGCTTGTCGTACTCCCTAGGTTGCAGGTGCTAGCCAGGTGAGAGATCAAGGCACGCGCATAAGAACCAAATTCGACCCTGCCGAACTGGGTCGACCCCTGCAGCATTTCGTGGATCAGCGCGATAGAGCGAATACGCCGATGGCTGTCGAACAGAACCTTATGGACCGCGGCATCGTGGGTCTGACTCGCCTGAAGGTCCATGATGCTGCAAATAATCTGCAGATTGTTTTTGACCCGATGGTGCACCTCTTGCAGCAACACCTGCTGGCGATGGAGCGATTGTCTCAGAGCAGCTTCCGAGTCGAGGCGCGCGGTGATGTCACGAATGGTGAAGGTCCAACGCAAGCCATCCGGCGCATGAATCACACCCGCTCGGACATCCGCTTGAAACTCAGATGATGACTTTCTGCGGGCTGTTTGTTGGGATTCTGTTGGGTGTGCTTCCGCTGCAAGCGCCTCTGCTGATGCCATCACGATCGAAAGGCCCTCAGAGGTCTGATGGGCTGGCAGGAGCAAGCCGATGTTCTGTCCCCCTAGCTCTTCCCGCGAGTAACCGAAAAGCTGTTCGGTTTGGTGGTTGACCAAGAGGATCCTGCCGCTGCGATCGCATTCGACGATGGCATCCGCCGCGAACTCGAACAGGTCCTGAAACCGATGTTCGCTCTTGCGCAAGCGCTCTTCGCTTTCGTGCAACGCACGTTCTGCAGCTCTTTTTTCGCTGCGTCCGGCTGTCTCGCGCAAGCCGCGTTCGATGGCGGGCACTAACCGCCTCAAATTCTGCTTCAGCACGTAGTCGTCCGCGCCAGATTGCAAGGCGGCAACGGCAAGCTCTTCGCCGATGGATCCAGAAACGATGATGAAGGGGATGTCCAGCCCTGAGGCCTGCAGCAAGCTAAGGGCTTGGCTGGAATCAAAGTTGGGCATTTGGTGGTCCGAGATGAGCAGATCCCATGATTGCTCACGCAGGAGTTCTTCGAGGGCCTGGGCGCTATCTACACGTCGAATGAAGCACTCACGAAAGGCTTCGTTCAAGTGGCGCGCTATGAGTGCTGCGTCGAGCTCGGAGTCTTCCACCATGAGGACGCGCAGAGGCCTAGTGTGCTCGCTCATTGCAACCGTTTTCGCCAGCAGGCTGGTCGCACTGGCAGGCAGCGCGCCAGGTTCATGCACGGCCCAAACTGCAGACGTGACCTTGTCACCGACGCTCCCTTCGCGATCGGCGAACAACTCTCCGAGCTTGGCAACGAGGATGGCGGCGCGGCCTGCCGCTCGCATGACTCGATCAAGATCCGGCTCCGCGACGTGATCCTTGGGGAGTGCTTGTTGGGCGAATCCCGCAAACGCAGTCACGGCACTCACCGCGTTGTTGAGTTCATGCAGGACCGCATTGGCCTGCCTCGGTAATGTTAGAAGGTGTTTCACAGGCGGATACCTCTGCACTACGTCCCAAGGCGGCGTTCATTAAGCCCCGACGGCAAGCTTCCACCCCGAAAGGCGCCATCGCCGCGGCGGAGAGAAACTGACAGTGCACTTCCATGCCTCAGCGTCGCTAAGTCAACGACCAAAAAAGCGATTGACTCTTCCGAGGGAGCGCGCTTATGTGCACTATGCCGGAAGCGGGGTGGTGAGCGAGATGACCGACAACACCGGTACCACCCCAATCCTAGAGACCGCGAGCGATGGTGTCGTCGCGATGGATCGGACGGGCCGCATCACTGAATTCAGCCCTGTAGCGGAGCAAATGTTCGGGCAGACCCGGAGCGAGGTCCTGGGGAAGCTACTCGCCGAAGTGATCGTCTCACCGGGCGCGCGGCCGATGTATCATGCCACGCTGGAACGATACCTGGGAACGGTCGAAGGACGCGTGGTCGGGAAACGCGTCGAGCTGTCCGCCCTCCGTCGGGACGGGTCTACCTTCCCAATCGAGCTCGCTATTGCCTCCGCGGACTCGAATGGCGGGGAGAGCTTCACTGGGTTGATCCGTGACATCTCCGAGCGAAAGGGATCTGAACAGGCGTTGCGGGCCTCCGAGGAGCGCTTCCGCCTGCTGGTGCAGTCCGTGAAAGACTACGCCATCTTCATGCTCGATTCCGAGGGTCGCGTTGCCACCTGGAATGCGGGCGCCCAAGCCTGCAAGGGATACACGCCCACGGAGATTCTGGGTCAGCACTTCTCTGTCTTTTACCCGGCGGCGGATCGCGAGCGGGGGAAACCCGAGGAGGAGCTTCGGATCGCGACAGAGGTGGGGTGGGTCGAAGACGAGGGTTGGCGCCTCCGCAAGGATGGCAGCCTGTTCTGGGCGGACGTTCTGATCACCGCCATCCGGGACACGGCGGGTAAGCTGGTGGGCTTCTCTAAGGTCACCCGCGATCTCACCGAGCGGCGCAATGCCGCGGACATCGCGGAACGCAAACGTCTCGAAGAAGGGCAGGCGCGCAGAAAGAGCCAAGAACTCGAAGAGGACAATCACAGGATGCATGAAGCGAACCGGCTGAAGAGCGAGTTTCTCGCAAACATGAGCCACGAGCTTCGCACTCCTCTCAACGCGATCATTGGCTTCACCGAATTGATGTTCAAGGGAAAGGTCGGCCCCGTCTCGGCGGACCACAAGGAGTACCTCGGCGATATTCTCACCAGCTCGCGCCACCTCCTGAAGCTGATCAACGATGTCCTCGATCTCGCCAAGGTCGAATCGGGGAAGATGGAGTTTCGCCCCGAGCTGGTGGACCTGGGAACCATCATCAGCGAGGTGTGCGACATCCTGCGTGGCATCGCCTTCCAGAAGCGCATTCACCTCGAGACGAAGGTGGACCCCTCAGCGGTGGAAGCGGTTCTTGATCCTTCCAAGTTGAAGCAAGTCCTCTACAACTACCTCTCGAACGCGCTCAAGTTCACGCCCGAGCAGGGCCTGGTCACGATCCGTGTCGTTCCGGAAGGGGACGCTTGCGTGCGCATCGAGGTAGAGGACACGGGCATCGGCATTCGCCATGAGGACATTCGCCGTCTCTTCGTCGAGTTCCAGCAGCTCGATGCGGGTCTGGCGAAGAAGTATGGAGGGACGGGGCTGGGCCTAGCGTTGACGAAGCGCATCGTCGAAGCCCAAGGGGGGACGGTGGGTCTGCGCAGTGAGCCCGACAAGGGCAGTACGTTTTGGGCGGTCCTTCCGCGCACAGCCAGCGGAGTGCACGCCCCCGTCACAGTTGAGAGCCCGCTGGATTTGCCGTCCGTACGACCACTCGCCAAGGTGGTGCTGGTGGTGGATGACAACCCGGCGGCACTCCGCTTGATGGATGCGACCCTCAAAGCAAACGGATATTCGGCCCAATGCTTCTCCGATCCGGAAGAGGCCCTGCGAGCGATGGAGATCACGCCGCCGGCGGTGGTGGTGCTGGACCTGCTCATGCCCCACATGGATGGCTTCGCTCTTCTTGACCGCCTTCGTGCGTTGCCCCACATGCGAGGTGTCCCGGTCATCATCTGGTCGGTTAAGGATCTGAGTGAGGTCGAACGCAAACGTCTGCTGAGCGGAGCGCAGCGAATCGTGTTCAAAGGGCAAGGTGAAGGAGAGGCCATCCTCGATGCCATCAAGCGCTACCTGGGCGCCGACCTAACGGGGGACTCGAATGCCGGGTGAACGAATATTGATCGTGGACGACAATCCGACGAACCTGAAGCTCGCCCGGGTCTTGCTGCAGACGGAAGGTTATTCGGTGAGCACCGCCATCGATGCCGAGGACGCCCTTCGTCAGATCACCACCTTCCAGCCGCAGCTCATTCTGATGGATATCCAGCTCCCCGGAATGGACGGCCTGGAATTGACACGGTGTCTGAAGGCCGAGTTGGCGACGAAGAACATCGTCATCCTGGCGCTCACTGCCTACGCCATGAAGGGAGACGAACAGAAGGCGCTCGCGGCCGGCTGCGACGGCTACATCGCCAAGCCATTCGACATCGATTCTTTGCCCCAAGTCATTGCGCAGCACCTGGCAGCGTCATGAGTGCCCCAGTCATCTTGGTGGTCGAAGACAACGACACCACGCGCAAACTGGTCCGTCTGACGCTTCAAGCGGAGGGATACGAAGTCCTCGAAGCGGAAAACGGTGGAAGCGCACTGCGCATCGTTGCCGAACAGATGCCCGGGTTAGTGCTCCTGGATTTTGGACTACCCGACATGGACGGACACGAGGTCAGTCGGCGCTTGCACCTCCTCGCTCCAACTCTCCCTGTGATCGCAGTGAGCGGATCTCAACCCATCGAAAACGCCGGGCTGCCACCTGAATTCGTGGAGACGCTGCTGAAGCCCGTGGAGCCTTCATTACTGGTGGAGGCAGTTCAACGTCACCTAGGGCGGGGCAGCACGCGGGCGCCCGATTCATCACGCAGGAGAGTTCTGCTGGTTGATGACGATCCTATGCAGCGGAAGCTGGCGCGGCTCGCGCTCGGCCACGCGGGATTTGACGTAATCGTTGCTGAAGATGGCAACGCGGCCTTGCGGCTCGCAAGTGAATCCCGGCCAGACGCCGTGGTGAGCGACGTGCTGATGCCCGAGATGGATGGCTTCACCCTGTGCCAGGCGCTGCGGAAAGACGCCGTTCTCGCGAGTGTGCCTGTGGTTCTCATGTCTGCCCACTACCTGGAACCAGGCGACCGTGAGCTGGCGGCTCAGTGCGGGGCTAGCCGCTACATCTCCCGGAGCCACGGGTTCGACGCCGTCGTGAGCGCTGTGCTCGACGTGATTGATGCGCCGGCTGCCGCCTTCGTCTCGGTTCCCGACGAGGCTCTGCAAGAGGAGCACCTGCGACGAGTGGCACATCAGCTCGCTTTGCAGACAGGCATGGGTCTCAGTCTCGCACGGCGCGTCTCTCTCCAGGCGTCGGCACTCTCGGTCCTGGAGGTCCTATCGGATACTCTGGCCGGGCAGCTCGATCCGGAGAATGCTCTGGATGACACCCTGGCCAAGTGTCTCGACGCCACGGGGCTTTCCGTGGGCGCTATCTTGCTATTTGACGAGAGCGGCCCCCTGAAGGTCAAGGCGCACGTGGGTTCAAAAGCGCACCTGAGGTGGGAAGATCACTCCATGCTGCTCAATTCGATCAGCGCTGGCACCCTGGTGATCCCGTCAGTGGAAGCTGGGGCGCAGGGGGATCAGCTTCTGGGGGCATTGAGTGCGGGCTCGGGCCTCGTTGTTCCCATCATTGCCCGCGAGGAGGCGCTGGGCGTTCTTTTACTGGCGTCGAACACCTCCGACCTTGCTGGGACGGAAGCCGAGTCCGCTGTCCGCGCGGCGCGGTCGGTCTCGATGCAGCTAGGACAGGCGCTGGCGCTGGCGCGTACATTCTCGAAGCTGGGCTCAGCCGAACAGCGCTATCGTGCTCTGTTTGAAAATGCTCGTGACGCCATAGGAATCCTCGACCATGAAGGAGTGGTTCTGGAAGCGAACCAGGGCTGGGAAACTCTGATCGGTCTACCCCTGGGTCAGATCGTGGGACACCACCTGAGCGACTTTGCCCCAGGGGTCTGGGCAGACGCCACCCCGCACGACCCTATCGTTGGCGCACCGCAGGAGGGTGCCTCAAGCCTCCTCATTTCGATCCAACAACCGGGCGGCGGCGTGGTCCAGGTCGAGGTCTCGCGCACCGCAGTCGAGGTCGGCGGAACGAGCTACGTTCTCTTGGTCGGACGCGACGTTAGCGAGCGGCTGCGATTGGAGGAACAGCTTCTTCAGTCGCAGAAGATGGAGGCGGTGGGAAGGTTGGCGGGAGGGATCGCGCACGATTTCAACAATCTGCTTTCCGTGATCTTGAGCCTCGGCGAGATCCTGCTTGCCGATATGAAGATCGGCGATCCTATGCGTGCCGATATCCAGCAAATTCACAAGGCCGGCGAGAGAGCTGCCGGCCTCACCAAGCAACTCCTGGCGTTCAGCAGACAGCAGGTGATCGAACCCAAGGTCATCGATTTGAATGAGGTACTCGCCGGAATTCATGACCTGCTGGAGCGTCTCCTCGGAGCGGACGTCGACTTCATGGTGCTCCCCGCGCCGCACCTGGGAAGGGTGCGCGCCGATCCCGGAACCATCGGCCAGGTCATCATGAACCTGGTCGTGAACGCCCGCGATGCGATGCCCACCGGCGGTAAGCTCACCGTTGAGACAGCCAACGTGGTCCTGGATGACGCGTGCGCGCGTCAACACCTCGGAGTCAAGGCCGGGCCGCATGTCATGCTGGCAGTCTCGGACTCGGGAACGGGGATGGACAAGGCAACGGTCGCCCGCGTCTTCGAGCCCTTCTTCACCACAAAGGAACAAGGCAAGGGCACTGGTCTCGGTTTGTCGACTGTCTACGGCATCGTGCAGCAGAGTGGAGGGAGCGTCTGGGTCTATAGTGAGCTGGGTAAGGGAACCACCTTCAAGGTTTACCTGCCGCGGGTCGACGATGCGGCGGACGAATTGCACCCCCTGGAAGCCCCACAGCAGCTCCTCGGCTCCGAAACGATCCTCTTGGCAGAGGACGACGACCAAGTCCGCGCCGTGGCGTGCGGCATCCTGCGGAGGTGTGGTTACACCGTGATCGAGGCCAGGAACGCTGGCGAAGCGTTGATGCATTCGGAGGGGTACGGGCACGTGATCCACCTCCTGATCACTGACGTCGTGATGCCCCAGATCAGCGGGCCTGATCTGGCAAAGCGCCTGGCTATCGATCGCCCAGCGATGAAGGTGCTGTACGTCTCTGGTTACACCGACGACAGCATCGTGCGCCATGGTGTCCTGCAAGCGCACACGTCCTATCTCCAAAAGCCGATCACACCTGGAGCCCTGGCTTCAAAAGTACGAGAGATCCTCGACGGCTTGCGGAGTCAGAGGCCCAACTAGAAGCCGCCTCGGCAGTTCACGCAGCCGTTCCAGCGTTTCTCATAAGAGCACCGGCAATCGCCCCGCGCAGAGTGGCAATATCAAATGTAACCGTAGCGGCAAGGACGCGGATTGACGACCCTCCGAAATTGAGGTGGGCGAATTCAGCTCGAGGCTGGAGGCGGACGCCAGTTTTCTGGGAGAAGCTCGTCGATTTTGCTGGCCGGCGTGGAGTCGAGCTTGGTTAG
>JBBRRP010000182.1:0-9368 GCA_038246305.1 Polyangiales bacterium | reverse complement strand
TGGCAACGCTCGGTCCAGAGCGTACCGTCGAACACTGGGCGGCGCTTGCAATTGCCGATCAAATTCTGGGCGGTGGGGTTTCTGGCAGGCTGTTTCTGGACGTGCGTGAACAACGCTCGCTGGCTTACAGCACGTACTCCGACATCGTGGAGCTAGCCCACGGCCCAGTTCCCATCATTCTCGCGGCGGGCACACAAACTGCCAAAACACCGCAGGCCGTTCAGGCGCTGCTCGACAATTACACCAAGCTCGGCCAGTCCCCGCCGAGCAATACTGAACTGCAGACGGCATCACAATATCTCTCCGATAGCTTCCTGATTCAGCTGGAAACGCTGGGAACCGTAGCCGAACTCAGCGCGCACCTCGCGGTGCTCGGGCTCGCCGACGATTACTACGACCAGTATCGACAACAGGTGCGGGATCTGAACGCCGCAGCCGTCAAAGAAGTCGCCGCCCGCTACTACGTGCCGGGACGCGTCATCATCGTTGTTGCAGGCGATGCGGATCGAATCGCTAAGCCGCTGGCGCGATTTGGAAAGGTGAGCGTGGTAGATCCCGAAAAGGAGTTCGCCACTCAGGTGCTGCTTCCCCATGATCCAAATGTCACACTGGACGTGCCTGAATGAGTCTTAGGTAGTTCGACTCTGCGTGCATTTGCAGCTAGGCTATGACGTAGCGCCACATGTTGTTGCTCCGTCGCTCCGCCCCACTCCTTTGGCTGACGCTTCTCGCGTGCAGTGCCGAATTTCACGCCGGCGACGGCTTGGATGCGGATGGATCCGGCGGAAACGGCCTGGCTAGCCTGGCTCCGGGCGTGCTGCCGACGGTGTCGGGTGGAGCGAACGGAACAGGCGCCAATCTGGGGCTCAGCACGGGCTCAGCCCTGGGAAGCGGCGGCGCGCCCTCGAGCTCAGGCGGCAGCGCTCCAGGCGGCGGCGCCAAAGCCAGCTTATGCGCCCTCGGCAAAGTAACGCTCCGGGCAGTTCCGCCGCCAGCCGCCAAGGCCGGCAGCTATTGCGGAAGTGACTGTTCTGTTGGGTGGCTGGAAATCACCAGCAGCGAAGGTGCCAGCGTTGTCGTTGATTTGCCCTGCGGAGCCGTAACCTGCGACCGCTGCGAGCAGGCAGTTTGCAAGGCAACCGCCTGCAAGAATTCCCCTCTCACCACGTTGGGGCTCGAGTATGTCTGGGATGGTACTCGGTTTTTAGCTAACGCCTGCGGTGCTGCGAGTCTTTGCCAGGAGAGAAGCTGCGTCCCGCCGGGTCGCTACGTGGCGAAGATGTGTGTGGCCTTGGCAGAAACCGCCGCCGGAGCTGCTGCCTGCGTGGCGTCCGAAAAAGTGCTGTGCACCCCGCCCGTTGCTTTCGATTTTCCGGGCACGGCCCTGGTCACGGGCATCTTGCCTGCTCCCTGAGCTTGTTTGGCTTTTGGGCCGGATGGGGGGGCGCGGGAGGAGCGCGGGGACAACCTGGGGACGCCCTGTGGCCATCACGTGTCAGATGGGTGGGTAAATTGTGTTCAGGGGGCGCGAAAGTTCAGTAAGCACGGGCCCTTAGGGGCGCTTGGGCTTTTCTAGTGGTTTTAACTTGCCGAACCCCAATTGATTGGGTATCAGAGAGGTTCTTGGGGTTCTCAACCCCGTCTATTACGTGCACACGATGTCAGGGCTTGAAGACGAAACGAAGATGCGGTACTGAACTTCTCTTCACCTGAAGTCGAAAAAGGAAAAGTCGCAAACGACCACCCCGAACCGACTTGTCGCTCCCCAACGGGTGTGCCAGGGCCGGCTGAGGGATCGGAAATGAAGCTGGCGGTGATTGGAGGGCCATCACCACTCGACCAGCCCGGGCAGCCTGTTGGATGGCTCGGGAATGGTTTAGGTGGCCGTTTGTCTGGGCTCCGTCAAGGTCTGTAGGTGTGCATGTGTGGGATTCGTAGGCAAGCAGAGTCTTAATTGGAACCAAGTTTTTGAGGAGGCAATTGATGGCGCAATCGACGATCGTGGGTCAGGAAATTGGCGTGAAGAGCAGCGAAGGCCGGCGCAAGCCGACACCGAGCGACAAACAAACGGGGGTGAAGTTTCGCCGCCGCTACACTCTGGCAGGAGAAGATCCGCTGAAGTCCACGGTGTGGGAACGCCGGCAGAGCGTGATCACCAATCCCGATGGCTCCGTCGTCTTCAAGATGGACGGCGTGGAGATCCCGAGCCAATGGTCGCAGCTCGCCACCGACATTGTCGTGTCGAAGTATTTCCGCAAGGCGGGCTTACACGGCGACAAAGACCAAGGTGAAGCCAGCGTACGCCAAGTGGTCGAGCGTATCTCCAAAACGATTCGTCGTGCCGGTGAGGACTTTGGCGGATATTTCGAAAGCGCTGAAGACGCGCAAACGTTTGAAGACGAGCTGACGTGGATGTTGTGCCACCAGTACGGCGCGTTTAACTCGCCCGTTTGGTTCAATTGCGGGCTCTTCCATCAGTACGGAATTGAAGGTTCCGGCGGCAACTGGGCGTGGAATCCCAGCACCGATACCTTCACTGAAACCGCCAATGCCTATTCGCGCCCGCAGTGTTCGGCCTGCTTCATTCAAGCCGTTTCTGACGATTTGATGGGCATTTATGAGCTGATTAAGAATGAGGCGCGCCTCTTCAAATATGGCTCAGGCACCGGCAGCAATTTTAGTTCCGTGCGCGGCAAGCAGGAGAAGCTTTCCGGTGGTGGCACGTCGAGCGGGCTGATGAGCTTCCTCGAAGTGTTCGATAGAGCAGCCGGAGCTACTAAGAGTGGCGGCACCACGCGGCGCGCGGCGAAGATGGTGTGCCTGGATATGGATCATCCGGAAATTGTGGACTTCATCACTTGGAAGGTCCGAGAAGAGAAAAAGGCGCGCGCCCTGATCGCTTCCGGTTACGACAATGACTTTAATGGCGAAGCCTACAAAACCATTGGCGGACAGAATTCGAACAATTCAATTCGTGTTACCGATGAATTCATGAAGGCCGCACTCGGCGGAGGCAAGTGGCAAACCACCGCTCGCACGACTGGCGAAGTGATCGACACCTACGACGCTTCGGAGCTCTGGAACACCGTCGCGGAAGCTGCCTGGAATTGTGCGGATCCGGGCGTGCAATACGACACCACGATCAATCGCTGGCACACCTGCCCGAACACAGGCCCGATCAACGCTTCGAATCCTTGCTCCGAGTACATGTTCTTGGATGATTCGGCCTGTAATCTTTCCTCGCTCAATCTGATCAAGTTCCTGAGCGACAAGGGCGAGTTTGACGTTGAAGGTTATCGACACGCCGTCGACGTGTTCTTCATGGCTCAAGAAATTTTGGTAGATCTCTCCAGCTATCCTACGCAGGGTATTGCCAAAAATTCCCATGATTATCGTCCACTTGGCCTGGGCTACGCGAATCTCGGCACCTTATTGATGCTGCTCGGGATCCCGTACGATTCCGATAAAGGTCGCTCGATCGCCGGCGCATTGACCTCGATTCTGTGTGGGCATGCCTACGTTCAGAGTGCCAACATGGCGCGCGCGAAGGGCCCCTTCCCTGGCTACTACAAGAACCGCGAGCCGATGCTCAAGGTGATGCGAATGCACCAGGAAGCAGCGTACGCGATCAACCGCGATGAATGCCCGGACATTCTGTGGCGTGCGGCGTGTGAGGATTGGGACAACGTGGTGGAGTTGGGTGAAAGCTTCGGCTTCCGGAATGCACAATCCACCGTTCTCGCACCGACGGGCACGATTGGCTTGTTGATGGATTGCGACACGACGGGCATCGAGCCTGATTTTGCTTTGGTCAAGTTCAAGAAGCTGGCCGGCGGTGGCTACTTCAAGATCGTTAATCAGTCGGTGCCAGAAGCGTTGCGGCGCTTGGCCTACAGCGAAGCGCAAATTTGCGAAATTGTGGCCTTTGTGTCGGGCACCAATACGTTGTTGGGAGCACCCGAGGTGAACCGCGGTTCGTTGCGTGAGAAAGGATTCACTGACGAAGATCTGGCCAAGGTGGAGAACGCGCTGGTTGGCGTGTTCGATCTGGGAATGGCATTCGCTCCTTGGGTCGTGGGCAAAGAAGCCTACGAGCGCTTGGGTGTGACCACCGCCAAGATCAGCCAGCCCGGATTTAGCTTGCTGAAACACCTCGGTTTTACCGCAGCGCAAATCGAAAAAGCCAACGATGTCATCGTCGGCCGCATGACGATTGAGGGAGCTCCCGGCCTACGCGCAGAGCACTACGCCGTTTTTGATTGTGCGAATCGTTGTGGCAAGACGGGTGAGCGGTTTCTCGCTCCGATGTCGCACGTCAAGATGATGGCTGCAGCTCAGCCTTTCTTGTCAGGCGCGATCAGCAAGACCGTCAATTTGCCGAGTGAAGCGACGGTTGAAGATGTCCGTCAGATCTATGCTGAAGGTTGGAAGCTTGGGCTCAAGGCCGTTGCTCTGTATCGCGACGGCTGCAAATCCTCGCAGCCGCTCTCTACGAGCGACAAAAAGACGGAACAACCAACTGAAGAGCCAGCACTTGCCGCAGCGGTTCAGGTTCGGGCGGCGGCCATACCGACACAGCCACAAGGTTCTCGCGTGCGCTTGCCAAAGAAGCGCCGCGGCTTCACTCAGGAAGCACAAGTGGGTGGCCACAAGGTATTCTTGCGCACGGGCGAATATGAAGATGGCTCCTTGGGTGAGATCTTCATCGACATGCACAAAGAGGGAGCAGCCTTCCGCTCGCTCATGAATTGTTTTGCCATGTCGGTGTCGGTAGGTCTGCAATATGGAGTGCCGCTTGAGCAATTTGTTGAGCAGTTCACGTTCACACGCTTCGAACCGCACGGCGTTGTCACGGGCCACCCCAACATTAAGTTCTCAACTTCAATTGTGGATTATATCTTCCGCGTGCTCGGCGTTGAGTACCTGAAGCGCTATGATTTCGCGCAAGTAAAGCCGGCCGATGAGCCTCTTCAGATTGAAGATCCCACGGATAAGAATCTCGTGCAGGCCCAGGTGCCAGCAGAGCCGGTCGGGCTTGAGCTTGGAAAGAGCGGCGACGCTCATGGTTCACTCGATGCGCAGCTCGAGGAAATGATGGGAGATGCGCCGGTTTGCGATGGTTGCGGCCACATCACGGTGCGAAATGGCGCCTGCTATAAATGCCTGAACTGCGGCAATTCGATGGGCTGTAGCTAACTCGGGGATTGCTTGCGGAAGCTACCCCTGGGCATGAAAGCCCGGGGGTAGTAAAGGGGTAGTAAAGAGAACAGCTGGGTGTCGTGCCCTGAGAGGCCGACCTGGAGGCCGAGAGGAGTGTTGCAATGAATGGACAGAGTGCGCGTTTGGGTTTGAAGTTAGCTTTCACGTTGCTGGGGCTCGGCGCAATGGCAGCCGTGTCCACGGCAGGTTGCAAGAAAGAAGAGCCGCCGCCACCGTTGCCCTCTGCCGCGCCGGTCCCCGCACCGCCCCCTCCGCTTGAATTGGCACCGGAGCCGGAAGTTAACATTCAGCCGGATGCAGCTGCACCTGAAGTGAAGAAGGGAACTGGCGTGGCTGGGCCGAGCCTGAAGAAGTGCTGTTCTGCACTCAAGCAGAATGCTGCCAACTCCCCGCCTCCGAATAACGGTTACATGCTGCAAGCTGCTGGCTTGTGTGATTCGCTCGTTGCCCAGGGGCAGCAGAAGCAAAGCATTGTCGCCGCAGTCCAGGGAGCCCTCAAAGGCGCCGGAATTCCCGCGGCCTGCCAATAAGCTAGCTCATGCGCAAGTGATCAAATCCGCTCTGGCTAAGATGGCGCAGTTTTCCGCCTTCGGTCTGAAGCCAGGTGCCTTTGCCGCTCTCGACGACTCCAATCGAACGAGCAAATAGCGGCCGTTTGGAGCGAGAACCGGTGGCCAGCAGGGCGTAGTCCTCGCCACCGGCAAGGCAAAACTTGAGGGGTGCGAGGCCGAGCTTCTCGCAGGTCGGTGCAAATTCAGGCTGCCAGCCTGATTTGATTTGGGCCGTGTCCAGGATGATTTTCACCTTGCTCGCCTGCGCGATATGTCCGAGATCCTGGGCGAGCCCATCCGACACATCAATCAGCGAATGAGCGCAACCCGCCAACTTGTGGCCCTCGGACAACCTCGCGATGGGGCGACGCCAGCTCTGCACACACCTCCATTCAAAGGCACTCAAGCCTAACCGCGGATGTGGTGCGGAACCCTTTGCAAGGCGCGGCCGTTGACGCGCCCGCAACAACGCCAAACCCAACGCCGCCAATCCAACAGGCCCAATCAGCCATACTTCGTCCCCGGGGCGCGCGCCTGAACGAAGGACAGGCCTCCGAGCCCTGCCCAGTACGGTGGTGGTCAGAGAAAGCTGGGGAGAACGAGCAATATTACCCCCTATCAGCGGGCATTTTGCCATTTTCACCGCTGCCAACTGACCACGCGTCAGTTGGGCCAGTTCTGTCCGCGAAAACCCCGCAGGCAACGTGAGCGCACACGTCAATCCAAGAGGAACAGCACCCATCGAGGCAAGATCGCTCAGGGCCGCTTGGGTGGCTTTGAACCCAAGATCGGCAAAACCAATGAGTTCACGCTCGAAATGAACACCCTCCACACAGGCGTCAACGCTCACGAGAAGTCGCTCCTTGCCTATACGCAACATAGCTGCGTCATCCCCTATCCCCAATTCGACGCGGCCGCCCGCCCCGCCTAAAGTTTGATGCGTCCGCGCCGCAAGTCGACCAATCAGGGCGATCGCTTCAAACTCTGAGAGCAGCTTCACCCAAGGAACGCTAGCGCGGCCGAGCAGTCGGTGAAATCCCTTTCCAAAAAACCAAGCGCAGCCGCTAGGCCATCGTCGCGCGGCGGCACGGGATCACCACCACGAAGACGGCGCCGTTCGGCTGATTGTCTTCAATGGTCACGCGACCATTGTGACTCTCCACCAACCTTCTCACGATCGAAAGCCCGAGGCCTGTGCCACCCTGTTCGCGGGTGGAACTCGAATCAACCTGATAAAACGCGTCAAACACGCGCCCCTTCTCGGCGTCTGGAATGCCAATGCCGGTGTCTGCAATGCGAAATTCAATGGCCTGGCGACGCGCCATCAGCACCAAGCCGCCCACATCTTCAGGGCTCGCATCGAGCGTCGTGATGCGTGCGCTCAGCGTGACGGACCCACCTTCCGGAGTGAACTTGATGGCGTTATCTACAAGATTCAGAAATACCTGGCGCAAGCGAGCCGTATCCGCCCACATCTCGGGAAAGCCCGCTTCCACTTGCACATGGATACCAACGTTCTTCTTGCGAGCCGTCGGCGCCACTGTTTGAGCGATGTCTCGAACCAGCGGCCCCACAGGTGAATACGCCTTTTTCAGGCTCATGGTACCGCTTTCGAGCTTTGATAGATCGAGCAGGCCTTTGATCAGCTGGAGCAGCTGCTCGCCTTTCTCGTAAATGGTGCGGACGAACTCGCGCTGCTCTTCCGTGAGGTCCCCGGCGATTCCCTCCGAAAGCATTTCGCTGTACCCGATGATAGAGGTGAGCGGCGTGCGAAGCTCGTGCGAAACTGTTGCCAGGAAGTTGCTCTTCAATCGATCCAACTCCTTCAGCCGGTCATAGGCTTCTTGGAGCTTCGCGTTCTTGCTCTCCAACTCCTTGTAGCTTTCACGCACGCTCGCTAGGTGCATGTTCGAAGAAAGCAGGGCGCGATGGCCTGAGAACAAGATCAGATCGAGCGATTTGCACAGGTGGCGAGCGATCTGCGAGACGGTTTCTTCGCGCACTCTCGGCATCTGGGCGAACAGCGCTTGCAGCTTCACAAGATCGAGCCCTGCCGCACGTTCTCGAAGCTCGGGGCTGACTTCCAACACGCCTGCGGGAACAAACGGCCCGAGCACCATTCGACCCATCGCGCGGGTATCGTACGTGATACTCACAATGCGATAGACCGCTCCCGTGACACAAGGGAAGGTGAGCTCGCCTGTTTCGGCAGGGTTGATCTGTTTGATTCCGTCGACCGTGCTCTGGACGGCATCTCGGGTGGCCTTGAATTCGTTCAGATACGCATAGAAAGGCTGCTGCTCAGTCGCGTCCGCGAGCAGTTGCCCTGATGCGCTGTAAATTCTCAGGGGTAAGCGAAATAGGTCGTAGAAGCTACGAATCATTTCTCCGAGCACCGTGCGATCAACCAGATCCTCGAGAGAGTACCCGTCCCGAAGCGTGAGCTCATCGAGCGAGCGCAGAGGCTGTGAGGGCGCAGCTTCCATCACGCTTCCACCTTGCTATTCCCCGCGCCCACTCGAGCCCCGAGCATCTCTACGAGCGGCACATTCCTCCCCAGCTTTTGTGCGACTTGTACCAAAAAAGAGGCTCGATTGAAGTTGAATTTCTCTTCGAGCTTGTGCTCATTATCCAGGCTCTTCAGCACCAAATGTAGAAGCCCGATGAAGCTTTCTACAACACCGTCCAGCCGCATTGCTGTTGCCAGATACACGGGCTCTTGCCCCTGCGCCGCAAGCTCAGCAATCTCGGCGTCGCTCCGAATATCCGGCAAATCGCGCTTGTTGAACTGAATGATGATCGGCAGATTCTTGAGCGCGATACCACTGTCTTTCAGATTCTGTTTGAGATCCAGAAAAGATTCAGCGTTGTGCTCAGTCTCCGCCAGCTGAGAATCAGCGATGAACGCGACTCCATCCGCTCCCTGGACGACCAAACGCCGCGTGGAGGCATGAATCACCTGCCCTGGCACTGTGAAGATCTTGAGCCGAACCGCCAGCCCCTTGTCTTGACGAAACGTGAGCGGGAGTAGATCGAAGAAGAGCGTGCGATCATCGCGGGTTTCAAGCGTCATCAGGCGCCCTGCGCTGTCCCCTGCGGCCCCAGCAACCCCTGCACCGCCTCGGAAAGCGTCTCGGGCCTCGCCTCCTTACAGGGATACAGCAGCGTGGAGCGTTCCACCCCTGCGATGATCGTGGGCGCCGGCACCGTCGTCGGCCGGGTGGACGGCAACGACGTAATCTCCGTCGCCGGCGACAGAGGCCCAACCTCCCTAACCAGCGGCCGAGTGGTCGGCTCCTGAGGCTTGTCCATCTGCGTACACCCCGCCGCGCACAAGCACGCCCCCACCACCCCGGCAAGGTATGTTCGCCGCTTCAGATCGCCCGATCTTCCCATGGTCCCGGTTCCCTTCCTGATCCAACGCCCTTCAAAGCCGATCGCACCAGCATCCCTGTCGAGTACGTCTCAGTCAAACGATACCGCGTTATAGGACGTCGCGATTTTCTATAGGCATGCCGAAGTCGATGATTCAGATTTTCAGACCGGGCGACCCCAGGTCAGCCACGCCCCCGGACAGGCAGCCCTTGAGGACGCGCT
>JBBRRP010000181.1:0-9692 GCA_038246305.1 Polyangiales bacterium | reverse complement strand
GTTAGAGCGAGCGAGCCCGGAGCGCTTGCTGCGCGATCTGTTGGCTGAATTGGCGCGCACTTCGGGGCGTGGTTTTTCCAATGCGGTGGATCTTGCGCTGGCCACGATGGCCTGCCACGGCTGCTTGCGAGCGGGAGATTTGGTGAACGAAGAAGAGGCGAAGGCACTGCTCGTGGCGCTAGATAGCGCTGATTTTGCTGGGCACTGCCCGCATGGGCGGCCGGTGCTGACGGAGCTCAGCTGGGCAGAGCTCGAGCGCAAAGTGGGGCGGCGCTGAGTGTTTGCGGGCGGAGACCTGCTAGTTGTCGTGGGGCCCACAGCCTCGGGTAAGAGTGAATTAGCGCTCAGATTGGCAGAGCGAAGGGGCGGCGAGATTATCAGCGCAGATAGCGTTCAAGTTTATCGTCACTTTGATATTGGAGCGGCCAAGCCAACGTCCGAAGAGCAGGCTCGCGTCCCGCATCACCTGATCAATATTGTCGATCCGGATGAGGCGATGGATGCGGCTCGTTGGGCCAGCTTGGCAGACGAAAAGATCGCAGAAATCCGGGCGCAAGGGCGCGTGGCCATCGTGTGTGGCGGCACGTTTCTATGGGTAAAAGCGCTAATTTTTGGGCTTTCGCCGATGCCTGCCGGGGATGCCACGCTGCGCGAGCGTCACCGCGAGATGGTGGCGTTGAGTGGTAGCGCGGCTCTTCACCGCGCGCTCGCGGAGGTCGATCCAGTGGCGGCCGCTCGCCTGAATGCCAACGATGTTGTTCGAGTGAGTCGCGCGCTCGAAGTCCACGAGCTCACGGGGATGCCAATGAGCACGTGGCAAGAGCAGCACCAATTCAAAACCCAGCGTTACACGGCCAAGCTGCTCGGCGTAGCTCGTACACGAGAAGAGCAGGATGCCCGGATCCAGGCGCGCACGCTCCAGATGCTAGAACGCGGTTGGGTCGAAGAAGTGCGCCGGTTGCTAGACTCTGGTTACGCAGAGTGCCGCGCTATGAATGCCGTAGGTTACCGGCAAATCAAAGACGCACTGTTGTTGGGAAAAGTCAGTGACACGGACTTGATAGCCACCGAAATCGCCCGCGCTACGCGCATTTTTGCACGTAGACAGCGCACTTGGTTGCGAGAACAGCCGGTGCGCTGGTGGACAGTCGACGAGCTAGCGGCGCTTTAGGCGTTTATACGGAAACGCCTAGCGAAAAGACGCTTCGTAATCCGTGTCGTCGATACCTGCGGCGAAGGGTGTGAGCGAGAGCGGTTGGGAGCAATCGAGCATCACGGCAAGCTCGTCAGTGGAGGTGGCGCCTAGGCTGGCTTCATAGGCGCCCGGATGTGGGCCATGGGGCAAGCCCGCCGGATGATGCGATAAGCTGCCGCTCTCGATCCCTCGCCGCGAAGTGAAATTGCCGCGTGCATAAAAGAGCACTTCGTCCACATCGACGGAGGAATGCGGGTAGGGGCAGGGCACGGCATCAGGATGAAAATCCAACGGCCGGGGCACAAAGCTGCAGATCAAGGCACCGCGGGCCAAGAACGTGCCGTGAACCGTGGGCGGTAAATGCACTTGACCCACGCGCGGCGCAAACTTTGAGATGGGAAAAACCAGCGGATAGACCGCACCATCGTAGCCCACCACATCCAACGGAGAATGTGGCCAGAGAAAGCCGTGGAAGGTCTGCTGCCGTTTGACCACGAGTTGCCGGAGCTGTTCGTCGCGCGGACCATGAAACACAGGTTTCTGGAAATCGCGTTCGCAATACGGCGCCCCCATTCGCAATTGCCCGTGCGCATTACGCCACTCAGGGAGAATGTCTAAGCCGCCTAAACATTCCACGCTCAGCCAATATTGCGCGACGCCCGCGTCCAAAATGAAGCGATGCAGCAAACCGCGCGGAACCACCACGTAGTCGCCCGCTTGGAATCGTAAATCACCTAACGGGCAGCGCAGAGTGCCCGAGCCTGCCTGGATAAAAAAGAGGTCGTCCGCGTCGCCGTTCGAGAAATACGCCGGATCCGAGACTGTCGGAAAAAGTACGGAAATCACCACGTCGCTATTAAAGAGCAGCGGCTGACGTGATTGCAGGGGGGCTTGGCGGAGGGCTTGGCGGAGGGCTTGGCGGGGGGCTGGGACGGAGGCTCCCTCGGGGCGATTGAGTTGGGCAGTTCGGAGATGCCGACGCTTGAGAGCAGTTGCTGCGATACTTTGCGGCAGCGCGAAAGCCAGATCGGTGGCGAAAGGCGCCGCCACGTGGGGGCGTTCGAGGTGATAGCTAATAGTGAAGGGTCCGTTGAAGCCTTCGCGGGTGAGGCAATGTTCGTAGAGCAAACGCCCTTTTTCGTCGCGCAGTGTCGTGTGGGGCTTTGCTGGAATGGTTCCGGCGACGAGTCGGCCAAGCATTAGCGCGCGCCTTCGGCCTGTTGTACACGCTCGATGCTTTCAAACAGCGCCCGAAAGTTGCCGGCACCAAATCCTGCATCCCCCTTCCGCTGAATGAACTCGAAGAAGAAGGGCCCCGCTTCCCGATTTTGGTACACGCCCGAGGACTCCTTCAGAAAGATCTGCAGCAGATATTGGCCTTTTCCGGCTCCATCCACCAGGATTTCAAGCTCACGCAAGTTTTGAAGATCTTCGTCGAGCGTTCCAATGCCGAGCGCTTTCAGACGCTCCGGGAGGGCCGAGTAGTAGCTGGCGGGGGTCGGCATGAATTCGACCCCGGCGGTTCGCATCTTTTGCACGGCGCTCAGAATGTCAGTCACTGCGAGCGCTGCATGCTGCACACCGTCGCCACGATGCTCTTCATTGAAGATATTGATTTGGGAGGATTTGAAGTTGGGGCGTTGCGGTTCATTGCAGGCGAACTTGATTCCTGAATGCGGCTCCCACATCACCGTGGAGCGCAGGCCGGAGCCAGGCTTGCCTTCCAACGTGGTGACGTCATCAGTATGAAACGTGACGCCCCAGAACGTTTCAAATCCAAGCACGTGTTCCAGCCAGAGCAAGGCGGGCTTCATGGTTTGAAAATTTGAGGTAATGTGGTCAAAATGGCTGATTCCTAGAGCATTGTTGCCACCCTGTGGGAGCTCGAAGTGCTCCAGGCCTGGGTAGAATTGGGTCTTCCCTGAGCGTTCCACAAACCGAAAGGTGGTGTCGCCGAAAGGCGTAGTGATTGAAAATGTACGGAAGGTTCCATTCGTTTCCGTGTGTGTCCGGATTTGGTCGATCGCAGTACCTCCGCGTTCGTCCAAAAGTTTGAAGGTTGTTTCAATATCTTGAACACGGAAGATCAGGCTGCCCACGCCATCGGGATGCTTCTTCAGGTAGCGCGCGGCTCGCCCTCCTTCACCTTCGGGAGTGGAACAAATCACCAAACAAGTTCCTGCTTGGAAGGCCACGGAGCGCTGCCTGCCGGCCTGAGTGAGTTCAGCGGAGCTTTCGCCAAGCTCGGCGAAATCTAGGCGTTCGGTGTAAAATCGCCGACTCCGTTCAAGATCGTGCACGTAATAGTGCAGCGCTTCGAGTCCCAGAATCCCGAGTGGTTCGAGTTGGCCCATGCCTGAAGTTTGGACGCCAAACTAAACTTGGACAAGCCGTCCTCAGATCGCCACCACTTCTTGGCAGATCTTGCCGAAAATTTGGCTCCCATCGGGCGCCAGCATCTCGATCTGCACGCAATCACCTACACGCAAGAATGGCGTTTTAGGAGCACCGAACTCTAAAATCTCACGCGTGCGCCGTTCCGCCAGGCACGAAACGCCTCGCGCCGGATCCGCGTTCGAAACGGTGCCGCTGCCGAGCACGGTGCCGGCGCCAAAGGCACGCGTCTGCGTGATGTGGGCGATGAGATCGAAGAAGGAGAAGTGCATTTCAGCCCCCGCGTTCGGATCGCCAACGACCTTGCCGTTCAAGCTCGTGATGAGTGGGAGGTGAACGCGACCCTCATGCCAAGCTGAACCGAGCTCATCGGGAGTGATGGCAAAAGGAGAAAATGCCGTCGCAGGTTTTGAGGTGAAGAATCCGAAGCCTTTGGCAAGCTCAGAGGGAATCAAGTTTCGCAGCGTAATATCGTTGACTAATAGTAGCAGCGCCACGTGCGGTTCGGCGCTTTCCTGCTGGGTGCCGAGCGGGGTGTCGGTCAGGATCACTGCAATTTCAGCTTCGAAATCGAGTCCGTCGGCCTCGTGCAGGAGCCGCATCGGATCGCGCGGCCCGAGGAGCACGCTCGAGCCGCCTTGGTAGACCAAGGGATCGGTGAGCAGCGTTGCGGGGGGCTCACCACCACGGGCTTTGCGCACCAAAAGGACGTGGTTGATAAACGCAGAAGCATCCACCCACTCGTACGCACGCGGCAACGGAGCGCACAGTTCATGGTAATCGAGCATGCTGCCCGATTCGGGAGCGGCTTCCAGCTGTCGGCCGAGTTCCGTGAGCTCGGGGCTTGTGACGCTCCAGCTATCGAGTGCGGCCTGAAGGGTTGGAGCAACGCTTGAGGCCTCGCGGTAACGCGTGCCGTCCTTGCTAACAACAATGAGTTTGCCGTCTCGCCCAGCGCGCAGGCTTGCGAGCTTCACGCAAACCCCCGCTCAATCCCCGTGGCCGAGCCGGAGCGTGGCATCGAGCAGCTCGACAAAGGTTTGAGGTTTGAAGACGCGTGCTTCGCCCACTACTCGCACCACTTGAGCCTCGCTCCGCGAGCGTTTTGCCACCTCATCCGGCTCTTCGGAAAGCAGCGACGGGAGTTTAGCTTGCGGTGGCATTTGCACTTGTGGAGTTGCCGCTTGGGGTCCGGACTCAGGCGGGGGCGTCTTCAGCGGAATTTCACGGGTATTCGCCTTGGCGGCTTCCGCCAACGCCTCGCTCATCGAAGCCGGCAGTTTGGCGCGCTTAGAAGAAGCAGGTGCCTCGTCGTCTTCGACATCGAGTGACTCGACACGCGCGGAATCAACAGGGTCCAAGCCTGCACCAACGTCAGAAAAGTCCGTTTCCATCGGCTCTGGCTCGGTGAGCCGCCGTGCTTGACTCGGAGTCTCGCCGGAAATCGGTGCCTCCACGGGTAGAGGCTCCGGCTGCGTCAGATCGGCCTCGAACTCGGTGGAAGCTACCGCGGAAGCTTGCGGAGGTGCCGAGAGCTTCAGTTCGAGTACTGGCAGTGCTGCCTCGGCAGGGATCGATTGGGCGGCCTCGGCAGGGGTCGACTCGGGCGCTAATTCAACAATTTCATCATCGAAGAGCTCAACATCTTCGGCCTCGATCAACTCAGGTGGCGCCTCCAACTCAGGCGGCGCTGCTGCTACCTGCGTTGAAGACGACGTGGCGGCGGCAACGACGCGCGGCCTGCTGCGATTGGCCTCAATGCGAACCAAAAGACCTTCCAGCGCTGCGATCTTCTGTTGGACGCTCATGCCGACACTCCGTCTGTCCCGACGTGCAGCTTATCCAGCAGCTCAGCGAAGGAGAGACCCTGGACTACCCAGCTTTCAACCTTGGCCGCCACCTCCGGTGCCACCACCACCAGCTTCACGCTCGTCTCATCGTGGGAGACGGCTACAGCTTTCAACGGGCGCTCAAACAGCTGGAATAATGTAGCCTCCACGGCAGAACGCGCAATCGCTACGTGCCCCGACCGAAGCGTCATGGACTTCAGCTTGACCACGAGGGCCCTGCCCCAGCGCTCAATTTCCAGATCCCCCAAACCTAAGAGCGCGAGCGCGCCGCCCAGCTGCTCGTTGACCGACTCCAAATCGAGCAGCAACTTTTTGTCCCCCACTCGACTCCTAACGAGATCGGCCGCCTGGTTTCCCAGCCTCTTGCCAAACCCCTCGACAATATCAGCGGGAGCGCGCTTGAACAGCGCATCAAGTGCGCTCGCCGGCACGGCAATTGCCGGTACTTTGCCGTCCAACAGGAGGTTGCCGCGCGCCAGATCGAAGTGAAGGGCTCCTTCGGCATCAAAGGTTGGTTGTGTCATGCTGGGTCTCTCGCAGGGGCAAATTGGGCTCCATCAGTATAGAGGCGGTGGGCGTCAGACTGTCAAATCTCTCGGGACGAAGCTATGGAAATTCTGGATGGCGAGCTTTCATAGCGGGCACAGGCGAGGTCAGCTTCGCCTGCTTTGTCTGATGGTGGCGGGGCTCGGGCGGAGCGGTTTCGCTGCTGGAGCCCCGGAAAAACCCAGGCCGTTACTTCTCGGAGGTCCGCTCGTGGTGGAGACCTCCAAGTTGCGCATCGATCCGACTCTGCCAACGGGCTCGCCGATTTATAGAAGCTGGCATGCGCGACGCCGGGCCGAGTTTCGTGCTTGTTCGTGGCTCACGCCGGTCTGTGTGTTGGGGGATGGGGCGGCGTTTAGTGTGCGCGCGCCGCGGCTGCTGGCCGAGCTTGAGCAGGCTTATGAACGTATGGTGCCGGCGATGCGGCTTCCGCGCCCACTTTTGAAGTCTGCAACCGCTAGCGACGAGAGCCTGGATTTGTATGTGAGTAGCGATATCTCGACATTCAGCGCGGTGCTGGAAGAGAGGCCGCTCGGTGCGTTCGATGAGGCGAGCATATTCTGTGAAGCGCCACTCGGGATGCGTCCCGCTGAGGCAGCGACCAGCTGCATCGCCCATGCGATATCCATGAGGCTGGATGCCGCAGCGGCACCCGGTGTCCACGAAGCGTTTGCGGGATATTTATCGCTGCTCACGCTCGGACCCACGGATGCAACGGTGCAGGCGGTGGATGATTTCCAAGCACAGCCTGAGCTCGGGCTGTTCAGCGACGCCTCCCTCGGAGCGGCGACTGGATCGCTCTTGGTCTTTGATTATCTTGAGGCTTATTCGCCCGGAGGGCCCGGTTTAGCCGCAGCTTCGTGGCTAGCGGCGAGTGATGGCCAGACACCGCTCGCTGCCTGGCGCTTCTTCGATGAGCCAGACCTCTTTGACGTGCTGCGCCACACGTTCGATGAAGATGACGAACGATTCGCTTCCTTTTCCGCCATGTTCGCGCAAGATCGGGCGTTCTTTGGTTCCGGCTCCCGTGTGGGCTCGGGGCGGGGTGCGGCATTCGCGGGTAATTTTGGCAAGGTGCGCTTCGATTGGAGCATTCCTGCTTCAAGTTTGCCGCGGCGGGTAGCTAGTGTTCGCCCCCTCGCCCCCAATGGCTCGATTTACGTGTGGTTGGAGCTGGACGCCTGGACCAATAAGGATGTGCTCGGGTTTGAAGCGAAATGGGAGGAGCCCGTTCCCTTCAAGTGGACACTTTCGAAGATAACCAAGAGCGGTGAAATGGCGGGTAGCGTTGACCTGGTGCTTCAACCTAAAGCCCGCTCCGTACAGCAGCGCATGGTTGGGCTAGAAGGCCTCGGGGGCGTGCTCGTGATCGGCACGAATCTTGGGGGAATTCGCAAAGATCAGCCGTTCGATCCGGACGTGGGTCCCTTCGAACCGCATGCCTGTACGGTCTATCTCGCTCGGGTCCCGGATTGACGGCCGCGCCTCCCCAAAGGATCGACCTGTCTCCGCGGCGCCGACTCGGGGGTTAAGTGCCGGCTGGCTCGGCCGTAGGCCTGGTCGTAGCATGTCGCGAAGCTGGATCATGTGGGGGAGTGCCTGGGCTTTAGCCCTCTCTGCGACTTCTGCGCGCGCTCAGCCCGCTACGAGTGAAGGTGCCGCCCCCGACGAATCGACGGTCGCTCCGAGCAGGAACGAGGAGGGCCCCAACCCCAAACCGGCCGAACTCGACACCGCCTCGGGTCAACGCCTGAAGAAGCAAGCCGCCAGCCTGCAAAGGTTGGAACGAGAGGTTGCGAAGCAAGCCGCAGCGCTCGCAGCGCTTCAAGCGAGTGCAGACAGCGCCGCCGCTGAGACCTTCGACAGCAGCTCCTTCGCCGAGGCATTTCGCTTGTACGGGTTCACGGACATGGGCTTTCAAAAGATCTGGTGGGCGAGCGATGTCGTGCCAGCGCAGCTCGGTGCCACTCGCGCCAGCACGTTTGTGCTGGGAAACCTGAACCTCTACTTTGACGCTGCGCCCCTGCCCGAGTGGCGAGCACTGACCGAAGTTCGCCTAACGACGTATCCGGATGGCAACCCAATAAGCCTCGCCGATCCGTTCGGCGGACGTTACGCACGGGCTTCGAGCGAAGTCACCGACCAAAATAGCGCAGGCGGCCCTTGGAATCGTGTGAAAACGGGCGCGATCGTGCTTGAACGCGCGCACATCGACTGGCTGGGCTTCAACTGGCTTTCCGTGCGAACCGGGCTGTGGCTCACACCGTATGGCATCTGGAACGTGGACCACGGGTCACCGACGTTGATCGCTCTGATGCCGCCACAGTTTATCCTCCAGGAAATCTTTCCGGAACGGCAGCTGGGCGTGCAGGCATTCGGAGCCGTCTATGCGGGCGCGTGGCAGTTCGGGTATGCCGCGTACGTCTCCAACGGTCGCCTCCATGGTCAACAGGACTGGAGTGAGGGCAAGATGCTGGGCGGTCGGCTGCAGGCGCAAGTGACGACGCCCTATCCCTTGACCGTGGGCGTGTCCGGCTTTTCGGGCAAGG
This sequence comes from Polyangiales bacterium, assembly GCA_038246305.1. Lineage (GTDB taxonomy): Bacteria > Myxococcota_A > Polyangia > Polyangiales > Polyangiaceae > JBBRRP01. Next base: position 1,158 of record JBBRRP010000181.1, on the reverse strand, counting down.
ACACCGATGTCGAGCGGCGGATCACCGGGTTCTCACCGTTCGCGACCGAAGAGCTGACGACGATTTCGGCTGACGAGTGGGGACTTGCGGGCGACGTTTCCCTCGACGTCGGCGATCTCCGGCTGAGGAGCGAGTTCGTGCTGAATTCCAAGGACTATCAGAATGGAAAACGGCCCTTGGTCTGGAATGTCCCAGGAACGGGCGATCCGGACGGGCTGCGCTGGAGCACGTACGCACTTGCAGCCTACCGCCTCCCCTGGCTCGGCTTGGAGCCTTATGTCTTTTTGGATCTCTCCGCGATTGCTTCGCCAGAAGGGCAAGGGGTTTCGGGAACTTCAGCTGGTTTGAACGTCCATTTATCCTCATCGGCCACGTTTAAGGCACAGTACTCCCAGGCTCGCTTCGTGGACTTCGTCGACCGGGGTCACTCCCACGCTGGGTCCGGTAACCGCCTACTCTCCACACGACTGGTGTTGGCTTTCTGAGGCAGACGCATGGCAAACCGTGAGACAGAGCGTTGGTTGGTCTCGGGCGGCGTTACCCGGAGGCGCTGTCTCGGGATGGGCGCGAGCGTGGCTCTTCTTGGCGTGTCTCCGGCCTGGGCAACGAGCGATGAAATCCTCGTATTCGTGCATCCTTCAAATGTCGTTCGGGATTTGGAGGCGAGTGAGCTCGAGCAGATCTTTGCCTCGCAGCGACTGCATTGGGCCTCGGGCCGCCGCATTCTTCCATTCAACTTGCCGCCGCACAGCGTGGACCGCGAGCGCTTCGATCGCGCAGTCTTGGGGCTTGCCCCTGACGAGGTCGCGCGCTTTTGGATCGATCGGCGGATTCGCGGTGGATCGCCTCCGCCGCGCCAGGTACCGACCCCCGAGCTTGCCGTTCGCGTCGTGGCGTCCGTCCCCGAAGCGATAGCTTATGCGCCAGCGAGCTTCGTTAGTGAAGACGTGCGGGCGGTGGCGCGGATTGTTGATGGAAGGGTGCGTTCGTGATGCAACGCTCGGTTCGAAGGCTGCTGGTTTTCGCTGCAAATATTGTCGTGATGTCCGCGTGCGCGGAGGGGCCCCGTTGCGACGACGATCAAACTTTCGACGGGGATTTGTGCAGGGATCGTGCCCCGTCGGGGTCACCCGGCTCAGGCGGCGCGGCCGCTGCGGG
>JBBRRP010000180.1:0-9708 GCA_038246305.1 Polyangiales bacterium | reverse complement strand
TCGACGACGACGCGCAAGCCTTCGCGCTCACGTTGGGCCACGAGCGGCGCGAGCCTATCTATGAAAGCGGCATGGCTCAAGATGACGAGATCGGCTGCGCCCGCCGTTTTCAATGCCGAGGACTTGTAGTGCTTGAGGTAATCTGGGGCTGTGATGGCGCTCGGTGTGAAAGCGTAGAGCTCTCGCGCCCCGCTGCCCGGCACCGTGACTTTCCCGCTCAGATCGCCCGGCGCACCAAACTCCAACACCGAGAGCTCCAGGGGATCGGCGGGCCGAGTGACGTCCACCACGCGCACTCCCGTCTCGCTAAACCCTCCGAGTGTCACTTTGTCGCCGCCAAGTGCTGTGAATTTTAGCTGATTTCCGAGGGCCCGATAGGCGCGGTTGTAGAAGAGCTGCGCACTCTCGATGGCGGAGTAGTCCGTATCGCCGGCTTTGCCGGTGAGGCCCAGCATGTTGTCCGAAGCAATGTCCGCAACAGGGCTTTCAAAGCTCGCTTCGTCGCGATTGGCGAAATTTACCGACCCCAGTGTGACGCCGTTCCACGCGATTTCTACCTGATGCGGCAATAGGGTCACACCCCGTAGCTTGACCTGCAGGCGCAACTCCGAATTCCCCAACGAGTCGGGTGTAGCGAGCGGCAGCGTGAGCCCGGAGGGGCGAATCACCGGTCCCATGAAATTGTCTTCGGGTCCGTTGTTCAAAGCTGCCAGATAGAATTTCTTCTCTGCATATTCACTAAACGTCGAAAAACCCGAGGGCCCAAGGTCGCTCATCGCGGGGGTGGCCGTGAAGGAATGCGCCACATTTCGCCCATTCGGCCCGGTTCAGCTCACTCCGTAGACGGCTTCGTTCGCGTAGATCCCTGGCTCCCCAACCCCCCAAAACTCCAACGCATCTTGCGCGTCAAAAGTTCCGTCGGCGCCGTCGTCCATGAAGCGCAAAACATCCGCCCCGTCTTTCAGTATCGCAACTTGATTCGATGCCACACCTAAAGGAAACCCAAGCTCGGCCAGCTGGGCTCCCGTCACATGCTGCCAACCAGCTCGGGTGACGCCCAGCTTGATCAGCGGGGGCCCTGATACTGTGGCGAAGTCCATCGAGCGCGCCGTGATAAAACTCGCGTCGGGTGCCGTACTCGCGGACGCAGTTGACAGGGACAGAAGCTTAGTCGGGGCGGACGCGGACGCACCCACGCCGTCCGCTAGCCCAGAGCCTAGTTGTTGTGCGGACCAAGCATTCAGAAGAGAACTCGTGCTTGTGCTAGGAGCTTTGGGCAAAAACGGCCCGTGAGTTACCTTCTTCCCGCTTTCATCCACATCCTGCACGAAGTAGCGCACCGGGCCCGCCCCCCAGCCGTGCGAATCCAGCCAAAAATAAGGAGAACTCCCGTTGCTGCCGACCATCGCCCGCAAGAGCGAGCCGCCCACTAAATCTTTCGTCACCTGCGTGACGACGCCATTCTGTTCGCGCAACACGTGAAACCCGAGGTTGTCTTGCTCAAGCCCCGTTTCCCAACCCAAGAGCACTTGACCATTCGGGAGCTCCACCGCGTGCCCGTCGAGGAACTCCACCCCAAACATACCCGCGGTGACTGCGGTTTCCGCCCCGAGTGTGCGAATAGTGCTCTGCGTGGCCCCAGAAATTTGGTGGTTGTAGACGGTTAGGAAGTAATCAGCGTCACGAACCACGCTTGATATACGGACCTCGTCTAGATAGCCCAAGTTCGCTAGGGAACCGGTTCCCGGGCTCGTTTTGCCGCCGAGAGTCACAGGTTTGCTGATGGTAACTATTGTGCCCGTCTTTGCGTAGGTGCACCCGCTCTGAATGACGCCGTCGTAGTAGATCCTAACATTGGATCCATCGTAGGTGAAAGCGTAGTGATGTGTGCTGCCGTAATCCATGCCTGCGATCACACAGTTTTGCGCTGCGGTTGTCCCGCCTGTGTCGACGACCGTAGTTAGGTAGTTGGTTGTGGACCCACCAGTCGTACTCAGGAAGGAAATAAGGAATCCAAACACGTAGCTTGAGCTGGTGACCGTGTCTGTATTGGTCTGCCCTACCATCATTTGACCGGTGGAATCGTCGTTGCCGAAGGTCCAAGTCTCGACGCTGAATGCGCTGCTCCCAGATAGCATCGTAGACGTCGCGGTGCTCACAAGTTGCGTACCGCTAAATTGCAACGCTCGATTAACTTGACCCGTAGCAATGGAAACGGGGGTTCCGGATGTGGTTCCATTAACCACGTTAGGGCTACTGTCGAGGGACGTTACGGGGTTGCCTGTTTCGTCGAGATGCCAAACGGCATTGTAGTTCTTCCAAACGTCAGTTTTTCTGGTAGTGGCCGCCGTGATGTTAGAATCACCGTAGTACATATAGATCACGGTTTCAGCGGCATTTGAAATAGTTTTTACCTTGGGGATGCGGACCCAGGCCAGCATCTTTCCGGTTGTCGGCGCGTAGCTGACTAGCTCGTGGCTCAACGTACAGCTGGCCGCGCCGTTGCAGGTTGTCGTATCAAGAGCTCGGAATACAATGTCGCACCCCGTAGCACAGGTAACACGCCCCCCGTTGGCGACAGTTTTAAAAGTCGTCGTTGTCGCAGTGATCTGAAAAGGGAATGCGTAATCAGTAATGGTCGTTGCGGCGGTGCCACTCGCTCCGACGAGGGCCTTTTTTATCGTGATGGTCGCTCGGTACCCAAAATTCGCGTGCGCCGTACTGCAGCACATGAACGCCGCGCACCCCACAAGAAGGACACTCAGCCCCCGCCAAAGCTTGTTAATTCTCGCGTTCATTCAGATCACCGGATTGTAGGTGGGTAGAACACATCCTCGTGATGAGTCCTGCTTTACTTAAAGACGGCCATTTCCAACCAATGCTTGAGGGGAAAGGCGATTGACTCGCACATGCTGAGGGTGCTCCGCAGCAGTCAAAGATGCGGGCGTGATCTAGAGCAAGGGGAACCCCAATAAGCTTTGGGTTCTAGGCCCTTCGTCCTAAGACGAGAACAGCCAACGTGCGAATCGTTCTACATTCGGAGGATGGATGAGCGGCGGTGTAGTACCGGCTAGCGCTTGGCGCCGAAACTCGCGAGGACTTGCTCCCTGCGCCTGTCGAAAGCAGCGCGAGAAATGGAACGGACTCTCAAAACCACACTGCTCCGCCACGTCGGCGACGCTCAAGTTCGTCCGGCTGAGCAGGCTGGCAGCACGAGCAAGCCGTAGCAGCAAGGTCAGCTGGTGAGGCGTCACCCCGAGCTCGGCTTTCAAGGTTCGACTCAGATGCCCTTCGGAAACATGTGCTTTCTTCGCCAATTCTGGAACATGAACGGGCATGAGCTTCGATCCTGACCAGGCGCGTTTTAAGAAACCGAGTGTTGCTGTCACCGTGGCGTGTTCCCCGAGAAGCGCCTGCTCGGTGTTTCCCGGGGCTCGGTTCGCGAACATGACGAGCGCTTGTCGGAGCGTATGCTCCACGAGATCTCGTGGGGTGCGTTGAGGATCGGTCAGCGCGCTCACCACGTAGCTCAGGAGCGGACGAATCGCGCTGGCTTCATCGGGGGTGAGCAAGAGTGGCCAATGTTCTTCGAGAGGCAACGCATGATTCGGATCCTCGATATCAAAGTGAACATAGCCATGGTGCGTGCGGCGTCGCGGATCCCAGATGAAAGCGTCCGTCATGCCTGGCCGAGCTAACAGCAACGTTCCGGCGGGCGCTCGTAGCGTCTCACCACCCAGTCTCCAACGAACATCGCCGCTCACCATCCAAACGAACTCGTAGTCCGCCAGCTCACGAGGTCCAAAGCTTGCGCCGGCCGGATAATCCGCCCAGCCGAAAGCTCGGGGCTTGATGCGGAGTGTATCTAAAATAGACATGTTTCTAGGGAAGGAAATCTAGCACGTGCTAATTTAATAGCAGATAAATTGAATCAGAGGCATTGAGGAGTCAGAATTATGCACGTATTCGTCAGCTTTGGGAATTCCCCAGTAGCTCCGGTTTAGCTAGATTGGGACGATGAGCAGCTCGCAGTTAGTCGATGCAGGTGAAAACAGCCGTGCCCAAACGTACCTGCGGGACGGATACGTCGTAGTCTCCGAACTCCTCGGCGCCGCCGAAGTTGAAGAGTTGCAGCAGGACCTCGTCCGATTAGCGCGCGGCCACTATCCGACCCAGGCTCTGCCCGTGATCTCAGAGACTGCGAGCGATGCGCAGGTCCTGAGTCACCTGCTGTGCATTCATCAGCCGCACTTGGTAAGCCCCGTGATTTGGCGCACTCTGAGCCATCCGACGATTGCGGAGGTGTTAGCTGAAATTGTTGGTGCTCACCTCGGCCAATGGTGGGATGGAAGCGTCAAGTGCATGCAGTCCATGTTCTTCGCCAAGCCTGCCGGCAAGCCCGGGCAAGCCTGGCACCAAGATGAAGGGTTCATTCCGACCCGGGATCGCAGCCTGTGTGGTGCTTGGATCGCGCTCGACGACGCGAACGTTGAAAACGGGTGTTTGTGGGTCTTGCCGGGTAGCCATCGGGCGGGAGTGCTTTATCCGACGAGACCCCATTCCGATCCGGAATTTGATTCAACGCCAGAAGGCCACGCATTTAACGCGGCAGGCGAGATCCCAGTGGAGGTTTCCAAAGGGTCCGTGGTGTTCTTCAACGGCTATCTGCTGCACCGCTCCAAGCGCAATCGAACGTCAGGTTCACGCCGCGCGCTCGTGAATCACTACATGTCCTCACAATCTTTGTTGCCGTGGGGCAAAACTACCGAACCCTCAACGGGCTTGGAGGACAATCGTCACGTGGTTCAAGTGGTGGGCGCCGATCCCTACACTTGGAAAAGCACGCTCCCGGCTGACCCGAGTCAAGTCTTTCTGCGTGGTGAAGCCGCTCAAACTAGCTGAGGAAGCGGCCCGATCGGCGCGCCGCCCACTTCGCCGTTGTTCGGGTTGCCGTAGTTGGCACCCCCGCCGTCACTGCCCTTCGCAAAGTCCCCGGCGGGAACACCGAAGCCCTGGGCCATAGATAGATACACGTCCGCGAGCGAGTGCCTGGGATCGGCTGGGTAGCGGAGGTACCTGCCATCCAACTTGAGCCCACCGACCTTGCCGCCGACTAAGACGAGTGGCCAGCGGGCCTGAATGGAGTGGTGCGTTTCGCCGTTATCACTGGTGATCATAGCCACGGTGCTGTCGAACACGGTGCCATTGCCCTGCGGAATAGCCTTCAATGAGTCGAGCGTCTTGGCCACCATGCCTGAGATCCAAGCGTAGGTATCCGTGATAACAGGCCCATTGACGGGCGCGTCCTGGTGACCCACGTCAGCCAGGCTCGTTCCATCCTTGCCCTTCACCGAAGCGCGCAAGATGGACTGCAGATTAGGACCAAAGTCATGGGAATCTCGACAACCGATGTCCACGCCCATCACGTTCGTCAACCCGCATACTACGGCGATGCTCGCGAGCGAATTCAGCGCAACCATGACATCCACGGGATCGCCCGTCTGCGTGAGCGTTGGAGACGTGCCGCCATTGCACGACAGATTACTCGCACTCTGCAGCCGCTTTTCGTACTCTTCGACGATACCAAGGTACGTCGCCAGCTTATCCTTCTCGGGAGCCGCGAATTGTTTGTCCAACCGAGCAATATCGTAGCGCAGGCCGTCAAAGATAACGCGATTCCGGCTCGATGGCGTCGTCCCCATCATGACCGGTGCGGGCATGTTGGGAAATAGATCCTTAAATAGATCGGCAGGGCTCTGAAAGGCTGGAATCAACTGGTTCGCGCCCGCCGCGAACATGTGATTCTTCATGACCTGGTCGATCTTGCTCGAAATGGCTATCAGAACCGATTTTCTCGGTGCCGATGCCCCGATGCTATTGGCGAGGAGCTGGTCAAAACCAATCCCACCCGGCTGGCTCTGATTAACCAGATCCGTGCTCGGAACGCAGGTCAATGCCATACAACCAGCGCCGTGGCCTACGTCTTCGCCCTTGCGTGGATAATTTTTGAAACCCTCCATCATCAAGAGGTTATTTCTATAGGAAGCCTCTAGGGGTTTGAACGCCTCCGGCAACGTGTAGGTGGCAGACTCAATGAGGCTCGAGTTTGACACATCGCTCGGCTCCTGTTGGTTCACACCGTTGAGGGGCTCAGCGAACTCCTTCGGTGTGAACACCCAGTACGGGTTGATGCCATTGCAGGCAAACCAGAACATGGCGATCTTGCGGTCGCTCGTTTGCCCCTGTGCCTCGCGGATAAGATTTCTGGCGAGCGGAGCCATGAGGGCTGCGCCCATACCAAGCCCCAGCTTCTCAACGAACGACCTGCGGGAGAACGAAACGGATCTACGGCTAAAGCTGTTCATGGTGTTTCCTTAGAAGCTCCGGTTCAAGAATGAATCAGACGATGCAAGAGTGGCCACAAAATCTACGTAGCTACCCGCGGGTTTATAGGCATCCTGTGCCTGTTTTAGGCTGCACTGATCGTACTTGACTTCGCGCCGACCTAAGAAGTAGCGAAAGCCGTTGAGCATCACGCACTGCTCAACACGGCCGGTGCTCGCCAACTTATTGGAGAGATCGACCGCGTCGGTGAACGAAAGCTTCTGGCCGTCCACATCGAGGTCTGCCAAGCCAACATCGCGCAGCGTTCCCGCGGCGTCGATTGGCTTGCCCTTATCCATCGTGCGGTACGTACCGATGTCGTCGTACTTCTCGAAGGCCAGGCCTGCCGGGTCCAGCATGTCGTGACACACCTTGCAAGATGCATTCGGCGCCGCATGGGCAGCCAAAGCCTCGCGCATGGTCAGAGCGCTGATGTCGCCCAAGGGAGGAACGCCGTCCGGCACGACCTGCGTGAGGGCCGTGCAGAGCACGTCCATATTCATGAATAGGCCGCGCTTGATGGGCTTGGTGACGTCGCGCGCCGCCAGGCCACCCATCAAGGCCGGGTTGGTCAAAAAGCCCGCCCTTTCGCCCACAGGAGCTGTCATCCGCGTGGGGGGAGCTGCATCGTTCTGAGGAGTACCGCTGAGGCCCCAGAGCTTCTCCGTCGCGCAGTCTGCGTAGGCAACATTGGTGGTGAAGAGGGTACTGATGAAGCCGCTCGTGGAGTTGGAGTTGTAAATATCCCCAACGAGTGCTTCTGCTCCAGCGATCGCGCGCTCTTTGTTGTAATGGCAAACTGGGCTCTCGCCGGCCAAGACCATGTCCGCCGCCTTGGCGACGCCCCGGATGGTGCGGAGCTTGAAGTACTCCGTCACGAAGTTGCGCGCACTCGAAGCTTGAGGGCCTGCCATCAAGCGCGTGACTTGGGTCTTGATCTGATCGGCACTGGAAAGCGCGCCCTGGGTGGCCGCCGCCCAAAGATCGGCATCAGCGGGGGCCGACGTGACGGCGTACGAAAGCATGGAAGCGACTTCAAACGGCGTCAGACGGTAGACGGAGGGTGTAGCCGTAGCAGCGCCGATCTCAGGCTTAAATACGAACTGCGGCGCCAATAACAGAGACTGAAACGCGACCGAGAGTGCGCCATCTGGCCCGAGCTCAGCGAGCACTTGGTTCGCTTGATCGACGTAGTGGGTGACTTCGTCAGCCGCAAGCGGACGACGGAAGAGAATGGACCCTTTATCTTGCACCAGGGTACCCACGCAGGTTGCGAACTTCGCCCCAGCGCTATCGGTGGCCCAACAGGTGCCGTTCTTGGCTTTGGCCACCATCTGATCTGCGAGTTCCGCAGAGGAGGTGAAAGTGCCGCTGAACTCAGGACCAGAGACGCTCACAACGCCAGATTCTGTCGTGTACCGCGCAGAGCCCGGGGAAACGAGCGGGTTAACGAATCCCGCCACGGGCGGAACCGCCGCGTTTGCGGAAGGCCGGCCGTTGAGCGCCGCAGCGACGGTGTTGGCGTACTCCGAAGGGGTGACCCTCCAAAGCCGACGAGGTGGCGTCGGCTCAGCAGCAGCGGCCGAATCGCACTTGAACGCATCCACCAGAGTTACGGGGGTCCCAATGGGGGGCACGCCGCCGCTGCCCGTCGTAGCACCCGTGCCCGTCGTAGCCCCCGTGCTCGTCGTAGCCCCCGTGCCAACATTCCCCGTGCCACCCATTCCGGAAGAAGCGGTGGGGCTCGTAGATGCCGGGCCACTAGGCTTGCGCCCGTTGTTTGATTCAACCGTTGAAGTACATGCTCCCGCGGCAAGAGCAAGGCATGATGTGATAAGCAGGAAACGCATGTGACAATCTCCGTCCGCGCGGCCTTGTTGAGGCAGCCGCACGTGGCAGGTGGTTACGAATAAGATACGCTACGTAGCATATTTCAGTCAACCCATTTGCGACGCAAAAGTTTCATTTTAACTACGCAATAGGCTAATAAGTCTGCCTAAATCTAACATTACTCTACTGTCACCAGCATAATCCAGTGACGTAATTATGTAGTCTCCTGGCACCGCGTGGTGCCAGAGTGCTAATGGTCTCGCGAGGGCGTGGCGAGCGCTGACGATCGGCCACGGGTAGTCGACCGCCAAGAACTGGAGACCGAGTCCCCGCTAACAAGGAAAATGGAGGTTGAATGTCCATTGAGCGCGTTCCCCGGAGGTGTATCCGAACAGAGTTTTGGCAATCCGGTCGCTCACTGCGCAGCTGACTCCTGGTCACACAGCGACCCGGTATCGGCCTGGTCAAGGGAAAGGGGCAGGCCGTCACTTTGCCGCTGGTTGCAGGAACCCCAGAACGTTGCCGTTCGGATCCCTCACCGTGATGCCTTCGAGCCCCGGGCGCATGGGAGCCGGACCCTCAAACGGAATCCCCACGTCGGTCAGGTGCCGCTCGAGAGCAGCAACGTCCTTCACCATAAACGTAATCCCAACTACGCCAGTGAATTCGGTGGCAGACGTGTGAATGGCGAGCTCGTTGTCACCGACGCCGAAGACGACGAACTCGTCGCCCTTGCCCACTAGCTGCTAAAAACCCATCTTGGTGTAGAAGGCACCGAGCTCAGCAACACTATTTTTTACTAGCAGGGTGACGTCATGAAAAGACTTGGCGTTGATCGACATGCTGTGCTCCTTCTGGGTGGCTGACGCAGGCGGCGAGTTGGGCTCTTTCGCTGGCTTGCGGCCACAAGCCCCACAAAGAGTCGCGCCCAGAGCGAAGCCCCCCAAGCCTGCGTGCCAAAATTCGAACAACCACTTGCTTTAACACGTTGCCCATAGGCACCAGATCATTGGAGGGATCTCCCCCACGCGGGTGCAGGCTATAGACCTCTCTCGATCTGTCAACCCGCCGTACCAAGCTGACAGGGGAAGGCCGAGGGCATGGAATCCAGTCTGCCTAACGGTTTGGCGTTCTGCCGCGTGGATCCGAGCGTAGCGAAGGCTACGTCGGTCAGCAACGCGTTGTTGGGGGGCCGACGCGCAGGATCACGCGGCGTGGACGTCAACTCGGAAGTTGAGGCCTGCGTTGCGAACTTGATCCTGCAGGGCGAGTCGAATGAACTGCGCAGGGTTGTGTCCGAGTGCGTCGGCGAAGCGAGCTGCGCGTTCGGGACTGACAGCGCGTCGACCGTGCTCAATGTCGATGAGGTGGGATCTCGAAATACCGAGGCGTTCGGCAAACACGGCGAGGCTCAGTTCCTCAGTTTCGCGAATAGCGGAAAGGGCGCCGCCGAGAGAAAGAGGGCTCCCCATGAGCTTTTCCAGGAAGCGTTGA
>JBBRRP010000179.1:0-10447 GCA_038246305.1 Polyangiales bacterium | reverse complement strand
GTCGGCACGGGGGGTCAACAGTCAGCCTTCTTGGCAAGCTTCACGTCTGCAGGCGTGCACCGTTGGTCGCAGGCTTATTATGGTGCACCGAACAATATCAACGCGGTGGCGGTTGGTGCGGACTACAGCGTCTACCTCGCGGGCGATGTCGGGCAACCGATGGACGTTCTCGGAACGTCGATCAGTCCCATTAATGGGGCAGCGTCCAGCGCATTCTTGCTCAAGTTCACCCCCTAACCGACGCCGATGCTAGGCTCAAGGCTGATGCTCCCGGCCGATGCTCCCGACTTCTTTGAACGCCCCGCACCTGAAGGTCGGAGCCGCGAAAGCCGTATCCGGCTCGACCTTCAGGGGCAATTTTGGCACGACGGCGCGCGTGTCGAGAATCTGCGCATGCGGCACGCCTTCGCGACCTGGATTGAGCGCCACCCTGCGAACGGCCGCTTTATCCTAAATAACGGCTACGACTGGGGCTATTTTACCGTTGAAGATGCACCGTTCTTCGTCGAAAGGATTGACGCGCAAGCGGGTGCGCCGCTCCTGGTTTTATCTGACGGCTCAACCCAGGCTTTGGCGCTGAGTGAGGTCTGGATTGGCCAGAATGATGTGGTCTATGTGAGCCAACACGGGAGTGCCTTCACAGCAAAATTCACTCGCGACGCCCAGCTCCAATTGGAGCCGTGGTTAGAAGAGTTAACAACAGGAGAAATCGGCCTAGCCCTCAACGGAGAGCTAAAGGCAATCCCACGGCGGGCACCTTAGGCCTCGCTCGGAGCCAGCGTGCTGAGCTCTGGCTCACTTCTAACTTGGCTCCAATTCAGGAGCTCCGACTTCACGGCCTGCTGCAGCAGCTCGGTTGCCTGCTCAGCTCGCCCGCCCCTCACCCAACCGCGCGCCGCAGCCAGGGCATCTTCTGCCGCCGAGCTTTGGCGAAATAGGCTTTCATACAGCTGTGCCGCCGACTCAAAGATACCCGCGGCGAGTGTCTCGCTACCGACACGCCGCACGTCTTCCTCTGACAACTCGTCGACGCTCGACGCCGCCAAAGCACAAGCCTTTTGGTAATCACGCTGCTTGAGCCAGACTCGGATTAGCGAACCCACCAACTCCGCACGCTGATCCCCCTGCCGACGCGCCGTGCTGAGCACCGTTGCAGCACCTTCAAGATCGCCATCGAGCTCCCGGATGCTCGCTTCCAGGAAAGCATCGAGAGCTTGACCCACCGGTGTGCGCGCGAGGACAGCTCGCGCTTCGACGGGGCGCTCAGCCAGGACTGCAGACCAGCCTGCGACGTTTAATGCACGCACCTTCCAGCTATCTGATGGCGCATTTTCAAAAACAGCCATCGCAACAGCTAGCGCCTCACCATAACTTCCGCGTTCCTGAAGGGCTTGGGCACGCGCCAAGATCTCGCGCAACGCCTCCTCAGGCAGCTCGGGACGCGCCAACGCCTGTCGCGCATTCAGGTAACTCGAGACCCCAGAGAAACCGCACAGGATCGCGAAAGGAACGTGATTGAAGCGCAGAAATACCGCAGCCAACAGGAGCCCCACGACCAAAGAAACCGTGGCAGCTGTGCGCCACCGTTCCCGGCCAAACAACACCGCCATCGCTTGACCGCCATCTAAAGGCAGAATCGGCAACAGATTCACGGCGCCGTAGAAGAAATTGACCATCGCCAGCTGCACCAAGAAAAGCTGAAGGCCCGGCTCCTTCTCCAGCATTTCCGGATTCAACGTTTGGACGCCCAATGAGACAAGCCAGGCGGCTGCGGCAAACCCAAGTAGGAAGCCAGCTGCAGGCCCGGCGAGCAGGATCCAGACCTGACCCCAACGCGATAGCGGCGAAGTCTGCCGCCAGGATGCAGCGCCCCCAAAGAGCTGCAGAAATACCACGGGCTGTTGCCCATAATGCCGGGCCAAGAATGCGTGCCCGAGCTCATGCGTGAGGATGGAGAGAAAAAAAGCTCCCAACCACAGCAGAGCGCCACGCACCGACTGCGAGCTCATATAGCCGAACAGAAGCGCAAGGACCCAAAAGCTGGGCTGCACTTGCACCGGAAAACCAAAAATCCTGAAGCGAAACACGCCCATCAAGTTCGCACTCAACTAGCACACTAGCGGTGAATGTACACGCCCGTTCCCTGCCCCATATCTGCCCCGACGTTCACACCGTGCCAGCCTTCTGGGATCGGCGGATCGGTCCACATAAAGACGACGCGCGCATCGATGGGAGCCAAATTGATGCAGCCATGGCTGCGTGGGATCCCGAAAACATCGTGCCAGTAAGCGCCGTGGATCGCGTAACCCGAGGCGAAGTACTGAATCCACGGCACATCTCGCAGTTCAAACCCGGCGGAGCCACGACGCACCGTGACACCGTACTCCGGGTCCCTGCCCTTTTTTATGTTGGCGAGCCTCCGGCGATCTTCTTCGTCCAAGGGTTCGCCACTCTTCTCCGCTGCTAGCAGCCGCTCGCGCACGCCGCTGTCGTCAGCCTTGCTCACGCTGGTGTTGGCGCGGGTGCCACCCGCAACGCTGGAATTCTCCTCCGAGTCCATCGCCGCTGCGATGTGCTTGCTCGTGAGCCGAAACGTGCCTTGCGGAGTGGAGAGCGTCTCTTTCGGATCTCCAAAACGATCGCGCCCCGACGAGATCAAGGTGGCATAAATCGCGCGCTTGCCTTCATAGAGAACCAGTGTTTGCTGAGCGAGCGAAACATCGATCCATTTCTCGCCCTTTTGCGCAAATTCTGGCCACTCCGGGGGCTCAGCCACGATGCCCAGATCGCTGGCCTTGAGCCAACCGAACTTATCCATCAGCGACTGATAGTAGCGTTCACCGGCTTCTACGCGTGCCCTACCAGAAAGCGGGAGCAACGCTCGACGTGGAATGTCAGCACCCGGACGAACTTCATCACGGCCACGCACCAACTGATACGACTTCGTCTCTCTCTTGATGCTCCAGGCGAACGGCATAGAAAGACCTTTCGGGATCTCAATGCCGTGAAACGGCGAAGCTGTGTCCGGTTTCACCTTGGTAGTGGGGATCAGTCGCATGTCGACGGTGACGGCAAACCCGCGCTTCACACCGTTGTTCTCCGTATCAAAAGCGTCCACGAACGACAGACCCGTCTTCCGGCTCACGCGATCAGCAAAATAGGCATATTCGGGCACTTCGAAGCCAGAAACATTCGGGATCTTCCGCCCGCCTTCCAACCAGAACGGGATCTTTGGAGCAAGATCCCCACCGAATAATTCGACGCGGGTGAGCGAAGTGGAAACTCGAAAACCTGGTGCGGGAAGCAGTCCGGGCCGAGCAATCCCGCGCGCGTCAAGTGGAACATCGTTGGCTCCAACCTCCACTTGCTGGACTTCTTTCTCATGTTCGGCATACCACGCCAGATGCTCATCGAGTTTGAATTCACTCTTTCGCTGCTCGGCTCCGCTCGGCAGTCGCAGGTATTGCGGAGAAGTAGCGCGAACAAAACCGTAGCTGTACGGCATCGGCCGATCCAGGTGCGGTCGGCGTTGTGTAGCGCGCACCAACGGCAATTCGAGATCGGTGGTGGCGTCGCGGGTGCAGACGTATCCCATGGGATAGATGCGATACCACTTCCCCTTCTCGCAGCCCCGCCCACTCACGGCATCCGGATCCCGGCGCACCATTCCACCCAAGCGAATGTAGCCGAGGCGCCGCGAGTTATCGTCAGCTAACTTGTAGACGGTGGCAGCAAGCACCGTAGCGGCCAATTTAGGCGCGCTTTCGGGGGGCGCGGTGTCTAGCTCGCCGTGGTCAATCTTAGTCGGTGAGAGTGCCCCGGCGTCGCCGGTTGTGGCTGTTACGGGGCCTACGGATGTATTCGGTTTTTGGGGTTCGGAGCTGGAATTGGGTTTCGCTTTGCGAGTGCATGCGCAGGTAAGCGCTAAGGTGATGACTGTAGAAATGCAGATGCTGCGCATAGGCGAGGGAGCGTCATAGCCTCCTCGTTGGGTCGGTCAAGCAAGTCGAGGCGGCTCGCCAGGTACATTCTGGCAATGGGCTCAAGGCTGAGAACGAAATTTCGCGGGCAAAGCGAGAGTTGAGAACGGAAGTTCTAGCTAACGCCTTAACTCCATTGGAAGGGAAGAGCTTTGCTTTCCCCAGCTTGGGTTGTGAAGCCCCGCGCTGCTTGGGCGAAGGCTTCGGCTCCAAAATGGTTGGGAAACCCTGGTCAAAAGCGTGGTATGCGCCCGCTGCGGCGTTCAGAGTGCCTGTTTTGCGTTCACCGGGTACAGCAGGCCTTAGCGTCTGTGCCGTTTTCGTCCGGCATGTCCTCGCCTTTGAACCCGTCGCCAGGGCGCCGTGCCTCCACTGTTTAGTGAGTGAGGCGCGGCCCCAAAAATAACAAGCAGATAGCATTCTAGGATCCTGCACCTTTTGGGGCTGGGGTGCGGGCCGACCCGCGCGCTCGCTCCGAGAGCATAAAGGAAACCGTCTCGCTCGTTCCACATCTCGGTACGGCTCGAAAGCGCAGGTGAGAATTTTAGGGTCGGATCCGACGCCTACGAGTAGCGGGCACCCCTCCCCAAGCGATTCCATCAAGGCAACGCGGCGTTCGTAGGTAATCAGTGGTAAACATCTGTGATCATTCATATATTTGTCAATATTGCAAATACTTCGATTGAATCATAGAATAAGCAGGATGGCAGAATGGATTAAACGTGAGAGCTCTGAGCAGCTCTGCACCCTCGCGATGCAGCCGGCAGTTGTAGTGACCGGCGCCCGCCAAACTGGGAAAACTGCTCTTGTTCGACATCTGTTCCCGGACCACGCGTACGTGAGCCTCGATCTACCAACGGAAGCTGAACAGGCAGAGCGGGATCCTCGAACCTTTTTGGATCGTCATCGGCCCCCGGTGATCATTGACGAAGTTCAATATGCGCCGGGGTTATTCCGACACCTGAAGACTGCCATCGATACGAAGCGTGAACAGAACGGGCGCTTCATCCTCACAGGTTCACAGAAGTTTGCGCTCATGAAGGCCGTCTCGGATTCGCTTGCTGGGCGAGTCGGGACGGTGGAGCTTGAAGGGCTCTCCTGGTCTGAGATCTGTTCTGCCAGTACCGGCGTTACACCTGAATCGGCTGCCCTTCGCGGGGCCCTCCCGGAGCTGTGGCAGAAACCCGATCTCGACTCCTACGGCTACTACCGCGACTACCTCGCCACCTATTTGGAACGCGATCTCAGAAATCAACTCGAGGTTGGCAGCCTGCGTGACTTTGAGCGTTTCATTCGAGCCTGCGCGCTGAGATCGGGTGGGCTCCTCAACAAGGCGGACCTAGCGCGAGATGTGGGCATTGCCCAGTCAACCGCCGGTGCCTGGCTTTCAGTTTTGCAGGCGTCCAACCAGCTGATGCTGCTCGAGCCCTGGTTCTCGAATCGCAATAAGTCCCTGGTGAAAACGCCCAAGCTTTACCTGTCAGATCCAGGGATGCTCGCCTTCTTGCTTGGAATTCGCAATCGCGACGACTTGCAGCAGTCGCCTCACGCCGGGCCTTTTTGGGAAACCTGGGTTTGCGCGGAACTCCGAAAAAAGCTGCGCTTGTCGGAGCGAGGGGATCTGTATTTCTGGCGCAACCGCAACCGCGAGGTAGACTTTCTGATTCATCGGGCGGGGCGATTTGAGCTGCTCGACGCGAAATGGTCGGAGCAGCCCGACGCCGGGGACGCGGTGAACCTAGAACGAACGGCCAAAGAGCTCCCGCGCGAATCGGTCGCGAGGAGCGCGCTCATCTGCCGGGCTCTCCACGCGTATCCGGTGGGTCGAAGGAGTCAGGCGGTCCCGCTCGGCGAAGCGTGATTTTAGGGTCGGATCCTGCGCCTACGAGAAGGAGCGTCCCAAATCCTGGTTCTTTTCGGAGATGTGAAGCGTGCTAACCTCGTGGCCACTGAAGACTTAGGTGTTCGTCAAGCCCTTCGCATGGCGTCGAGATTGAGGAAACACGGGCAAGATACTTCTCCTTGGGCTGAGCATCTGCGCGCCCCTGTTTGTGATGTCGATGGTTGAACTCGCAGTCTACAACAACGCTCGGATCTCCGGGAGCCTGTTCGGAGGATTGTACGTTTTGACCGTCGCACAGCTCTACAGGCTCTCGCCCGAAGTGAACTCACCGTCGCTTATCGCACCCGAACCGGCTCCTACCCTGCAACAGAACCCCGGCCTTACGAACATCTAGCCTCCCGACGGAGGGCTCTGGTTGGTCGCGACCAGTCCCCGGCCGGGAACACGCAGACTAATACTCGAGCCCCACTAGTCTGACAGGGAAGGCTGATTTTGGGGCTCGGATCCTTGCTTTCCGACCTATTTTGACCATACTAGTCAATATGGGTCACATCGATAACATTATGCCGCTCTCAAAAGTGAAGGCGACGCTTTCCGAGGTCGTCCGCACGGTTAGCAAAACAGGCGCTCCAGTTGTGATCACCGTAGATGGACAACCCGTTGTGAAATTGGTGCCGGCTACACCGCCGTTGCGGCAGTTGTCCAGCGCGGAAGTCGCTGCCTATAGAGCGTTAACGCACGCCCTTGTTCGGGTACCACGGAAGAAAGGTTCATTCGATGCCGTCAGGCTGGTGGGTGAAGGCCGACGTTGAACCACGCTATCTTGGATGCCTCCGTGTACATCTCGTCGATCTCTCCGTTGGAGGTACACCACGAGCAAGCGTTGCAGCTCATGCGCTCGATCCCGGAGGATCAACCGTTTGTGGTCCCTTCTTTGTTTCGGCTCGAAGTAGTCTCCGCGCTGGCGCGGCGTGGTGAATCGAAGGAGCTCCGGGACACGGTGAAAGTGTTGGTGCACGGGCCACGATTTCACGCAGTCCCACTCAGCGACGCACTGCTCGAAAACGCGCAGGAAATTGCTGAAGTGGCTGCTTTGCGTGCGTACGATGCCGTTTACGTGGCGTTGGCGCGTGAGACGAAGGCCCACCTCTTGACCTTTGATCGAGAGGTTCGGACCCGAGTTTCCAGGCATTTCCCCGAGATTTCCCTAGGAGAATTGGACACGGGGTAGCGCCAACGCGCGGTGGGCACCGCGCGATTCTGCCGACACGATTCGTTCATGCCCCGCGCATAATGGGCACGTGCAAAATCCCTGGCGCTTGCTCTCTAGTTAAAGTTGCCCTAGCGATCAGGCCATGATGCGTCTCGTCGTGAATGGTGAGCCCTGCGAAGTTCCGGAGGGGCTTTCGGTGCGCGGGCTGGTGGAGCATTTGGGGCTGACCGAGGGGCCCGTAGCGGTCGAACGCAATCGTGAGGTGGTACCCCGTGCGACGCACGCAGACACGCCACTCCTGGACGGGGATATTTTGGAAATCGTGCACTTTGTAGGCGGCGGCTAACTCACCGCGGCGGGCCGAGCGTTGGGGAAATCGAAACGGCGTCTCCCCGGGAGCGGTCTAATCCCCAATATTCGACCTTACCAGGAGCCCGACACGGAAGATGTGGTAGCTTCATGGCTCTTCATGTTCCCGATCCGACACCACCATCGATATACCTATGCAGACTACGTTGCGCTTGAGCAGCAGAGCGCGACAAAGCATGAGTTCCTCGACGGTGAAATCTACGCCATGGCAGGCGGGTCCGAGGAGCACTCAGCTCTTGCCGCGGAGGTGTTGCGCACACTCGGTAATGCCATCGGTGCGCGCCCCTGTCGCGCCCACACTTCTGACCTCAGGATCTATGTCGAAGCCGCGGGTCTCGCTACTTTTCCCGATGGCACTGTCATCTGCGGCACGCTGGAGCAACATCCGCCTAGCCCCCAAGCTACCGCTCTGAATCCGCTGTTACTCCTGGAAGTCACCAGCGATTCATCCGAGGAGTACGACCACGGCAGCAAGCTCGATTATTACCGAACCATCCCGACTCTGCGGGACTATGTCATCGTATCTCACCGCGAGCGTCGCATCACAGTGCACAGCAGGACCGAAGGCGCCGCTTGGGAAACGCGAGTTGCTATCACCGGCGGGCGAGTCACGGTTGAGAGCCTGGGGGCGGAGCTCATCGTCGATCAAATCTACCGCGCTAGCGCGATCTCCTAGCGCGGCCCTTCCCCCCTGTGTCAGGGAAGTTGATCGGCGGCGCCATCGGATCGGTGGGCGCGCTAGGGCTCGTTTGGCTGGCCGTCGGCTAGCTCACCGCGCGGGCTACCGCCTGCGTTCTAGGAAAGTACGTGGCGGCTGATCAGAAGTATACGTCACAGGGGATTCGACCTGCCAAATCGGTCGTTCTACGGTGCACGTGTAATGGTGCGGCCTCCAAAATAGGCAGTAAAACACGACGTGGGGCCTATCTGCGCAGACCTTATGGCGCGAACCTGGCGCTCTTTGCCCACGTATTGACGCGCGACCACTGGATCGCTGTGCGCTCCGCCAGTTCTGTCAATGTAACGTCCGAAAAACCGATCATGCCTGCCTGAACGCGGTCGTTGAGCTTTGAGGCGATGGTTGTTTGAAGGGCACTCGCGCCTGCGGCAGCCCCGACAATTGACCCCACGGTGGCCCCGTTGCAATCAGTATCAAGACCTGCCGTCACCGCCGAGGTTACCGCGCCCACCGTCCCCAGCCCGGCGCTGCTGCATAGGGCGAGCACACAAAGCGCCGCATTGTTGATCACGTGTACGCCGTGCATATCAGCGAACGCGGCCTCTAACGCCTCGACACATGCCTCCAAGCTCATCCCCTCGTCGAGCCACGCCAACACTTTGCGCACTGCCAACGCAAGCCGGCAGGCCGCCGGAATTTCACTCAGCCCTATTTCAACCAATCGGCGTGGGTCGTGCTCGACGAAGGCAGCGGCCTGAATGGCGGCGAACATCATTGCCCCGTAGATGCCATTTCGTTCGTGGGTCCAGCTGGCATCACGCCAGGCAAATTCGGCAGCAAGCTCCGGCCTCCCTGCTGCGCACCATGCCCATCCATCTGCCCGGATTTGCGCACCAATCCGTTCGCGAAACGGATTTCTAAAGTGTCGACAATAGGCAGGAGTGGCCGGACCTTCGAGGCGATCATTCTGGTTCTGAAAGTTGAGCAACGCCCGGGCCTCAGCGGTAGCAAAGTTGTAGGCCGGTAGGTGCGCGAGCCAGTAGGTCGCTACCTCTTTCCAGCTAAATTCCGGCCCGTGCTGTTCCATCACACCTAGCCCCACCAAGCTGTAGTGCACGTCGTCGTCGGGCTCCATGAATTCTATATTTTCGCGCTGTGAAGCTGGGAACGGCAGGGCCGGCTGTAGTCCGTCGTCAGCGGGCCTTCCGCTAAAAAAATCACGGAGTGGCCAATCGCCTCGTGCCCGCAGATAGGCCTCGATAGCCCGCCGCCCACCGCCCGGGCCCTCGAACCCGCTTTTGCCAAAAATCCAAGGCACTCCACCGGCTTACCCAAGGCACATCCAAGTACTCGGCCCGTCCACGCCCCGTGCAGGCGTTCGAAAAGTTCGCTCTCCTTTGGGCACCAGCGCAGATCGCGAGGGCCCATAGGACGCAGCCTACGGATCTCGTGCAGCTCGTTTGGCTCCCTCTGAGCTAACGCGGGATCCGGTTCGAGGCTCATCAGGGCGTCGTAAATCGGATTGATGGCTTGGTAGTTCCAGGCGTCGGCTGGGTGTGCGAGTTCCGCAAAACGTTGACGGATGGCCGCCGGGACGGCACATCCTTCATCGGTGCGTTGGATCAATTCACAACGAAGCAGCTCGTAGAGGGAGGGCATAAGGTTGGCGCGCCCCCAAAACCGCGAGGGCCAGGCGGTTTACGATGAAAACGAGCAGAAACGCCATGCCCAGTTGTCAGACAGTTTGTATCTAATTGGAATGCGTCTCGAAGGTTTCTCATCCGTATCTGATTGAAATCCGGTTGGAATTCAAGGCTCCAGGCTGCCTAGCTGGAGCACGTATGCGCCCGGAGCAATCCCGCAAAGACAGGTTCAAAAATAGAAATCTAACGCGCCGTAGGCAAACGTTCAGCCGGTGGAAACCCTTGCGCGAGCTTCACATAGCGGGGCGAAAATACCTTATTTTGAGCGATTTCTTCGGCGGTAAGATCTCGCACCACCTTTGCCGGGCGTCCGAGCACGAGCGTGCGCGGGGGAATGATGAGCCTGCCCACCACCAGCGATCCAGCACCCACCACGGCTTCTTCACCCACCACCACCTCGTCCATCAAGATGGAACCCATGCCAATAATAGCCCAGTCGTGGATCTCAGCGCCGTGAATCATCACGCCCTTCAGGTCGAGCAAGTGCGTGGTGAAAAACACCCTCAGGCAGGAATCGAACGAATACATATTGGGAGCGCACGCTCCATCGATGGTCTTCGCATCGAGATCGACATCCATGTGGAAGTCCCGTCGCTCGTAGTGAAAACCGGAAGGGTTCGACGTGACCCGTGGGCGGTCTTCACCGATGGTGGTGATTCC
>JBBRRP010000178.1:0-10470 GCA_038246305.1 Polyangiales bacterium | reverse complement strand
GATCCAGATCCCCGTCGAGCCTCTCGACACGAGCGGCTCGCCTGAACAGCAAACCCCGGCCGGTTAACGCAGTTTTCGTCACCCCGCTACATTGATGCCATCAGCGCGCCTCAGCTACACGGCTCTGTGAACCGGATACGTTGTTCGAGTACGATGTTGCTGTTCCTTCAGTTGTCGTTGATGCCTTGAGGACCCTAGGGCACGCCATGGGAATCAACGACAAGTATTGGAGGCGCCTGGAAGCATCACCAAGTTGAGGCCCCGGTCCGCTGAAAATGCCTGGGCTAGGGCTCAGAGAGAAATCGCTTCGTCAGTGCTTCAACTCAGCAAGTCCTTCATGCATTCGGGCAGAAAGATCCAACATGTTGTGGCCTTGTTGCGTGATCGTAAGACGGCGACGTTTGAAGACTTTTGCGCGGGCAAGCGAATTGGTGTGAATCTAGTCTTCGATCCTGGTGGCGAACCTACAAGCGAAGATCTCCCGGTGGAGTGCAACTACGTGGATTCAGCACCTGCTCGCGTCGGCCTACGGCGGGACGGATCAGCCACAGTGATGAATGTTCTAAAGGTTAATTTCTGATGAGAAAGACTGTAATTCGTGGATGGAGATGCTCTGTCACGCAGAACAACGCAACGACAGAAATCTACTTTGTGCTGCCCGACATGTTCTTCGAGGTGGAACTCTATAGCTGCACATCTTGCGGGGCTCTATTCGGGATCGATCGGGAGGCTGAAAGGTACCTGGGACGCTCCTTCGAGTCCGAAAAGTCGACGCTGAGTTGTCCTAACTGTTCCCGCAATTTGTTGTCATCAGCGCCCTCCCCTCAAACGTTCCTCCGGAGCGACGGAAGCGTAGGGACCTGGTCCCTACGCCGACACTATCCGGCAGAATCAGAGAAGCTTGAATTCTCGGTGTGGGATCCCTTTAGTGAAGGAGACCATTCTGCCTCGTGAGACCTTCAGGCCGAGCCCGCTACGAGCTGCCACCAACACTTTCTCGTTCACGATCCTAGCGCCAAGGAAGGAGACTCACCGATGGCTGCCAACTGGAACGTTGAGGCTGGGAATTATGGGCCACGGCTCGTCATGCAAGGACCGTGGTCACCATCAGCGCTTGAGGCTGTCCGAGACGGCGAGATTACGGAACTGGAGCTGAACTACTCGAAGGGGTGGGTAACCGACGACTACTGCTTTCTGAGGCAGCTCCCTGAGCTTTCAGGGCTCGAACTCACTGACTGGAACGCAACTGACGTTGACGCCATCAATGACCTGAGGAGTCTTCGTCGAGTCAAAGTGTTCACGTACTGCAAGACTGAGCTGCGCTTCTCGGGCCTTCCCCTCCTGGAGGATTGCAGCCTGGAGTGGCGTTCCAAGGCTTCCTCCCTCTTCGCACACCGGGGGTTGAGGAAAGTTTTCATCAATAAATGCCCTCTGAAGGACCTCCGGGCGATCTCCACGATGACAAGCCTGGAGTCCCTGTCATTGGCGAGCCCGAAGCTCGAAACCCTCCAAGGGATCGAAGCCCTCACGGCACTAACCTTCCTCGGGCTGTACGTGGCACGTCGTCTCACTAGTGTGGATGGCGTGGAGGCGGTTCCGAATCTTGTTCAGCTTGAAGTGAATGACTGTCCGAAGGTTCGGAACATAGCCCCGCTTGGAGCCCTCCACCGTCTTCGGAAGCTGCAGCTATGCAACGATGGTGATATCGAGACGATTAGGCCGCTTCGTGAGCTGAAGGAACTCGAACAGTTCTTGTTCTATGAGTCCACTAATGTGCTTGATGGCGATCTGAGCCCCTTGAAGTCGCTTCCCAAGCTCGAGCACGTCACCTTCATGGATCGCAAGCACTACTCACATCGTCGAACGGAATTCCCGAGTGGAGGGAAATGAACCCGTACTGCTAGCCTTTGCCAGCCCGAAGCAACTGCCGGAGAGGTTGGTGATGCGGAGTAAGTAATCTTTGAAGCGCGGGCCTGACCGATACAACGAGCGCCTAGAACATGTGCCGCGCTTCTGAAATTCCGATTACTCCTACGCCAGAACCTGTGGTGGCGCCGCTCGCATCCGGGCCACCAAGTGCCGACGCGGCGACGGTGATGGCCACAGTTTGGGCCAGCTCCGTAGGAGCGGTGCCCGTGTATGCAATCCCAATGGACGGGCCCCCAGCGCCACCACCGCCGTCGCCACCATTGCCACCTTTGCCTCCCATACCTCCGGCGCAAGATGCAAGCGAACTCACTCCGGCCGCTGCCGCTCCAGGTTGACCACCGACACCGCCGATCTGCCCCTTGCCGCCCTTCCCTCCGGTGCCGCCATCGCTGGTAGCAAGCGTGACGGTGTCGAGCGTGATCGTCGAGCCAATTGAAACTAACGCAAAGCTTCCTCCGCCGCCCTTGCCTCCACCGCCCGCGCTCCCACCGCAGCCGCCCGCACCGCCGCTTCCTCCGGAGGCTCCTGCAACGAGTACACCGTTACCGCAGGTTGCTGGAGCTTTTGCACCACCGCCACCGCCACCACCACCACCAATGGCACCCGAGAGGCCAGTTGACCCATCTTGGGGTTGATAACCTGAAGTGCTCAGAACTCCCATAGCGCTCGCCCCGTTTGCCGGCCCCGCGTCTACGCCATCCTGGCCGGGATATCCCAATCCCACACCAGGTGCGCACTGCAAACTGCCGCCGGTTTGACCAACCCCGCCATTGCCCAGCGGCGGAGCATTGGGCGATCCGGGCGCAGCATTTCCACCACTCCCCGTTAACGCTCCTCCGTCACCGCCCTTACCACCCAAGCTGGTACCGATAGCACACTGGTTCTGCACGGGGATTGCACCAGCGTTGTCTCCACTACACGCATTCTTCCCCGCATTCCCATCAGTACCCTTCGCCGCAGCTTCCGGCCACGTCACCCCATCGCTACCAGCCTTACCCTTACCGGCAGTTATCTTGACGTGACTGAACACAACGTTGGTAGACCCCTTAACGAACGCACCGTAACTACTCCCTCCTGAGTCAACGGCATCAGCCGCCGCAAATTCGAAGCCCTCAATCCGAATGTTTTCAGACTGGCTGATCAGAAGTGCGCCCGCCGCATTCGACGTTATCTTGGTGCTAATATCGACGCCCGACACCCAGCCATCAGCACACCTGAAATCTCCAAACAGCTGAAGCCCCTTATCTTCGATTCCGATCTCCACAGGTGTGGTGAGCGCGTTCGCCGGCGCACAAACGTAAACCCGCCGATGATCCGCTCGAACACTCATGATGCCCTTCCCGATGCTCGCAAAAGGCTTCTTCCGCGACCCATCTCCCGTCCCATCATTCCCCAGCGGCGACACAAACACCCCATACATCTCATCAATCAAACACGGCTCTTCCGACGGCAGCTTCGTCGCATCGCACACTCTCGCAGGCGCCCCCGCGCCGCCGACACCCGAGCTCATCCCACCAGGATTCGCTGCCGCCCCACCCGTCGTTAACCCAGATTGCCCTGCGCCTCCACCAACTGCCCCATTCCCGCCCGTTTTCGCATTCGGGTTAGCCGCGTGAAACGGCCCACTTGGACACTCTTTGCTCGCGTCTTCACAGGTTCCAGAGAGGCACGCTTGGGCTAGCAGCGCCGGAACCGCAAGCAGGGGGGCAATCGCTAAAGCATTTCGTATCCGCATAACCGCCTCAATGAGCTTCACTGTTACTGCACAAGTGGCGTGCAATCCAGCGCTTATCGAATCACATTCAGGGCAAACTGGCCGAGTTTTTGGCTGTTCGGCCACCGAGCGACCCATGATCGCACCTCACAAAAGCCGCTTGAACGCAATTTTGTCACTTCGCCGGCCCCTAGTTTTCAGCCAGACGGAATGCCGACCGCATGCGCTCTTGTTCAGCGCGCGAAATATGGGCCCGCTTGGCTTCGACGCGCCAGCTGCGCACCGCCGCAAGAACCTGCTCGATGATTTCATCGGACCGCGAAGCACTCACGCGAAAGTGCTTTGCCACCTCACGGGCCAATTCAAGCTCCTGTGCGTTGCTGGACTCTGAGACATTCAGACTCAAGCCATCGCTTGCCGCTACAGGGTTCATGTCGTAAGCCGGCGACAAACTCCAACCCTGTTTGCCCAAAAGAAACCCGTGATTGCGAAGATGATCATCTACGTTTGACACACACATAAAAAATATGATCCGCCGCCAGAGCTCTTCCAGATCACGCTCCGGGTGCGCGCCCTGGCGAACAATCACGTCAGCCATATCCAGGTAGCTTGCGCCGGGTTCCCCATCGCTCTTGTCGAGCAACGTCATCGCAGATGCGAAATGAATGCGAGAGCCATCGGGAGTGCGGTCAAAGCGCCTTGAAATGAATGTGTGCTGAGCGCTGCCAAACTTTTCACGGCGTGCTTCCGTGGTTTGAATGCCTGCCTTTTTGGCGAGCTCATGAACGACACTCTCCCACGCGCCAACGTCCTCCACGTCGCGCGCACTTGGAAACTTGGCAATCCAAAGACAACCTCTGGGGTCAACCACGCTTGCCTTTGGGCGCGCACCACCGAGCGAACGACCAGGAGCGATGAGCATCCTGATCCATTTGCGGAACGAGGGACTCGTCTCCGCACCATCGCGTTCAATGCCAAGGCTTGCCTGTTCGAGCTCACGAAGTGATGTCCAAGGTGGTGAAGCGAGCTCCGCATTGTCGTCCAGAAACGGTCCCCCATTAATGCGAAACCTAAGGCCGCCCATCCGATGCCCGTCGTAGACGCCCAGCAGAAAATCCAGCTCAGTGAGTCGACGCTCTGGCCTTTTCGCGTCGCGTGCGACCAGCGCTTCTCGACGTAGCAAGAGAAGCCGACCCCAGCGATCGGGCGAAGAATCCAAAAACAAGCCAAAATTATCGCGACCCTCTGCAAGATATTGGGGGCCGCGCAAGAACCGAAGCGCTGGGTCCAGAGACTGCGATCGCCCAGCCTGGAGCCAGGCCGTGTCATATTCAAACGAAAAGATCTCCTTCCCCCTCGCCGGGGTCGCACTGAGGAACCCTATCAACGCTGAGCCCTCCCTCCCCTGAAAGTCGCCCCAAACCTCCACGGTGCGCCGTTCCGCAGTCACGGATTACCTGCTTTCCTAGTTCTAACGCGCTGTCTTTGCCCCAACACGGCGTCTTCAAGTTTACGACCCAGCTCGTCGTCCTGTGCAACGGACAGGAGATCACGTTCAAGCCCAAGGCTGTGCAACACATTGACGACGGCGCCCAATGTCACACTCGGATCTCCACGCTCGACGGCTCGGAGCGTGGTGCGCGACATTCCGGCGCGTTCTGCGAGCAGCTGTGCTGTGATTCTGCGACGTTGTCGTGCCAGGCGAATGTTCTGGCCAAGGGCGGCCACGGTACGAGCCACCTTAGGCAGGGGTTCGGTGGTTTGGCGGGACATAGTGGGGTTATTCTAGCCTTTAATTGCTAACAATGGCTATAATAATGTCCAATAGCCGTTTTGCCCTTGCAGCTCCGTTTCGATCACTTTTTGAGTCGATCGAAAGTGGTCGCATTCAAGCCCTCGTGACACCCATTACCGTTGCTGAGGTAGTTTCGGGGCCTTTGAAGGCCGGCAAGGACGCTCTTGCCGAGCGCTATCGTCGTGCCATCACGCAAGCTGCCCACACAGATCAGCTGGGTGCTGTCCTTGAGCAGGCGCCTGCGGCGGCGCGGAATGCACACGGATAAACTTGTCCGTAATCCTCATCTCAAAGTCGAACACTGGATAGTAAGCATGCTTACTATCTAAAACGATCAAAAAAGGGTCGCTCCCCAACTTACCGGTCCAACCCTAGGCGAGCGACGCCGACTTCAGGCGCGCGCGCGATTCCAACACATCCTTGCCGGACATCGCCGCTAAGAGCCGCAACTTCGAGCTTTCGACGCTCAGAAAGCGCGGAAAGCTGGGGGGGCAAAGCGGTAGCCGGCGGAGAGTTCTTTCGAGTGTGAACCGAAAGCGATGACTGAGATCCTCAAACAAGATGCCAAGACCTCGCGTGCGATCCTGAGGTCGTCGTCCGTGCACCACCCGCGCCACAAAACCCTCGGTATCGATCCACGTGGAAGTGCCGGGTAACCGAAAGGAGATGATCAGCTTCTCACCCGTCAACACCGGATCGGCGGGAGAGACCAACATGCCGGTCAGTGAAAGATCGGTGATGGTATCCGCAACCAGTGAGAAATCACGCTCCCTAACCACTTGGCAGTGGGTACGCATGTTGTGGCGACTGGATCTTAGACGGGGAAGTGCGGCTGCAAACATGGTGTCTCCTCGGCCGAATGCTACCGCTCATCAGTTTGTGGGGGCCAAGTTCTGGACACGAAGAAAAACGCGACCCTCTGGCGCACGGGCCACGCTTCAAGAAGCGCGTCAGGAAGCGCGTACTGATGCCCAGCTCGAAGAGAGCGATCTGCTACACTTAAGGGCCATGCTCGATCTTGCTAGTGTAGAAGCTGCCGCCCGCGCCATCGCAGACGCCGTGCGCATTTCACCGTGCGCGTACTCTGAGCGTCTGAGCCAACTCACCAACACCCAGCTTTTCTTCAAGCTTGAGAATCTCCAACTCACGGGCTCATTTAAGGAGCGCGGCGCGTGCAACAAGCTCTTGTCGCTCACGGAACACGAGCGCGCGCAGGGGATTGTCGCGGCCAGCGCCGGCAACCATGCGCAAGGTGTGGCTTATCATGCAAAAAGGCTGGGGATCGACGCCACGATCGTGATGCCCGAGAGCACCCCACTCGTGAAGGTGAGCGAGACGCGACGCCACGGCGGCCAAGTGATTCTCTTTGGTCACAGTTACGACGAGGCGTACGAGGAAGCGGCGCGCATCGTGGCACGCGATGGGCGGGCGTATATTCATGCTTTCGATGATCCGGCGACTATTGCGGGGCAAGGTACGATTGGTTTGGAGCTCGTGCAGCAGGTGCCGAAGCTCGACGCGATCATCGTCGCGATTGGCGGAGGTGGGCTGGCTGGTGGCATCGCGCTCGCGGCAAAGTCCTTGAAGCCCAGCTTGCGGGTGATCGGTGTGGAAGCTAAATCAATGCCCACCTTGATCAAGGCGCGTGAAGCGGGCGCCCCCGTGCGCATCGCACGCCAAAAGACACTGGCCGATGGCATCGCAGTCGGCAAAGTGGGAGAGCACACGTACCCCCTGCTCAATCGCTACCTCGATGATTTGGTCTTGGTGGACGATGAGGAGGTTGCGGAGGCCATTTTGCTCATGCTGGAGGCCGAAAAGACAGTCGCCGAGGGCGCAGGTGCCGCACCGCTAGCTGCGCTCAGGCACAGGAATTTAGGCTTGGACGGGAAAACCGTGGCGCTCGTTGTGGGCGGCGGAAACATCGACGTGAATCTGATATCGCGCATCATCGAGCGTGGCCTCACCAAATCCGGACGTACTATGCGCCTCCACGCTACGTTAGAAGATGTTCCAGGAACACTGGCACGCTTGATTGGCCTCCTCGGCGAACAGAACGCCAACATCCTGCACGTGGAGCATGATCGCGCCAAAAGCGACGAGCTCGGCCAAGTCTTCGTAGAAGTGGTGGCCGAAACGCGCAGCTTTGGCCATATCGAAAGCATCGTTCATGCGCTCAATCTGGCAGGCTTTAGGAACTTGAAAGTGAGCTAATTGGGGCTTATGCAGGCAATTTCAACTACGCCGCCGTTCGAGGTTTCACGACGACGTCCACCTCGCAATCGAGAACGTGCAGCAGCTCAACGAGTTGACTCAGATTTTTCCGCTGATTTGCCGGATCTAACAGCCGGTAAAGTTGGGGCACTGAGGTACACAGTTTGCGGGCCAGCTCCCGACGACTCAGTCCGGAATGATCCACGCGCTTGAGTGCTTCTACGGTCAGCTTGTGCGTCAGAAGCTCGGCGAGAAGCCCAGGATCCTGGTTGTATTCAAGCGCGTGGTCAATGTGCACGCTTCCTTCAGCTCCCGAAGTGAGCACGTAGGTAACCGCCGCGCTCCCAAGCTCCCTGTCGACGTAGGCATCACTGATCCGGTCCTTTGCCGAAGGCCGAGGCTTCAGCTTGACGAATGGCATCGGGTACATTTTCCCCGATCGCACGGTGAGCTCCAGTTGGCTCTTCCGATTATTCACAGTAACATTGTGGATCTTCATAAAGCGCCTTCCTTCGCCAGATCGGCGAGGATCTTGATTAACTTGGCAGTTGACTTGCCCTTCATAGGAAGCCAGGCATCGAGGTCCCACTTAAGGACCAGCTTACCGTCACTGTACACATGCACATGGCGAGGGCTGTGATCACCAATCCAAGTAAGAAAGACATAGTTATCCCGTCGGATTTTGCCCACCAAGCGATGTTACCACTGGTGGTAACGGATGCAAGCACAGCCCCCACAAATCGCAACACTTCCCTAGGAAGAGGCATTTTCCCGCTAAATTCTTAGGCTCTGGCACCTCGCCTTCTGGTCTAAAACTCCCCGCATTGGCGGTCCAATTGGCCTAATTGGGGCTGACCCAACCGAGCGGACCCGTTGCCAAGCTATCGGCAGAAGCTTGCTGCCCTTTGGCGATGAGCACGTGCCCATCGTCGGCCACAACTAACGGGCGTCCTGAAATCTTGCCCAAAGGTTGCTCGCGCTTCAGATCTACGACGTACGGGCTCACGACAGCAATCCCACGGTTTTGCACGACGTACGCGAGCGGCTCCACCTCGACACCGAGGTCCACCGTTTCTTGAGTCAGGCCACTGAAGCGCAATAGCCTATTTTTACGCCAGATCAGTGCTTGCTCCTCATCG
This sequence comes from Polyangiales bacterium, assembly GCA_038246305.1. Taxonomy (GTDB): domain Bacteria; phylum Myxococcota_A; class Polyangia; order Polyangiales; family Polyangiaceae; genus JBBRRP01. The sequence goes on along the minus strand of JBBRRP010000178.1, from coordinate 1,679 downwards.
ACCGTCACAATTCCATCGTCGGGCAAAAGCGGCACCGCAGACCCCTTCTCCATATCGAGCAAGAAAGAAAGCGCGCCCGGATAAAGCGGGACCAAGCGCTCGGGGCGAAGCCAACGATCACGCCCCAGCGGCCTCAACTCAACGCCAAGCTTGGAGACGGCACCCGCGCGATAGATCTGCAGCTGCGAGAGCGCCACGGCGTTTTTCCCCGCGCAAGCAAACACCACGGCTCCCCTCCCCGAATCGACATGCCACACCACACCCGCGCACCGTGCTGGGGCGACCACTTGACGACGTTTTCCTCGCACCAACCACAGGCTCTTGTCCGTGTCGCGAACGAGCCATCCGCCCCCTAGCGGAGCAATCAAACCGAGCACTTCGGTGAAGGGCGTCGCCGTCAGCATGGGCTCAAAGCTCACGCTTGACACACGTGCGACCAGTTCACTACTTGCCTCAACCCAAGCTGGGAATTTTGGTGTTGGCGCGAACGCCTGACAGGTAGATTGCGCCCGCTTCAAGGGAATGGGCAGCTCCGGCCGACCCTTCTTATTCGCATCCAAAGGCGCTATTTGGGCCACTAGCGCATCTCCAGCGGCCGAAAATTCAAGGCGTGAAAGCGCACCCGCGCCCAACTCAACTGCCAATTCGGCGTTCGTTTCCAAGTTTCGGAGCACGGCGGTCAGCCCAGCGGGCGTGCTTCTCGTGTAAGCGAAGAAGGGAAGTGTGGGGTGAAACGCGAGCGAACGGTGGGGAAGATAAAGAGCGCTGCTCGAAGCGACGTCGGCACCGAGCGCTTCGAGATCCACCTCAACGGAGGTTTTCAAATCGACGAGCTCTGTTTTGCCATTTTCACTGAGGATCACCCAGCGCCCACTCGGATCCGACGCGAGCAGCTCGGAGTGCACACGCTCGATTTCACCGAACGAGAAATAGCGTTCCAGGCTATCTCCGATGAGATCTCCAGTGGGCGAGAAGCTCACGCTCACTTTGCCATCTCGATCAGTGTCGATACGTGCCTGGCAATAGGCCACCCAGCTGCCATCAGGTGCGGCGGCTTCTACGACCAACGGCCCATCGGTTCCCAACGCTTGCGCGCCACGCCACACGTGCTCAACCGCTGCCACCGTCGGCAAGGCTGACGCAGGAGGCTTGCCTGATGAAGTATTCGTCGCTGCTGGGCCCGCGAAATCCACGGCTCGCCCGTGCGTTGCGCGATCCACAGCGGGACCAGGGGGCCCAGAGAGCGCGGTGGGTCCAGGGGACCGTGCGCGCGGAGCACAAGCGGTCGTGACAGCTAGAAGAGCCAGTGTCCCGTACGCAAAGCCTGATAAGCTGCGCGCCATGCTAAAACGTGGCCACCACGGCGGCGTTGCCGCCCTCAGCTGCGCGCTGCTCCTGAGCTGCGCGGACAAGTCAGATATCGCCTTGACGGCAAACTTGTCGGACCCGCACGCAAGCGTCGCACCAGGCGTCTTTGGTTCCAGCTTCACGGGCGACTGTACCCTGGTGTTGCAAGTGGGCGGGTATGCATCCGACGCCAGCACCGTAACGGTGGAAACATTCTCGCTCAATAGCGAAACCCAAGAAACGTTCGTAGCTCAGCTCAATTGGAAGCCGGTGGGCGCCACACTGCCAGTCGTAGTCGCCAAGGGAAGCACTTCTAAGCTCATGCTGCAGCT
>JBBRRP010000177.1:0-10551 GCA_038246305.1 Polyangiales bacterium | reverse complement strand
TCAGGCGGAACCCCCAGCACCGCGTTAAACGTCTTTCCCGTAGAAGCGAGTGTTTGCTCGGGCAGAATATCGCCGGTGGCAGAAAGCATGCCCGTAGCGGAATCGATACCGCCCGCGACGTAGTCATCATTGGCCATCGTCGGCACCAAGCCACCGACCACACCAGGTTTCACGTTCTTGCCGATCATGACGGTGACATGATGGCCGGCCCAGTGATCCCTGCCCACCGTGCCCTTCTTTTTCAGAGTACGGCCGAACACGTTCATCATGGCGAACGTCACCTTGTCCTCAAGGCCGTTGTCCTTGAGGGCCTGCATCAGGGTGCCGATGTAACCCACGCCCGCTGTTTGCTCGGGAACCTCGTGTTGCATGAGCAAATCATCGGTGTGATTGTCGCCGCCGAACCCAAAGTGGACCAGCATGGCAGGGGCCACATTCATCTTGATCAAGGCGACGGCCGCAGTGATCTGCCCGGGCTCCTTGTCAGTGGCGATTTGGGCGAGCATGGCCAGAAGATCTTGCGAGATCGACCGAGCCTGAGTGCGCGACTGCACCAGATTGTCGAGGTACGAAAGCTGGGCACGAGTGCCGTTCGTCTTAAGCACGCCGTAAATTTGATCCACCGCGGAATCTCTCAACTTCTGTAAGCCTCCGAGCGGCGAGGTGTCGTTGCCGAGGAGATCGCGGAGGGCCGTCGGCAAAAGATTGGGTAGACTCCGACCTGTGTAAGTGAAGGTCGTGCCCGCCCCGACCGAAACCGGCGCTTGCTGAATGGTCTGAAAACAACCTGAAAGATGCTTGGCCGCAATCGATGCGATCATTTCGGAGCGCACTGTGGCCCCCATCAGGCGCATGACCTTCGGCAGATTGGGGTGATTGTTCGTGAGCGTGCTGTGATGGATGAAGGCCGTTCGATCCAGCACCGTTTGAGGCAACGTGCTCCAGATCTTGGCCCCCGTGACGTTGTTCGCACCCAGCATCATCGGCGTGGCGGCCATCGACGGATCGGCCGCGTGCACGATATCCGGAAACGCGTAGCTGCCGGGCGCGTTTGCATTCACGGCATCTCCGCTGCCGGAAATACTCATGATCAGGTACTGGCCCTTCGCTGCATCACACACTGCCTGCCCCTTGACGGGAGCCAGCGGGCGCAAGAGAAACGAAGCCGGTAAACCGGTGGCAAGTGCCGTAAGTCCTACGCCGCCTGCACCAAACAACAACTTGAGAGCATCTCTACGTTCCATAAATTCCTCTCAGAGACCGGAAGACACACCTAGTGGAGATGAACAAGCAACTACGAAGGTGGAGCGCAGGGCATCTGTGTCCGTCGCCTTGGCTGCAATAGCTTGGTCGTAATGTGAAGACAACACACCGAGGAGCGGCGTGAACCTGGGATCCGAAGGGGGCACACCCATGACAATGCTGACAAAGTCGTTGAATGCTGCATCTTTCTGCGTAGGTGCCCACTTGGGCGTCGCCGAGCCAATCAAGCCGTTGGAAATCGACGAACAGATCTTCTCTGTGCCATCGGCGAAAAAGAGGTTGGGGTCACGAGGCAGAATGGCTCGCGGATCACCCCGAGAGAAACCTGCATTCGGCACGCCAAGTGCCAGCTTGGTGACAGACTTCGCTATGGAAGCGCCCAGCGAATTTTGACCCACCATGTTACACGCGTCCACAACTCCCAGGCGTTCGGTCAAACGAGCACAGAAGACTTCGCGGCGCGCGATGCCGACGGCAGGCCCAAAGTCAGTTGATGTCTTGGTGGGTTGAGCAAACGTGACGATGGGCGACGAAAGTGTCTCGCTGATGAGGTCCTTCAGCCGATAACCGCCAGCTTTGAAAGCATCACCGATCCGCATGATTTCCGGATCATCTGCCGAACAGTCGCCTGAATTGGCATATTCACAGAACTTCTCAGCCCAAGCCGTCGCGTAGCCAGGGTGCTGAATAATGCCGTTGGCCAGATCAGAGATACCGTTGCCAACAATCGCCGGGCTGTTGAACACTGTGAAGGTGCTCGTGGGCGGCACCGGCTTTCCAAGCGTGGTATCCATGGAGAGCCGTCGGGAGTAGTAAACGGAGTAGCTCTGATGGAAGAACTCGCGCGCCGGGTCCAAGGTGACGTGGCAGGAGTAGCAGGGACTACCGGGGGCAGCGTGTTCGCCCTGGAGATTGGAATCGTCGAGCGGGATGGCTGTGCCAATCGGCTCAATGCTTCGTCCGAGCGCAACGATGAGCGATTGGTTTACGGTCACGCGAAACATATTGCTGTCGTTGGTGGCCCAGCGCCCAAAGAACGCTGGGGTGGTCATGAATCCAATGCGATCGGTATCGAGCACGAGCTCATTCGTATTGCGAAGAACAGCGGGATCCCAAAACGCCGTCTTCTTTTCGCCGGCGTTGGGGCGGCGAATCGTAACCAGCTTGTACGTGGACCAATCGGCGTCGGTGAAGGCGGTCTGCACCTTGCAGTTCGCCTGGACCCCGTAACCCATCATCAGCTCAAAGGCGCCCGTTAAGATGGCGGGGCCCTTCTTCGTCACCGGGCCACACTTATCTCCCGCGACTGGCGTGTACGTCCACTTCATGTAATTCGGAGATTGCGGATTGAGCGTGTCCGAAAGCGGGATGGCGGCATTGCCATCTGCGGTGCTGAGAAACTGCCCCACTTGTGTGTTGCTCTTCAACAGCCACGGCACCTCGACCGTGTCGGTCTTCATGTCAGAAACAGGCACTGCATCAATGTAGGAAAGGGCGATCATGAGCGGCACGTTCAACATGAAGCTGCGCGTGGTCACGGTTTGCGTGAATGGCTGATCCCCGGCCACCACAAGCTCCCACGCCGTGCGCGCAAAGCTTTCGGACAGGCTCTTTAGGAACAAATTCTGCACCGGCCAAGCCTGAATCTTGACGCCGTACTGATCATCAAGATCCGAAATCTCGGCGCCGTCTTGCTGGAAGGCCTGCGTGAAGAACTCAAGCATCTTGGTCTTGAAGCTCGGTAGCGCCATCCACTCATTGATCAACGCTTTCAGCGTGGTGGGGTCGGCCTTAACGCGCAGGTACTCGGCATCTGTGAGTGGCAAGCCCGTGAGGACATCCTTCACCTTGGCTGCGTAAACATCCGGAGTGAAGGCATCGAAGGGTGCAGGTGGAATAGTGGCCGCCGTAGTATCCGTAGTCGTTGGGACGGAATTGGGCCCGCCCGGACCCGTCGTTGAGCCGCCCCCCGAAGAGCTGCACGCCGAGAGCACCCCAGCACCGAGGCCGATTAACACGGCAAGAGTGCCAACCCAATAGTATGGAGTTCTTCTCATCATGGTATCTAATTCCTTGTCGGACTCTTCACGGAGCGCAGCAGCCGAGGTTCAATGGTAGGCAGAAGTTGGGCCAAAGTTGGGCAAAATCGATTCGTGCGAGCTGAGTCATCGACTACCGAACAGCGAGGGGTAACACCATACTCTGCTGCGTCCACACGACGCCGGCTGCGCCCTTAGGGCCATCCGCCCACACGCCCCACCAGTACTCCTTGCCTGAGGATGCCATGGTTTCGGTGGCCATCATCGTGGTGAACTTGCCGTCAAATATGGAAGTTAGCTGAGTGCCGTACGGGGTATCCCACCAGGGATCGCCGATGTTATTGCCTTCGCCGTAAATCGCAGCGCGAACGCTCGTCAATCCCATCGGAAGCGTGAACGACAATGCGATGGGCAACGCTTGCGGGGTTCCAGCATTCGGAGTCATTTTATCATAGTCGTGAAAAGCCACTTCGGCGGGATCTAAGGTTAGATCGGCGTCGACTTTGAAAGAGCTGGAAAGATCGCGGCGCACCGTGAGAAGCGTGGCCGGCTGCCTCATGGCGTCGGTCTGTTTCAGGTCGTCAGGAGGCAACACTTGCAAACGATAACTGCCAGCCGAAACCACGAAGTCGTACGCACCGTTGGCTTCAGTGTCCGCCCGATTGGCGATGAAGTGATGCGAGCCTGCCTCGTCGCGCTCGACTAAGACGAGCCAGCCCGGAACTGGCGTGCCGTCCCGGTGGACGGTTCCGCGCACATGAAATACAGGGTCTGCTGTCCCTCTGGGGACTGTGAGCAAAGAGCACGGATTTTTTGGATTGGTGGCGCTCGGCGAAGCGGCGGGGCACGCGGCAAACGTCGTAACACTGGGATCGATGATCAGTCTCTTTTCCGCTGCCGGAACTTTAGCGTCTGCGTCGCCAGTGACCTGAAAAAGGTATGGGTATTGACCCGGTGGCAGGTTAACCGTGCCGGAGAAAACGCCCGCTCCCTCTGCGGTCAGCGTAACCAGAGGAAGCTTCCAGTCGTTAGCAGTGCCAAATGCGCCAACCACAACCACTGACGTGGCACCTGGCCAACCGGGCTTGTAGCTGAATGTCACTGGAGAACCGAGCGTCGTCCCCGTGGCGCCACTGCCGACCCGACCACCACTTTGAGACGCTCCATTGCCCTGACCGCCAGATCCCAAATTAGTGCCGAGGCCGCCAGCCGCCGACGTGTTGCCACCAGCTGCGGGGGCACCTTGGTCTGCGCCGCCATTGGCCCCGACAAACGGCACAGCCTTTGAACCCCCGCACCCCATCGCCCACAGGAGACACACTAAAGGCGCCGATAAATAGGTGATCGATTGCGTTCTGCGCTTCATCCGCAAGCCATGCCGCTCAGGAGGTTTAACGTTAAAAGCGTCCGACACAATTACCGAAATGCCCCCTCGTGTTGGTGGCTAACCGGCAAACAAGAAAAAACTCGGTGGCGCTTCCGAAGGAGGTTTGGTAACAAACAACTTCCGGAACTTGTCAGTTAAGTTGATGCCAGAAGCCCGCAAGCCGCGTCGGCCCAAGCGCCCGTTTGCCCGTGTCGCGGCCGGGGCTGCCGTTGTCGCAATCGTTCTATTTAGTGGCGTATGGGTGGCCATGCACCGTATTCCCGGCGTGGCTGCGATTGCCACTGATGCTGTGCGTGGCTTGCTCGGCCAGGTCGCGGTGGCTTGGATTGAGGATCGCGCTTACGGCCTCGCTGATCGACTGAAACAAGGACTCCACGGCCACGAGCCGCCGGTCAAGCTGTGGGAAGAGACCTTGGTGCCGATACTCCCGAGGGAAGGCTTTCCTCCCCGGGCGGGCTCCGCGCCGTTCCATGAAGTGGCGCAAAGGCTGGATGGTGCGTGGGCAGCTGTCCCGGGCGCTCCCGCCTCAATGGCGCGTACGTTACTGCACACGGATCCGACTCGCCCCTATAGCGCCGTAGCCGTTGTAGCTCTCGATTTGAATAGGATCGATATTCACTGGCAAGTTGGCCTCCAGGAACCCATTTCTGAGGCATTGCCACGGCTTCGCAGGACCGGCCTTATCCCGCCATCCGACGTTCGTTGGGTTCTGGCAGCTTGGGACGGTGGATTCAAGACCATGCATGGTCACTACGGGTCGATGCTCGACGGAGTCACCCTGTTGGCGCCATTAGAGCGATCCTGCACGGTTGCTCTGTATCGCGATGGAACGGTTCGCATCGCGAGATGGACCGCACTCTCGAAGACAGAACCCGACATGCGCGCGTTTCGTCAGACCCCGCCCTGCCTGGTTGAGAGCGGCCAAGTCAACGCTGAAGTTGATGCCGCTCGCGGCCAAGCCTGGGGTGCAGCGGTGGATGGCGCCACGATTATTCGTCGCTCGGCGATGGGGATCGATGCTTCGCACCGCGTGTTGTTCGTGGGCATAGGCGAATCGGTCTCCACCCGGGCGTTAGCCGACGCCATGAAGGCTGCAGGAGCTGAGGCTGCGGCCGAGTTGGATGTCAACTACGCCTATGTACGCTTCCTGATTTATGGAGATCCTGCTCAGCGCACCGCGCACCAGGTCCCGAGGGCAACTCCACTCATCCCGCAGTTGCTCTTTTGGCCAAGCGAGTACGTGCGCTTGGCGTTGACGCGTGACTTCTTCTACGCAACGGAGCGCCGACAAGCGGGAACAAGCGTGGAGGAGCGCGCACTAGGCTCACTCAAGGACCCGCATCGAGTAGGGGGTTAATTTGCCTTTTCTCGCGTAAATGCAGGGACGTGAGGATTCGATCTGGCAAGAACGCACCGAGAAGGAGCCCAATCATGAGGAGGGCGAACCAGCGCACCGGCCAGAAGCACATGCCAATAAAGCCATGCATGCCTAGAGCAAACAGAAACGCTAAAGTTCTGGTGCGCGGCAGTGCGAACCAGACGGGGGCGAAGACCTCGAAAATAAGCACGGCAGCCTGCGCCAGGGTCCACCCGCTGGCCGGTAGCGTGTTCGCCATGAAGACACTGACGCGTGTCTGCATATCGTCGTGCAGGTGGCTCCAAAGAACGAGTGGATGGCTGAGCCAATCACCCCGAGCTTTTGCGAGCCCTGATCCACAATAAATGGTGCAAAGAAACACCTGAAAGAAGCGTACCGATCCACCCGCGACTTGTTCCGGAGATCGATACCGAGGATTTACCTTGCGACGCAGCCAGGCGTCCACACCGTAAGCGGCGCCGCACGGGCTTGCGGCCAGCGCGACCGCTATGCCGGGCGTTATCTTGGTCACGGTAAAAGTTGAAAGGCGGTCTCCGAGAGCTGCATAAGCCACCGTCGCCCCGAGTAGGATGGCGGCTTTTCTTGGGTGAAAGCCCGCTGAAACTGCGAGTGCGGCGACCACCAGGGTGACGGCGAATAGGGTCGTGGCTGAAGTGGGGATTGCGGGGATTTCGAGTGGATGCCGAAAGGGATCGTAGAACTCGGGGAGCCGAAAGGCCGTATCACCGATCCACTCCCCCACATGCGCGAGCCGCGAAGACAAGAAGCCGAGAATGGCAAGGGGCGCGAGGATGCGAATCAACTCAAGCCTCAGAATTGGCTGAGCCTCGTCACGCCATCGCGCAAACTTCAGCACTAGCCTTGGTCTCCACTCGAAGTGAACGGGTGGCTACAACGCTCCTCCCGTCGTGACAGCGGCGTTAGGTACCAGTAGTGGTGCTCCTCCGTTGGATAGGACGCCACCGGGCGTCGCTCGTAGGGCGTGACCTTGTTGCCAGGTTGTGGCAACGGGATGCGGATGCTTTGAGTTCGGATCCCGCCAATCACTCCCACTTCTTGCGCTGCTCGCTGCACGCGAGCATTGTGTCGGTCTACGAGAAATTCCTCCAGCGCGATCATCACAGGTCGCCTCTGACGAAAGAATTGCATCGCACGATAGAAGCGGTTTTCCTTGCTATCGGCATCCATTGGAAAGTCGACGCGCGGATCGATCTCTTTCCACAGACTGGCTTTACAATCCCAGCCTTCGACACGATAATCGATCACAGCGACCGCTGCGCTTGGGAACAGTCCGGCGACCTGAGTGAAGTACGTGAGAACGTTCGGGAGCAAGCGCGTCTGCAAGGTGCTGCCTATGGCATCCAGCCCAACAGCGCTGAAGTAGACGATGGCCACAATAGTGAGTATTCGTGGGAGGAGCGGCGACTGCCACGCGTAAGCGACCTCAATCTCGTCGGGCGGGTCGTCGGTCATGGCGGATCGATCGATCGCTGATCGCGCCATCGGGTCGACTCTGCTCGAAATTCTCCGAGTTCGCGCAGGATGGTCTCAATGTTGACTTCATTCTTGAGATTCACCTTAAAATCGGTTTCGGCTTGTGCCCTATCTTTCAGAGTCTGACGATTCTGACTCATCACGATGAGCGGGCCCTGCAAAGCAACGAGAATCGCCAAGAGTAGATTGAAGAACACGTAGGGGAATGCATCAAACGGCTCTTTCAGCATGCCGGGGGCGTTGACGGCTGTCCATCCGACGGTGAGGGCCAAAAGACCTAGGATAAATGCCCAACTACCATTCAGCTCAGCGACCTTGTCGGCGAGCCTGTCGCGCCAGCTGAGATTGTCCTCCATCTCTTTGATGACGTTTTTTGCGGCGCGTTCGGACAGCATGGCGTTCGTCTCGCGGAGCCGTTCCGCCATGGTACGGAGAATTGCCATCGCGGCACTCGGACGCCGCTCTAGGTAAGCGGACAGCGTGCCGCGATTCAGCTCAAGCAAGATGGCGTCAGTGGTCGCAAGTGCGCTCGCCGAACGCGGCTTTTCGTCGAAGAGGGCTAGCTCGCCGAAGTATTCACCGCGTGCTATGTCCTTCAGCGAGACGCGTTGCGAAGCTTCTCCGGGCAAGTAGATATTCACATGGCCGGATGCCACGATGTACATCGCGCTGCCCGCATCTCCCTGGTTGAACACTATTTGCCCCGCCTTGAAAGGCCTTGATGTTACGCTTGCTGCCAACACCTCGAGATCGTCCCGACCGAGACCTTCGAACAACAGAATGCTTCCTAGAAGCTCGGCGGCGTCGTCCACGATGCCACGTCTAACACAGACAGGCATGCTCCGTCGCCATGGCTGCCGGCGCCCCCGAGTAGCTGGTAGTTTTGGCGTCGCCGCCCAGCGATCCGTTTGGTCTCCCCATGATTGACGGCGAAATCCGATGATCCTTCACGGCGCTGACCGCCCCGACCTGATCGTGCCCGAAACGTTGGCCGATCTGTTGTACGCAGCCGTCCGTCGCAGTCCATCTGTCACAGCAATCGAAGATGGGGAGCTGGCAATCAGCTATGAGCTGATGCAGGAGCGAGCTCAAGCCATCGCCGCAGCATTGTCCGCAAAGGGCTGCGGCCCGGGATTTGTCGTCGGGTTGTGGTTGCCCCGCGGGCATCAACTCATTCTTGCACAGATCGGTATCACGCTCTCGGGCGCTGCTTGGTTGCCGTTCGATGCTGACGCGCCCGTGGAGCGCCTCGTGACTTGTATGCGTGACGCCCAGGCACGCTTTGTTGTTACGGATGCTGATGGCGCCGAGATGGTTCGAGCGCGCGGCCTTGAACCGCTTCTCGTGACTGACTTGCGGGAGGGGCGAGCCGATCGCGAGCTTTCCGAGGCAAAACCGGAAGACATCGCCTATATCATCTACACTTCGGGTTCGACGGGTACGCCAAAGGGCATCGCCATCACCCAACAAAACGTTTGCCATTTGATTCGCAGCGAGAACCAAGTTCTCGGCATTCAGCGAGGCGATCGAGTCTATCAAGGGTTCTCGGTAGCGTTTGATATGGCGGTCGAAGAGATCTGGATTTCGATCTTCGCCGGAGCCACGATCTGGGTCGCGCCCAAGGAAATGGTTGCCGATCCAGAAAGAATCGAATTCGCGCTCCTCGCTCAACGAATCACGGTGTTTCACGCTGTTCCTACATTGGCCGCGCTGATTTCCCATTTCCCGAAGTCCCTGCGTTTGATCAATCTGGGGGGAGAGGCGTGCCCCGAGTCGCTGGCCGCGAAACTGACCGGCAATGGGTACAAGGTCTTCAACAGTTACGGCCCGACCGAAACAACGGTCACCGCGACAATCGCCGAGTTAACGCCAGGGCAGGCGGTGACTATCGGAAAGCCGCTGCCCAACTACGGCGTGGGCATTTGCAACCCGGAGCGGCAGCTTCTCCCTTTAGGCGCGACCGGAGAGATCGTAATTTTCGGCCCAGGGGTTGCCCTGGGATACCTGGAGCGTCCGGAACTTACGGCCGCAAAATTCGTCACCATTGAGGGTCGTCGCGCTTACCTGAGCGGAGATCTCGGATGTATTGAGAATGATGAAGTTCGCTGCTTTGGGCGTGTTGATAATCAGATCAAGCTTCGTGGATTTCGCATTGAACTCGATGAGATCTCAGCCGTACTCGCCGCTCAGCCCGGCGTTTATACGGCTGCAACTGTGGTCCGCGCGCAGGCTGGGGCCGACGAGATTGTGGGTTTTGTTGTGAGTGCGCTGGACGGACCCACTGCAGCTGGGTTGCGCCGGGCACTATCCCTGAAGCTTCCCGCGTACATGGTGCCGGGCCGGTTCGAATTTCTCAAGGAAATGCCACGCCTAACGTCCGGTAAGATTGACCTTGGCGCGTTGCGCAGCATCAAACTTGGTGAGAGCGGTGCGGTGGCGGATTCGCCATCACCAGCTAACGAACATGAGGCGGCTCTTCGAGCCGTCTTGACCGAACTCTTCCCCGGAGTTTCTCTGGCTCCGAACCTAGATTTCTTCTCGGATCTTGGCGGCCACTCGTTGCTGGTGGCGCGACTGGTAACGCGGCTGCGACAAGATCCCCGTTATGCGCAAATCGAAATTCAGCACATCTACAGCAGGCGTACGATCGCAGCCATTGCCTCCAGTATGTCAGAGATGAGCCTGTCGGCAGGCACCACAACACCGCCTCCGTATGAATCGGCCCCTTTCGGACGCCGTCTGGCTTGCGGCATCGCGCAAGCCATCTTTTTGCCATTCCTGATGTTGATTCAGATGATGCAATGGCTAGCACCTTTCTTTGCCTACCATTGGTTGACGGGCGACGTTGGCGACAGCCTAGCTCTTGCAATGATCGTCGCTCTCGGCGCGTACTTATTCTCGCTCTTCTTATCATTTGTTGGGTGCTCCGCAGGCTGCTGGTGGGTCGACTCAGTCCGGGAAATTACCCGCTTTGGGGTGTCACGTATTTC
>JBBRRP010000176.1:0-10722 GCA_038246305.1 Polyangiales bacterium | reverse complement strand
CACTCTTGAAGCAGCCCATCACCCCCGAAGATCAAGCTGAAGCAGTGTTTCTCCTGGTCTCCAATCGCCTGCTACGCACCACCGGCCAGGTCATTAACGTGGATGGCGGCCTCGTGGACGCATTTCTGCGCTGAGCACGGCCCGCGGTTCTCGTCACAGCCGGGACAGAAACACGCCAATTTCGTTGAGCGGAGAGCTCCGGCTCACGGCGTTGGCACGCACCGCGGCTCCCGGCATGCCGTAGACCACGGCGGTGGATTCACTCTCTGCAATCACAATCCCGCCTTTGTCGAGAATCGCCTGGGCACCGAGCGTCCCATCGTCACCCATGCCCGTCAGTATCACTCCGACAGCACGCGAGCCTGCGACGTTGGCCACGCTGGTGAAGAGTTTATCGGCGCTCGGCACGTAGCGGTCCCCATCATCAGGCGTGGAGACATTGATTCGAAGCTGGCCTCCGGTCGCTATTTCTAGCTGCATGCAGCGCCGCCCGGGGCACACAAAGCCCACGGCTTGCGCCACGAGGTCTCCATCCTGGGCTTCGCTCACAGAAACAGCGCTCTGCCGATCGAGCCGCTCCGCAAACGTGCGTGTGAATTTATCGGGCATGTGCTGCGCCACCAAGAAAGTATTCTTGGAAGTGGCCGGCAGCTGAGCGAAGATCTCCATCAGCGCCGTTGGGCCGCCCGTTGAGGAAGCGATCGCGATCACATAGCGAGGGGGTGGCCCAGCGACGGGACGCACAGGCTTGGCGTTCGTGGCACCGGGCTGCTGCGCCCACGCTTTCGGGCGAAGCACTTGGCTCGAGCGCACGCTGCGAGCCAGCAGCACTTTCCGCAACAGATCCTCGCGGATGCCTGAGAAATCAGTGTCAACTCGACGATCAGGCTTGGTCACAAAATCAAGCGCGCCAAGCTCAAGCGCCTTGAAAACATTCTCTTTCTGGCTGTAACTGGAAACAACCACCACGGGAGTGGGCATCCGACTCATTAAGATGCGAAGGAACGTGAATCCATCCATCTTGGGCATTTCGAGATCGAGTGTGATCACGTCGGGGCGCAACTGCGTTACCTGCCGAATCGCTTCTTCACCGTCGCTTGCTTTGCCTACGACTTCGACTTCAGGTGCGGCACTCAGAATCTCGGAAATATTCCGACGATTGAACGCAGAATCATCCACGATCAATACGCGTATGGGCTTATCTTTAGCGCTCACTTGGTCCATCTATCGATCCCAACGCTGGGCTGCCAGCGGCTTTCTGTACACCAGGTCGTCCCGGAGGTGCACTAACTCAAACGCGGTAGACAAGTTCAGTAGGCTTTCTGAGTGACCCAAGAGCAAGTAGCCCCCCGGAACAAGCCGCTCGTACAGGGCGTCGATGACTTTCCGGCGGGAATCCTGGTCGAAGTAGATCAACACGTTTCGACAAAAGATGACATCTACCCGGCCCACCGTGGACGCTTTGCCGGCCTCCAGTAGGTTCAGCTGCCCAAACCAGCAGCTGCTCTTGATCAGCTCCTTCACTTCCCACTGAGTCGCCCCGGCCGTGGGACGTTCATCGAAGAAGGCTGCTCGCTGAGCCGGGCTCGTCACGCGCAACGCACTTTCCCGATACCACCCGCGCCGCGCGTGCGCCACGCTGCGCCGAGAGAGATCAGTACCGACCACGCGCACCGCCCAATCCCTAAACAACCCGGTTTGATGAGTGAGCATCGCCAGCGTGTAAACTTCCTCGCCTGTCGAGCAACCTGCGCTCCAGAGGCGGAGGCGTTTTTGATGGGCCAGCGTGTTCGAGAGCTCGGGTAGAATCTCAGTTTGAAACGCCGTGAGTTGGTATTCCTGGCGAAAGAAATACGTTTCCTTGGTGGTGATGAGTTCTAGCGCTTCGTCGAGTTCCTGAGAGCCGCCTGCGTGGTAACGCAAGTGTTTGTAGTACTCCGAAAAACTCGAGAGTCCGAGCTCGTCAAGGCGCTCGGATAGGCGGCGCTCAAACATGTACATCGACTCTTCTTCAAACGAGAGCCCCGCCTGTTCGTTGATGTGATCGCGCAGCAGGCGAAACTCCGCCGCCGTGAGGTGATGCCGAATATCGCGCGAAGCGCCCAGCACCATGCTCAGCCTGGCTCCTTAACCGTGCTGGGCACGCGCGAGCGCCGTACGCTGGAGCGCCTTTCAATCTCGGATAAAGCCCGCTGCAACGCAGCCGACACTTGGGGGATCTGCTCTTGTAGCAAACACGCTCGCAAAAATTCGATATTTACGCCAGAAATACGTGTCGAAAGCTCGGCTGCGAAACGCCGAACGTCCCAAGCAGGGTGTTGCAGACAACTTTCAAGATGCGGTAGCCCTGCCTCTCCCAGGCCTGTTAACAACGCCTCAAGAGCCAGTTTAACGACATCCGAGGCGGAATGCGACAGCGCGTCGATGAACGCGTCATTGCGCACCGCCTCTCCGAGAACACTCACTGCTTCAATTGCGGCAAGTGCGCGGAGAGGTTGCGTGCTCGAGACGAGAGACCTAAGGACGGCCAACGCGCGGTCGTCGTTTGTTTTCCCGAGCGCATGAATGGCGGGCACGAGGAGCGCGTCTTCTTCGACCTGTTCTATCAGATTGATGAGGTGCTCGGCGCCTTCCGCCGAACCATCATCGCCCCGCACGCTCCCGAGAGCACCAAGAGCTGCGATCTGCACCTCCCTCTCCTCGTCCGTGAGCGCCAGCGCCAACACCTCGATCGCCGAGGAGGCTCGCAGCACCGCAAGCGCCTCCACAGCTGCCCGTCGCGTTGTCTTATCATCGCTCGCTAACAGCTGCTTGAGATGAGCAACATCCGTTTCAACCTGTTCCTCTAGCGGCGCTCCCAGCGCGGCGACCACGGCAGGCCAGGCTAACGATTGACTACCTGCACCCTGAGCGATCCGACGTGCCGTTTCAGGAAAACGGCATGCCAGTTCTGCAAACGCAACTAGTGCTCCCCGGCGCACTGTCACGCGCACCTCGGGCCCAAGCCAGGGCAAAAGCGCTGAAATAAGCGGCGCGCCGCCGTGCATGGCAGCTGCTGCCAAAGCAGCACGCAGCGGCTCAGGCTCACCCGACTCAAGAATTCTTAGCAATGTCCGGCTAACTTCTGCTTCCAACTCGCGAACGGGGGGCATGCGAGAGAGGAATTCAAGAAGTGCTTCCAAATTTTCAGATTGCGCGGTTTGGATAACCCGGAGCACCGCCATGATTCCAAGCTCACCCAGCATGACGAGGGCGGACTCAGCTTCCTCCGCGACGTTGATGTCCGTCAGTTGGGCTACGGCGATGCTCGCGGCCACGCCGCTGCCCGAAACACCGCACAAGTAGAGGGCCGCTTTGCGCAGGGCCACTTCTCCCCCTCGCTCCGGCACATAAGAGGCTATGCGGTCAACAAGCTCGCTTTTGCTGACAAGCGCTTTCCGAAGACTGTCCTGCACCCCAGGCTCGACGCGGGCCAGCTCAGCCAACGCCAACAGCGCCGCCCTCCCGGAAGCCCGGCTTGCTGACTCGAACTCTTTCATTAAAACGGGAAGCGCTCGAATATCGAACGTGCGGCCCAAGGAAGCCACCGCTGTGCTCCGCAAAATTGGATCATTGAGCAGCCCTTCCAGCAGATCAAAAGGAGGAGCGACCCCGAGCTGGCCCATTCCGTTGAGTGCCGCCAAACGCAACAGCGGATCTTCACGCGAAAGGATCGCTTGAAGTAAGCTGAGTGCGGCTTCCTGATCGACGGCTCCCAACCAAGTGATCGCCTCAATCGCTGCCAATTGAACGTTCTTATCGGAGTCTTCACACCAACCTGCTAAAACACCCAGCGCACTTCGCTCGCGGCTCCGGCCGAGGACCTCAGCTGCTAACTTTCTCGCATCCGCATCAAAACTCGGGAGGCACAGCTCGAGTGCACGAACCGCGTTCGGTCCGTACAGTGCAAGTGCCTCGACCACCGCATTGCGCTGACCCACATGTTCGCTCTCAGTAAACGGAATCAGTAGTTGCGTTAACACATCGCTGGCCGGCACCAAGGCAATCGCCACGCGCACAGCTTCCTTCCGCACGCGCCAATCCGTGTCCGCCATGGCTGACACCAAGATCTGAGCACGTTCGCCCGAGGTTGCACCCTCTAATAGCGCCACTCCCTGTCGACGGTCCTCAGGGTCAACGGAGGCCAGAAGCGATTTGCTTTCAGCGACGGATGTCATAAGCGTGGTCCCAGCTCCTGCCGGGTTGGATCCAGCGCTCGGGTGAGTCCATCGAAGGAGTCCAGATCCAGAACGAATATCAACTTGCCCGCATGCGCTGCCACCCCAGAAATTCCCCGCGTTTCGTCCCCCTTTCCGAACTCGGGAGCGGGCCTTAAGACTCCGCCTTCGGCTCCAAAAACTTCGGTGACTCGATCGACAGCGAGCCCCAAGGTGCGCCCCTGAACATCCACGAGGATCCATTTCGTCTTCGCATTGGCTTCAACACGTGGCAGCCCAAAGCGCGCGCGTAAATCGATCACTGGCACCACTTCGCCACGGTGATCAGCCACTCCCAAGACAACCGGCGGCGCGTTCGGCACCGGCGTGATCGACAACGCATTCACGATCTCCCGCACCGAACTGATGGACACAGCATATTCCACGTCGCCAACCGAGAAGCCAACGAGACTGCGTTTAGGATCGGGGCGGCCTTGGCTTCGCTGCATACTGCTAGACACCTATGATGGAGTTCAAATCGAGCAAAATAATCGGGTCATTGTCGGGGCGACCGATCCCCAGCACATGGGCAGAAATGTCCCCGCCCAGCACTGCCGCCACCGGTTCTATCTCCCCAGCACCCAGACGAATCACCTGGCGCACTTCATCCACCAATAGCCCCACCACCTCGCCCGACCGTGTTTCGCTCAAAAGGATCCGCGTGCGCGAGGAGGACGGCGGAGCAGGCGCGCGGAGGCGTTTCCTCAAATCCACGACCGTGACGAGCACCCCTCTCACACTGCAGACGCCGAGCACATCGTGGGGAGCGCGCGGAACGTGAGTCACAGGCGGTGGGCTCACAATCTCGCGGATCGTGGTGAGTTCAACGGCGTACAAATCGACCGAAAGTGTGAACGTCAGAAACTCGCGGATCGGACCAGCCGCCGCGGCTCGGCGGAGATGCCCGCGCCGTTCAACTCGCGTTAGGTTAGCCATGGGCGCGCAGCCCCTTTTCACGTACGCTCTCGCCGCTCAGCAGCACTTCTTCGATCAACGCCCCCGGATCGAGCACCAGACCCACGTTCTGATCGCCAAGCTCTGTCGCTCCAGAAAACCCTCGGACTTCCGCGAGTGTCTTACCGAGCGGCTTGATCACGATGTCCTGCTGACCAATCAGATAGTCGACTAAGATGCCCAGGCGCCTGGTGCCAACGGTTGCCACCACGACGAACTTTCTTCCGGAAGTGCTGTCGTCGGGGAGACCAAGCACCCGCGCGAGCCGACACAGCGGCAGCGATTGCCCACGTAGCCCCATGAGCTCTCGACCGTCGACAACTCGGACCCCGCGGCCATCAAAGGCTAACGCTTCGGACACGCTATTGAGCGGGATTGCAAACACTTGCTCACCCACTCTCACAAGGAGCGCACTCACGATTGCCAATGTGATCGGCAACGTGATGGTCATCTTGGTCCCGATGCCAGGTTCGCTCTGAACGTCGATCACACCACCCAGGTGACCAATATTGGTCTTCACGACGTCCATTCCGACGCCGCGGCCGCTCACATCATCCGCTCGTTCACGGGTGCTGACACCTGGCAGGAAGATGAGGCTCAAAACCTCCTCGCGTGAGAGCTGTTCACGATCGGTGAGATCAATCTTGCCGAGCCGCAACGCTTTCTGCATGAGAGCGTTTTCATCGATCCCGCGCCCATCGTCTTCAATTTCGATGACGACGTGGTTGCCCTTTTGAAAGGCATTGAGCGCGATAGTGCCGGCCGCCGGCTTGCCCACCCGGGCTCGCTCAGCAGTATCCTCAATGCCATGATCGATTGAATTGCGGATCATGTGCATCAGCGGATCGCTCAGCTCCTCAACGATCAGTTTATCAATCTCCGTTTCTGAACCCGTAATGACAAAACGGATCTCCTTGTCGAGCTCGCGGCTGATCTGGCGTACAACGCGCGATAAGCGCTCAAAGACTTGCCCGAGAGGCACCATCCGAACCTCCAAGATGCCATCCTGCATCTCCGTGAGGCGGCGCTCGAAATTCCGATGCACGCGCAATAATTCTGAGGAAATCTGCGGTTGACCTTCTGCCCGCACGCGCTCGGCAATCCTCGAGAGAACGTTACGAACGATCGCTAGCTCGCCCACGATGTTCATCAGGCGATCCAGCTTGCGAATATCAACGCGCACCGTCTGCGTCAGGCTTCGAAGTGAACGATCCGGAGAAACGAGCGCTAAATCGGCGGCTTCTTCGCCTGGCCGTGGATGCCCGCTTGGAACCGACAAGACACTTTCTGGTACGACCGGAGGGTGGGTTCGCGACGAAAATGCCGCGGGCACCAGGGGTTTTCTTTCGATCTCTTCGACGATGATTCGGTCGGATGCGAGCGCACCGATCAGGATCGACAAATCGTCGTGGGACGCCATCAGGAGGTCGAGCTCGATGGTTTCGATGCTCGACGACTCGCCGGTAGGTAGATACGTGATGATCTCACCGTGTCGCTTGGCGCGGTCCTTGATCTCCTCAAGCGCTTTATCGAGCGTCGCCAAGTCGAACTTCACGTGGAGCCGGTAGAGCCTCAATCCCTGCTCCAAATTTGAGCGCAGCCGGTGCTCTTCATATTCGGTGAGCACCGCCAACATTCCAGGATCGAGCTCGTAGTCCGTCACCATCCCGGCCTCAGGAGCGACGCTCCCACCGAGCTCCCGCAAGCGACCGACCAGCTCATCCAGGCCCGGCGGCATGGCCTCACTCCCGGAGCGTTCAGCGGCCAAGATCTTGCCGAAAACGTCGATGGCGCCGAACAGGAGATCAAGAACCGTACGTGTCAGCTCGGCACGCCCGAGCCGCAACTCATCCAGCAGATCCTCCAGGTGGTGCGAAAGCGTTCCCATCGCGACCGCACCAAACAGCCCCGCCAACCCCTTCAGAGTGTGCACGGCGCGGAACGCTTCATTGACTAGCGTCGGATCCTTAACGCCTTCGCTGATTGCGGCGTCCAACGCCAAGAGATTGCGCGAAAACGTTTCGATGATCTCTTGTGCTTCAGAGAAGAATTCCTCCCGCGCTTTGTCGATAGAATCCACCATCTCTCAGCTCGCTCCATCCAGTGCGGCGCGTACGGCGGCGACAAGTTGTTCGGAAGAAAAAGGCTTCGCTAAAAACGCCGTGGCGCCCAGGGCGAGGCCACGCTGCCGATCCTTTTCAGAAGATTGTGTCGAAATCAGAAGCACAGGCAGCGCCCGATACTTCTCGTTGGCACGGATAAAATTCAAAAGCTCCAGGCCATTGATATCCGGCATGTTGATGTCGCTGATCACCAGATCGTAGCGACCTCGCGGCAACAAACGCAGCGCATCAAAACCGCTCGCTGCCTGAATCAACTCCACCTCGCCCAGCTCCGCCGCTCCTTGTTCCACAGACGCGCTCACGAACGCGCGCATGCTTTGGGAATCTTCAACCAGGAGAATTCTTAACATCTTGAACTTGGCTTCCGCACGGGCGGGGAATGTCCATGCTAGCGGGCTCCTTCGCCAAACGTCACGGAGCGACCGATAGTTGCGTCCGCTTCTCGGTTGGCCCGTGTTGGTGCGCCTATATAAGCACAGGCACCCCCTCCGGCCCGGTCAGGAGCGGCTTCCTTGACAGCGGGCCAGGCGATTGGTGCGCTCCCCTCAACATGCCGACACCCCAACTGAACCAGCCGAGGGCGTGTGTGATCGGGGCTGGACCTTCGGGCCTCTCGGCGCTCAAAGCGCTCTCCGATGCTGGAATTTCGGTCGATTGTTTTGAGCTCAGCGACCGAGTGGGTGGAAATTGGGTTTTCCAGAACAAGAATGGAGTTTCCTCAGCCTATCGCTCGCTCCACATCAATACCTCCAAACGGCGCACGGAATTTTCAGATTTTCCGATGCCCGACCACTATCCGGACTACCCGCGCCACGACCTCATGGCGAGCTACTTCGAGGCGTACGTCAAAGAGTTTCGCCTGGCGCGCTTCATTCAATTCCAGACGGGAGTTGAGAGCGCCGCCCCCCTTTCCGACGGCACTTGGCAGGTAAAGTTAACTAACGGCCGCTCTGAGCACTACCAGGCTCTCGTCGTCGCCAACGGGCATCATTGGGACCCACGCTTGCCCAATCCGCCGCCCACTGGCCAATTCGATGGAATTGTCTTTCACTCACATCATTACATTGACCCCACAGCGCCCTATGACTTGCGAGATAAAAATGTCGTTGTGATTGGCCTCGGGAATAGCGCCGTGGATATTGCGTGCGAGTTGAGTCACCCGGGCAATGCCCGCAAGGTATTCCTCTCCGTGAGGCGCGGGGCCTACATTTTGCCCAAATATCTGTTCGGCAAGCCCATTGACGCTGGCTTGTCGTTGCCCGCTTGGCTCCCCTTTCGACGTTCGCTGATCACGCTCTTATTTTCCACGGTGGTGGGCAGGATGGAGCGTTTTGGTCTACCGAAACCAGATCATCGGCTGCTCGAGGCTCATCCCACGGTGTCGAGTGAGCTGCTGACTCGGCTGGGCTCAGGTGACCTAGTGCCGAAACCCCCGATCCAGCGTTTTTTGGGCAAGAATCTTGAGTTTTCAGACGGCAGCGTCGAACCGATCGACGCTGTGATTTACTGTACCGGCTACAGGGTCTCGTTTCCGTTTCTTGCACCGGAAATCCTGGCACCGATCGAAAACAAGCTTGAGCTCTTTCACCGCGTCGTTCACCCGAACATTCCCAATCTCTTTTTCATTGGGCTTTGCCAACCCCTTGGGGCGATCATGCCCATCACTGAAGTGCAAGGCCGATGGGTGGCGGAGTGCTTGAAAGGGAGCTACGCGTTGCCTCCTAAGAGCGAAATCTCGAAGCAGCTGGCCCGTGAACAAACCGAGCGCGAAAGGCGCTACGTTCCTTCCGCACGCCACACGATGCAAATCGACGTGGAGCGTTACCTAGAAGCCGTCGAACATGAACGGCGGCAAGGCCGCCGGCGTGCAGCACGGGCCATTGCTAAACGCTGAGGGCCTTAGGCCCGAAGCGCCGAAGCCGCCAACCCAAAGACTTTGCCCCAACTCGGCTCCGCTTCAAACTGACAAAACTTGGTCGCCACGATGCGTTGTGTGCGGTGCCCGGGAAACCACATCGGGAGCGGGAATGCGGCAAAAGGACCGCGGAGAACGCTCTTCTCAACTCGCTCCAACATGAACGTGTTGTGCACAAAACCAATACCACTCTGGATATCGGCCAAATTCGCTCCAGGATAACCGCCCCACGGAATGGAGGCCATGCCAAACGCGGCTGCTGGCCAATGATTAACACCGATCACCCCGTAGCGAAGCTCCCGGATGGCTCTTTCAGCCGCCACCTGAAAGCGTGGGTCGCGCTCGGCCTGCGGAGGCACAAGCAACATCGCGTTGAGCGTTCCCTTCACGTGTTCATTTAAGAACAGCGTAGCGGCTTGGAAAAATTCGTCTGGATCGGGGCTTCCAACGGAGGTTTGGCTGAGCACCGCACAAAAGGGCTCGGTGTTAAAGGTTCCGGCCTCGGGCTCGACATCACGAACGAGTGCCCACGGCAGCGCTCCAGCTTCGTCGCCTCCAAAGAGCTCTACACGCGAAGCGGCATCGACGAGCTGCCGATACACCGCCTGCGCGCCTGGATAATAGGGGAAGCGCGGCGGAACACGCGACAGCCAGGCGCCAACCGCGGCGAGAAATGCGGGGGCTTGTGGCCACCCGCGGGCTAAAACCAGGAGTTTGGTGGCGTTGCAATTGAAGCCAGCATTGAGCACAAAGGTCCCAACGACATTGCGCGCCATCAGCTGCAGCTGACTCTCTGTGTATTTGGCGGGCGTGATGATGGCGGGGCTGATGTTTCCGAGCTCGCTCGTGATGGGTTTGTTGAGCAAAGGCTGATGGTTCTGCTTGCGCTGCTCACGGGCCTCGCCCGGCGCGCCCCACACAATGAGGTCGTGTGTTTGCTCGGAGCCCGTGATGTGGATGTCTTGAACGAGTGGGTGCTGACACAGGTAGGCACCCACCTCACTACCACCGTAGGCTATCTGCAGGAACCCGTGCTCGATGAGAACCGCAAACGCCTGCTCAAAGAGCGGACCCAGATAATCATTCACAGGATTCAACTTGAGCAGGCAAACTCGCCCCTCCATGAATAACTTGTGCAGCGCATCCACGGCCGGAATCGAACCGACGTTGCCCGCTCCCAGCACCAGAGACACACCGCCCTCCGGTTCGGCTTGGTCGTAGAAGCAGCCTTGCAGCCCAGCGACATCAGCTGAACGGACGCCTTGCTCAAACCACGTTTCCGCCACGAACCCCATGAAGAGCGCCCGGTCATACTTGTCCGCGGGTAAGACGCAGACATGAGTGCGACCTTCCGTCGTTTCGGTGACTCGCCCCAGCGCTCCCAGCGTCGAGCCGTTTGCAGCTCGACGCTTCAGGCTGCCCTCATACAGGCGCAGGTGCCTGAGAATGATGCCGGGGCCACTCAACCATTCTT
>JBBRRP010000175.1:0-10814 GCA_038246305.1 Polyangiales bacterium | reverse complement strand
GCATGATCAGAGCCAAGAGTTACACCAGTTTCACTGGCCGAACAACAAGATGGGGCAGCCTCCCTTCTAACCCGCGCTTGAGCATGGCAATTGGAGGGGATGCGCTCTGTTTTTCGGCTCGCCCACCTTAGCTATCTCGCCGCACTGGCCCTCTTGTGTCTCGCACCTGCTGCGGTTTCGGAAGCTACGGCACCCAGCGTGGGCCGAAACCTGCTGCGCAACGGTTCGTTTGAAGGTGGCCTCCTCTACTGGAATGGGATCAATCCTAAAGCGCAATATGTCGTGGCGAAGCCGGACGCGCCCGCCGGTAAGTTTGTGCTGCACAGTGAAGGGGGTTGGTTCTTGAGCGCACCCATGCTGCTTGAGCGCGGGAAGAGCTACACGCTAAGCTTGTCCGTCAGAAGCGATGTTCCGGGGGAGATTCATATCCAGGTTCCACCCACCGCGCGTGAACGAGCCCAAGGCGAGAAGCGAATTTGGGATGCAGCGGGCACACAAGTGGGCAAGGTGGGCAAAAGCTGGAAGCGGCTCTCGTTCAAGGTGCAGGCGGATCTTGCGCCCGATGGTTTCTGGGTTGAACAAAAGTACGCCATCTTCATCGATGGCACGGTACCCCTCGAACTCGATGCGCTCAGCGTCACTCAAGGAACTCAACTTGAAGCGCGTTACGTGCCACGGCGCCCGCTCGAAGTGGTGACGGAAGTCTTCGATCTACCCGACTACCAAAGTGCCGGAGGATTACTCAAATTTGGCCAAGATTTGCGCCTTTCTGCGCATGTTTCCAACCCTAGCCAGCAGCCTACCGAAGCGACGCTGCGCGTCCAGCTCATGGACTACGAGGGCCTAGCGCCACGCGGTGAAGCGATTGAGAGGAAGCTCAAGCTGCTGCCGGGCACTACACAAAGCGAGGCCTTCAAGATGAAGCTCGCCGCTCCAGGTACCGTGCTCGCACGTTCCAGCGTGTGGGTAAAAGGCAAGCTGGTGGATCAATCAGATTTTCCGGTGACGTCCCTTCCCTACCCCAAGGCCGCTACCAAGC
Source organism: Polyangiales bacterium (assembly GCA_038246305.1). Classification (GTDB taxonomy): domain Bacteria; phylum Myxococcota_A; class Polyangia; order Polyangiales; family Polyangiaceae; genus JBBRRP01. Next base: position 9,775 of record JBBRRP010000175.1, on the reverse strand, counting down.
CCGATCCGAAGGAGCGCTTTGGCGGCTCCTATTTTGGACCCGTGGCGGCCGGGCTAGCGCGGCAGATCGGTTTTGGTTGGACGCGCTGGTACCCCTTCTCAAAGTGGCAGGACGTGCAGCCCAAAGGCGCGGATGATTTTCGTTCGGTAGAGAAGGAACTCAAGGGACTGGAGGCGCTCGGGCTCTCCGCGCATTTGGTGCTGTACGGATGGCCCAAATGGATCATGGATGGCAAGCACCCGCTCCCCACAGACATGCGGTGGGGCCCGAAGGATCCGCGTTGGAGCAATCTTAAGCTTCTAACTGCCTGGGACCGTTTCATCAAAAAAACCGTAGAACATTACCGAAATCGGGCCGTGATCTTTGAAATAGAAAATGAACCCGAACTCGACCACTGGGACGGCCTGGAGGATGAGTACGCTCAGTTCACGCTGCGCACAGCGAAGCAGATCAAGCGTTGGGCTCCGAATGCCAAAGTGATGGTGAACAATCTCTTCACGATTCCGAGCGGCATCAATCGGCGCTTTTTGGAGATGGGCGGGGCCAAGTACATCGACGTGATTTCCTGGCATGAATATCACGAAGGCTGGCTCGCCGATGAGGCGCTAATGACGCGCATGCGCACAGCACTCGATGAGCTGGGCGGCAAACACGTCGAGATTTGGTTCAATGAGGGCTGGTCCTTCACCAATACCGCCGTTGACCAACCCATCGCGGCCACCCATCTCACTTCCGCGCAAAGCACGAACTCGTTGTTCGATTCGGTAGCGGAGCTCACCGCCACCGGACAAGAGAAGACGATTCTCTTCATCCTGGGCTACGAAGATCACGGCACCAGCTTCTGGGATTACTACGGCCCCGGCACCTCGCTCTGGGATTGGTACGGCTATCCGCTGCCCCTCATTCCAGCCTGGAATGTGCTCTCGCATCACTTGGGCCTGAGCGAACGAGTCGGTAGCGTGCGGCCACCTGGCGCTAATCTTCGAGTCTTTCAGGACCTGCGCAACGGGCGCGGTGTGATCGTTGCGTACGCGGACCGAGAGAGTCCCGCAGACGTTACTCTGGAGCTGCCTTTTTCAGGACTCACCACGGAAGACGCCATGGGCTACCGCGGGAAGCTGATCGGGAAAACGCTCACGCTGTCGAAGACGGGCAGGCCGGTGCTTCTCTACGCCGACAGCAAGACACCCGGGCAAACCTTCTGGAAGGCGCTCGAGCCCTTGGACCGCAAATACGTTTCGTTCGTGAGCCCCGACGAAAGCGAGGTCAGATTCCCACCGATCTGGGCTGGCAAGACACTGGGCTCCGCTGAGGGCAATCCCCAGCTGCATCAAGGCAAAGCGATCTGGCGCCTGGATCAGGTGTATCCGGACGTTCAGAAGCCCACGAGCTATCGGCCGCTCACGTGGGACAATGGCTGGTGGAAGGCCAAGAAGGATACTTTTGGCGACCAACCCAAAGCCGAAATGAAAGGTCGCGGCGTGCGGCTTGAGTTTCGAGCACCCAATGCTGATTCCCCGGGTGAGAAGCTGTGCGGGTTGGTTTTTGTGGCGCCCAAGGCTGGCGGCTACTGGCTCTCGGGAACAGCCACAATGCGCCTGTGGGATGGGCTCAATCCTGTCCGGCTCAGCTTGCTCAAGAAAACCAAAGAAGGCGTCCAGGAGCTGCGCCAATTCGCGCTCACGCCCAACCAAACACTCCCCATTCCAAGCGTGCTCGCCAAGCTCAATGCGGGCGAAGAATTGGTGATACTCCCGAGAATCGACGGCATGCTAACGGGCGGCGAGGTCACGCTCGAAGATCTGGTGCTCTCAGCGGAGACCAGCCAATTGAGCGCGTGGAAGCTCCCGAACAGCTGGGAAGGGCCGGCTGCCAATACGCCGCTAGGAAATCCTTGGACACAAGCAGGGCAGCCAGTTTTCCGGCTGGATCAGCTCACTCAAAGTGATTTCGCGATGGCAGAAAACTACAAGCCAATGCGCTGGAACGGAGGCGTATGGTCGACGTCTGGATTTCCCAATCACGACGACGCCTCCGCCGTAATTCAAGACGGTCACTTGGAAATACTCGTGCGTGGGCCCACCACCAGCGCAGGCCAAAAGCGCAATCAACAGACAGTGGCGCTCTCCTTCATCGTGCCCCGCTCCGGCACCTATCGGCTGCGTGCCTCGGCCTCCACCAAGCCCAGCAAAGGCAAAGCCAAATCCCATCAGCTAGCGCTGCTGAACAAAGATACACAGCGCGCCGTGCAGCTGAAGATGTTCGAGCTGCCCAAGGATGGCGCAAAAGTAAAACTCGACATCGAGCTAGACCTGGCAGCGGGTCACGAGCTGTTGCTCTTGCCACTCATTTCGGAACCCGACGGAGTGACGCTCACCACGATTGAGAATCTGACGCTGGAGTTCAAACCTGCCGCTAAACAGAAGAACTTAGCCGCGCCTGACAAGCGCTAGGGTTCGGCTACCGCCAGGGCCCCCACGTGCGGTTCCAGCGTACGAACGAGCATGGGCCAAAAGCCCCCCATCTCATGAAAATTGTCAATTGCATTTACAATTTTCACAGCAAGGAACCTGTTTTAGCCAGCATTCGGGCCCTATGATAAGCAAGCACGGATTCCGCCACCCGTCGGAGCGTTAGCTCACGCTCGCCGCGACGGTGCCACCAGAGGGGTTCCGAACAGGACGACCCTCAATCCCGTTCTGTGTGATCCAAATTCTTCTGGCCGGACATGACTCACCCACAAGACCGCTCACACCGTAGATTTGGGAGGAAAGCAGAAATGGGCAATATTCGTCGGTACTTACTCGCAGCATCCCCGCTTGTGGCTGTACTCGTTGGCCAGGCCTGCTCGGCAGGCGATACCGGCACCAGCAGCCCTGGCGTCGTTTTCGACGGACCCACTGGAAATAGTACGGGGGGCAAAGGGGGTGTCCGCGTTATCCCCACCGATACCCGCCCGCCTGTCCAGGCTGCCAAGCCTCCGCCTCCGATCAGCGGGGGAACACTGCTCATCACTGCCGACGGAACCACCGCAATAGCTTCCGATCCGGATCGCGATCGCGTCGTGTTCGTGAACCTAAAGCTAGGAACGCCGGAGGGTGTCGTTTCTTTTGCTCCTGGAGATGAGCCTGGTCGATTGGTGGAAGACCGCGCAGGTCGGATCCACGCGGTTCTAAGAGGGGGTGGGGCCATCGTTACGCTGGATAGGGCCGCGCACACCATCATTTCTAAACGCTCCGTGTGCGGGGCACCACGGGGTATCGCCTCCGACGTCAGCACTGATACGCTCTATGTGGCTTGCGCAACGGGCGAGCTAGTGAGTCTCCCGGCCGCCGGCGGAGAAGCACTCAGCCGACAGTTGGTTGCCTCCGATTTGCGCGACGTAATCGTGCAGCCGAGCGAAATCATCGTCACGCGTTTTCGGTCCGCCGAGGCGATCCATCTTTCTAAAGCCGGCACCGAGCTAGCCCGATTCGCACCTACGCGCCAGGCGCTCCCACTCCCTTCGACTTTCGATCCAAACAACGGGACCGGTGGTGGACCCTCCGAATCCAGTCCATTTTCTGCCTCCGTGGCGTATCGCGCAATTCCGAGCTCCGGTGGCCAACTCCTCATGCTGCACCAGGTGGCAACGGACAGCACGCTCGATATCAGCAAGAAGGATGACAGCGCGCCAAGCCCCTATGGTTCTGGTTCCGGATTTGGCTCCTGCGAAGCGATCGTCCAAACGGCACTCACCATTTTTTCCGGGCCGAATGCAACGCCCACGCAACTTAACGCAACGCTCGGCGGCAGCTTCCTCGGGGTTGATGTCGCTGCCAGCCAGAGCGGCACCTGGGTAGCAGTAGCATCCGCGGGGTTGCCCGATCCTTCGGCACCTCAGCCGAGTTTTGAAGCACCTCAGCCGAGCAACGAAGGCTCGAGTGTCGCTGCGGCCGGAATCGCCACCCCACCTACGGCCTCGTCCGCGGGTCTGCCCGTTGGCGGAGTAAGCCTCGGAGGCGTCACGCTGTTCGGCAACCTGCAGTTCACGGGCGGCGCTAGCTTTGATCAGGGCTGCACGGTTGGAACACCGGTGGCGATGCCGACCGACGCGCAGCCGATCGCGGTGGCATTCAGCCCAACGGCACCAAGTCAGTTGGTCGTTCAATCGCGCGAGCCAGCCAAGCTCGTGATTTTTGACAACGTCGAAAACTTTTCCCCTGTCCGTGAGGTAGATCTCGGTGGGATCTCGGTGCGCGACACGGGACACGACCTCTTTCATCAGGCCTCAGGCGCCGGCATCGCCTGTGCCTCATGCCACCCTGAAGGTGCGGAAGACGGCCGCGTCTGGCAGTTCTCCGGCCAGGGGGCACGGCGCACGCAATCTCTGCATAACGGCATCGCAGGTACTCAACCCTTCCATTGGGACGGCGAATTGAGCGGAATGGACAAGCTCGTGGATGAGGTGTTTGTCCGCCGCATGGGCGGTGTTTTCCAGTCACCCGAACGGCTGAACGCCCTCGAACATTGGCTCTTTGGTTTGAAGGCTGGTCCAGCCTTGCGCGTCGCCACCGATCTCGGTGTTCAACACGGAAAGGAGCTCTTCGAGTCGCCCCAAGTGGGCTGCACCGACTGCCATGCAGGCGCCAAGCTCACGAACAACCAGAACTACGTTGTTCGAGTCAATGAGCGCCCGGTACAAACTCCTTCGCTGATCGGTGTGTCAGCGCGGGCCCCCTTCATGCACGACGGCTGTGCCCTCACGTTACTCGCGCGCTTCACCGATCAATCTTGCGGTGGTGGCGAACTACACGGTCACACATCAACCCTGAGCGATGCTGAGCTTCAGGATCTTGTCGCGTATCTTGAGTCTCTCTAGGGCCGGCGACGGGGACTCGTCCGCCAAGCAAAGAAATATGCGCACCTGCTGTAAGGAAGCCAAGCGTGGCGAGTTTGAGGGGCTTCACAACAAGGCAACAAAAGCACGCATTGCAATTTTTCTTATTATGCGCCGGTTTCCAAAAAACGCTAAGGTCCTTTGCGCATGCAGTGGCTCCGAACGCTCTCGCGGCAACACTGGCTTCGCGGACTAGTTGGCGGCTGCACACTGTTTCTCGGGGCATGTTCGGCGAACTCATCCGACCCTCGCCCCTCTGGGCGGACGAGCCCGGCACCCACCGTACCCGACACGAACGGGGCCCCAGATGGTGTCCCAAGCACTTCGCGTTCATCTCCGCTGCTCGCTCCGCCATCGCCACTCAGGCGGTTAACCCGAGAAGAATATAACAACACCGTTCGCGATCTGTTGAATGATTCCAGCGCGCCTGCTGGTGGCTTTGCCGGGGAATCGATCGGCGGTTCAGGATTCGCCACCCCAGGTATCGTGTCCGCACAAGATGTGAGCGGGTATATGGATGCTGCGGAGGCTTTATCCAGCGCCAGCATGAGCAAACTCATTTCGGGCTTAAACTGCGATCCCGCGCTCCAGGGCGATGCGATATGTGCCAAGCGATTCGTGGAAAGTTTCGGCGGGCGGGCCTATCGCCGCACCCTCACCGCAGCTGAAGAGGCTGATCTGCTGCAGGTATTCACGGAAGCCGGTGCGCTGCCCGGCAACGTGACATTCACTGACAAGCTCCAGCTCTTGGTGAGAGCGATTCTGCAGTCACCACAGTTTCTCTACCATTGGGAGCTCGGGCTAAGCGCGCCGAAGGTGGCGAATGGCGTAGTTCGCCTCACACCCTACGAAGTGGCTTCCCGCCTTTCCTATTTCCTCTGGAGTACGATGCCGGATGACGCACTGCTCGGGGCCGCGGAGGCCAACAGGCTCGGCACACCTAACGATTTGGCTGCCGAGGTCACGCGAATGCTTCAGGATCCCAAAGCTCGCGACACCGTCACCAGCTTTCACTCCCAGTGGCTGAAGCTCGATAACCTACTCCGAATCGTTAAAGATCCGACAACGTACCCACTCTTTAACGACGCTCTCAGGCGTGACATGAAGGCGGAAAACGCAGCCTTTGTGAATCATGTGCTGCTCGATTCAGACGCCAAGCTCACGACACTGCTCAGCGCAACGTTCTCCTTTGTGAATGAGCCACTCGCGAAGCTGTATGGCGTCACGGGAGTTACCGGAACAGGCCTCCGAAAGGTGGCTCTGAATGCTTCTGAACGCGCGGGAATTCTCACCCAAACGGCGCTTCTATCGACAACCGCCAATGCCTATGAAGGTTCGCTGATTCTGCGGGGCAAATTGCTGCGCGAGCAATTTCTCTGCCAGCGCCTAGCACCTCCGCCCGCAGTTGTTCCGCCGATCCCCGCGCTAGCTCCAGGCCAATCGCTTCGCGAGCGTTCCGTCATCCACATGAGCAACGCTTCGTGCAAGGTGTGTCACGAGCTCATGGATCCCATCGGCTACGGGTTTGGCAACTACGACGCCATCGGAGCGTATCGCACCACCGAAGCCGGCAAGACGATCGACGCCTCGGGCAGCATTTCAGGCTTGGACGGCAGCGATCAGAGTTTCAATGGCCCCGCCGAGCTCGCCGCGCTCCTTTCAACTAGCAGCCAGGTGAGAAACTGCGTCGCCAAACAGTGGTTCCGATTTGCGTTTCGGCGCGCCGAGCTCCCGGAAGACGCGCCCTCACTCAGCTCGGCGTTTGATGCCTTTGAGAAGGCGGACTACGACATCCGGACGTTGCTTTCCGCGCTCGCTCAAAGCCCATCCTTTTCGTACCGAAGTCTCGCGCCAGGAGAGCTGAGCCAATGAAGTTCCAGCGCAGAAATTTCTTGGCCGCATTCGGCGCCAGCGCGGCATTTCTGCCGATTCTTGAAGCTGAACGGCTGGAAGCTGTCACGCTCGGCACCGCGAAACGGCTCATTCTCATGGCCTGGCCGAACGGCGTGGTTCCCGAGTATTTCTGGCCAAAAGGGGGCTGGCCCACAGCTGACGCCACCACTTTCACGATAGACCCCGGTGAACAGTCGGTGCTGAAGCCACTCATCCCGCACCAACAAGACATTCTCATCCTTGGCGGGCTGCGCTACGAGAATCAAACAGCTGGTGCGGGTCATGCCTCAATGCCGATGATGTTCACGGGTGTTGAAGGAGCCCACATCGACGGCACCATCAGCGACGGAGTGCCGCTCTCGGCGGGTGGCCCTTCTGTGGACATGTACGTCGCCGATCATATCGCCAACACTTCACCGCTCGCATTTCATTCGCTGCAGCTCCAAGCCTTGAAGCACAATGGCAACGACAGATTCTGTTCTTTTCGCGGCACAACAATCGGCGGCCTCCCGAATGCGCCCGAGCCCGAGGCTGACCCCACCAAGCTCTTTGCCAAGCTCTTCGGCGTGGGGCAGTTTGCTGATCCCGCTTCGCTCGAACGCATTCGCCTGGAGCGCAAGAGTGTTTTCGATTACGTGGGTCGCAATCTGGAGTCTTTAGGCAGCCGGATGGGCACGGACGACAAAGCCAAGATCCAGGCGCATATCCAGGCGATTCGGGACGTTGAGGGGCAGCTGGCCGGGCTCGTTGCCAGTTGCACCAAGCCCGACGCACCCGATCCCGCGCAGGACTATTTGAACGCGGCGTACACGCCGTTGATCCCGACGATCCACAAGCTCCAAGCGGATATGGTGGTGGCCGCCATGGCCTGTGATCTCACGCGCGTTGCTAGCTTGCTGTGGGCGGATTCGTCGAACGGTGGTTATTCCTTCTTTTGGCTGGGCAATGATTTTGTAACAGGCCGCGATGCGGACAACGCGGGCTCGGGTGGCCCACTTCGCCAGCACCATGAGATCGCGCACCACGCACATGATTCGCCGGAGAATTTGCGCCGGAAGAATCTGGTAGACCAGTGGTTCTTCTCCCAATTCGCGTACATCCTGGAAAAACTGAAAACCGTGAAAGAAGGCTCGGGCACGATGCTCGACAATTCGGCCGTGTTGTGTGCCAACGTGTTCGCGGAGGGCGGCTCGCACAGCATTACCGATCTGCCCTGGGTGCTGGGCGGGAGCTTGGGTGGCTATTTCAAGACGGGCCGCTATTTGCGCTACACCGGCGGAAAGACCGGAGAAATGGCCTCGCATGTGGGGCTTTTGAAAGCCCTCGCCAACGGCATGGGAGCTTCAGGGGACGCGTTTGGGGATCCGAAATTTGGCGGCGAACACGCGAGCCTGCGCGGGTGAAGTCGGACTCACGTTTCGCCTCGCTTCTCGACCGGAGAGCGCCAGGCTGCTTGGCAATGTTCGTGACTCTCGCTGCGTGTAACCCAGAGAGCCAGTCTACCGGAACGTTGAGTGCGGGCGGGCAGTCTCGTAGCGACGCAAGTGGCGGCGAACGAGCAACGGGAGGTGCCGCAGGCGGAGTTAGCTCGCAAGCGGAAGCAGGGACTTCAAACCTACCTGTGCGCCACGGGGACGTACGGAACTGCGGTGCCGTGGGCAACACGTGCCCGCTTTTGCTCAGTAGTTATCCGGTTTGCGTCGAAGAAAAATGTGGATTTGAATGCAATTCCGGATTTTTCGACTGCGACCAAGATCCGAAGAGCGGTTGTGAGGTCGATCTGGAACGCGACCCCAACAATTGTGGACGCTGTGGACGCCACTGCTCAGACAACATCTGCACTAACGGCAAGTGCAGCCCAGTGACTCTTGCTGAAGGGCAAGATCATCCTCGGTCGTTAGCTATCAATGAAACTCACGCCTATTGGACAAGCCAAGGGGCGTTCCAGAATCCCGCACTACTACGAGTACAACTCGAAGGTGGTGCCGTTTCCCCGGGTGGCCCCGGACATCTCGGCAATACTTGGGGCGTCGCGCTCGGCACCTCGGATGTGTATTGGACTGGCAACGATGGTGGAGATCATGGGCTTTTCCGGGGTGCGCTCGATTTTACTGGTACGGTGGAGCGGCTCGATGGCGGGAACAATAATCTGGGGCTGGTCATCGATGAAGCCGGCGGGAACCTGTATTGGGTTCAAGATTCTGGCATCCGAATGATGGCGCTCAGCGGTGCCTGCGGTAGCGCAAAGACGCTCGCGTCTGGCCAAATGGAGGCCCAGGACATCGCGGTGGATGACCTCAACGTCTACTGGGTGAACCACACGGCCACCGGTTCATTGATGAAGCTCGCGAAGGGCTCCGCCACTGCAGCGCCGCTCGCCGACAACCAAGCTCTGCCCTCGGGCCTCGCCGTCTATCAAAACAACATTTACTGGGCCAACACGGCAAGCGGCGAGATCCTGTCCGTACCGCGTACCGGTGGCAATCCTACGCCGATCGTTTCGAACCTACGCCGCCCGTGGGCAGTCGCGGTTGACGCTTCTGGAGTGTATTGGACCACCGAGGAAGGCACCGTCTCATCCCTCAGGACGCTAGCTGGTACCCTCCAAGAGCTGGCTCGCTTTGAAGGCAAACCGATCGCTCTTGCTCTCGACGCTGGCTACGTCTATTGGGTGAATTTCGAAAGCGGCACAGTGCGAAAAGTCGCGAAATAAGCGGAGCTTTCTCTATTGAGCTTTGGTGGAGCATCAGCTGCGCGGCCATTTTCATTCCTTGTCGAGCCGGTAGCCAGCAACACCGAGCTGGTAGCCAGCAACACCGAGCTGGTAGCCAGCAACACCGAGCTGGTAGCCAGCAACGCCGAGCGGGCACCTAGCAACGCCGAGAAGATAGTAAGCATGCTCTAATCGTTGATCACTGCGTAACTGTAATTTAGCAGCGACCCAACCTTCCGTCATGGCGTCGAGCCTCTCGAGACCACGGGCGAGGGTGATCCAACCTGGAT